>MWCA01000010.1 GCA_002069785.1 Lentisphaerae bacterium ADurb.Bin242 | reverse complement strand
TTTATCCCCATTGTTGAGTTCACGGAGAATAAGATAGCATAATATTTTATCTTTTCAAGATTGACTGGACACTAGCCGCAGCGGGCATCCCGGACGAAAATTGCGGGAAAAAGCTATAAAGAGAGAAGCCCCCACCCGGCAGGATGGATAAAGGGAGAAAGCGCCACCGGAGCCGCCTCCGGACACCAGGAATCGATCCGGCGTTCGCTGCCGTGCTGACATTGCATCATGGCGGCATACGTGGAAGTCTCCTTGATTCTTTCCGGATCGGGAGAAGTTCTCATATACTGCCTCTGAATGTTGAACATCGACGGATTATCCCGGATGAGGGATCGCGGCACGACCCATTCCATTCCCCAGGACTCCGCATTGTCGAACAGGCGGGTGCGGAGCGGATGGAAGAATCTTTTTCCCGCAACCGTTCCGGTTCTTCCGCAGCGTATGATGACAGGGAACTCCGAACAGAGACGGTCTCCGAAGATCACGTAGACCTGATCCGAAACAAGGTCGTTTCCGGAGAGTTTCTTACACTGAAAACGGACCCGGATTTCTTCGCCGGCGCGGTCAATGCTCCAGGTAAAAGTTTTCTGCCGGTGAATGGAGCCGTCCGGCTTGCAGACCCTCCGCGTCACGGAGTCGGGAAAGCGCGGACTTTCCCCGCGCCGGAGCCGGACCCGGAGATCCGGAATCTTTTTGTCCAGAAGCTCCTTCAACTGTCGAATCCGAAGCTCGAGTTTTTCGGGATCGAACTTATGAACCTGGGCTTCCGGCTGGTAGCCCAGGCGGACATCTTCCAGACAAAGTGCTCTCATCCTCTGCGAAGCCTTCCTCTCCAGACGGACGATTTCCTCCATTTCGTCCAGTGCGGAAAGGTCTCCCGCGTAAAGCCGTCTGCGCAAAAGATAGAAACGGAAAATATGCCATCCGGAGTCCAGCAGGAGCCCCGCCGCTTCCGCCATGCGGAGATCCTCCATGCATTCCGGATTCTCCCGGTGCTTTTTCCGGAGAGGCAGGAAACGTTTCAGCCCTTCCTTCCAGATACGGGCCATTTTCCCGCATTGGGCTTCGGCGTCCGCGAGGGGATATTCCGCGAGACACGCTCCGATACAGTCTCCCGAAACTTCGGCGGGCTGCCAGGAAGGATACAGGTCGCGAAGTTCCGCTTCGGCGAACAGCGGCCACACAATTCCGTGATGGAAGGGGCCGTCGTATTGAATTCCGTCATTGACGGGATAGCAGGCGAATCCCCGTGCGAAGAGTTTCCAGACGGAGACGACCGTTTCCGCATCGGCCGCTCCCCATTCCTCCCGGGCCGCGTCGAAGAGAAACTCCTCTTCGCTTTTCCGGAGATCGGAACAGGCAAGACGCAGGGCGAAGCGGTGCATGAATCCGGAGGAGGTTCCGAAATACCATCCGTACATCACCGTGCCGGCCCCGACTTTGCGGAGGACTTTGTATTTTCTGTACAGGATTCCGGGAACGGGAATGTTCGGAACGGTGGAAATCTCAAAGGCGTTGCAGACCTGGAGTTTTGCTCCGAACGGCTTGTGTGCTTTGCGGGAGACCTCCGCCATCCTCAGGAAGCGTTTCGACGGTCCGGTTTTCGACTGCCAGTAATCGCCGCCGATCCGGACCTTTCCCCGTTGCCGGACGGCGATTCCGGACTCGAAATTATAAATGAGGGTCGCGCCGTCCGGAAGATGCGAGGCACAGTCCTCCACCCACGGATGCAGCGTCTGTCCCCCGGAGGGCTGATACAGCCAGCAGAGGAATTCCGTTTCGGGATCGGCGTCCCTCATGCCCCGGATCAGCGGCTCCAGGCTCCGGTTGAGCGCCTGCCACGGCAGAAGCCTGCCGCAGCGCGGACACCGGAAGGGAACGGGCGCTTCCGTCGGGGAACCGCCGCTGGAAAAACAACTGGCGACGGCTTCCCCCGCGGGAATGTCGATCAATCCGCCAAGATGCGGGACCTCCGAAAAAAGAAAGAAGGTTTGTTCGTAGAGATGCTTCTGCGCCAGAGGGCTGTCCGGGCAGAAACAGTGCATGGAAAAACCGCAGTCGACGCCGGAAAGCTCCGGATATTTGTCAAGGAATTCGGACTTTCCGAAGAATCCGGCCGGTTCGATGCAGAACAGGAATACACGGATTCCGTAACGGCGGCATTTCTCCACAATCCGCCTCAGTTTCCGAAGCCTCCGGAGAGCCTCCGGCTCCAGGGGCAGGATCGAACTGCATGTGATTTCATGAAACTCCACGGTCAGCCACAAAACATTGATTCCTTCCCGGGCCAGCCGGTTCAGGAAGGCTTCCGGATAGTAATCCGTATCATGGTTCAGTTCATCGATGTTGAACGGCGGACGATGGATCGGACCGAAAAAGCAGCGGGAAACCCTGTTCTTCACAAAAAACTTCTTCCGTATCACGCCTTCCGGGAGAAACGGGGCGCGGGCGCCGGATAAAATCCCGGAAAGCTCGTAAAGCCCCCGCCGGACTCCTTCGATGTTTCCGGAAAGAATGCGGCAGGATTCCGCGGTCGTTTTCAGAATGAACTCCTCGGGCTCCAGAGACGGCTCCGCTTCCGTCCGTATCGCATATTTTCCGGACCGGGGAACCTTCCAGCGGCAAAGGACATTCCGCAATTCATCATACGCGGTTTCCAGCCGGTTTTCACGGTCCGGGAACCCCGGAACGATTTCGACTCCGGCGGACAGGTCGACTTCGTTCGAATGCGCTTTTTTCCGTCTTCTCCGGAAGGGAGCGTCTTCCTTGGCGGAAACGGCTCCGATCAAGTCTTCCAGACCGTATTTTCCCGTCTTTCTTTCTGCGGGACGAATCGTTTTCAATTTCCGTTTCCGTTCTTCCGGAATTGTCCGGAGTTTATTCCATGATGAATTCGAGAGCGCAGCAGTCGCCGCCGGCCAGCGTGGTTTTCAGGATCGTGTCGCCGCGCCCGAAAAGCTTGGTCGTCTTGAACGGCATTTCTTTTCCCGTCCACCAGTCGATGATCTTTGAAACTTTGCCCGTCGATCCGGGGATTGTGATGGTTGCCTCGGCGGTTTTCGAGGTGTCGGTCGTCGGATACGTTTTGAGGTAGAGCCCGCCCGACGGCGGAACGCCGAAATTGTTCTGGAGATAGACGATCCATCCGGTTTTGTTGCGGTTGACCGCGTACTGCATCGGAGTGTCGACTTTGATTTCCAGGACATGAGTCCGGATGTTCGCCATGAGATGGTCGAAAAGGTTCAGCATCTCGTTCATGCTGCCCGCGACCTTCATATTTTCCGGCGTCGTGACAAGGACGCGTCCCTTGCCGTAGTCATTGGCAAGAATGGCGGGAGCCTGCGCCGGGTCCGTTGTGACGGCGAGTACTTTTGCCGATCCCGAAAGAGAGACTTTTCCATAGGAATAGGGGCTGTTTTCCGGGATGACCGTCTGATCGATCAGGGAATAGGTCGCCGGGCTTGTTCCGGTCCCGTTCGTAAGGGTGCAGCCGAGAAAACCGGCGGGAAACGCATCGCCGTATTTCTTCAGCAGCGCGGCGTTCAGGACGAGAGTCCCGCCGTTGCGGACATATTCGGTGAGACGGCGGGCAAACGGCTGGTCGAGCGTTACGTCCCCGACGGGATAAACGACTTTGTAGGCGTCAAGAATGTTCTGTCCGGCATCGTTCGTAATGACGTCGAAAATATCGCCGTAACGGCTGGTCGAATAGGAAGCGTTTTCCTTATTGCGCCGGAACAGGTGGTTGTCAAGCGCCCACATGGTTTTTTCGAGTTCGTTCGGGTTGAAGAAATCCCATACGCGGCCGCCGAAGTAAAGCGGAAGATAGCCGTGCGCGCGGTCCCAGACCAGGGCCACCGGAGTCACGCTCACGCCGCGGTCGCGCTTCCGGACAATGTTGTCGTAGAAGTGCGCATTGATCTTCGCCATCGGTGAAAGATACAGTTTCTGGTCGCGGAGATTGACGACCAGCGGATCGACCTGACCGATGGTATCGGCGTCATAGACGGAAGTCATTTCTTCCAGGTCCGCTTCGCTGTTCCAGACGCCCACGCCGCCGAGATACGGGTAAAGGAACGTTGCCTTCTGCCGTTCCAGTCCGAGCCCGACTTTCAGGCCGTCCAGATGACAGTAAGCCGTGGCGCGGCAGTCCGGCGTCAGCAGTTTTTCGACGGAGGATATCCAGGGTCCGGAGGACTTGGTGGCGCACCGCATGCCGCCTCTCGGGACGTTGAGATAACACCAGCCGTAATAGGTCTGGTAGTTCCGCCACGGACGGCCGTACTGCCGGGCGGCGCCGCGGGCGAAAGCCACCTTCGGCGCCGTGGCTCCCATCACATCGCCGTTTTCGTTGCCGGATATTTTATCTCCCAGGCGGTGGACCAGATGGTTGAGCTGGGTGGCGGCCGCATTGCCGACATGGTCGCGGGTATATGCGGACATGTTGGCGAGGTTCCGGAAAGGCGCATAGTCCGGGACGGTTTCAGACTGCATCCGGTAGAGTTTTGCGAACGCGTTCCAGGCCTCGTCGCGATTTTTCGGTTCCGGGAGATTGAAATGCTTCAGCGACCGGACAAAAACTCCCGTGTCGGATATAAAGGCTTCGTCATCCAGAAACCCGATGAAACGGTCGCCGTACGTGGCGTAGAATTTTTCCATGAATGCCCGGTCGAACATGGCTTTGAACTCAGGCCTTGCCGCCCTTTCCTTGGGGATATCATACTGGTCAAGCGTTTTGACGGCGAACGGATTTCCATATTTTTGGAGGATTTTGTAGTTCTTCCCGTCCGGAGGCAGAAACTCGTTGACGCCCGGTTGACCCCAGCGCACAAAGAACATGGCGTTTCTCAACAGCGGCACCTCCATCAGACCGGCTTTTTCGAGTTCATCGATCCCGAGCATGATGAACATATACCAGTAATCCCGTCCCGCAATTTTGACCGGACGCCAGACTTCCGGAATGGAATCCCGGACATCTCCCGCCGCAAGCAGCGGAAGTTTTTGAGCTCCATATTTTTCCTTCATCTTCAGGAGCTGCGCATCGGAAATTTCCTTCTGAAGCGACCGGAACGCCTCGAGGGAAGCAAGCAGATCCTCATCCCGGTCCATTTTTTTCCGGTTCTCCTTTTTCATGTCTCCGATCCGGGCTTTGAGTCCGGCCGCCGATTCATGCCCGAGGCAGTCCGACGCCTCGAGCAAGTCGATCCTCCGCAGGGACTCCGAAGCGGCGTCCGACAGGATATTTTCCGGCGTGTCGAACAGCAGAATGCCGGTCTGGGTCATGTCCAGAAAATTTCGGTTGTCGTTTCTGCGCCAGGAGGACACTCCGGAAGCGCTTTTCCGGTAAAAGTTCGCCTTCGTCATCTTTCCGGAAACATTCATCCTGGGAATCAGCCGCAGCGGGATCGCACAGCGGAAGACGATGGCGTCTTTCCTGTGATTGACTTTCGTGAAAAGCGGATCGTCGAAATTCTTGTACAGCCGTCCCATGTAGTCGAACACGATCTGGCTGAAGGATTTTTCCCCGAAAAACATCTCGATTCCATTGAGCCGCCACGGCTCCATGTTCCTGTCCGCGGCTTCCTTCTTCATGAGCGCCGGGACGTCCTCGTTCTCCAGGACCGCGGCGACATACAGGTTTTCGGGGTCGCGCAGAAACCGGAGGACCGTTTTTTCTTTGGCGGGTTCGCGGCCGTCCATCTTGTTGAAATTTTCCAGTTCCAAAGCGCCCATCCAGTCCCCGGGATCGAATTTTCCATCCATCGGAGGAGCCTTGCCGGCAAGCGGAACAACTTCAAATCCAAAAAGTGCGAAGGATGCCAGGACGAAAATCAGGGAGAAAAGAGTCTTTTTCATATGCTGCCTCACCGGAAAGAAATGGAGTGAAAGACGATCCACCCGGTCCCCTGGAATTCATCAGGAGAATCGTTCAGGCCGAGCCGAACGGATTGTACGGGAAAATCGATTGTCTGATTGTCATCGCCGCCCCAGCGGAAGGCGAATTTTTCGCCGGGATGTTCATTCCGGACCGGGACGGGAATGGAAAGGGTGTGTTTCCCGGCTTTTTTCAGGGCTTGCGCCGCAATATTCCGCGTATTCACCAGCGAAAAATAATGCTTCTCCCCGTTTTTATCGGTGAGGACGACGAAAGGACGGTGCCCCGGGCCGGAAACGGAGAGTTCGACCGTCAGGGCGGAGAAGGAGCCCTGATCCACCGGAAATTCGACCATGCATGCGTCGTGCCCCGCGGAGGCGAAGACATAGTCCATCCGGATTCCGTCTTTTCCGGCAGAGACTTTGGCTCCGTCCGGAAGGGGAGCGGGTTTTCCGTTCACATGCGCGGTCATGACCGGGTTCTTCACGCCGGAGAGAGGGATGGTGCGTTCCTGTGCCGCAAGCGGAATCGCCGCGCACAACATCGACAGGAGAATCAACCGGGTTTCCATGGATTATTCCTCGATTTTGATTTCGTTTTTGGGCGGAGTCAATTCCGTTTCCAGGTCGTCGAACAGGATTTCCGACCCGGATTCGATGGAAATATGCGGCATGATGAAACCGACCTTATTGGCATATTCCTTGCCGGCTTCCGGGGTATAGGACAATTCCAGTTTCACCCATTTGTCGGAGGAATCCACCTCGAATTTCGTATTGGTTTTCGGGGGATAGAATATTTTTTTGTCCCTGGTGTAGGAAAGGAATCCGAAAGAGCCGCGGCCTTTTCCTTTGACCCATACAGTCACTTTGACCGGCGCGGAGGCGGATTCCACCTTGATCATCGGCTGTGTCCAGGGATGGAACAGAATGCCTCCCTTTCGGTCCGCCGGACAGGTGATCTTGAAACATTTTCCGCTTCTGCCATTTTCCGAAAGAGTGATGTATCCCTGATCCTCGGTAGAGGCCGATCGCATGTCCACTTTTGTTTCACATTGGATCAGCTGCGGGGCGGCCTGGAGGGATGCGAACGCAAAAAATGCCGGAAGAAGTGCTGCAAAAGTCTTTTTCATTTGGTTTTCCTTTCCGTTTGAGATTGATTCAATTTATTTATTCAGCAACAGCCGGATTTTTTCGTTTTCACCAGTCGGGAATGCTTCGGCTCCCGTTCATCGGTTCGCCGGCGGCCTTGAAGTTCCACGGATAGAGATTGACGTTGCCGATCCCGCCGTATCCGACGATCTGGTTGAGCTTGAGAGGCCGGACGTTTCCCGCCATGAAAAGACAGTTGGAAGCGCCGCCGTGCTTGATCGAAATGACGCCTTGTTCGCCGCCGGAAAGAATTATTGCGCGAGGGTCGCCATAATGCCAGTTGCTTCCCTTGACGGTGAAATGACCATTGGCTTCGGCGTTCCCGATCGCCGCGGCCGTTCTCTGGCCGCCGATGGTGTCGGCCGCGAGAAGATGCTGGGAGGGGAGGTTGATCCGCTTGACCGGCATTTCTTTGGCGGTCGGGTCCGACATGCCGTATCCAAAATGGCTCGACAGGGTTCCGAATTGTTTGCAGACCCCCAGGTCCATGGAAGGACAAAGGAATGTTTTCGGCATCATCCCTCTCTTCAAATACCAGGATGAGCTCACATCGCTTGCATACTTGAATGCATCCGATTCAACATTGCCGTCCCTGCCCATATATTGAAAAAGCAGAAGCGCCCACGAGTGCGACATATTGCCCACGTCGGGTCTTTTATAGGACATCGGAGGCGAAAAATCCTTGTTGTCGGTGAAATACATGTTGAACGCCGTGCCGGTCTGTTTCAGATTCGATATGCACCCGACGGCACGCGCTTTCTCCCGCGCCGTATTCAGGGCCGGAAGCAGCATGGCGGCGAGAATTCCGATAATGGCAATGACGACCAGGAGTTCGATCAATGTGAAGACCTTCCGCTGATTTCTTTTTCTTCTTTCCCGGATTTTCATTTTTTCATTCCCTTCGATGTATTTTCGTTTTTTGGAGTTCAGTCGAACCATTCGTCTTCCGGATCGAACGACGGAATCGAAACATTCACGATTTTCAAGTTTCCGACGGCGCGATGCCGGCAGAATTCTTTGATCAGTACGGATTTCCCGGGCGACAGCGGAATGGTTTCATTGTCGGCTTCAAGGGTTCCCGCGCCCTCGAGAACATAGTAGATCTCCATATGCGACCTGTGGTAATGCTTCCGGGCATCCTTCCGGATTTCGACGACATGGAAGGAAGCGCGGCCCTCCGATTCGGCAAGGAATGCCCGCCGGCTCATTCCGCAGGGACAGGGTACCGGAACAATCTCCGCGAAGTCCGCGACAGCGTATCTTTTTTCGGATGCAGACATTCTTTTCTCCCTTGTTATAATTCCACAGGAATGCCTTCCGGCGTGAACCCGACCGGAACTCCCCGGACACCGCTGAGTTCGATCGCCTCGGCAAGCCCCTGGACGCCTACGGCGGCTTCCAGGCTTGCTTTCGGCGGAATTCCGTCCCGCACCATCCGGACAAACTCATACATGATGTTTTCATTGGCGGCGTTCAAACTCTGTCCGAACCCGATGGACATGGGACGGCAGAAGGCTTCATACGACTCGTTGAACAGACCGAAGTCTTTTGTGCCGGACGGGTCCGGGCCAGTCCGGGAGGAAATGAATCTCGGACGGCGGCAGATTTCGAGCGGCTGGGACCCGGCATTCAGACGGATGCTGTAATTTTCGCAGTGGAAACGGTAGGACATCTCCGTATAATAAACCATGCTGGAATAATGGAAATGGCCGCTGCTTCCGTTTTCGAATTCGATCAGGGAAATGACATCGTCGGGACTCGGATACGGACGCTCGATCACTTTGATCCGCCTCGAAACGACCCGTTTGACCTTGCCGCCCAGCAGGATCATGATGTCGAGGGCGTGACAGCAGTGAAACGGAATCTGCGACACCTTGAGCCGGAAGTTGTCCGGCTGATGGTACAGGCAGAAATTCATTTCCGTTTCGCCGTGGTGAAACCAGTTGCAGTCCACGCTGAAAATATGTCCCGGCTCATTCTCCCCGATGTATTTCAGGGCGGCGATGCTTTCCGGAAGGTAACGGCGCATGAATCCGACCTGGACGGGAACGTTGTGCTGTTTTGCCAGCATGGACAGTTCATGAACCTCCGCCGTGGAAAACGAGACCGGTTTCTCGACGAAAACCGGTTTTCCGGCCGGAATCGTCTGCCGGAGCGCTTCGGCATGGGCAAACGGGGAAAGACTGATCAGAAACGCGTCCACCCCGGGGAATCCGGCGAGCTCCTCCGCCGAATTACAGACGGCCCCGCCGAACTGCCGCACGAGAGTCTCCGCGGAGTCCCGGTTGATGTCGTACACGGCGTGCACCTTGTAGAATTTGTCATGAAGGAGAGAATTCAAAAGCGCTCTCGTTCGATTCCCGCTTCCATACAGCCCCAGTCGGATCATTTTGTTTTCTCTTTCTTTTTTGCTCTGAAAGGTCTTCTTCCGGCTCTTCCCTCCGGGAGGCGCGGTTCCCGTTTTCCCTTTCCGGTCAGATATTGAACCGGATCGTCGGTATTTTTCTGTCCGGATTTTTCATCAGGCTCAACAGCATTCCCGCCGAACGTTCCCCGATTTTGTACATATAGTCGTTGCTCGAATACCGGGAAAGGAACATGATTTTCAATTCCGGATAGTCGAGCTTGTAACGGAGCGTTGTGACGTCGTTGATCACAATGACCGGTATTTTTCCGAACTTTTCGTTTGAATGCAGGACATTCACCACGGAATTGTAGCGGGGATTGCCTCCACAGGGGTAAATGCAATCCGGTTTCTTTTTTTCAAGGACGGACGCCAGTTTTTTTTCAAGTTCCCGGTCGTCTTCGATGAGAAGGCCGGGATCCGGATGGATGTTGTGTTTTGCCAGTTCGGCGATGAGCGTATTGAACGTGGTGCCGCGAAGACCGCAGTAGAGCGGAGCCTTGAAACCCTGTTCGAGAAGGAATTCGGCGATGCGTACGCCGTGGACTTTGTAGTCGCGGAGAAAAGCATTGTATTTCGGAAACGGTTTTTCACTGTGATAATAGGGGGAAAGCGCCGCGACGGCCGGAATCCCATGCTCGACAATCCGGTCGAAGGCCGGAATGCAATTCTCATTGGGGCCCAGCCAGAACAGCGCCCGGATTCCGCGGCTTTTCAGCGTGTTTTCAAGCAGCTCCGGCGATTCGACGCTGATATAATGAAAAAGAAGAGGCTGCTCCGTCCCGTCGACCATTTTCCGGATGAATCCGCTGAGCGCGGAAGAATCGATGTCGTCCATGATTCCCGTGATTCCCGCGTGTGCGACGATGCCGATGGAATACGGAATTTTCCCGGCCAGGCCCGGATTGGTGAATATGCCGCGGCGTTTCGCCAGTTTTGTGACATATCCGTTGACCATCAGGCCTTCGATGGCACGCTGAACCGTTCCGCGGCTGACTCCGAATTTGCGGCAAAGCTCGATTTCCCCGGGCAGCTGCTCCTGTTCCGGTCCGCTTTGCTGCACCCTCGCATACAGGTAATGCAGAACTTCATACATTTTTGACTGTTTTGTATTTTTCAACATGAAAAAGTCCTCAATTAATGTACTGTGTCACTGGACATTAATGTATTTCAGTATTTATTATAACATAAACTTCATCCTTGTCAATAGGGGGGAAAAATTTTTTTTCAAAAAAACAGCGGATATCCAAAAATCAAGAAAAAATGAAAGCGGGCCTTGCAAAAAATAAAAATGAAATTATAATAATAGATAGTGCGAACTATTAACTGCCGTTTCTGGAAAAAAAAATGAGTAAAAACAAGTTCGAAAGAATGACAGCGAAACAAATCGGGAGCATGGTCGGCTGCTGCCAGCAGGCGGTGTCTTCCGTACTCAGCGGACGAGGAAACAGCAAGGTTTCCAGGGAAAAGCGGGAAAAAATTCTGGAAATCGCCCGCAACTTCAATTATCAACCGAATTTTTCCGCTTTGAATCTTGCCGGACGCGCCACGAAGGCAATCGGGATCATCCCTGAAAATTCCATCTTCTGCGCGGAGATACAGCTGGCTCTTTCCACAGGGCTCCGTGCGTTGGGGTATCATACCGTATTTTCTCCACTGGTCACGCACTATGAGGAAAAAATGACGATTGACACCCTTCTCGGATATGGAGTGGACGGAATCATCTCCCTGAACAAAAAAGGAGATTTCACCCATGAGAAGATAAAAATTCCAACCGTTCTGGTGAGCTACAAAAATTATGATGTGGACATTGACTGGGCCGACGGTTTTTATCAGGCTGCGGAGCATCTGATCCGGCATAAGCATAAAAGAATCGCTTTTCTTACCGATGTATGGGCATACAATACCAGGCTGCTGGAAAAAGGATACCGGGCGGCCATGAAAAAAGCCGGGCTTCCCTGTTTGGATTCATGGAAAATCGAGCTGCTCTGGAATCGGGACTTTGAGAAACAGTTGCTGGAACTCCTGGAAAAAGAAAAGATCACAGCCTTTCTTTGTACGACGGACATGATTGCCTGCCGCCTGATGAGCTGGCTGAAAAGCCACGGAATCCGAATCCCGGAAGAGGTTGCGGTGATCGGCAATCTGGGATGTACTTTCGGAGAAACCATGAGTCCTTCCTTGACTTCCCTGATTTATCCGCTGCATGAAATCTGCCGCATTGCCGCGGAAATGATTGTGGAAAAAATACAAAACAAGTCCTGTCAGCGGATACAGAAGCCGGTTCTGGTCAAATCGTCTCTGTATGCGGAACACAGCTGCGGGTGTCCGGAGAAGGAGATAAAGATTATCTGGTGGGAAGGCCTTCCCCTTTCGTACGAGCGCCTGCATCAGTACCAGCGGCTTCAGCCGCCGCCGGATTTCTTGCACAATGATCCTTTGAACCCTCAACAGGAGATGTAACATGAAAACAAGCCTGAAGTTATTCACATTGGTGGAACTGCTTATCGTGATAGCGGTCATTGCGATTCTGGCGGGAATGCTTCTTCCGGCATTGAACAAGGCAAAAGGCGTCGCTCAAGCGTTGAGCTGTCTGAACAATGTGCGCCAGCAGGGGATCGGCATGTCGGGATATTGCGATGATTTTTCCGATTATTTCGTTCCCTACCGGCGGAAAACTTCCGACCCCGTTAATGGAGTCATTGCCTGGGGAGCCATTCTCTGCCTGGAGCGGGGGTATTTCCCGAATGCGAAGATATTCGTCTGCCATACGGCCAAAGAACGGGAAGGGAACACGTATAAATCGTATTTGAATGCGCTCTACAATATGAAGGCTATGAAGATGTCAAATGCCTGGTATTTTCTTTATTTGACCTATGCTTACAACCATGCATATATCGGCGGCGGCAACGGGATCAGCGCCGCGGAACAATATATTCCGTCCAGACGGAGTCAGATAAAGCGTATTTCCCAGAAGGTGGTTTTGACCGAATCCACCACGTCGAATGCTTTGCCCTGCACGGCATTGACCCCTTCGCTTTCCTATATGTTCAGTTCGATTTTTCAGATTGCACCGCAGCATGACGGGCGTGCGAATATTCTCTGGGGCGATATGCATGCCACAGCCGTAAGGTCTCCGTCCAAAGTGCTTTATGGTCCCGAAAGCAATTACTGGCTGGCGATAGAACATTATTTGAAACGCGATTAATGAGAAAGGGAAGTTTCATGTCCATTCTGAAAAACCTGATGCTGTCGGCTTTCCTTGCGTATGCCTGGGGGCTTTCGGCAGACCCCCTTCCGTTTTTACTGGATCGCGACCGGAAACTCTCCGATTGGAAACAGGACACAAGCCCGCAATTCCAGCCATTCGGAGAAGTGATTCCCATTCAGAAAAGCGATGGAAGCGTCCTTGTCCGGCTGAAATCCGCCGGGCCGCCGGTGGTGCTGCTTCATAAAAAAAGTTACCGGCTGAAACCGGGCGAGGTCCTGCGGTTCCGTTTTTCCATTTCCGGAAAGGGAAGCATGAAAGCGGGAGGATATTTTTACGACAAGGACTGGAAATGGCTTGGGGCCTCCACAAAAAACTTCGATGCCGATGCCTCCGAAAAACAGCATGCGGTCATGATCGATTTCATCGATGCAAGACTGAAACAGGACCCGGCTTACATGATTCTGATCCTGTCCGCGGCCGGATGGATGAGCGATATTACCGTCGGCGGATTGTCGGCGGAAATTGTCAGTTCGGCAGAGGGCGGCCGGCAGTCCCCGGCGGAGGCGCGGACAAAAAGCTCCGATTCGGACATTCTGCGTGAAAAACTTTTTCATGTGAATCCGGAAAATTTTTGCGGCAATATTCCCGTCATACATTCGAATCCGCCCGTGATAGACGGGCGAATCGGGGAAAAGGAATGGGGTAAAAGTCTGGAACTGACCGGATTTTCCCGTCCGCAAAACGGGCTGCTTCCGAATGAAAGCGGGCGCATATATGTGCAGAAAGACGGCAAATACCTCTACATTGCGGTGAGGACTTCCGCCCCGAACAATGATCCCGGCGCAGGTCTCGTTTCCCGGGCACGAGGGAGGGACAGCGCCGTTTACGATGACGATTCCGTTGAATTCATCCTCCAGTCCGACCGGGAGCCGGATGTGTGTTATCACATCATCCTCAACAATAATGAAGCCGTATATGACCGCCGGGTCACGTATCAGGACAATGTTTCCGATCCGGGCTGGAACATCCGGAACATGAAGGTCGGCAGCCGGGCGGAAAGCTGTCTATGGGATCTGGAGGTCGGGATTCCCCTGAACGAGATTGGGAATCCGGAGAAATTCCTGAAACTGAATGTTGCAAGGAACTGGTTCAATTACGGCGCGACCGCCATCAATCCCGCCGCGCTGCATATTGACCGGAGCCGGATGGGAACGTTCACTTTTTCGGAGTCTCTTCCCGTCATGAAAATACAGGAACTGGGTGCTCCTTCCAGCGGAAAATGGGACATCCGGCTCCGGGCGGACAATCCTTCCAGGGAAAAATATCTTCTGGGAGCCGCGTTGTACTATTATGCCCTGCGGAAGCAAGACGGCAGGACGACAAGAGAATTGCGGGTGGAGCGGATCGCCGGAAAAGAAATCCCTCCCGGAGCCTCCGGAGACCTTTCCATTGTCCATGATGCGGATTCCACGGAGGCCCGGTATTTTTCCACCGTGATCTATAATCCGGGCAGCGGCGAGGTCGTTTTTTCAAGATTCCTCACGGCGCGGAAAGAACTCTTTGCGCTGGAGCAGCCGGGGGCGGAAATCTTCGAGCTCCGGGGATTCGGCAGCGCGATGTGCTGGTATTATCCTTCTTTGAATAAAGCCCGGCTACTTTTCTTCCTGAATCCTCTCTTTCAGCGAGTACAGATTACTGCGGACTTCGGGGCAGAGAAAATACGGGCGATCCGGGGCGGCGACGGAACCTCGGCCGTCGTGCCTGTTCCCGTACGGGAAGGAAATCATCCGCTGACGCTTTCCATTATGGAAGAAAATGGAAAAACAACAACGCTCAAGCCGGTATTCCAGCTTACGAAAAGGACTTTTCCGTGGGAGAACAATACGCTCGGAAAAGACAAAGTCATTCTGCCGCCGTTTACCCCCATCCGGGTCGATGGGAACAAGGTTGCGGTAATTCAGCGGGAAATCTGTTTGAATCGTGAAGGTGTCTGGAGCTCGTTGAAGTCGCAGGGGAGAGAACTTCTGGCCGCGCCGATGCACTGGGAGCTTTCCGTGAACGGAGAAATGCAGAAACTGTCCGGAAACCCCTTTCCCCTGACATGCAAAGACAACGGATACTCCACAGAAGGAGTGGCATCCGCTAAGAGCGGATCGGGAGTCGTCATCAACAGCGAAGTTCAATTTGAATACGATGGTTTCTTCTGGTCCCGTGTGTCGCTGGACAACGTTGCCGGAAAGACGGTGGACCGCCTGACCCTGGTTATTCCGCTCCTGGATTCGGAAATGCCGCTTTTTCATGTGATTTCCAATACGATCCGCAACAATCCCGGCGGAAGGATTCCCGGAGGAGACGGCGAAGTATGGAACGGGTCGCAGTTGAAACGGCTGGCGAAAAGCATTCATCCGCAACTTGTCCCGCACATCTGGCTGGGCGGCGTCGAACGCGGCCTTGCATGGTTTACCGACAGCAGTTTCGGTTACCGTCTCCGAAAAGACCGGAATGCGCTCCGGCTGATTCGGGAGAAGGAGGTTCTCCGCATGGAGATTGACATCATCAACCGTCCTGTCCGGCTTCGGAACGGACATGCTTTCACCTACGGTATGCAAGCGACTCCCGTCAAGCCCCTGGAAAAAGAATCCCGCCGTCTTGTCTATGATGCTTTCGGAAACGGGATCGAAGGCATGTGGAATGTCCAATGCCTGGCTGACAGTATCCTTGGTTTCCCGCTTCAATGGGCAAAGGTGCCGGAAGGAGAGGATTATTCTCTCCTGAGCGCGATGGCGGATGCCGCGCGTTCCGGGAAAAAAATAGATGCAATGTCCGAACAGCGTAAATTCCGCGCAAAACATGACGCCGTTACTTTGCGTAAAATCAATGACACGCCGAAGGTATCCCCTTTGGACGGAGTCAAACATTTTTTATCGGTGCGCGACAATTTTGTGAAGCTCTGCATGGAGAATCCGAACCGGACTCCTTCCCTTCCCTACAAGTATTCCGATCCGCGCCTGATCTATTTTCAGGATGATGTGCCGCAATATTTCAAATCCGAATGGTGGATCGGCAACCCCCAGTATTTCGGCGCATGGAGAAGCTATCCTGTACCATCCAATCTGGACTATATGGTTTATGGATATTACAATGAGATCAAATACGGAATGCACGGCATTTATCTTGACGATGTGTTCCTGATTCCGAACATGAACACGGACACCGCGGCCCGTGTGGATGACGAAGGAGAAAAACACAGTGAAATCGGTATCCTCGCCTTGCGCGAACTGGTGAAACGCATTGCCGTCATCCAGCATCAGTTCGGGCGCTATCCCCGCGTGCTCCAGGTACACATGACCAATGCCCAGCTCATTCCCTGTTTTGCATTCGCAACCAGTCAGCTTGCGTGGGAATCCATGTTTGGAGAAACCCCGCTTCCGGAACGTTATACACTGGATAATGTCCAGGCGGAAGGACTCGGAAGACGTCTTGGACTTGAATCGGTTGCTTTGGGGGGCATTGTCCGCAAGACAACGGCGCCGGCCGATTGGCCGGCAAAGAAAAAACAACTCAGCCGGTCTTTCCTGGCTCTGGCTTTGCCTCATGATGTCAAGGTCTGGAACCGGGTTGCTCCCAACGACATCGACTGGAAAACGGTTCAGTCGGTTTACGAAAAAATGAGTGCATTCGGACATTGGAAAGAGGATTGTTCTTTTGTCCCTTACTGGGAGAACGACCCTGCCATCGGGAATTCAAATCCGTCTGTAGTCGTGTCCAGTTACCGGCGTCCCGGAAAAATCCTTCTGATTCTCGGCAACAGGAAGGATCGGACGGAGGTATCCTTGCGGCTTCATTATGCAAAACTCGGCCTTCCCGAAAACACGCCTGTCATTGACCTGGAAACGAACACACCGGTCGACCTGAAACATCTGAAGTTGGAACAACATGATTTCCGGCTCCTCCAGGCAGGAAAATGAACGGCGGTAATTGACTCCATTTTGTCCAATCCCCGGTCTTCTCCGGGAGTCGCTTCAGTAGGGGGGACAATGTCGCTCCGGTTATTTGGACATCTGATTTTTTTTCCCGGCGTCTATCAGGAAGGAGATATTGTTCAAGCAGCGGGAATGTATTTCTTTTTCAATTTTTTAATTTTAATCGGTGTTTAACGAAGTCCCGGAAGTCCCGGAGTCCCCGTACCCGGAGATGATGCCTTAGAAAATATCCTCTTATCGTTCGGTTTTGTGCTGGCCTATGGAAGTCATACCATTAGAGTCTGTTTACACTATTGAATCAATGATCATGACAAACAGAATAAACCCTGCAAAAATGATATCCAGCTTGTCATAACGTGTAAAAACTCTCCTGAATCGCTTTATCCTCAAGAAAAATCGTTCAATTTCGTTTCTTCTTTTGTATGTCTTTTGGTCGTATTCCCAAGGCTCTTTTCGATTCTGTTTCGGTGGAACCACGGGAATCAAGCCCAAATCAAATGACAGATTGCGGGTTTCATCTCCCTCGTAAGCACGATCCATAATCAAATTTTTTAATGCCCCTGTTCCATTGGGATGGACCTTTACCGTTGTGCTGACCAGACAGATCGCCTCCATATGAATGCAGATTCGGTTTTCCTCTTGAAGCCCTTCAAAAAGGCGCTGCAAAATACCATTCTTACTCCAACGATTCATCCGCATATAAACTGTAGCCAATTGCCATAGGACTTCGGCAGTGCCCTTCATTTGCAGCCGTTTTTCGCTGCATACAGGATTGCATTCACCAACTGGGATTGCTCATGCTTACATTGCCGCGCTGCCGCGGCAGATGTTTCGCGATCTTCTCGTATTGTTCTTTATTCAGTTCCATACCAGATAATATAGCATGATTTCACATTAATCCAAGTATTAGTGTGAACAGAATCTAATTCGCTTTCAACTGTAAACAAATAAGAGCTTGTACTTTTGAGAAAGTGTACTATCATTCCGGAATGAATTGAGTTCTGGAAGAGAGTTGGGGATAATCTTCCATAGGCTCATAATCTACACATTGTGGCTGGGGTTGTGTCAAGTGCATACCCCATAAATATATTATCAGCGCCTTTCCGGAATAATTACATTGAATTCGATATGGTTTTCCAGTCCGTTAGAAACGTTTCGTATCGTGGCTTTGTATTTGCCGGGTAAATCGTTCCACGCGGGAACGAAGCTCGCTTTTTTCCCGACAATCCGTTTTTCAAGAACCGCTTTTCCGTCAGGATTCCGGACCGTCAGGACGGCTGTATTTTCGAAACCGTTAATGTGGAGAATAATTTTGTTTCCGGCTTCGACCGAAAGCGAGGAAACAGTGATAAGAGGTTTGTCGTATTTTTTCTCGGAACAGACTATGATGCGTCCGACCGACGGAGCCAGATCTATTTCAAATTCAGCGGTTTTGCCAAGGAATTTTCCATTGCGGCCGAGGTCGTAAACGAACATAGACTTTTCAAGCCGGATTTTTCGTCCCGCGCTGCCTCCGACAGTGACTGCGACGACTCCGCCTTCAGCGCCTGCGGCTGAAGTCCTTCCGGCCGATTCTTCCATTACGGGGCCGAGCATGCAAAGATATTTTTCTTTTCCGCATTCGTAAACGCGAACCTGCTGAATATGTTCGAATCTGTCGCGTACATCGGCGAAAGGACGTATTCCGGCGTATTTTTTCAGGATCTTCAGGAACGCTTCCTGTATTCCGCCAGCCTCGTTTTTCTTCGATCTGGCGTCGGCTCCGGCAAGGTAGTCGCCGAAATATACGGCGCATCCCTTGCCAAACCGGTTGACGGTAATACGTTTGAACTTGCCGAAAATCGGAAGCAACGGACTGGAATCGCGCATTCCGCCGTGTTCATTCATGATCGCCGGATTGTGATCGGTCAGCAGAAGTCCGCCATTCCGGACGAAGGCCGCAACCGACGCTATTTCCCTGTCGGACATTGCCTGCGAATATGGCAGGATCAATACTCTGGCGTCTTTCGGGACTCCCGCTTCCAACTCTCCGGGGGACAGATAGTCAAACGAGAGTCCAAGACTGCGAAGGAGTCCTCCGAAATCGCTGAGCGAGCTGTCCCACGTACTGCGATCCGGCATGATTGTCTCCGCATGCAGGCAATTGTTGGAATAATGGATCAGGATGCGGTCGTTTCGCTTTTTCGAGTTGGTTATCAGACGGCCCTGTCCGCTGTTCCGGATCTTCACGACTTCATCAAGGCAGACCTTGAAGTGAGAGAGTGGCTGCATCAGCAGTCCGAGGGACGCGGAGTTGCTGAACGCGTTGGACAAGTCTTCCGACTTCCACCAGAAGATAGAGTTCATCCCTTCGAAAAGACAGAACCATGTACGATTCTGAACATGCTTGCTGTTCATCAGGCCTTCCGCTGCGCCCATGATCGCGGAAACGACCGATTTATCTTGAAGATATTTGGCCGCGACGTGATCGCGTTCGTTCGGATAAAATCCGGCAAAACTGAAATTCGGAAACAATTTATAAAAATTGTATCCGGAGTAACTCCGGGCTGGATAAACGAATCCCTCGGCTCCGATTTTAGCCTTCGGGTCGTATTTACGGATCAGTTCGATGCAGAGTCGGTGCCAGTTTATAAACTGCTCCTCCATAAACAGGCGATAATCGATCCACATCGGCGCGAGATCTTTCTCGGCGGCCCTGTCGAGCGGCATTCCGGTTACTTCATCGAAAGACTTGAATTTCGAACCGTATGCGGCGTTGAGCTTGTCGATACTGCCGTAAATCCACCGGAGGTATTCCCTGAAACGCGGCAGACACTCGGGGCAGTAGCACTGATCCTGTTTTCCAACGACCGGTTCGTCGCCGAGAGAGTAAAACAATACTCCGTAGCGATCCCGCAGCAGCGGCATGCCTTTAAGGATTCCGCGCAGTTGGGAATTCCACGGCGTTCCGGATGGATCGGTGAAACTTTTACTTTTGCGATACAGTTCCCAACCTGAAAAATTGCAGCGCTCCTGGTGTTTGTGAAGATTGGAAATCGACGTCAGGCAGACGGAGAACCACATCCCGCTCCGCTGCGCATTTTTGAGCGCTTCGACAATTCCGGCGTTGTTGTACTGGGAATGGAAATCATAGATGGCATCGACCCCGAGCACACTGTAATATTTCAGCATTTCCGACCAGATGCGTTGTTTGCCAACGCTGGAACCCCAAAGAATGAAGCGGAAATCGTCAAGAAAACTTTCGGTCTCCCGGAAAAAGATCTCAATCCGCTTTTCGTCAAGAATGCGTTGACCGTCTGTCAGACGGACTAAGACGCGGGCGAACCGGCTTCCGCTGAAAGGAAATTCCAAATTCGTCTTGACGGATGGAGCGGCTTTGACGGATTTCCGCGCAATCATCCGTCCGAAATTGTCGATGAGTTCGATAATCAGGCACCCATTTGGACGACCGGCGATTTTCATACTCAAAGCAACCGGTTTGTCAGGCGCATAGACGTCGCTGTCGCTTTTCAGTTCGGCAATGGAACTTTCAGCATTGGCAGACAACGGGACGACCGCGTAATCGACGACTTTTCCAGATGCGTCGCAAAGAAAAGCATTAAGCATTCTCGTCGATTCCGGAAGCGTTTTCGGAATTGGAACAGCGGAGGTGTCCGGCGCTACCTTCCCGGAATACAAAATATTGTTGAAGCGGTCGACAAATTCATAACGGACGACCGCGTCTTTTTCAAGGGTGCGCGTCAGCTTGAAAACGCCGTCCCGACCAAGAGAAGCGAACTGCGCGCGATCCGGATGGAACGCCTCAAGAATTATCTTGCCGACGAAGGCGTGGCAGTAATCATACCAGAGTTCGTCATCGCAAAGAAAAGGCGCGACGGATTCAACGGGATAATGATGTCCGTAGGTCTTGAAGTATTTTGTGGCCGTCGGTTCCGGACGATATGAAATCGTGAAAATTCCGCCTTTCCCGAATTTCGCATGCCGAACGACGGCGCCTTCCAGTGGCGGTATTTTCTCAACAGGGAACTCGATCTTCCGGACGGAAAATGACGCTCCAGGGATCGCCGGTTGCGGGGAACCTTCAGGAAGTATCAGGATTAGTTGGGCACCCGCTTCAACCCTGACTAAAATCTTATTTCTCAGTTTTTCCGGCATGGCTCCTATTTCGGCTTTTCCGAAGATGAAGCCATCGAATGCCGCAAGTTTCGAATCTGAAAACATTTTTGCTGTTTCGTTTTTGTAGTCCGCTTCGCTCAATACAGGAGCGTAAATTCTTTTTTTTGAAGAAAACGGCGAAAATACGTCGCAGCGGTAATACGGCCACAATTCATATTCTATTTCCGTCCGCTGAGCAAGTTCAGCGGCGGAACGCAGTCCAATCCCAATGGAAAGGAACAGTATGCGCGGGGCTTTTCCTGAAACCGGTTTTGCAAAAACGTGGCTCAGGGTCGCCGGAACGTTGCGCGGCTGGAGGCTCCACGGATTTTCTCCGTCATGCGTCCAGGCAAAGAGATTTACAGCAGTCTCGACCATCAAAAGAGCCATAAGGCTTTTCATTTTTTCGATTTTCATAATTAAACTGTCTCCGGTTCGATTGAAAAATTACTGTATTTTCGACATTGCTTTGATTACTTCCAATTCATCATAGAGCGAAGCTATGACTTCAGGCGAAGGATTCTCTTCGGCTTGACGAACCCTGATTAAAAATTCCTTGTCGGGTGGGCATGACTGAACCCGTTTGACAAGGACTTTCAACATCCGGATAAGTTTTTCCTTCTGAGCCGAGGCAAATTCCGATTCAGATCCGAATGAAAGATTCGCAAACATGGCTGGATTGTGAAAGGAGCGCCCGACTTGAGCCCAGGAAGCCGAAACAATATTTTTCCCGACCGCTATATTGCGGCAGATGTTGAAACGCCATGAATCTCCCTTTGCCGGATGCTTCATTTCCGGGTCGGAGAACGGCAGAACGATGCGCAGGTTCCAGACTCCGTCCTCGACTTTCCGGTTGATGACATGCCAAGAGGTTTTTTTCCAGAAATCAGGGTCGATCTTGCTTCTGGAATCATAAAGATGACCGTCTATCCCTATGGCTATCTGAAAATATGAGCCGAGCTTTCCAGCGGGATCGAGAAAAATCTCCACGGATTCTCCGGCGGGCCACTTGCCCTGGCGGAATTTGATCCGCTCCGGCTTCTTTATAGACTCATTTTCCATTTCGACGTCAAAATAAAGATTTTTTTCATCCCAAGTCGCTTGAAAACGGGTTTTCTGAGATATGCAGACATTATTCGCCGTAGAATATACAAACCCGTCGTACCAGCGCCCGGGGGAAGCATATGCAGTGGAATTACTGCCTGAACTTGAAGATTCGACGGCCAGCGTCGAAACGGACAACGTCAGCAGAAAGGACAGAACGGCTGAATACAGATTCATTTTGCTTTCTCCCGCGGCAGAGATTCAATCGAAACATTGTCAAGATAAATAGGATCGGCATCAGTCACGGAAATACAGATCGTGCAAAAATCGCAGGGCTGCTTAACATTGACTCCGAGCTTCACTGTTGCGTACCACTCCTTCCATTCCGATCCTCCCTTGGCGCGAAGCAGTACTGCGCTTTGAGTCTTGTTCGGCGACGGTTGAGTTCTCGATACCCAGTTGTAGCAGAAAAAACCGTGTACGACGACCTCCCCTTTGCCCTTGACGTGAATTTTCAGGACATATTCGCCGGGCTGCAATTTGCTCGCGCAATAAAAAGATCCGCTCCCCGTCAGCTTCAAAGCTCGCGAACCGTCGATTACGTTCAATTCCTCCCCTTTCGCGTTTTTATCAACGAACCGCATGGAAACGCTTCCGGTTACTCCGGCTAAAGTCCATCCTGTCGGAAGTTCAGCGACCGGCCCCTTCCCGACATCCCATCCCTTCCTGACGCGGTCTAAAAGATATTGACTGGAGCTTTTGATCAATTTGCGCGAATTTTCGAAAGAACCGTTTTCGAGCAGATTTTCCGGATTTTCCCCCGCAATGACGCAGAATCCGATTCCAGGCGCGAGGCCAAAGACGAGAAGTGTATTTTTTAACATGAATCAATCCTTTCTTGCGTTTTACTATGAATGCGGGTCACCACGCCATAATGGAATCTGAGCCGCAGGAAAAATATTTTTTGTTGAATTGCGGACATTTATACGGGTTGACGGATTCAACATGACCGTCACACATCAATATATTGCATACCGTGATGTGAGGCCCTAGCGGATCGTTGTGGGCGCCGGGCCAAATGTAGGAGCTGGATGTCGGATACAACCAGTACGTATACGAATAATTGATCGTTATAGGCCCGCAGCGCTGGCCGTCCGCAGGGCGTTCGAGCACAAGCGAAATGCGCGACGGTGTCTTGCGGGTCAAATTGAGATTGCCAAGGATTCCTCCGTAGCTCTTGAAATGCTCGGAATTGGTGTATATCGGACTCCAAATGCTGTTGGCCTTGTCCCAAGAGGCCATGACGCAATTGTTGCCAACGTAAGAGAGTCTGGCGAAGGAGGGCTTGTCGTAATCAGCGTTTATACGCCAGGCCTTGTTATCGCCAGGACAGCGCAACAGCTTCCAATTGCTGTTCGGCGTGACGCTTAAATACGTGACGGAAT
Source organism: Lentisphaerae bacterium ADurb.Bin242 (assembly GCA_002069785.1). Lineage (GTDB taxonomy): Bacteria > Verrucomicrobiota > Lentisphaeria > Victivallales > UBA1829 > SIG94. Next base: position 55,804 of record MWCA01000010.1, on the reverse strand, counting down.
CGCTGGGACGCGTATTGCTGTAAAGAAGATGATACCAGCCCGTTGAATAATTATCGTTCTGACCGAGACTGTTGGGCTGATACGCAACCGGAAACAATGAGCGGTTGTCGTCCTGATACATGTTCATCAGCATTCCGGTCTGCTTCAAATTGCCTTGGCAGACGACTTTAGTCGCGGTGACTTTTGCCTTTTTCAACGCTGGAAGAAGCATGGCTACGAGAACCACGATGATTGAAATCACAATGAGGAGCTCGATTAAAGTGAATTTGATGCCCCTCTTCGGTTCCGTGGACAGGGAAAGATTGGATGTTTCAGATTTCATTTTTCCTCCATTTCATTAATTTTGACCGTGAAAGAGAATGGATTCATTTTTCGGAAGCCTCCTTTCCAGAAAATGTTTTTGCCGCTGATATGTCGGATGGAACTTGTTCTTTCTTCCCGTCCGGAAATGCTCTTGAATCCGTATTCGGAGCAGCAAGAGGAACTTGCTGCGTCAAAAAATAAGTTTTTAACGAAAAAGAGCCTCTTCAAGTCTTATTTTATTCCATCGTAGTGATTTTTGCAAGATGCAAGATCGTCTGAAATTCATAATAAGTGCATTCTGTACTCGTTTTTCCTGATTTTGTATTCGTTTTGGACTTGAATTTTCTTTTTTCACTACATTGAAGTCAACTGTATGGAGACCATGAATTCAATTTTCTGCGGGCAATCCTGTTGCAGAATTGTCCCTCAAAAACTTGCAAGAATATATCACTGAGGTAATTTTCACTCATAGGAGGTAATTTCAAAAGTATTTAATACTAATTTGTAATCTTAAGGTTAGTAACTATCCAATCGAAGCAGTAAAGGAACGAATATAATCAGAATGTTCATTCATGTAGTGAGAGGGCATATCCTCTACCGCATTCATATCTCAAAAAATCCGATTGGCAAAATAGTTCTGCCAAATCTCTTTCCACAGATCTTCAACCGGATTGAGCTACGGGCTGTATGGAGGCGGAAGCACAGGGCAATATTCTTTGGCAAAGACAATTTTCCAGTGGTATGCCACGCCGCCTTATCCATGATCATGATGACATTCTCATCAGGGAAACGACTCGACACTTGCTGCAGGAAGATTTCCATTACTTCGGTCGTTGCAACTGGCGCGATAAAAGATTCTATAACCCCGTCAACTGGTGAAATCGCCGAATATGCATAGGTATATTTCCGGACAATCTGTGTATGGCATACCGGACGCATTTCCTGCGGAGCCCATGAACTGCGAGGCAAACTCACTCGTCCGAAACGTTCTTCATTTTGAAACATGATTCTGATTTTGTGCTCGTTTTCAAAGTCTTGGACTTTTGCCAAGATGATACCTTTGAAGTTTTTAAAAAGATCCCTGAACTTCTTTATCGGACTTGGAATGACTTGGACACGAAACAAGTTTACGCCATCCATGCCGCCCTAAGGCACGATAGACGGTTGATGAAGAAATTGAGCGCCTGAATTTCTCTTCGTACACTGCTCGAACCGAAGACACTGCAATGATTCCGCTATTTTCGGCCCTTTTCAAAAATGGTCTCAACACACTTTCCTCTTCAGCAATACTCAAATTGGAATGATAACGTCTTTCATGCAGTCCGCTTACGAAAATTTCAGCTCCATACTGAAGAAATCCGAATGTATCTGCCAGACACTCGCCGTATACAAATCGAGCAACTTTCCGATTGCCTCTGCTCGAAGTCCAAGTTCCATGTGCAAACAGACGACCTGCAATCGTTAGAACTTTTCAACAGTTCCGCTCCGTTTCAGCGCTTCTCGAACCGCTTCTTTGTCCGTTCCACTGAATTCTTTTCGGGGTCTCATCACACCCCTTTTTTTGGATGTTGTGATAATATATGTTGTTAACATTAAGGTGGTAGATCAGTATAATGCAGGACTTCATACATTTTTGACTGTCTGGTATTTTTCAACTGAGTCAGGATATTGCGCGGAAGCGCGGTTGTCCGGGCTGGCCGCTGTTTATCCGGGAATTCAGGAAACGTTTCATTGTGACTTCTCATCCATCCGGAAAAAAAGAAAATAATTTTGAAATGGACTCTTGCTTTTTCATATTTTATGGATATAGTAATGGATATAGTTGAAATATGACCGATATTGTATACGGATCATAGCGCAGGAGAAGAATGAAGATGAAGAAAACATTCGCCGTATTCATCGCCGTGACGGCATTTTCCGGAATGCTTTTTGCCGGAGAGATCAACATTCACAAGCGGGGACAGCATGCGTTCGTATCCAACTGGGATCAGGCATCGACCCCGACGAAGCTTGTCTGGGATGTTGTGAAAGAAAACAGCCTGACGATTGACCCGAAACCGGAGTTTCCATGGACCCGCCTCACCGCATTCCGGATCAAGGCGACAGCCGTTTCCAACGTCCAGAATCCGAAAGTCGTGCTCCACCTCATGACCCAGCCGGCGGGCAGCTGCTACTACAGGATTCTCGAATTCAACGGTAACGGAACTACGACTTTTAACATTCCCCTTTCCGCAATGAACAAATCGAAAGACCCGCAGAAAATTCAGCGTCTTGCGCTCCGGACGAACTGTTTCGGACTCACACCGCCGGAAGAATTCAAGATTACTTTCGAGGATTTCACGATCATTACCGGGGAGGAAACCGGTTCCATTCCGGCGGAACCGGCGCCTTCGACGGCATCCGGCGATTCGGGAATCAACCTTCTCGTCCGTCCGAATGCGGTGATCGCGGGAGCGCAGAACGGCAAACTTGTCTGGAAGGCCGGCACACAGGCCAATCTGATGATCTATCCTCCCCGGGGAAAAAAATTTAACGACATCAGGATACTCCGCCTCAAGTTCACGCCCGAGTCTTCGGCGGCGCGCGCGAAGTTCGTTGTTCAATTCCTGAGTCCCGCCCCGGACAAAGAGCATTACGCATACGTCAATTTCGCCTGTAACGCTCCCTTCATTTATGACATACCGGTTGAAAAAATGCAATACAGGAAAGGACATCCCGCCGGTTCCGGGGAGATCGATTATATGGCTTTCCGCTGCAACCAGAACTGGTGCGGCACGGTTCCCGGAGATCTTGTCATAAAATTCGACGGGATTGAGCTTATCCCGGCTTCCCGGTGAAAATGCCGGAATGAAATACAGACCGGCTGAAGAAGAATTGATCCAAAAGAATATACCGGCTGAATGAACAGCCACTGGAGAAAGGGGATTGAAATGGCACGCAGAAAATGGAACGAAATCGGTAATCTGCCCTCTTTTACATTGATAGAACTCCTGATCGTCATGGCGATCATCGCGATTCTCGCAAGTCTGCTGCTGCCGGCATTATCCCTGGCGAGAGCAAAGGCAAAAGCCGTCCAGTGCGCCGGGAATCTCCGGCAGGCGGGCACGACGGTTGTCTCCTACGCGGATGACCACCGGGGACGGTGCAGCGCGGTCGGCGGACTTTGTTTTCAGGGCGGAAGCGCCTGGACCCAATTCAGCTGGGGGGCCAGACTTGCTTCCTATGCGGGGGGACCGTCCTTCCAGGATATTTTGAACAAGCCGGAGGTGCAAAACGACAAGCTGATCCCGAAAATATTCTTCTGTCCCGCAAAACAATTCCGTTCGGCGGTGACGGCCAGTGCAAAACCTCATTTTTGCACGGAAGTGAATGCAATGCCTTATCGTCTTTCAAACAATCCTGAATATTTCAACCTGTTCCCGAACCGGCTGGTGGCCGATTACAGCCTCCAAAAAACGGTGTCTCCGTCCAATATGATTTTTTCCGCCGATTCCCATGGCACCAAAAATGAACCGTCCATCATGTATGGAGAGCTCCTTGCGGAAAAAAATGAGAGCTATGCCAACATCAGTCTCCGCCATAACAGCATGGCCAATGCTCTTTTTCTGGACGGGCATGTGGAAGGCGCTTTAAAAGTTTCGGATCTTTTGAATTCCAGGAAGAATTTCCTATTCAATCAGAAATTGGAGGCGTCCTCCGTCTGGAGAGACGGCATGATCATCAAGGCTGTGAATTTCAGAGATTCCGATGCCGTGATGACATCGCCGTGACCGGGAGCCCCGGCTCCCATCAATACAGGAAAAAACATGAAGACTCTTTCGATAGCGGCGTTACTCGTTTTGTCCGTGTTTGCGCTTTCCGCCGGCAATCTTGTCGGGAACGGGGATTTTGCCTTGGGAATTGACGGCTGGACACCCGATTCGAAAATCTATGCCTCTACTTCCGGCAACATTCTGACTCTGGAATATTCCGGCGGAAAACCGGCCATGCTTTTCCAGAAAATCGGCGGTCTCATCCCGGGGAAAAAATATACGCTCTCTTTCGATGCAAAAATCGTCCGGCGCAAGGGAAATGAAACCGGGCATGTTTCTCTTGCCGATGCGAAAAACGGGAGTTGTGCCGACCTCAGGATCGATACAGCGGACTGGAAGAAATATGAAAAGACGTTTATTGCGGAAAAGGGATTTGACCGTCTGACGGTCGGCACAACGGATACCATCCGTTTCATGCTGAAGAACGTTTCTCTATACGCCGGGGAGACTTCCGCAAAAACATTCTCCGGGAAAATCGAAACAACCCGGAAGGATGGCGGGTTCGGAATAACGACCCCGTTCGTGAAAGCGGAACTGGCCGCAAAGGGCGGGAAACTCGTGTCGCTGCGTTTTGCGGGCGGCGAGTGGGCGGCGCCGTCCGGCAACCGCAAAATCCAGGGCTTGGGAAAACTCTGGTTTGACGGACCGGCCCTGGACGATGCAACGGATACCGCGGTCGACTACAAGCTGGAGCAGAGCGCCGCCGGTTCCGGCACGGCTGTTTTCACGGCAACCGGCAGTACGGAGCTTTTCAACATCCGTAAAATCTATACTTTCCACGCCAACCAGAAAATCGGGTTGACGGTGGAGCTGACAAACCGCATGGACCGCGAACTCGCTTTTTCCGTGCGCATTCATCACTACCTGCCGATCTTCCGGACGGGAACGAAAACTCCTCTCTTCCGGCTTTTTGCCTCACTCCGCAAGGGAATGTGCGAATACCGCATGATCGAGGATTGCCCGCCCGACATCGAACTGAAGGATGCGGATTTTGTTGCCGTCGTAGACAGCGGAAACCGCTCTTTTGTGACCGAAGCCGGGAAAAAAGCCGATTATTACGTATGGAGCGGACATCGGAAGGATAAGGGTACGGTTGAACTCAAGACATCGAATGTCCGGCTCAAGCCCGGAGAAAAACTTCTCCTGAATCAGAACCTCTATTTTGTGACCGGACTGCCTTCCGTGGGACGGGTCGATCGTGACTTCATTTTCTCGGTTTCCGATCCCGAATTCAACCTGGTTTCCCTCTCCGGGATAAAAAATTTCGAGGCGGTGCTACGGACGGCCGGAGGCAGTTCGTATCCATGCAGCCGCGCGCTGCTTTCCCCCGGCGAGGTTGTGAATGTGGCCCTTTCTTCGATAGCCGATCCCGGCGCGAGGACTTTTTCGTATGAGGACCGGGAGCTTTCCATTCCGTCCTATTCGGATGTTTTCCCGGTGGATACTTCCGGTTCCGAGCCTTGCGGCTGGATACGGAAATACGGGAATCCCATCCCGAAACCGCCATTCCCGGATTCGCTGGTCTATTTTCCGAGCGATTATTATCAAATGAACACGTATGCGTCGCCCGACGCGATTACGATGATCGCTTTCGGGCAATCGGCGGCCGGTTCACCTTCCGGCCGTGCCGGACTGCATTTTTACGTGCCGGAAGGCATTGTCCCGCTTGGAGGCAGGTTCATCCGGTCGGTGGAAAGGCTTCCCGATGAAACGATCGACGGGAAAAAGCTGACACACTACAGGATACAGATCGGCTACAGCCTCAACGCGACACGGCCCGGAGTCACCGAGCTCCTTGTGCGATGCATGATTCCGGCGCCGGCGGAATTCGATGCATGGTATGCTACGGAACACAATGGCCGCCTCTCTCCGAAAGGCAAGACCCGGTTGAACATCATCCACATTCCCGAAGCGGGGGTTCCGAAAAAAATGTATACGGCATTCTGGGGACTTCACGGGACGCTTGACCTGTATCCCGATGCGGAAGCGTTCAGCCGGATCGGATTCCGCTATCCGGACGAAAAATATCTCAGGGATATCGTCAAAAGCGGGCTTCTCGCTTCTTGTCCGGCGGCACAGGGATACCTCCGGTTTTCCGCGAAGGACAGGGATTCCTGGAGCCTCGACCGCAATGGCAGAAAATCCGGTGAGCTGGCGTGTCCGACCTACCGGGGCCGGGGCGTGCGGGAGTATATCGAAGCTGGAAAAGCGGCCATCGACAACGGCGTCATGATTCATGGTTTCGATCCCGAACGCACGAACGGGCTCGAAGTCTGCTTCTGTCCGCGCTGCGTGGAACTCTTTGGGGAGCATGCTTCCTCCCGAGGCTTCCGGATGCCGCCGGGAATGACGCGTGAAACACTTGTTGAAATGTGCGGCAGGAACGCAGCGCTCGAAAAGCTCCGGCTCGAATTCATGATTCAGAAGGAAATGGAGCGCTACAAACTGTACGCGGACACCATGCGCGCCCATGGAAAGGCAAAAGGATTGCCCGCGTCGTCGCTTGTTCTTGCATTTGCGGCGCGTTCCGAGGTAAGCGACGCCCTCGACCGCATACGGAGCACCTCTTACGAAGATATTCCTTCCATCGGGAATATCTTCGACAACTATTCCCCCATGGACTACATTGACATCAAATACCGTTTCATCATGAAGACCGACCTTGCCTGGCTCCACCGCGAAATCAAGGCATATTACCGGCTGGGAGGGCCCGGATTGAATGTGGTCCCGACTCTCTCCGCCGGATATCCGTATTCGGATTTCATCGGCAACATCGAACCGGGCGTCATGAAAGCGCAGATTCTCGAAGTGTTTGCTTCCGGCGCCCGGGGATTCCAGATATACAGTGAAGGCTGGTATGACGCGCTCGACATGAAGCAGACGGGCGAAGCAATGAAAATCATACTTCAGGCGGAAGAACTGTTCCTGACGGGGCGGCCGATTCCGGATGACCGGATCGTGAATGAGGCGAAGAACACGTTTGTCAAGGGAATCGAGACAATCCCCGGCGACGCGGTCATCCTCGTTTCCGATTATTCGAGGCATGCCAAGGAAGCGGTCGTCCGGTATTCGTTTGACGGCGAGGCGACAGTGACTGACATGGAGACCGGCCGGAGGATCGCCGAAATCTCTTCCTCGAATCCGGGTTTCAAGGTCACTCTTACCTCCGAACGTGCGCGAATGTTCCGGATTGAAAAGAAAAAGTGACGTGTCTATATCAGCCGACCCTTTTCGCACGGGCTGACGGAAACAGGATGCGGTTCACCGGGAAGAAGGAGTCCGCACGGCCGCCATCGCTGCGTCGTGCGGATCGAGCGGAAGTTTCTTCATCGTGCCGGCGATTTTGTGGGCAAATCCCCACCGTTTCATCACCTTCGCCGCATACAATCGGAACAGCGGGTCCATGCGCTTCATGGTTCCGGCAGTTCCCTTCAGGCGTGTTTCCAGCACCCAGTCCGGGTCCTCCGCTTTTGTCCGGATTCTGCGAGCGATTTCCGCCCGGTGCGCGGGATGCTTTTCACCGATATCCAGCAGCGCGCGGAAGGCGGTCGTGCGATACTCGTATCCGTGTTCAGCGATGTTGCCGTCCGCGAGAATTTCCCCGATCAGCGGAATGGATGCCGCATCGGCGAGGCGGCCGAGGAAATAGACGGAGACATATCCCCGCGCATGATTGTATTTGCGGCTGGTCGACGGCATATACGGGTCGCGTTCCGCCGCCATCCGCCGCAGCTCGGCGGCTCCGTGGGAATCGCCTTTCAAAGCCAGGGCAAATGCCGCGTTGCATCGGAGAAGGCTGCCGTCCGGCGCGGCGTCGAACCATTGGCGGAGAATTTTCTTTGAACAGAAATTCCTGGCTCCCCACAAGGCCCGTCCGGGCGCGCCGGAGTTCAGACCGGCAAGAATCGCGTCCGGTGAATCGGGCCAGGGCGCGCACTCTTTGGCGGGCGATTCGCCTGTTTTGAGAAACGAGGCAAGTTCCCGTTCATCGATTCGGGAGGGCGCGCAGCCGTGTTTCACACAAAGATATGCCGCTACACCGGCCGCCTCTCCCAGCGCACCCATGAGTCCGATCATGCGCAGCGCGTGCCCAAGGTCATGGTCGACACCGATATGGCGACCGGCGATCAGCAGGCCTTCGATTCCGCGGGGAACCATGACCCTGTAGGGAACCGCGATGGAAAGTTCGATGCCCCAGAGCGAACAGCCGGTCATGTAATCCTGAAGCAGACGGCTTTCGAGTGCAATGTCGCGTGCGTGCGTATCGATGTTGCTGTTCACGCGGGCGATGGGATGTTTTACGTCCCGGGAGCCATCGAGGATTTCACGGAAGGAGAGGACTGTTTCCGTAACGGCATGTCCGCTTTCCCGTATGCCGGGCAGATCGCTGAGCATTGCCAGGTCGCGATGTTCCGAATAGTCCTCCTTCAAGTGGACAAGGAAGCTCGCCAGCATCATTTTCGAAAAGGCTTCGGCATTGTGCGGATCGATTCTTCCGGCATCGAAATTCCAGGCGGGAGTCCGCATCTTATCCGGAAAGAAACGACATATTGTATTGGTAAACGGCTGGAAAGCGCCGTCGGATTCGCGTCCGCGGAAAAACTCGCATCCGGCGCTGCGGCAGAAGACCGTATCCGCGGTGGAATCGATGACGAGCGCGGCATGGTCTTCGACGATTCTGCCGCGGTTGAGCGAACGGACTCCCGTCACCCGTTTGCCGTCCATGACGGCGCCGATGACGGGCGCTTCGTAGCGGACGGAACCGTCGGCCGCCAGGAATTCGCGTTCGAAGATATGCTTTCCGGCTTCGGGCCTGTCTGCAAACAGTCCGCCCGAGGCGATTTCTCCGGTTATTTTTTCTTCGAATTCAAGAAGGAGGCCGGAAGGTTCTTCGAGGTACAGGGATTGGACTCCTCCTCCGGTATGGGTGCCCCCGCCGTAACTGCCGCGTTCCAGCACAAGGACTTTCAAACCGTGCCGTGCGGCCGAAATTGCGGCGACGGCTCCCGCCGTTCCGAAGCCTGCGACAATGACGTCATACACCATTTTCCGCGCTCCTCAATCCGCAGTCCAGCGCAGCGACCGCATTCGGATATTTTTTGTAATGGAACCCGGTTCCTGTGAACAGCAGGCGCATTTCCGGCCGTTTCGTTGACGTCCGGCGGCATGCCTCCGCCAGTTTCCGCCGTGCCTCTTCCCAGGTTGCCGCGCCCGGAAGTTCAAGTTCAAGGGCAAATTCGTTTCCGGGAAGGAGCGGATAAAAGCGCAGGCCGGGCCTCCCGGGCGGGAGAGACGGCGAGTATACGAGCGCCGTAAGATATTTCCTGCCGGTTTCGTCCGGCCGGAGGTCGATGATCCGGTCCGCAGTGAAGGTGTGCAGGCCGTCCGTGGAAAAGACGGTCAGCGAGTTGCCGGAGATTTCCGTTGCGGCCGACGACAACAGCAGATTGACTTCATGCCGGATGCACCACAAGGCGAAAACCGGCGTCATTGCGACGGGATGAACGAATCCGCCAACGATGACTTTGCGGCGGATCAGTTCCTCGTAGAATTCAACGGCAAACGGATGTTCCAGCATTGCATAGTCCGTCCCGGGATGAAACCCCGCGGCGAAATCGCTTCCGGGATAGATTGACGGTTCCACGACCAGCGAATTTCCGTTGGAAACGGCGGCTCCGCAGGCAAAATATCCGCCTCCGATGAAAATAGATGCGTAGTGCCTTTTCATCGATCCGTCCGTGTCCGACGGCTCTTTCCCGTGGAGATGCTCATCTGTTTTCCGTCTTCCGTTTTATGATTCCTGAAATTCGCCCCGCTCCGGGAAAATCGGGGTGGTTCGTTCATTTTTTCCGCCGGTTTATTCCCCGGCGCTTACAATACCTCTTCTATCCGCTTTTGTCATCCATCGGAAGTAAATATTTTTGAAATTATCTCTTTTTCACAGGCCGATCGACTGTTTCGTCAGTTCTTCCAGTGATACAGCGCAAATTCCGCCGGTCCGAGCTTGAGCCGGTGCTTGCCGGGAGCCAATTCCCCGGTCCGGTCGAGCCGGACGGCTTTCTTCGGCAGGTTCAGGGTAAAAGTTTCTTCCTCCGGCGATGAATAATTGGCGACGAATACCAGCGTCTCCCGGTCATCGGCAAACCGGGAACAGGCCAATTTCGCATTGTCCACCCGGAAGCCGGCATCCGGCTTTCCGCGTTCCATCAATTCGCGGAACTGACAGATATTCCGCAGGCCCCTGGAAAGATAATACAACTGCTGCGGCGTGGTGAATTCATTGAAGGAATAGATGCAGAGGTTGCCGCCGTTGAGAAGCTGTTCGTATACCATGGCCTCCATTTTATGAGGCGAACAGTATCCATAGGTGCCGGGCGTGACCCAGGAGGCCGAGCGCCATTTTTCGCCCAGCAGCCGGTATTCGCGCTGTGCAATCCGGTGGTTGACGTCGAACAGTCCGGCGCTGTAGGCGGCGGGCATGGACAGCTGGATGTATTTGGGATACGCGCGGTCGAACCGCCAGATCTGCTGGTAATTTTTCTGTCCGGCGAACACGTCATACTGTCCGGCCAGGAATTTTCCTTTGATGACTCCGGCCGCCGCATTGTACAAGTCCCGCTGAATTTCCACACCGCAGTCGAACAGGTATTCCTGCGGCGTTTTGCCGGATTTCGCCACGGCTGCGGCGCAGCGTTTGCACTTCATGATGTTTTCGGGTTTTCCGCCGAATGCATGATGCATCAGTTCGATATCCCAGATCAGGTAATCCGGCTGGATGGCTTTGCTGTTTTCGGCCAGTTCGCGCAGGTGCTGCTGGTAGTATTCGCCCCGGTATGACGGGCAGAAGCCTTTGGCTCCCTCATAGGTGCAGTTCGATTTCGCCAGGTTTTTCATGGTGTGCAGCGGCGATTCATTTTGAATGATTCTCATTCCGGCGGCACGTGATTTCTCGAGATGTGCGGACGGCTGGTACGGAGTTTCCGGCAACTCTTCCATTCCCTGCCAGTTGCGCGGGAAATACGGCACGGCATTGAAGCCGATCGCCGCATAGGAACGGAGAAAATCGGGCCAGTCCATCGTATAATAATCGGTCATCCAGGTGATGGCGCAGAAGGGCGGCAGTTTGTTGTCCGCGACCGGAAAGCGCAGCGTTTTCACCGGGCGCACGGCGGGAGTGAAATCGGTGTTTCCGATCCGGCAGAAAAAAGTCGCCTTTGCATCTTCGGCCACTTTTCCATTGATTTTGAAATACAGCGGCCCGAACGAATAATCGCCGAGCATTCTGCCGAAATACCGTTTGAAATGCTTCCCGGTCTGGCGGGGCGTCAGGATGCAGCGGCTGCCGTCTTTTTCAATCTTGAATTGATTTCTCAGCAGATACGATTCATGGAGCGCGACGCCCGGCGGCAGGTCGATGACGAACCGGCAGGGTTCCTTTGTCTTTTCCGGACGATAATCCCCGAAGTCGAAAAACGTTGGAACGAATATGTTTTCAGGAATGTAAAACACTTCATTGGTCGGTTGGAAAACCACGGCGTCGCGGGCGGCCAGGCCATTGCCGATTGCAAAGCGTTCACGGTTTGCCGGAGTGTAAATATTTCTGTCCGGAGTTTTTGAATCGCCGGCGAAAATCTCCCATTCGTCCAGATAAAACATGAAGCCTTCCGGTTTGACCGTCAAGCCGACATAACGCGCCGAAATACCGCTCAAGTCGAATTCGACTTCAATCCAGCGGTTGCGGTCCTCATACAATTTGATCGCCTTTTCATTTGCGCCGATTCCTTCGGCTCCGACGGACGTGATCTTTTTGGCGGTTCCGGCATGATAAAAATTCTGTCCATCATTGCTTACCGAAATTCGGAATTCCCTCGGCAGGGAAAAACGGTACATCGATTGGGTGAAACTGCCGGCCCGGAGGATGCTCTTCCCGAGTTTTTCGGTTTGTCCGAGGTCGATACACATGTTCATGCCGAGGTTTTCGCGTCCGTAGAACTTGAAATGCCACCCCGCAGTCAGGTTATTGTCCATGGTGTCCGAATAGTTGGCTTTCTGTTCATCGAAACTGGTGGCGGCGCTGCTTTCTCCGCTGCCTGAGAGTGTACGGGTGTTTTTCTTCCCGTCGGTCAGCTTTGACTGCGCCGTGTCCGGCGGATTATCGGGCATGATGGAGTAGTAAACCTTTTTCCCCAGCGCGAGATTCCGGGCGTCGGCGGCAACCCCGGACGCCATCAGGCACGATACTGTCAACAGGGATAATGATCGCATGGTGTTTCCTTTTCCGTATCTCTTATTTAATCGGTTTGAAGAACTGCTCCGGGTTGATTTTCGAGGCTTTGAAATATTTGATGTGCCCGTCGACAAACAGCATGTTGGCTCCGTTGTCATGAATTATCCCGGGCCGGTTGGAGTCGGCGTAATAGTTATTTCGCGCTGAATTCAACATGATGTTGTAATAGGCGCACGGAATGGTGGGAGTCGTGTTCGGGCTTTGCTGGCTGTCGACGGTAATACAGACTTCGGAGGGTTGGCGGATCTGGCTGTTTTTCATGGCATCGGCAGCGCTGGTGCTGATTCCCAGATGATAATTATTGGAATAATTGACACTGTAACGCGTGCCTCCGGTGGCCAGCCCCGCATTGCTTCCGTAAAGCGCAGGATTGGCCAGACACCGGAACGCGGAAATCTGTGTCGTGCTGTTCCATTTCAGGGTCACGCCCGTATAGGGGGCAATTTTCAGGAACCAGGACTGCGCGGCGGTATCGGTGGCCAGCCATGCCGCCGGGAAATGGCCGCCGAAAGCGTCCTGATAACCGAATTGTCCGATGCTGATCTGTTTCAGATTGCCTATGCATTGCGAAGCCCTTGCCTTGTCGCGGGCTTTGTTCAGGGCGGGCAGCAGCATTGCCGCCAGGATCGCGATGATCGCGATCACAATAAGCAACTCTATAAGCGTGAAATATTTACGCTTCGTGTGCGTTTCGCCGGAAAGATTGTACTGCTGTTTTCGACCCGCTCCGGCGGCCATCGATTCCAATTTGCGGATGGTTTCACCATTTTTTACATTTTTCATTTTTCGGGTTCCTCTGGTTAGCGTTTTTGATGCGATCGATCCATTGTTTTTTCCGTTTTCTCAGCCATGCTGTACAAGTCTCCTCAAGTTTTATCGTTGCATTTCAAATCGATCGGAAAGTTTGAATTCCCCAGAATGTAGCGCCCGAATTTCCCGCAGTAGTCCGGCCGCCCCGAAACAAAATGATTCAGGGCGATGACGTCTTCGGCGGCGCTCAACACATCGACCACCTGTTTCATGTTGCGCGGACTGATTTCCAGAAATTCCTCCGAATACGCGGTTTCCCGGCGGGCCGGTATATTGTTGCGGGATTGCGCCAGAATCCGCTGGCCTCGTCCGCCGCAGAAAAATGCAACCGCTTCCGCCGCCGTCTTCACATCGCGGCATTTCGGGCCGATTCCCATATAGACCGGCACCGCCGGGGCATAGTTCCCGATCAAAGAAGAGCTGACCGAAAAATCCCGGGAACGGTTTTCCGGAATCACCTTCAAGGTCGGCGAAAATGTGTTCAGCGCCAGCGTCTTGCCGGAGAGGAACAGGTTCATCGCCCCTTTGATGTCCGTGACAGCCTGACCGTCGTTCAGGCGCGCGGCGGCGCAGAATATTTCGCGGTTGAACTTCAGGAACTCCGCCACTTCCGGTTTTTCGAAACCGTTGAGCCCGCGCTCCCGGTCATAATTCAAAATTCCGCCGGACGCCAGCTGCATCAGCAGGAACGGCACGAAAATATAGCATACGATCAGGGACGAGTCCGAACCCAATGCCTTATTCTGTTTGAGGTAGAAATCAAACAGGCGCTCCGGTATTCTGCCGTTCAGCTCCGGCCAATCCGCTGACAACAGCCCGTTATTCCACAGGCATACGCTGGTGCTGAATGAGAAAGGACATCCCGCCCGTCCTTCGCGCTTCAAATCCCGCCAGGCTGCTGCGAAGCAGTCCTTCTCCGGGCAAACGCGGGAAACCGCCTCGACCGCAGCCCGGGAACTGCTGAAATTGTCAAGGCTCAGTGTTTTCAGGTCGCGGCGGTTCGAAGCCCAGATGACATCGGCCTCCACACCGTCTTCCGGCTCGGCGGAAACCTCCACGTCGATTCCCGGAAAATCCGCCTTGAATTCCGCGAACAGGGTATCCCACATCGGGCGGATGAATTCATGCCGGTATTCATAGATATTGATGCGCAGGGTTTTCGAAACCATATTGGAAATCAGCCCGCCGGAATGATTGTCGCTCAGCCATTCCTCGGCATGATTCAGGTTCGCGTCAAGAGGCTTGCGGACAAAGGTCCCGCGTCTCGGGCGCCGCACCAGCAGCCCGTCCCGGGCGATCTCGTGAAGCACCTTGTTGACCGTCATCCGCGACACGGAAAATTCTTTGCACAATTCCGCCTCCGTGGGGAATTTTTCGCCGTCGGACATGACGGATATCCGTTTCCGCAATTGCTCATTCAGTTGGCTGTTGATCGTCTTCATCGCCGCCGCCGTTTCATTTGTATATATAAATTATACAATTCATTGTGAAAAAGTCAATACCCGAAAGAAAAAAATAATAAAAATTATGGAAAAAAATTTTTTCTCATCTGCATCCGGCTTCCTGCGGCCGGAAGGACGGCAAAGCCGGATTGCATTTCCGCGAGCTTGAATTATTCATGACCCGAAGATATATTCCGGAAATATCATCACAGAACGGAGGAATGCATGGGCTGTCACAGGTATCAGGAGATCAGCAGCCATCTGGAACGGAAGATATTGGACGGGAGTCTCTCGGGGAGGCTTCCCGGCATCATCCGCATGACCCGTGACTTCAAGGCGAGCCAGGCAACAATCCGCCATGCGCTCGATATCCTGCTGGAGAAAGGGCTGCTTACGGTCAACGGCACGCACGGCACGTTTGTAACCGGAATCCGTCCGGAGAAGGAACACTATGGGGTGATCGGGCTGGTCGGCAAAGTGCTCGATGTCAGGCGGAACGTCCTGCTGCTCGAGGAGCTCGACGCCTTCGCCGCGCCCAAAGGCTTTTCGATGCTCCAGATCACCAATCTCAGTGAACTCATACGCACCCGTTCGCAGGTCATTGCGGCGCTTCCGTGCGACGGATTCCTCGTGTTTGGTCTGACAAGTGAACTCGCCGTGGCGATCCGGACCAAAGGAAAGGGACTTGTCTCCCTGAATGCCTGCTACGGAATTCCGGGCGTGCCGTGGGTGGATTTCGACTGGCACTGCGCCATTCCGAAGCTGTTGAGAATGCTTTGCGCCAGAGGACATTCCCGCATCGGACTTGCCGCATGGAACAACAGGAACTACGGCTTTCGCGACCGGCTTTTTGAGATATACCATAAGGCCATGGAGGAAAACGGGATATTCGAGCCGGATTATTTTTATGCGAAGATGGATGCCACCAGCCTGTTTGCAAAACACGGCAGCCGGATAAACGAGGTTGCCGGGAGCATGATCGCGGATTACTTCATCGGGCTGGACAATCCGGTTTCCGCCCTGTACATGCAATTGGAACATCCCGTTGCGCATGCGTTTGCCGAAGCGTGGAAAAAACGTGCCGGGAAACGCAAAATGCCCCTGGTCATAGTATGCGATCATTGTCCGGACATCAAGGACAAAATGCTGTGGATGGATTATGCGGATCTCCACAAAAAAGGCATCGGGATGCTCGCGGATCAGTTGTCCGGAAACAACAGCATCCAGAAACAGGCCTATTCGCACGTTACGATCAAAGGTTTCTGAAGTTTTCTTCTGTTCAGATTTTATGTTTCAGCTTATAAGACAGGAAGTCAGAAAAATTGCGGCCGCAATTCGCGACCACAAATTCAAGATGATGCGCACGCTTCCTTACGCATTCACGGAGCATGGTGCCTTACAAGCCGCGAATGTCCTGAATTTTTCCCGCGCCGTTGAAATGAGCATTTACATTGTCCGTGCCTTCATCGCCATGCGCCAGATGACGGTTGACTTCAAGGAACTGGCTGACAAAGTCGCTGAACCGGATAAAAAATATGGGCGGCATGATGAAATCATATATCCGGTCCGTCCACGGAGAGAGATTGCGCCGGATGATCCGGGCGACCGCGTCCGCCCCAGGTAACAGTTGTAAAGTGCGTGAAGTTTACGTCAGTCGGATTCACCGTAATTGCGGATGTTCATGCCGGTTTCTCCTTTTGCCGGATTCTTGCGCCGCGGCAGCGCGTGATCAGCATCCTCAGCTGCGTCCGCGTCAGGGCGTCCTTGACCTGAACGCCGGGCGCCGAACCTTCATACGCGATCGGGACATAGCAGCCGGACATTTTCGAGGCGAGTTCTTCGATTTTTTCCCATTGTTTTTCCCCCTTCATCCCGCGGTAAAGCGCATCATGGTATTCGACGATGCGTTGCAGAAGCCGCAGGGTGTCCAGCCCGTAAACGAGACCGCGGATATCTTCGCCGAGACGGTATTCGACCTTGTCGTAGAAGCGGATTTTTTCCAGCCCGGCGGGCGTCAGGATCGGCGGGATGTCCCGGATTGCCGGAAGATCATGCCAATTCCGGGCTTGTTCGGCGCGCAGGCATTCCCGCAGTTCCTCCAGCGCGGATTCCAATTGTTTTACGCCCTTCCGCAATGCGGAAAGAACGGCTTTCACGGTCGGAAAATGAGGCAGGGAAAACTCTTTTTCAGGACGTTCGCCCGCCCAGGGCATCAACACATCCAGCGCTCCGATTCCCCAGTTGCGCCAGGAGGAAATATCGCCCAGACCGTCCTCGATCTTCCGATAGACCGCACGCATTTTGTCCGCATGGAGGCCATATTTTCCGACAAAATATTCCGCAAGGAACGCCTTGTCGTCCGTCCCGGTGTCCCAGGCATATTGCGTATGCTGAAGCTGGGTCAGGGCGCGCACGCCCCAGTTCGGCGAAAGATTGTGCATGTAGGTCGCCCCGTTGCAGCCATTTGCATGATAGTACCGCATTTCGGCGGGAATGAGATCGGCAAACACCAGCGGGAGGTCCTCGAATTTCGAGACATTGTAATATTCGCCGGACCACAGGGACAGTCCGGGCGCCTTTTGATGCCACCCTTCCAGCGATTCGCGGTAGGATTTGTTGAGTTCGCATCGACGGTCGCCGAGAAGGTGGCGGTAACAGCGCCGGATCGGGTAGAAAATCACGAAATCCCCGGCGGCGGCCAGATTGCGCGGAACCGGTTTCGTCGTCGCCTCCATCGTGACGGTACCCTCGTAGGAAATCGTGTTCATCATCACTTTCCGGTCCAGATTCCGATTGAGAAAGTCGCGGATCCGGGAAAGGAGAAACAGATTCTGGTCGGCTCCGTTTCCGAGGTGGCGGCAGCCTTCGCACGAACAGTTTTTGCCCCAGGTGTCGAACCCCCAGAGATCGATCATATCGACCTCGGCCATCTCCCCCGAGGTCAGGAGTTCGAACACACTCCGGCAAAGATAATCGATGACGCCCGGCTGTGAAAAACAGAGCTGGATGCGCAGCGCCGTTTCCTTTTTCCGGACGCCGTCGGCGGGCAGGCCGTACCATTCGGGATGGGCGTCCCAGATTGTGCGGCCGTCCGGCAGCAGACGCTCCGGATTCATCAGCTTTGTGAGAAGATGTCCCCCGCGGCGGCTCAGCATTCCGAGCTTGTCGGCGAACCTTCCGGTGGCCGTTTTCCGGAACACCGCGTTTATCCGGTGGCGCGAAAACCATTTCAGCAGCTCGACGGAATCGTCGGACTCCCGATACTGGTCGATCATCCGGTACCGGAAGGACGGAATACAGGTTTTCGC
Organism: Lentisphaerae bacterium ADurb.Bin242; assembly: GCA_002069785.1. GTDB lineage: Bacteria > Verrucomicrobiota > Lentisphaeria > Victivallales > UBA1829 > SIG94. The sequence continues at coordinate 37,842 of MWCA01000010.1, read as the reverse complement.
GCATTTCAGGAAATCGAACGTGGGCTTGTCCGGCGCGATTTCCCCATACGGCCCCGGCTCCAGCCAGCGCCACCCCTGGAGCCGGAGAAGCTCATACACGCCGTTGAGCAGACCGTTCCGTCCGTGTCCCTTCACAACCAGCCCGCTCCCGCGCGGCTGAAGCTCGAATCCGCCGCCGGTATCCTTGCCTTCGATTTCCAGACGCACGAACGGCGACGGCTCCGCCGGATTCCTTTCCGTGATTTCCACTTCCGGTTCCGGAGCGGCTTTCTCCAGAAAGTATTTCAGTTCGGATGCGGCATAGGCCGCGGTGCAGAGCGCCGCGCCGGAGGGATCGCGCCGGAAGTCGATCTTCCGTTCTTCCTCCGCCCGCGTGCGCCACGAATGCTCCATTCCGGGAAATGGAAGCACGATTTTCAATGAATTCCGCATGAAGGCTCCTGGGGTTCGGGGGGTGTTTACCAGACGGGATTAGAGGTTTGGAAATCCTTTTTCATAATGAAATTAACGGATTGTATTCAAGTTCAAGTCCGCGACGGTAATGCCCCGGATTGCCATTTCTTTTTCAAAAGACTCCGCCTCATATTGCAGACGCTCGATGATTTCCGCATCGGTTTTCCGGCAGGAGAAAACCGGAAACGCCGTGGCGATGCTGAGCACCGCTTCCCCGGAGGCGTCCCGCGCGGGCACGCCGATCGCCTTGATGTCGTCGTCCACCTTCATCACGACATACCCTTGTTCCCGGATCTGTTTCAGCTCGCGCATCAGTTTCGGCAAGGTAACAGCCGCATTCCAGGTTTTCCGGGATGGCAGACCGCAATGGCGGACCACGTCGGATACGATTTTTCCGGGTGCAAAAGCCAGAAGAATCCGTCCGTTGGCCGTTCCATACCAGTCTGCCTGATAATGATAATAGCGCTCGTTCTCCTGTTCCACCTGAAGATTCTTGACCGGCTTGCGCTTGACCAGCGTGAGACGGCGTCCCTGAAAACGAAGCCCGACCACGGCCAGTTCGTTGAACCAGCCGACCAGGTTGTCCGCGCAGCGCTCGGCCATGATGTTGAGTTCCCGCCAGAGGTTGTCCCCGTTGCAGAGCCGGATCAGCCGTACGCCCCGGCGGTAGCTGCCGTATCCGGAACGGAACAACACGCCGTTTTCGCAAAGGGCGGACAGCAGATGCGACACATTGGATTTGGTCAGGCCGGTCCGCCGCTGAACTTCAGAAAAACCAATCTCTTCTCCGGAAGCGAAAAGTTCCAGCAGGGTCATGATTTTCGGCACGATTTTGATCATGGAAAGTTCTCACAATCGGAAATTTTAAACTTTCTGTCCCCGTATCGGCTTTAACTATATTCCGATTAAAGAGTTTTTGCAATCGTGAAAACGGGAAGAAAATGTTTTTCTCTCGAAGATTTCTTATTGTGAAACAAAAAAATCCAATTTCCGATCGGAGAGAGGGGCGGGTTTTACCTTCGCAAGGACGATTCTTTCCCCAGCGGAATGCACATTCCATCGTAGGCGGGCTCAATCCCGTGAGGGAGAAAAAACTTTTCCAGGTCTTCGTGAACCATTCCGGCGCAGTGCGCGAAATGGTTCGTGAGAATGCGGGCCGACTTCCGGGCGATCCCTTCCTTCCGCAGACGCCGGACCGTCGCCAGCGCCTGATGTGCATTCATATGCCCTCCATTTTCAATGTCGAGCATTCCGGCGGTGGCGTCGATGATCATCAGGTCGAACCGGAAAACGGAGAGTTTCCGCCAGGTTTCCTCGCGGAAGACCGCGCTGTCCGTGCCGATGAAAAACGTGAATCCGTCGGGCATTTCGACGATGTAATGGACGGCTCCGGGACAATGGTTTGCCCGGATCGATGTGAACTTCATCCCGTTTTCCAGCGTCCGCACGTCGACGTCCGGCGACAGTTCATCGAGGATCATTCTCATTTTTGAGAAATCATGGGTCCGGGCGGCCTGGAACCGGTCGATCACTTCCTTTGTGCCGTGGAGCGTCAGGTTGAAGTCGCCGAGAAGGGCGGGGCCTTCCGCCCCGTGAACATGATAATTCAGTTGGACCGGAGTGAAATGATCCTTGTGCGCGTGAGTGATAAACAGGTGCTTGAGTTTTTCATAGTGCAGACGGTATTTTTCGCGGTGAAGCAGAAAATCCGGTCCGAAGTCGATCCGGACTTCCTCCCCGAGCTGATAAGCGGTCCGGGACCGCCAGTCTTTTCCGCCCCGTTTCCATGCCTCCATGCAGAGGCTGCAAGTACAGAACAGGGCGGGAACCGCCTCGCTGGCGCCGCTTCCGCAAATCAAAAGTTCCATTTCAATCCCTTTCCCCGCCGGATGGATTCACTGGACCGGCGTAATGAAGACGTCATCGATATTGACCGTGCCATCCACATGCCGGAAGGCCAGCGCGAAGATCTCGTTTTTGAACTGTTTCCGATAGGTGAAAGTATAACTCTTCCATTCATCGGAGTCAAGCTTGATTTCTCTGACCAGTTCGATGCTGTTGATGAATTTGTGCTTGCCCGTCGTATAGTCGTAACGGAAGAGACGAAGCCCCAGCGTCCCGTGCCCGGACAGGCGCATCCGGATGCGGTAGTCGAGCGTGTCGAAAACCCCGTAATACAGCTGATAGAAGATCCCGTCTTCCAGCCTGGCATAATAATCGGTTGCGGAACCCGGATGCAGACACATTTCCAGTTTTCCGGTGTTTGTGTTGAGATTATACGATCCGGGGCCGACGGAATCCGGAATGATCCACTTCTGCATTTTTTCCCTGCCGTATTTGTGAACGAAGTCAAAAGTTCCGTTTTTCCAGGGGGCGGAAACGGTCTCCGCGCCCGTGCTGGAAGTGATGCGTTTCCCCGCGAAAGAAAGAGGCAGGAAATTCTGCGCATTGTGGAAGTTTCCGTTGGCCAGCGAGGAGATTTCGACGGTTCCGTCCCGAAGGGCGCGCGTCCGGCCGACGTTGATCCGCCAGGAGGCACCGTCGAAACACTTCATTCCGAGGCCCGCCGTCGGAATCTTGATTTCGGCAACCCAGCGGTCCGGAAGAAGGGCGGTTTTCAACTCGGCATGAGATTGATAGCGGTCGGCTCCGTCACGGCCGGGCGGAATGACGAAGGAATCGTAAAGCAGCCCCTTGTGATTGAAAATGAAATGATAATACTTGTTGTCGAGGTCCGGGTGATGAATGAAAATCTCGAAGCTGTTGTCATTCCAGACACCGCAGCGCTGTTCCGGCAGTTTCGGGTCGGCGTCCGCCTTCAGTTTGTCCGGTTCGGGTTCGAACCCTTCGATCAGGAAATACAGAAATTCGGGTTCGTATGCGACCCGGACAAATGTCTGCTGCCGGGCCGGTTTTGCGGCTTCGGACCCGAGAATCTTGAAGTGGGTCGCCACTTCCGCCTGTTTCCAGTCCGGATCATCGGCTTTTCCATCGATGACGATGGGAGCGGTCTTCCGGTATGCCTTGAGCTCGCGGTATCCTTCCAGGTAATTTTTTCGGGCCGCAAGCCAGACATCCTGAAAAAACATCTTGTCGATAGACACATGTTTTCGGGCTTTCGGATCTCCGGAAGCGGCTTTTTCGGCCTGGGCAAGAAGCGCGACCAGTTTTTCCTGAACGCCCGGTTTGTCGAGACAGCGCCCGATCGGCGACGCCGTTGATCCCCAGCCGTAACATCCCGGCGTTTCCAGCGCGGCCCGGGTCAGGAGGGCACGGAATTCCTTCATGCCTCCATCCCAGGCTTTGCCGTAGTAAAGACGGTTGGCTTCCTCGTATTCTGCGCGGTAGTCGCGTTGAATGTCCCACAGGAAACGCGAGGCAAGGTACAAAGTCTGTCCCATTCCATAGGCGGTATGCAATTGCAGGGGCGTCTGTTTCCGGTTGCCGTATTGACCGTCGAGGGGACGGCTGATGAGACGGGGTCCGGCCACGCCCAGTTTATGATAGGTCTTCAGGCGTTCGATGAAAATTTCCTCGACCGGCTGGTAGGCATGGGAGATACCCGCATCGATCTGTTCCCAGGTGGTCAGCGGATTGCCGGACTTGGCCCATTCCTTGAAATACGAGAGGAAGTGGGCGTTGACCGGACATTTCGGATCGTCGAATTTGTGCCGGTAGCAGAAATTATTGTAGGTGAGTTCGACCGTAATTTTCGGATCGGGCGTGACGCCGAGGGGAACCCGGTGGAAGTTCTGGTAAGCCCATCCCCAGAATCGGACTTCCGGATGCATTTTCCAGACTGCCCGGGCAAGAGCATTGACAAACAGCCAGTAACGGGTGGACACGGAATTGGCTGCTTTTTCGGCCGGGGGATCGAGTGCAAGGCATTTTTCGCACTGGCACCAGCCGGTGCCGTCGTTGTTGCCGATCAGGAAAATGTCACCCGGCTCCATTGTCTTTTCAACGAACCGGCAGAGGTTTTCCGCCATGATCTTCAAGGTTTCCGGGTTCGAAGTGCACGGATTGTATTTCTGTCCTTCGAGAAAAGTCCGCCTGCCGTTGATGAGCGGGAAAATCTCCGGCTGTTTCCGATGGAGGACATCCAGCGGGACCTCCGGCGAGGACAACAGAAAGCTGAAGACATGGCCTCCGTAAATGGGCGTAGCGCCGATCTTGTGCAGATAGGCTTTTGTCGATTCCGGCATGGTCGAACAATAATGTTCCACCACAAGGTTGTTCCGCACCATCCAAGGCCAGGTGTCTTTCAGGAAACTGTTGATGTTGCAGCCGCCGTTGAAGATGCTGCGGTGGAAGAAGGAGGGATTGCAGAGGATTTCTCCTTCGGGAACGGCGATCGTCGGTTTGATCGTGAAGTATTCGCCGTCTTCGCCGGGCGTAATCCAGCGGATGCCGCCATACCGCTTCAAAACCTCATAGGCTCCGTACAAAGTTCCGCGCGGGTCCTTGCCCAGAATGACCAGTCCGTTCTTGTCCGCTTTGAGGATGAAGCCGTCTTTTTTCAGCGCGGCGACGTTCCGGGGATCGCATTTGTTCCGAAGGGATTGGTCCGCGACGGTTCCGAGAAAAATCGGATAGAGTTTTTCCGAGGCCGCAAACCCGACTTGCGTCCCGCCGGAAATTTTGCCGAGGAAAGCAGCCAATTCCTCTCCCGCGTATTTCACCGGCGGCGCGGCATTTCCGGACACCGAAATATAGGAAACGGGTGTCCGGTTTTGAACCAGCGGAAAATCGGCGGCGCACAACTGGATTGCGCATGACAGAACGATCAGCCGGAAAATCAGTTTTTTCATGGAAGGTCTCCTGTAAATTGAAAATTATTCCTCGAGGACGGCAAGGGTGTATCCGTCGAATTTCGGCAGGACGGCGGTCAGATATCCGTCCTCCCGCTTGAATTCGACCGGTTTTCGTTCCGGCGCAATATAAAACGCTTTCGGCTTCAGGGAATCCAGCCGCACGCGGATTTCCATTCCTTCGATCCCGATCCGGTCTTCAATGACTTCTGTCCGGGGCGTGCGCTTCTCCGGAAACGAGCTCAACACATGGATCATCTTTCGTCCGGGCTGCGCGGTGAGGAACACCTTCACGAAAGACGGCGTGTTTTCGCAGCGGATCAGCGGGTTTGGCAGCATGCGGCCGAGCGCCCATTTCACGAGAGTCCGGTATTCGAGACGCCCGCTTTCGAAGTAACTGGAAAAAACGGGGAAGGAAATATGAATGACCCGGTCGCTGGCGGTCATGGCCGCCTTGCCGGTGGGATTGTTCGGGGGGAGATACTGGAAATAGTAGGTTTTCCGGCTGACCCGGTTGAAGTACGGTGCGATGTATTCCGCGATCCGTTCCGTGCCGGGGCTGAGTTCCACAAGAGAGCCCCGCCGGATGCATGTGATGGGCATGTCCGGAAATTCCGGAATTTTTTCGTGCGCGGAGAGAAACGCGGGGTCCCATGGAGATTCCCCTTCGAAATGAAGCCCCCACTCCGGGAAGACGAAGTCCGCGCCGTCGGCATTCGCGTTTCGGGGAAGATCCCGGCTTTCGATCAGTTCGGGCGCGATCATCGCGTTTTCGTTTTCCGTGTGAACGGAATTTTCGCCGGTCGGCGGACAGAGAAGCCGGGGCGTTCCGTCCTTTTTCGCTTCGAGGCCGGAATACAGGGAGCTGATGATTTTTCCGCCGCGGTCCAGATGCCGGCGGATTTTCTCTGCGAGACGCGGCGCAATGGCCGTTTCATCGGGAAGAATCAGAAGCTTGTAGTCATGGGGCCAGTCCAATTCGTCGGAAAGAATGTCGAACTGCTGTTTGAGTTCGCAAAGCATGCGGGCGGCTCCGGTCACGGCGTCCCGGCTGCCCGCAAGACCGTCGAGGACGATTTTCGGCGCGACCACGGCGATTTCGGTTTCGGGTTTCGCCCCGAGCGTCCATTCGTCGAGGCTTCGGAGCTTGGCGAAGGTTTTTTTCACGAGATTCATGACGGGCTCATACAGGTCTCCCCGCGGATGAAAATGGTCGCCGATGGTGGTTCCCATCCCGTTGGCCGTTCCATAAAGGACATCGTATTCAAGGCTGGCCTCGGGCCGGAGTCCTCCGAAATCGCCCCAGCCGCCGTGAAACCGCCCGGTCATGTTCGTGACGGCTTTTCCCCCGATGTTCCGGAGATAGTGCGAGAAAACGGGGAGCTGGTGATAGCCCCATCTGCCGGTCGGAATGCATTCGAATTCAAAATGCGTGGACTCGCGCGCCTTTTCCTCGAACGGAATTCCGTTGATGCAAAGCAGAATGTCCCGTCTGTATTTCAGGGAGGCTTCACACATGCGGCGGTATTTCTTCATCGAGGAGCGGATGGCGAATTCATGGTGTTTTTCCGGTTCGTTCTTCCAGTCGATTCCTTCGGCGCCAAGTCCTTTCAGACAGTTTTCGCAAATACAGGGCTTGTCGTATCCGAAATCCAGGAAAATGCCGTCGACGTCGTATTTCCGCGTGACTTCTTCCAGCATGGCGCAAATATGGTCCGTGAACGGCGAATTGGAACAGACTGTATTGTCATGTTCACTGTGGTCCGGCGTTTTCAGGGACCACGAGGGATGCCGGATGCATGCGTCGACGCACACGGTGGCGTTCGTATAGGCGGTCAGCCGGATGCCGAGCGAATGACAGATTTCGATCATTTTTCCGAGCAGGTCGAACTTGAGGGACGGATACACGGTTCCCGTTTGAGTCGGAAAGTAGGCGAATCCCTGATTGCAGCGGAAAGGGAAAAGCACGGAATCGATTCCGCAATCCTTGAAATAGCGTGCGATGCGTTCGAAGTCGAAATTCCTGCCGACGTCGGGATTTCCCGGCATCGTGTGAAAGTCGAACAAAAGCTGTTTGACGGGCGGGTGAACGGACATGGAAGCTCCTTCGTGAAAGTATGGGGGTGAATTTTCGATGTCCCTCATGGATTCTGGGCATCGTACGTCTTGTAGCCGTAGGACCAGTAAACGTTCAGCGTATTCGGATTCGCCAGTTCGGTCCGGGTGAAGGACTGGGCGTGTCCGTCCAGCATCCAGAAGTTGGCCGTGTAATTGTGCCGGATATGAACCCACTGTCCGCTGTCGCCGTAGTTGGCGTCCCGGTTGGCCGAGTAATAGTACCGCTGCTGTTTTGACGGAAGCGTTAAAGAATCTCCATAGATATCGAATTGACTTGGCTGCTGCGCCATGGACGCCCGTTCAATGAACCGGTTGGTGATCACTTCTCCCACGTTATTCATTCCGTAGCAGTAAGCCCGCTTGAGCTCTCCGGGATTGGACGGATTGAACATATCCCTCACATTCCAGGCGGGACAAGACATCCACTTGGAATCCGCGGTGGAGAAATACTCCGAGGGCAAACTGCTGCTTTGGAACAGTCCCGCATAGTAAAAAGACTGGGACCATATTCTTCCGCTGAGCGATTCATACGGCTTCGGAAGCCGGTCGCGGTAGGTGTCTATATATTGAAACGTCAGCAATCCGAGCTGTTTCAGATTGGAAAGACAACTTGCTTTTCGGGCTGAAGTCCTGGCTTTGTTCAGGGCCGGAAGCAGCATTCCCGCCAGAATGGCGATGATCGAAACAACAATCAACAGTTCAATCAATGTAAATCCTTGGACTCTCCTGCGCACGATTTGATACGGATGCTTTGACATTTTTCCATCTCCTTGCATCTTATGGTTTATTTTTACGGCATGGCAATTCCAGAACCGGGGGAGCGGCGGTCGAATCCCGAAGGATCAGCCGGGCCGGAACCCGGTAAACGCCGTGGTCCGCGATTTTGATTTCACACTTTTTTCCAAGCAGTACCTTGCAGGCCGTTTCCCCGATTTCCGAATACGCGTTATATACGGTCGACTGGGATGAATAGGCGAATTCGGCCAGTTCGAAATTTCCGAACCCGAAAACTGAAATGTCTTCGGGAATCCGCAATCCGCGCTTGAGAATACAGCGCTGGGCCAGCATCGCATAGTCGTCCGCAATACAGAAAAAAGCGGTCGGCCGCTTCTCGAGAGGGAGTTCAAGCATCTCACGGATGGCATCCGCCCGGTCTTCCCGGCAGGCCATCCACGCCGGCTCCGGAGTCAATCCCTCCTGTCGCAGACCGTCCAGATATCCCTGATGGAGCTCTCCGATGAACTTCCGGCGGTGTTCGGCGCAAATATAAGCGATCCGGCGGTGTCCCAATCCGGCGAGATACCCGACCACCAGTTTGGCCGCGGCATACGTTTCCACATTGACGGCGGGAAATTCGTCCACTCCGTTTTCATAGATGAAAACCAGCTTGTATCCGCGTGCCCGGCTGAGTTCCGCCGTCCGCCGGCGCAAATCGTCCGGGACACTCATGGAGATGATATATTGAATCTGGCTGCGGAAAATCTCATCGAAGGTCTCGTCCAGGTTTTTCTGATCGTAGATACGCATGCCGAAGTCGTTCCGGCTGGCTTCCTTCAGGATTCCGCTGACAATCTGCGTCCGGATGGAATCCACGGAACCGATAACCGCAATCGTGGGACTGACGCCCCGCCGCATGGTGGAGGCGGAAATGCTGCGCTGATACCCAAGCTCGCGGGCGACTTCCCGGATTCGCGTGACGGTCTCGGGACGGATCTGGTATTTCTCCGCATTCCCTCCGAGCACCTTCATTACGGTGGAAAGGGAATATCCCGTATTCAGAGCAACATCTTTTCCGCAAATCCGCTTCATTTTTATTACCTGCATCGTGGCAGTTATTTTATAAACCAAAATGTCTTTTTAGTATTATAACAAAAAATAGACAGAATACAAGTCCCGATTCATAAAAAAAAGAGTTTTTTTCAAAAAGCGGCATGATGTGATGGGATTTCAGTTCGAGAAAGGATTGCCGAACCCGCCTCAAAGTCGTTCCCGAAGGGGCGGGGAGGAAGCCGGTAGAATCAACGTCCCGTTCCCGGCATCGGCGAACTTTTCGGACGCGCCGGGGCGGGAAGAATGCCGGGTTTCGCCATGAAATCCTTCCGGACGTCATCGGCGATGCCCCACATGAATCCGCTTTGCGAAGGAGAGAGACTCCAGAGACACAGCAGGAATGTCTCGCGGTTCTTTTTCCAGACGAAAAGCTGTCTTGTGTTTTTCGTCTCCAGCGGGATGACGTGAAGGAGGACCCAGCCGTCGCTCCTCAGGGCCACCTCCCAGGCCTGCTGCGCCGCAACGACCGAAACCGGCATGGTCCCGGCTTCCCGCCAGGATTTTCCGGAAGCGTCGCCGGTCACCACCGTCCGGTTCAGCGGCGAGGAAAAAGCCGATGCGGAAAACATCGCCAGCAGAAGGAAGCAGTATGCCGGCAAGCGCATTATTCGCTCCACTGGACATAGGCCGAATGGCGGTCATACCGGACGCACGGAGAAGCCCCGCTGACGGAGGAAGGGGGTTCCCGGGGCCATTCCGGCCACTTCGAGGCATATACCTTGTTCAGCCAGTCGAGATTTTTGGAAAGGCTTTCCGGCGTGGATTTTTCCCGGAAATCGTTCCGGGAGCGCATCAGATTGCGGTGCATGAATTCCGCATTGATCTCCCGCGACCGGAAGGTTGCCGGAGAAAGTCCGCCGGAACTTTCCATCATCGTCAAAGCGGCGCGGCGCCAGCCATCCGTCCAGGGGGGCGGATAAATCGAAACCTCCGCCGTGGAACTGTACAGGGCGGACCATTCGTCATTCCCGGGCAGACGGTCCAGCCGGAGGGAAGATACCTTCTGCCGGCCGACCTCCTGAAATTTCAGGAAGTTGTCCTGGATGAAACCGGTTGCGGACTGGCTGTCGAAGGGCTGCCGGCGGTTGCCGGAACCCCACGCGGCCAGACGGTCGAAGAAAGTGCTTTTGGAACGCAGCAGCGCCAGGTCGCCCAGCCAGAATACGCCGCTCAGGAACGCCAGGTACAGCGGAATGACCAGAACCGTTTCCATCAGGATGGAGCCATGATCGTTTTTCCTGCGCATGAAATGTCTCCGTTAATGAAACAGGGCTTTGCGCGCTCCGCCGAGGTCGAACGCCCCGGCGGGAGGAGCGGACCCCGGAAGCGGCGGCGGAGCCAGCGTTCCGGGAGAAAGCCTGCCGTAGACCTCGGGCAGAACCTCCCCGGCGCGGGTGAACTGGCGGTTCCGTCCGTTGTCGAATGCCAGCTTCAGTGGAATCAACGTGGCGTCCCAGTCGGCTTCGCACAGATTCCAGCTGTCGTTGGCCGCCACGTCCAGGAAAGTGATCTCATACAGGCCGGGTTTGCGCTGCGACTTGACCGGAGAGGCATAGCCCGCACGCGCGGCGGAGGCTGTCCAGAGGTAACGGTTGTCCTTGAGCGAGAACGCGGAAAAAAGCCCTTCCGGATTTCCGGACTGGAACAGGAATGAAAACGGATTGTTGTATTTCCGCTTGAGCCCGACGACCAGCACGCCTCTGCGTCCGTAAAATTCCGGACGGAGACGCCGCGCCAGCGCCGGCTGCCCGCACTGGAAATACCCGTCGTAAACATCCTGTCCGCGCACCGAATTCGGGAACACGCCCTTCGGAACCGGAACGCACGCCTTGCCTGTGTTGACGTAGCGGATTCCGAACCATTGCCATTCCGCAATCAGGTGATTGGCTTTCTGCCGGTATTCCCGGGAGAATCCTTCCTGCCCGGAAGGACGCAGCTCCCACCATTTGTCAATTCCCCGCTTCGAAATTTCCTTCGGGTCCGGCTTGAAACCGCCGAAAACGAGGAATATTTGTTCCAAATCGGACGTATTTTTCATCGTTTCGACATAGGAATCCGGCGGCTGGCTGATGAACTGATATGCGATGTCGGCCCCTCCCGCCCGCTGATCGTTGGGCGTTTCGCTGATATTTTCAAGGATGGCTTTTTTGACGGTATTGTCCATCCGGGTTTGCAATTCGGAGAAAAGATATCCCTCGGCACGGTCCATGGCGGCAAGCGTTTTCCGGTCATTGTCGATCTGCTTGGAAAGGGATTTGTAGCTTTTGCCCTTGGCGGCGGCGCTCTGGCGCTCGGCCTTGATCTTGTCGATGCTCACGGTCTGGGAACGGTTCAGGCGGACTTGCTTGTGGCTGCCGCCGAAACCGACCCAATAATCCGAACCGGCCCGCCGCGTTCCGCAAGTGGATTGCCAGTTCCAGTTTTCCCGGACGGAGCGAAGGTCTTTGTCCCATTCCTTTTCCACCTTTTCAAGCCACTTGTCGGTGACATAATCCATGAGCTTGCGGTTCATCATGACATAGGTCCAGCTCATGGCCTTGTTGATGCACGCCACCCGGCTGAGGGTGTCCGCCTGAACCGTCGCGGCGGAGTAAGCGGCGGCGTCGGCCGCATTCTGGAGCTCGATGCGCTGGCGGACGGTTTCCCCCGCCGCATAAACGGCCATTCCGAAAAGGAAGACCAGAAGGAAAAAAGTGATGCCGAAGGCAAGCGCCACCCCGTCGTCATCCAGGAAGATTCTGCGGAAAAAGTTTTTCATGTCAGTCTCCCGTGAAATCCGGAAGGATGTAGGGTTTGGAAAGCGCGGCGGATTCCCGGAAACGGATATACGGATACCGGACGCTTTCGCCGCCGTGGGTGTTTCCGGTCACATCGGCTTTCCGTTCCAGCCATTCCTGATTTTCCTGCCAGGGGTTGACTGCCCAGCCGATGATCGGACCGGCCACAGGAATCACCATCGGGAAATCAAAATTCACCGTGACCACGGGAACCCATTCCCCGGCGGGCTGTTTCAGTTCCAGGCGAAGTTTCTCGTCGATTCCGCCGGAACCGGGAATCCCGCCCCAGCCGGGCACCCGGACCGGCGCCGCTCCGGGCCGCTGGGAAAGCGCGATCCAGGCGCAGACGGCGGCCGCCGCCTTGTGAGCGTCGCCGCCGGGCTGGACGGCCGTGAAATGCCGGGAATTGGGAACCGTCAGCAGGGACCGCGCCGCGGCGAATGCGGCATATTGAACCACCTGCCGGGCCATCCAGATGTGGGCGATCTGCATGCATCCGAGGACCAGCACCAGCACCACCGGAAGACATATCACCGCTTCGAGCATCATGCTTCCCTGTTCCGCACGGTTTTTCATATCAGATGGAACCCTTTGAAAATCAAAGTCAACCACAATCCGGAGGCAATCGCGAGACCGAACGGGACACGCACGCGCTCCGAACTTTTCGGAGGAAGCGCGGCTTTTCCGGCCGCCCGGTCATAACGCCAGTCAAACAGACTGCGAAAATAATGTTTCAGCCGGGCGCCGTCGGCATGATGCGTCAGCAGCATCAAAACCACGACCGCCAGGCCGGAAAGCGAAGTGAACAAAAGGAACTCCAACACGGTTCCCAGCCCGGTCACGGCGCCGCACGCAAATAACATTTTGACATCGCCCGCGCCCGCGGCGCGCACCAGCAGCGGAACCAGCAGAAACACGGCGCACACAACCGCGCCCGCCAGGCCGTCCAGAAACGAAGGAACGCCGCCCCAACCGAGACGCCATACGAGGATGCACGCCGCTCCGCCCAGCGTCAAAAGGTTGGGCAAACGCCGCTCCCGCCAGTCATACCGGCAAAGCAAAATCAGCCACGGCGTCACAACCGCGGCTGTCAGCCATACATTCCATGCCAAAAGAACAATCCGGGCCGACGGGGATTATTTGTGCATGGAATCGTGGTATTTGCCGGCCTCGGTCGCCTGCGTTCCCTGGTCCGTCTGTGTTTTGTCGAGCGTTGATTTCGCTTCGGTATGCTGCGCGGAAGCGCCTTTTCCGGCAACGTCGAACATGCCGACAATCGTTTTGCCGAAAACGGCGACCGCCACCACGCACGCGGCGGCAATCAGAACGGCGATGATGACGTATTCCATCATCACAGCGCCTCTTTCATTTCCGAGAATACGGCAGACGAGACGTCCGAAACGCGACTTTTTCAATGTGTTCAACTTCATGGAACCCTCCTTTGTGGTTTTTTAAGATTATGGAACCGGCAGAGCCAGTCCGCTGAATACTCCCCGGCACATTCTTACAAAATCGTTCCCGACGATTCCGAAGTCGCCGGGGGTTTCCAAAGCCATTGCGGCGGACGCGGTCGTTCCGGAACTGCCGTCCGCCGAGAAAAAAATCTTGGAACCGGCCACAATGGGAACGATGATGAGAACGGTTATCAGGACATATTCCATCAAAACGTCTCCCCGATCCGATTTTCCCGGTTTCCTCATACTCATTCCATGGATACTTTGTTGAAATCGTTCATGAACGCGGTGTCATTCTTGTATTTTTCAAGCTCGCGCTTCTCGAAGTCGTAGGCCAGCTGGATGAAGTTCAGTTTTTCAAGAGTCTTGACCGCATGGACCAGCTTTGTGCCGGAGGGGGCCATTTCATATGCAACGATCGTCGCACGGGCACGCAGCAGCTTGCCGACGAATTCCCGGCTGAGAATGATCGACTTCACCGGAGTCAAATTGTCTCCGACCTGGAATTCCAGGTTGCGGGCGGCATTGAAGAGAGAATCTTCCTGGGAGATTCCGACCAGCGTCACCTTGAAAACGCCAAACGAATCCGTGACGAAATCTTTGGAACGCTCCCCGGACAAAACACGGACCTTCACCTTGGAAAGAGGCGTGACTTTATTGGCCGTAACTTCATCCGTCAGAACACGTTCCGAAGAAATCGGACGGAGAGCCGTCCGCGATTCGGTTTCCCAGTTGAGGAAAGGATTCATCCCGCTGAACGCAAGGTCGTTGATGACTCCCGAAACCGAAAACGGATACACTCCGAAAGTCACGGCGCTGACGATGTGGGAGGCAATCGAAACAGGGAAAAGGACCAGTCCGCACGGGACTTCATAGCATTTCCGCCAGCCGCTGTAGGGGGTCACCAAGGCTTCCGTCTTCTTGACCTGATAGTTTTTAACAAGCTGTTTCTCAACAAGTTCCGCCGTCGCAGGGAATACTGTATTCACCGGCGGGTCCGGATCGAAACGCACCGCGTACATGGCGCTGACATTCTTCCGTTCCACCTCGGGGACAGTGCTTTCCACATTGCGAATGAAATTTGCACAGCCGCTGGCATACAGCATTGCGGCCCCCGCCGCGCAAACCGTCCATTTTTTACTGATCATTTGACAATCCTTTGGTTGATCTCTGAAATTGGCTGTTTTATATAAAGAAATATATTCCAGGAACGGAAGGTTGACAATCGTTCCAAAGAATGAATTTGCATGGAATGATGTCATACCAAAGTATGAAAAGCTGAAAAATCAGTCGGAACCCGACGGATTTTTCAAAAGAGTGCTGATCAGTTCCGCCCGGCTGGCGACATCATATTTTGCAAATATATTTTTCACATGCGTCTTTACGGTGCTTTCGCTGATGAAAAGCTTTTCCGCAATGGCTCTATTGGATTTCGCGGAAAGAATCAGCTCCAGAACTTCGCATTCCCTGTCCGTCAGCGGATTGACTGCTTTGGCCACATTGACAATCCTGGCTTTTGAAGTCGCCGGCAACCCGGAATATGCTAAAAGATAAGCGTTTGTTTTCAGCAGCCGGAGAAGGCGGTGGTTCAGCGTCGGCATGATCGCCAGCGTAACGCAGACCACCGACAGGGCAATGACAGTGGTATGGGAATCGGGCAGCCGGGCCGATGTGATGAGACTCCCCAGGAGCCCTCCCAGGAGAACCCCTCCGACATTCGCGGAAATACAGATTCCCGCGGTTCGGACCGGCTTCGCACTATAATCCAGCATTTCACCGATGATGCTCCACCAGAACAGATCGAATACGCCGCAGGCGCCCAGCATCAGCGTGTTCACCACCAGATAATCCACCGTTCCCCGGTTCAGCAGCATGAAGGCGATAAAAGACATCATCACCATCGCCATGCCCGCATAAAGGAAATAGGCCCGGTTCAGAGAGGACGGAAGGTTCCGGATAATCCAAAGGGCCGCAATGTAAGGCAAAGCCCAATACCAGCAGGTCAGGAACGTAAGATGTTCAAACGCAGGATTCAGGACTTGATACATCAGGCCGGAATTGATGGTGAGGAGAACCATGAAAGCAATCAGGAACATCATGGGAGCCCGCAGCGATACGGCGGATGGATTCTCCCCGAAAGAAACGGTTCCTTCATTTGCCGCACGAGTCTCCTGCGGCAGAAACCACGTGAATACGCCCGAAAACAGAAGCACAAGCCATGACAGCCACAAGCCGAGAAACGGGTTCGACAGGAACGTCGCGACATTGATAAGCGTCATAATAATATTCGAATAAATCAGCACATCGGCGCAGGTTTTGATCTTTTCGTTTTTGGGCGTACAGGTTTTCAGGTAATATCCCCACGCCGCCACCGAACAGCCGCAGGCGAATGCGCATACCGCCAGCACAAATCCCCAAACCGGCATCGGCAGCTTGAAAAAGAATAGAATCGTCCCGAAAAGAGAGATCCCGATTCCTCCCAGCATGGTGTTTCTTGCCCCGAAAAAAGGATGAATCAAAAACCCGCAGCTGACCAGCCCGGCGAAATGAGCCAGAATGGCGGTGAAGATAAACATCTCGTATGAAAATCCGGCAGAATCGAGGATGCCATACAGCACCCGGCCCTCGAATACAAAAGAAAGCAGATAGGCAAACAGCAGTGAAAAAGACACTACTGAAATCAATCTTTTATTATACAAAAAATCCTTCAAAAGCCTGACGCCCCCTCTTTAAACTCTCCGCAATTTATTATAATTCCAATTTTTTGAAAATGCAAGATTTTTTGGTTTTTTTTCATAGAAAAGCTCGATTTGAGAGCTTTTCATACTTTAGTGCGAACTTTTTTTTAATGAAATCATCCTTTGGAACGATTGCCAGAATGGATTTTTAGTGTATATTCATTTATATTTTAAAAAAAATAATCTGAGATGATACGGAAATGACAAAAAGCGGAAAAAATCCCGAAATCGACGCCCAAGGCGTTTCCGAAGAATTCCATACCGAAATGACAATGGTTCCAGGGGCTCCCCCGCAGGATTCCGGCCCGCATACGGAAATGACCATTACCCCTCCCTCCGAACCCTCGAAAGACAGTCCGGACACTGCGGAAAAAGAAAAGCAAGTCCTTGAAAACCAAGAGAGTCCAAAAGGATCCAATACCGAAATGACGATGGCCGGACCATCCGCACCGAAGGATTCCGAACCGCATACGGAAATGACCATGACCCCTTCCGCCGAACCGAAGGACAGCCGGCCGTCCGAGAAAAAAACAGCCCCGACAGTCCATGACAGCTATATGCTGAAAGACGGGGAAGTCCTCGGAAAATACATCATTGAGGGACGTCTCGGCAAAGGCGGAATGGGCGAAATCTATCTGGCAAAGCATGATACCCTCGGGGTTTTGCGGGCGATCAAGGTCCTGCCGAAGGACATCGCGGCGAAAAATTCGCAATTTCTGACGCGCTTCATCCGGGAAGCCAAAACCGCCTGCGAAATACGGCACTCCAACGTGGTGAACGTCATGGACGTGGAAACGGACGACGCCCGCGGCCTGTCCTACATCGTGATGGAATATGTGGACGGGGGGACCGTCCGGAATCTTCTGAAAGCGGCCAAACGGCTGACGGAAGAACAGGCGCTGGTGATCATCGAGGCGGTTTGCGAGGCGCTGGCGGCCGCGGAGGAATACGGCATCGTCCACCGCGACATCAAGCCGGACAACATCATGCTCACCCGGCGCGGCGACGTCAAACTGGCCGACCTGGGAATTGCAAAGTCCGTCGATGAGGAGGATGTCTGCCTCACCCGGACCAATGTGATGATGGGCACGCCCGCCTATCTCTCCCCGGAACAGGCCCGCGACGCCAAACATGTGGACATCCGGGCCGATATTTACAGTCTCGGCGCCACCTTTTATGAAATGCTCACCGGACAGGTGCCTTATCCCGGCTCCAGCACCTACGACATCCTCTCGAAGCTGTTTTCCGATCCCGTGCCCGATCCCCGTGCGCTGAATCCCGAGATCACTCCCGGAACCGCGAAACTCATCATGAAGATGCTGGACAAAGAAGCAAACAATCGGTATCAGAATATGGCGGAACTGCTCTCCGCCCTCGGAAAAATCTCGCCGAGACGCCCGGTGACCGAGTCGCAGAAGCTGGTGCGGAACGCCATGGAGGGAGCCCTCGGAACGGACGCGGTAAGTTCGCCGTCCTCCCTTTCGACCTTCCGGGAAGCGCCCCATTTCCTCCGGAAAAAAAGAAAACGGCTGGGACTTGCCGCCGGAGCCGTTGCCGTCGCTGTCCTCGGAATCGCCGGATTTTTCCTTTTCCGCGGGTCCCCGCCCAGACCGGAGGATCGACCGGCAGCCGTCCAGGCGGCCGGGAAGACTCTTCCGCCAAAGGAAACGGCCGCTCAACCGTTCACCGAAGGGTTTCCGTTCAAGCTGACGACCACCCCCGGAGCGAAATACGAGCTGATCCAGGACGGAAAAACGGTTTGGGAAGGGATTGTCCGGGAAGGATTCTCCAATCTCCGGCTTCCGCAGGGGAGTTATCGGCTGAAGCTTTCCCTGGATGGATACCTTTCCGCCGAAATGACGGTCGAATCCCCCCAGAAGGAAAGCCTTGAACGGCTGCTGCTGCCCGTGGAATACAATTTTGCATTGACGACCACCCCCGGGACTTTGGTGGAAATCAAAAAAGGACAGTCCGCCTGGAAAGAGTACGGACTGGTCGGAACCAGCGGCAAAATCGTTCTGTCCGGCCTCGTCCGGGCTGTCTACACGCTGCGGCTGACTTGCCCGGATTATGTCGAACGGGAAGAACTTCTGACCATTCCGCAGAACAAATCCGGGAACTATCCGCTTTCCCGCGTCCTTTACGAATTCGATCTCAGCGTCACTCCGGGAACCAGCCTTACGGTGACGGGCGGAGATAAGACATTCTTCAATGAAAAAGTGAAGGACCGGTCCTTGCGGCTGCGTCTTCCCGGCGGCGAATACAAAGCCGTTGCCAGGCTGAGCGGATACGCCGCCAGGGAAATTCTGTTTGCGGTTCCGAAAGACAAGGACGGGGACATTGCCCAGGACAAAAACAATTTCGACCTCCGGCTCAGCGCCAATGTGAACAAAGTCCGCCTGGAGCTTTCCCGGGAGGACGGCAAAATGACACCCGTGACGGAATATCTGACGGGCATCCGGTCATTCAAGGACCTCCCCGGAGGAAATTACATCATTACGGCAAGCTGCGACGGATATGAGAACTACCGGGAAGTATTCACACTGGCCCGGGACCAGAGCAAGGTCATTACGCTGCTGAAGGCCGAAAAAATGGACGGGTCGACCGGCGGAATCACGATTTCATCGGTCAAGTCGAATTCCGGCGAACTGGAAAAATACATCCTCCGGAATGGAGCTGAAGTCAAGCTGAAAAACACGGACGCCGCCTGGAAACCGGTCCGGTTTCCCTATACCATGAAGGGATTGTCGCCGGGAGAATACACCGTGCTGATGCGCGTCCGGGAGAAAGGCATCCGGGGACAGGAGAGCGAGCCGGTGAATGTCAGGGCAGGAACCGTTTCCGATTGTGTCATGACGATAGTAACTTTCTAACAGCAAGGGAGATAAAAAAATGAAGAATTCGGTTCCGCTGATTCTGGCCGTGGTTCTCGGACTGGCGGCGGTCTTTGCCGTCAGCCGGGTCATCTCGTCCAATCTGTCAAAAAGCGAAGAGATGGTGGATGTGGCCGCCGCCCAGCGCAACATTCCGGCCGGAGAGGTGCTCGCGGAAGGGTATTACCGCCCCAAGTCGGTTCCACGTTCGGCCGTTCCGGCCCAGGCGATCCTGTGGAGCAAGGCCGCCATGATCAACGGACAGAAGCTGCTGGTGCCCAAGCTGTCCGGAGATTACATCTACCTGAACGACTTTGAAACGCAGAGCATCGGCAACGTGGTGGGCGAAGGCGAATGGGCCGTGGCGATCCAGCTGCCGTCGCGTTCGATCGCAAGCATGCTCAAGCCCGGCGACGAGGTGGCGATCATCGGCACGTTCCAGATCGAGGAGAAGAACAAGGCGGACGGCAGCGTCGAGGCCAAACCGAAAGAAGTCACGACGGTTCTTTTCCCGCGGGTCCGCGTGCTGGAAATCGGCGGGGGACAATCGAGCGGGGACCAGACCGGCACGCTGGTTCTTCAACTCCCTCCGCAGCAGGCGCAGGCCTTGATTGCCGCATCGCGCGTGGCGTCCCTTTATCCGGCGCTGCGGCGTCCGAATGACAGCTCCGTGCTGAACCGGCTGGATGCCGGAATGGTCGATTCGTCCACCTTCAAGGCTCTTCTGGAAGGCATGGATACCGTCAAGATCCCGCAAATTCCCAACGCCGGCAAATAACCCCCGAAAAGGAGATCAAAAAAATGAATCTGCGAAAAATCTTCATTCTGGCCGGAATCGCTTGTGCTTTTCCGCTTTTTTCCCAGGAGACTGAAAAACTGAATGTCCCGCTCGGAGGAATGTCCATGGCGAATGTTCCTTTCAAGATTGAAAACATTCGTACCGCCGACACGAAAATCGTCAAGGCCGAACCGGTTTCCGACATGCAAGTCCGTTTTCTGGGCCTTGCCCTCGGAAAAACCGATGTCCAGGTGATGGGAGGCGGCGGTTCCAAAGTATTCTCCGTCACGGTGCAGGACAATATCCGCGAAGTCTACAATGCCCTGCGCAAAGACCTGGACGCCGTTCCCGAACTGGACATCAGCATCAACCGGGACAAGGTGGTGCTGAAAGGAGAAGTCTCCAGCATCCGCGGCTGGGAGCTTCTGCACAAGGTTCTGCCGTATTACAAGGATGTTGTCATCAATCTGGCCACTTTCTCCCCGGCCCCGGAAGTGATGCTCAACCTCCACAAGGCGCTGGTGAAAGCCGGATACAAGATCGTCAAGAACGCCGCCCAGGCGCAGCCGGGTGAAATCGTGCTGGAACAGGATATGAACACCCTGATCGTTTCCGGCGCG
Organism: Lentisphaerae bacterium ADurb.Bin242; assembly: GCA_002069785.1. Taxonomy (GTDB): domain Bacteria; phylum Verrucomicrobiota; class Lentisphaeria; order Victivallales; family UBA1829; genus SIG94. Next base: position 17,390 of record MWCA01000010.1, on the reverse strand, counting down.
GTGTATTCGCCCCAGGACGTGACCCAGGTCCGCCAGATCCTCGCCACACAGTCCTGGCTGGACACCAATCCCGCCGCGGCAGGCGCCAACAAGGTGAAGCTCGTGGACAAGCTCCAGGTCATTCCCACGCTTCTGGATGTGGGCGTGGTCTTCATGGGAGTCAGCCGCCGCGACTCGAGCGCCATCGGTTCGAATCTGCTGAAAAACGGCATCCAGGTCGGCAATGTGTTCAACTTCGACACCAATTTCCACGGCACCAACCCGACCTATGCGCTGAATGCGAGCCTGAACACCGTTCTCAACCTGGCCGCGGAAACAGGCGCGAACCGCTTCCGCAATGCCGGACACCTCACCTTCATGAGCAATGAGTCCGCCGGATTCAAACGGCTCCACAGCGGCGGCACCCTGAAAGTCCGCGTTTACGGCGGCGCCGGCGGCACCGGCACCTTGAACGATGTCCCCTACGGCTTCATCATGGGAGTCCGGGGCGGCCTGACCGGAGCCGACAACGTCAAACTGGACATGGAACTGGAACTGAGCACCCCCACTCTGCTCGCCAACCAGGACTACGACCTGAAAATGACCAAGGTTTCCACCACCGTTACGGCGAAACTCGGCCAGACCCTGGTTGTCGGCGGCCTCAAGGACATGGTTCAGGCCACGACCGACAACTCCGGGATTCCATTCCTCCGCAAGGTGCCCGGCCTCAACTGGTTCGTTTCGGAAAATTCCGACGAACTCTCCGACAAACAGGTGCTGATCCTGATCTATCCGCAGATTCCCGGAAAAGGTCCTGAAATCAAGATGCCGCCTTCGGCCGAAACCGCCAGCACGGTGGAAAAGGTCGAGGAAGACAACAAGGCCCGCGTCAGGAAAGAGGACAAGGAGAAGAGTTTCTGGAGCCGCTGGTTCTGAAAAACAACGGACGGGAGTGAGCGTATGTGGATTCTGATTATCGCGCCGGACGGTTCCTCCGGGCCGCCGGTCGATTTGGGGCATGACGCCGGCGAATGGATCGTCGGGCGCCAGGCCGGTTGCGGAATCTTTCTGGACAGTCCGAAGGTTTCCCGGAAACACGCCCGGATTTTCGGCGGTCCCGAAGCCTGGTTCGTTTCCGATGCGGGCAGCACCGGCGGAACACGGCTCAACGGCGTGAAAGTCACGGAGCCCGCTGCGTTCTCTCCCGGCGACCCGATCGAAATCGCCGGTTTTACGATCATCCTTTCGGAAAACGCCTCCAGGGCGCCCGAGGCCGCGAAACCGGTGAAGTTCCCTGCCCGGGAGGTTCCGAAAGTGTCTCCGCCGGAAGCGCCGAAGCCGCTCGAAGCGGCCGAGCCCGTTCCGGACGAATTCAAGGACGCCAATCTGCTGTATACCGCCGAACTGATGGCCCTGAAAAAACGGATTCACGAATACGTTCTCGGAAAGCTGAATCTCACCGAGGTTTCCATGCAGGAGCTTGCCCGGGAAGAGATGCACGCCAAGCTCGAAGACGCGCTGGACTTGACGCTCAGGGAACTCCGGCACGAACTTCCGAGGGGAATCGCGTCCGACCAGCTTCATCAGGCGCTGATGGACGAACTGGCCGGGTACGGGCCGCTTTCGCCGCTGCTCCGCGCGGAAGACGTGGATGAAATCATGGTCAACGGTCCCGACCTGATCTTTGTCGAGCGGAAGGGCCGGATTTATGAAACGGGCGCAAAGTTCTTCAACAACCGCCATCTGATCTCGATCATCCAGCGGATCGTGGAACCGCTCGGGCGCCATGTCGACGACGCCAGCCCCATGGTGGATGCGCGTCTGCCGGACGGCTCGCGCGTCAATGCGGTCATCCCGCCGCTGGCGCTGGACGGGGCGTCCGTCACCATCCGCAAGTTCGCCAAAAAGAAGCTGACGTCGGACGACCTGATCCGTTTCGGCAGCATGACGCGGGAAATCGCCCTGTTTCTGGAGGAGGCGGTGCGGGCCTCCCAGAACATCCTGATCTCCGGCGGCACGGGTTCCGGAAAAACGACCCTACTGAATGTCATCAGCCAGTATATCCCCGAGGGCGAACGGATCGTCACCATCGAGGACTCCGCCGAACTGAAACTGACGCACCGGAACCTGGTCCGTCTGGAAGGACGCCCCGCCAACATCGAAGGCAAGGGACGCATTTCCATCCGTGACCTGGTCATCAACGCGCTGCGGATGCGTCCCGACCGGATCATCGTAGGGGAATGCCGCGGCGCGGAAGCGCTCGACATGCTCCAGGCCATGAACACGGGTCACGACGGCTCCCTCACGACCTGTCATGCGAACACTCCCCGCGACGCGGTCGGACGCCTCGAAAACATGGTGATGATGGCCGGTTACGACCTGCCGGTCTCCGCCATCCGGGAACAGATCGCCTCCGCCCTGAACCTGATCGTCCAGCAGACGCGTCTGTCGGACGGTTCGCGCAAGATCGTGCAGATCTCCGAAATCACGGGCCGCGAAAAAGACATCGTGCTGATGCAGGATATTTTCAATTTCGTGCAGACGGGACTGGACGGAAAAGGCCGGATTCAGGGATACTACGCCGCCACCGGGAATATTCCTTCATTCGTCGACAAGCTGAAGGCGAAAGGCGACCTCCGGCTGGATATTTCCGTTTTCGTGCCGAAAAATTAACTCCGGGAGACGCGCATGGGAAAAAATGAAATCTTCGCTCTGATTCTGGTGTTTGCCGCGACCGCCGTGATCGTGTATGTGTTCTCCCTGGCGTTCTTCCGGGAAACGGCGCTGCGTTCGGAAGAGGCGGCCCGGCGTCCGTCGGGAGAATACAATCCCGTTTCGCGCTTCATCCATCCGGGCTACCTGCTGCAAGTCCGGTTCGCGGCGGCGTTTTTTCTGGGAGGCGCGGCGTTGTGCATCCTCCTGTTTCTGGAAGTGCGTTCTCCGCTGGCCCTGCTGCCGGGAATGCTGATCCCGGCCATGCTGGGGTTCTGGGCGCCGCTGTTTTACTTCCGGAAGAAGGTTCAGCACCGGATCGACGCGTTCCAGAAACGGATGCTGGATCTGGTCATGGGCGTTTCGAACGGATTGCACGCGGGGATGGCGTTTCCGCAGGCGCTCGAAGTGATTTCGCGCGACATCGGCGGGCCGCTTCAGGAAGAGATCGGCATTGCGCTTTCCGAATACCGGCTGGGCGTGGAACTGCCGGACGCCCTGGACCACATCAACCGCCGTATCCCTTCCGAGGATATGAAACTGCTGATCACTTCCGTACGGCTCTCGCAGCAGACGGGGGGAAGTCTTGCCGACGTGCTGGACCGCATGGTCGACACGATCCGGCAGCGCACGGTGTTCAAGGAAAAACTGGCCACGCTGACGGCGCAGGGGCGTTTCGAATCGATCGCGATCGCGCTGATGCCGATCGTCGCCTTCATCATTCTCTACTTCATCGATCCGTCCCTGATGAAGCCGCTGGTCACGACCGGAACCGGCTGGTGTGCGCTCGGCATTGTCGCGGTGCTCGAGCTGACCGGCTTCCTCATTGTGCGGAAAATTGTAACCATCGAGGTTTGAGTCATGGAGAATCCCGCCCTGTTTTTCATCAAACTGCTGTCGTTCGCGGCGGCGTTTCTGGGAGTCATCGGCCTGAATATCCTTCTCTTCGGGAAAAAACGCGAAGAAGAATACGGGCCAAACCTGCCGCTGGTATTCCGGCTGCTCCAGACTGAAACGAAATATCTGAGCGGAACCATCGGAGATTCCCTGGCGCACGCAATGCCGTCGGCAGCGCGTAACTATCGGAATCTGCTCCAGGTTGCCAACATGCCGAAGCTGGAAGCATCGGATATTTTCGGGGCGCAGGTGTTGTGGCTGATTCTGCTGGGGGCGGCGGGAGCGCTGCTTTCGCTGGCGGTGACGCCGTCGCCGGGATACGCGGTTCTGGCCTTCCTGGCGGGGGCTTTTCTCGGCTGGGAATATCCGTCCGTCGCAATCCAGCAGGCGGCCGACAAACGGCAGAAGCTCATCCGGAAAAATCTTCCGTTTTCCATCGACCTGATCACCTCCGCCATGCAGGCGGGCCTCGACTTCATCGCGGCTGTCCGTTACTATGTCAACAACAGCGGGACCGGACCGCTCCAGCAGGAGTACGGGGTGGTCCTCAAGGAGATCGAGCTTGGAAAATCGCGGATCGACGCACTCCGGGGGATGTCCGCCCGGATTCAGATCGAGGAGTTCAAGGGGCTGGTGACGGCGGTTGCCGAAGGGGCGGAAATGGGAGCTTCCATTGTGGAGACCCTGCGCATCCATGCGGAGGAGATCCGCCGCGCCCGGTATGCCGCCGCGGAACGGCAGGCCCAGCGGGCGCCGTCCCTCATGCTGATTCCCATGGCGCTGTTCATCATGCCGGCCGTGTTCATCATCATTTTCACGCCGGTTTTCATACGCATTCAGGATTCGGGATTTTCACAAATGTTCTAAGGGGAGCTTTGGACCATCATGGCGTTTCAACTTAAAATCGTCAGCCGCGGCGAGCCTGACCGGATCGAGCCGCTGCCGGACGGCAACTGGCTTGTCGGGCGTTCGCGTTCCGCGCAAATCCAGGTCTCCCAGCCGGATGTTTCCGGGCGGCATCTCCTCCTGCATATCGACGGGGATTCCGTAATTGTCGAAAACCTCAGCCCGCACGGGGCGAAACTGAACTTCGCAACGCTGGAATTGCCGACTCCGTTCTATCATGGGCAGACCGTCACCCTCGGTTCCAGCCTCACGCTCACGCTTCTGAAAATCGGGATGGAAGAAAACAAGACCGTCCCGCCGGAGGATGGCGCCGATGCCGCAAAAGCCGCGGAGGAAGGCATGGCCACCGTGCTTCCGGACGGCACTTCCGCGAGCGGTTCCGCTCCGGCGGACCCGGACAAAACCATGATCGGAGACGCTCCCGCCGCGGAGGATAAAGACAAGACGGCGGGAGACGCTCCCGCGGATCAAAACCGAACCGTTCCGGGCGAACCCGGCGGCAATCCGAACAAGACGCTGCCTCCCGAAAATTCTTCCGACCGGACCGACGCCCCGGAGGAGGAGGACGACGTTCTCAAGACCAATGTCCTTCAAACCCGCCTTGCCACGGCGGAAGAAATGGAGTTCCTCCGGAAGCAGGACCGGAAAAAAGCCCACGGGAAAAAGCTCAAGTATGCGGCCGGGATCGGAATCGCGGCGGTGATTCTTTTTTCCGTCTATTATTTCCACGGCACCCCGCCGGAAAAGAAGCTCACCTGGCCGCTTACGCCGTCCGGGGAATTTTCCGAAAAGCCGTTTGCGCCCGACGAGGGCGGATTCGAAACCAGCCGCTTCTCCGTCATCGCGCCGCTGACCCGGGCGACCAAGGCGGGAAAAACCTCCGCCGGGGACATGATCGTCGAAACGGCTGCCGGGCGCGACCGGGACGTTCCCATGAGGATCGTTCTTTCCCGCAAGCGTTCCGCGGCGTTCCTCCGTGAAGACCGCATGGTCACGCTCCAGAACTGGATTAGGGAAATTTCGTCCGGCGGGGCTCATTGGAACTTCGGGCAGCCGTCGGAAATCTTCTTCATCGGGAGGGACAACGGACTTCCCTGCGTCAGTGTGACGTACAGCCGGGAGTATGAAAACCAGTCGTGGTACGGCGAAGCCCTCTTCTTCCGCAACGGAGACGAACGGATCGTCCGGCTGGTGGAGATTCCCGCCTCGGAACGGGTCCGCGGAGCGGATTTCATCGGGAGTTTTCCGTTCCTTTTCTTTGCCGAACGGTTCATTGCGGATCATTGGGAAGGCGGAAAAGAGGTGCTTTCCGGAAAGCCGGAAGATATGCTCAACGAAGCGAAACTCCTGCTGACCAAGATGTCGCCGGTGATGTGGGACAAAATCATGCGGCTTTTGCGCGGCGTGCTTGTCAACGCCGTCACGACCCGGAACGACGATCTCCGGGAACGCGCGCTCGAACAGCTCCGCAAGCTCCGGAAGAATCAGCGCGACTGGTACAATGCGCAGCGGATCGCATACCTCAAGGAAAAGGCGCTCGGCAACGATCGCGGAGCCGACGTCATCCGTGACGCCTGTGCCGCCGTTTTTTCTTCCGAAGATGATCTCCGCAACCTCAACATCCGCCGCAACCGCTGGGAATGACCATGAAAAATAAACATCTGCTGCTCCGTCTTGAATACAAAAACAACATCCTCCACGAAATCGATTCGGCCGAAATCCAGGGTTCGATTTCGATCGGAAGAAGCCGCAACTGCCAGTGGGTCATTCCGGAAACCGACACGGTCGCGTCGGGTCACCACGCCGCCATCACCTTCCAGAAGGGGAAACTGTGCGTGTGCGACACGGGCAGCCGCAACGGCATTTACATCAAAGGACAGCGCATTCAGGAACGCGTTCTCCAGAGCGGAGACACCATTTCGATCGGAGACTGCCTCCTGGTGGTCGAGGAAGCCAGGGAAAACAGCGGCAAAGCGGGATTCAATGCGATCCAGTTCCTGAACGGCGCCTCCGCCGGGCAGGTCATCAAGCTCGAAAAGAAAAACTATGTCATCGGTTCTTCCCCGGCCTGCGACCTTCCCGTCATGAATCAGCTGGTTTCGCAGCATCACGCGGAAATCAGCGTGCGTCCGGACGGCTGCTGGATCAAGGACCTCGGCAGCAAAAACGGCACGACCGTGAACGGGAATCCGCTCAAGCCCGGCACCGAACGCATGCTCAAGGAGGCGGACATCATTTCTTTTGCCCACGTGGACGCCAAATTTCTGGATGCTTCGGTCAATCATTCGCAATCCAAGCTCTGGCAGAACCTGTTGATTGTCGTTGTCACGATCCTCGTCGTTTTCGCCGGATATTACGCTTACCAGAGCATCAACCCGTCCGCGCTGGACCGGGTCAGGAAAGCCCGCAAAATGGCCGCCAGATGCGAGTTCGACCGCGCGGAGGAGCTGATCCGCGACTCCAGGACCAGCCGGGGCGCGGAGGATTGCCGTCTCCGGGCCGACGATCTGGAACGCGACGTCGGGGTATGGCGCGCCACCCTCCGCCAGTGGGGACGCGCACAGGCCGCCCTGAAAGCGTCGAACTGGACGGAAGCCGCGTATGCACTGGGCGCGATCGACGCATCCCGCATGGATCTCTGGAGCTGGAACGATTCGGACGCCGTCGCCAGCCGCAAACAGGCGGAGCTGTCCAAGAAACTGCTGGACTCCTATGTCACGCTGAAAGCCGCCGCGGGAAACGACAACCTCACGTTCGACGATCTCCGCAAGCATCTTGCCCTGCTGGAATCCGTGCTGAAGACTCTTTCCCTGAGCAAGCAGCCGGAATATCTGGGACCGCTTCATGCCGAAGCCGGGAAGCTCGCGGAAGCGGTTCAAACCGATATCCGCAACAATGACATCATCGAAAAAACGCTGAAGAAGCTCGGACAGAGACCGGTCGACTATCCGGCGGTCATCGGGGAACTCACCCTGATCGCCAAACGCGGCGCCGGAACGGTCCGTTCCCGTGCGGAAAAACTGTCGCTTCCGCTGATCGCCCTTCAAAAGAGCGCCGAAGATCTCCGGACGGCGGAAAAAGACCTCGGCGGGATGAATTTCAAAAAAGTGATAGCGCTCCATCTTGCCCTGCCGCCGGCGGAACAATGTCTCCTGGACCGGCATATCGCCACGATTCGAAGGGAACAGGCCGACATGGCCCAGTTCCTTGCCGACACCGCGCGCCAGCTTGAATTCCTTTTCGAGTCGCTCAAGAAGCAGGGGGTGGACACCCGTCTCGAAACGCCGCCCCAGATCGCCTGTTTCCTGGACGCCGACGTCATGAAGGAAGTTTTCGGATGCGATGTGCTCCAGAAAAAACTGCCGTCCCGCGGCCGCACGGCTCCGGCGGGCGAATACGACCGCCTCCTCGGGATCGAGCCGTTCTTCGACTTTCTCTACTCCCTGCCCCTCCCTCTCGACACCGCGGTTTACGAAGACCTCGCGTTCCAGCCGGAAATCCTCCGTTTCCACTTTACGATCAAAAGCATGGAAGGCTTCTGCCTGTTCATGGGACTTCCGAAAAGCAAAAACCTCGACAACGGACAACTCGGGCGGTATTACGCTTTTGTAAAATCCCTGCTGGAAAAGCGCGACCAGCTGGTCGCGGACTTCCTGAAACGCCCCGACAACACCCGGGAAGGACTTCTTGCCCGCGGAATCGCCCTCTTCCTGGCGAACCCGAAAACTCTGCCGGAAAGCGTTCCGGAAAATTACATGAAAGCACTGAAAAATTATCGCGCCCCGCTGATCAAGCTGGATTCCGGCTTCTCCTCCGCGGAACCGGAACAGGCGATCCAAATCCGCGACGAGATCCTTCGGCTGGGCATCCCCGGCGATCCACTTGTCCGGAAAATGTGGTCCAAACGGTGAGGACAGACTATGCCCTGTGAAACATTCCAGGAAAAAAACCGTTCCGTGGCTCAGGTCACGGACGTCGGGAAACAGCGCAAGAACAATGAGGACGCGCTGCTGGTCATGAACGAAGCCGGCTGTTATGTCGTTTCGGACGGCATGGGCGGCGGTTCGGCGGGCGAAATCGCCAGCTCCACGGTGGTCACCTTTATCCGGAACACCCTGGATTCCACGCCGATGCTGCCCGAAGCCCGCAAGGAAAATCTGAGCGCCGCCGTTTACGCGGCAAACACCGCCATCGCCAATTATGCGGAAAAACGCGGCTACCGGAGCATGGGAGCCACCGTTGCCGTGCTGCTCCTGAATCCGTGGCTGCCCGGAAAAGCCAACCTTTATTTCGCGGGCGACAGCCGCATCTACCGTGTCCGGAAAGGCCGCATCGAATGTCTCTCCGCCGACCACACCGTCGCCGCCGCCGCGGGAATCCCGGAAAGCCGCCTGCCGGATTATATGCGTGGCGTCCTCTCCAATGCGGTGGGCCTCAAAAGCAATTTCTTCCTCGCCTCCGCCGAAACCGATGTAAAAAAGGACGATGTTTTTCTGCTTTGCTCGGACGGCCTTTACCGGCAGATTCCGGATGCCGCTCTCGCCGGCGGCCTGGCCGGCTCCAAAGACCTCCGGCAAACGCTGGAATCCTGGGTGCGCACCGCCAATGAGGCGCAGGGACTCGACAACCTTTCCGCAATAGCCGTCCGTTTCGACGGCATTCCGGGCCCGTACTCGCCCACCCCGGAAGAGATCGCGGCAAACGACTCTCCGGAAGTCAACAACCGGATCGGACAGCTTTCCGACACGGAAATCCCGGAAGAGAATCTGGAGGATACCCGAATATGAGCACAGCTTCTTTTTTAGTCCTTTTTCTGGAACCGGTGCGCGCTTATCTGGAGGAGGATTCCGTTTCGGAAATCCTCATCAACGGGCCGTCTGCCGTTTACATCGAACGCAAAGGAAAACTGGAAAAAGTGGAGGCTGCTTTCGCCAGCGAAGCCGCGCTGAAAGCGGCCGCCGTCAATATTGCGAAATCTGTCGGGCGAATCCTGAATGAGGAATTCCCGCGTCTCGACGCGCGCCTGCCGGACGGCTCCCGCGTCCACGCCGTCATTCCGCCTCTGGCCCGGTGCGGCACGGTCATTGCCATCCGGAAATTCAGCAAGGATCTGCTGACGGCGGAAAAGCTGCTTCAATTCAACAGCTGTTCCCCCTCCATGCTCACCTTGATCGAGACCCTGGTCAAACTGCACAAAAATATCATCGTTTCGGGGGCGACTTCCTCCGGAAAGACCTCGATCCTCAACCTGGTCAGCGGGTATATCTCTCCCGGGGAACGCATCCTCCTGATCGAAGACGCCAGCGAACTCCAGCTCAGGCAGCCCCATATTGTCCCGTTTGAAACGCGCAAGCCGGACAAGGACGGCAAAGGGGAAGTCACGATCCGCGACCTGATCCATTCCGCCCTGCGGCTGCGTCCGGACCGGCTGGTGATCGGGGAAATCCGCGGAGCGGAAGCGCTCGACCTGCTGCAAGCCATGAACACGGGACACGCCGGGTCCATGTCCACCATCCACGCCAACAGCCCGATCGATGCCCTCTACCGGCTCGAAACCTGTTCCCTGTTTTCGGGCATCGACATCCCGATCTCCGCATTGCGCAGCCAGATTGCCAGCGCCATCCATGCCGTTATCCATACGGCGAGACTGCCGGACGGTTCCCGCAAGATCGTCGGAGTGGCGGAAGTGCTTCCCCTCCGGAACGGCGAATACAATGTCCATGACATCATGCGCTGGCGCACCCGAGCAATCGGGGCCGACGGAAAAATCACCGGCGACTTTGAAATCTGCGACTATGTTCCGTCGTTCAAGGAAGAAGCGGATGTGGCCGCGCTTCCGTTGAAGTAAAAATTTTATTCTTTTAAATCCAGATTTATAAGCAGAGACGAATGCCATTCCTCGTCCGGTTTGAGATACTGTTTTCCGTAAATGAATTCCACTGATGCAACGGCGGATAATCCGACATTGTTACCTTCCCAAAAATAAACTCCATAAAGATCTTTTTCTGCGGGGCTGAAAACCAATTCAGGCTCACCGGTTCTGGAAAACAGCTTGATTTTTCCGGAAACACTTCCAGCAAGGGTGGTTGCGTCAAGAACTTTGTCGATTTCATCTTGAGATCTCTTATCCACTTTATGAAGGTGGTTTGTCATCATTCGCCCGAAAGAAAGATTGTCACCTTCAAAAACAACTTTTCCGCCTTTGCTGTTTTCCAAAGTGAGACATTCCGGTAAATTATGGTATCGAAATACAAAAGCGATCCCTTTGTTGCTTTCATTCCGTAGAACAGTTCCGAACTGTATTTTCCGATCGGAGAACAGGACGTTTTTCTGAATAATAAGCCCATTGAAAACAGAATTCATTTCCTGGGTAATGGAACAGGATAATTTTGCGAGGACACTATTTTTTTCAGGAATGACGGCCACAACAGAGAAAGGAAGAACCGGCATTTTATTCGCCGCATGGGGCAAGAGGAACGAATCGCGGCCAAGCCCCAAAAGTGGCTTCTGGCATACAAATTCTTTTCCATTCCGTTTCAGGGAAACAATCGAGGCTCCATTGCCTGGATTCAGCGTTGCTTCATATTCGGGAGTCCGGATAAAGAGAAGATTTCTTTCCTTGGACGGAGTGATGGAAATTCCATTATTTGAAACGGTTTTAATGTCTTCATGAAATTTTCTCTCCCCAGACAATTTTTGATTCCGGACGGTTTCCTGTAGAATAAAAGCATCCTCCGCTTTTGCTGTTTTTTTCATAAGCGGCAGCCTTTTCAAATATTCCGAGCGGATATATTCTTGTTCCAGTTTGAAAAGGTCCTTCGGAGAGTTTCCGTTTTCAGGTTCAACCCGATAGAATTCCCACCGAAGCGCCCCGGTATGAACTAAAATTCCTTTTGCCAGTTCAGCGGATGAAAATGTTCCCAGCAAAATCCTTTTATCCGGAATGGTGACGCGCCACTGTCTTTCAGATGGCAGAGTGAGTGAAAGGGACAGAAACACCTCCGATTTTATCCATGAATTCCCGAGCGCGACAAGATATTCATTTTCTTTTCTGAATCCTGCGGAAAGAATCAGCTGAATGTTTTTGACCTGAGGTTGTCTCAGCGTAGTAAACATATAAGCATCCTTGCGGTAAGATGCCAGAATATCCCCGGACGGTATTGGCGAGATAGTTTTCACATTGAAAAACGAGTTATCCGCATCCCCTTCCATTACGATCTCTTCCGTTGCCGCGATTTGTGCGTGGGCATTGGACATCGCCCGAAACCACCGGTGATCGTATCCGTATGGAAAAAGATAAGCGAAAGATCCTTTCCATTGATTCAGGTAGAAACAAAGGGTGTCGAATACGAGAGCTTCCGGTTCGGTAACCCATGGTGCATTGCCCGCGAATTCCTGTGAAAGCGGGTATCCGAACAGAAAAGGCCGTTTGCTTTTCTCCGGAATTTTTTTTGCAATGAAGCTGTTGCATTCGCGGGCCGCGGCAAATGTCAGATAATGTATGCCGGGAAAATATTGGTCTCCGCCCAGTCCGGTATGATAGAAGAAATACGGACCGAACGGCTGAATGAAGCGTATCCTGTCGAGGTAAGCATCTGGATTGTACGCCTGAAAATCACTGTTCCACCAAGAGGTCAGTGAACTGTATTCCAAGATCGGAATAAATGCGCCTTCTTTGTTGATGGAAGCGGCAAGGTCTTTCATATCCCGGTCAAGCATCGCGACAAGCAAGCCGTGCTGATAACTTCTGAACTTGCGCCAAAGATCGTAATATTTGATTTTCATCTCTTTCGGCCAGCTTTTTTTGACTTCGGCAGCAGGCAGTCCTGAATATCGGATGAATTCATTCATGCATCGGGGGCAAAAACACCCTTTCTCGCTGTTGCAGGGTTCCCAGTTTACAGCCATATAACTCCATACGCCACGTTCAACCACATAATTGCGCATCTGCTTTTTTAGCACGAATTCCCGGTAATACGGGCCGCGCGTATATACCTCCACCGGACAAATATGTCCGGCATTGCCGTATTCTTCCACAAAAGGAGTGCCATCCTCCTGGAGAAATGCCACATCCAACGGCTTGTTTTTGGCTCCAAGTCTGTACCCATTCATGATGTGCCAAATTTCGCCATAGGTTCCTATATGGTATTTTTCTGTTGCTTTTACGGATTCGGCATTAAAATTGCCTTTGACGGCATTGAAGCCAAAGTCCGTAAACGCATTCAATAAATCATCGGTCGTATTGCTGTCAAACATCAGATCGAAGCCAGACGCGCCGGAAACAAATTTTTTGGGGATTTTTCCCTTTTCCCCGGGCTCAACCACTCGGAGCGGAAGGATTTTCACTTTTCCCGCCTCAGCATTGTTGATGACAAAGTAACGGCAGCTGTAAAATTCTCCCGAAGAAGGGAGATTCGACTTGATAACGACATCAACTCCACCCCAGCGCGCATAGCTTCCGTATGCTATATTTCTGGATACGCTTGTTCCTATGTCAATACGAATTCTGCGGATTTTTTTCTCCGTGGTTACTGAAATGATCCTGTTTGGCTGGTTGACGCCGATCACATCGAACCCTTCTGGAAGTTCCATAACCAGTTCAGGCGATTGGATCGGGCTGTTGTCATTGCGCTTCAACCGGACATCCAACACCGCCGAAACCCCCTTTTCAATGTGAAATGCTTCCCCCGGATAAACATAAAACGGAAATACAGCGGCTTCCAGCCCGTATTCGGTAACCTGTGTAAGAGTGATGTCATCAAGATCGGCTTCCGCGGCATGATAAAGTGAAAATTCCAGAAAAAGATGTTTTGTTCCTTGCGGAACGTTGAATTCAAATGAAATGGTTTTGAAGTCATCGGTGAGCGGAATACTGCGGGAATATTCTTTTGCGACGGGTACGTACCGCTGTTTTCCCCAGAAATATGCAAAAAAGAAAAGTCCTTGCCATCCTTTAACCGTTGATCCCGGTGCAATTCCGCCCCGTCCCCGAAAAGTAAGTTTGACACGTGCAGCATTCCCGTTCCACAGGATTGTTTGCGACAACCGGTTGGAGATCATTGGAAGTCCTTCGGGTGTTTGATATTTTCGTATCGACGGCAAAGTTTTCAGCCGGTAATACGGATTTTCGTCAGTGACCGCCTGGCTTGTAACGGCACGGTCAACAGCGTCCTTCATTTCGTTGGAAAAGTTTTTCGCATGAATGCATGTCAGGGTTCCCCATGTTTGGATTTTCGGGGGGTGCGTCGCCAGGTCAAATGAACTGTCGACCACATAATTATGTGAATTCGCCGCTGAACTTTCCGGAACGGCCTTGTTTACAGCAAACGATACCCCGCCTGGATCAAGAACCGGCACTCGATCTTCCGCCAAAACGGAGCAAAAGAACAACAATAAAACATATACGACCCCAATAAACTTTTTCATATTTCTGTTTCTTCCAGAATAAATTAAATTATCTCACGGACAATGTTTGACTTCTCCCAATTCCGAGGAATTGATGATATCCCACAGATTCGGAAAATTACTGTCATCCGCCAAATTCGCCGGGTTTTTCAGTCTGATTTTAATGGAAGGCGAGGAAGCCGCATGGGCATCCATATATACGATGTTCATTCCGAGAGAATGCGCCCTTTGCGGTCCGAGTGAAAAATACGGATACCGGGAAAGGACATACAGTCCATGGAAGTGATCGCTGGGCGCTATCGGAAATCCTGCGCTCGGAATAGCCGTGTTCTTCCAATATCCCCAACTGTCGCCAAAGACGGCTGTATCAGACATATAATGATTCCGTTGGGAAAGCTTTTCAAAGGAAGTGGCATTTTTGAGATTTCCGGTCGTATCCGTCGGCCAGCGGCTGGCAATATGCCGGTTGTACCCATAGCTGACGTATACTTTTTTATTGATGTACATATACCGATCCCCCGTTTGCGAAGGACAGACCAGTTGTTTCTGTCGGCCAGGATCAGCCTTGATTCCATTCGACGGTTCATATACGAAATATTCCGGCCAAATGATGTTGGCAATACCGAATTGTTTTGCCCCTTGACGCATCACCCATTCCTTGTTGTCGTTGGCATACATTGTCCATGTCAGCATCAGCGTTTTCAACTGATTCAGGCATGAAATGGATCTGGCTTTTTCTCTTGCTGCGTTCAGCGCAGGAAGAAGCATTCCCGCTAGAATCGCAATGATGGCTATGACGACCAGCAATTCTATAAGTGTAAAATTCATATTTTTCGAATCGCCGTGAATGATCTTTTGTTCTGTCATTTTTATTTCCTTTCCTAAGAACGTATCCTTAAATAGCAGTTTTTAAAATTCCATTATGCTGCAATATTGATTTTTTAGAAAAGACTTATTGTTTTTCAATATAAAATAGTCTATATTATAGGAAAATCAAATAGAATAATGTTTCATATAAAGTAAAAATGTTGCAGGAGGTTGCCGGATATGTTTGTGAAACGTATTTACCGTCCGTTTCAGAGAGGCAGGATAAACGCACCGATTCACGTGCGTTCCACCGGACATCATATTTTTGAGATGGGAGAAGAATATCACATCCGGAAATTACGCAAATATTTCCTTGAATTGTTCTGGGGAGTAAAAGGGGAAGGGGTATTTTTGTGCGGACAGAAACAGTGGACTCTGAAACCTGGAGAAGTCTGCTTTTATTTTCCCGGTGACCTTCATGATATTACGCCAGTGTCGCCCGAATGGGATTACTATTGGATGGGGATTGATAGCAAAGACATCGACGCAATCATCAAATCTTTCCATTTACGTAGAACTCCTGTGGAGACCGAAGCCTGTCCGGTCGAGCTTTTTGCGCTACTTTATGAACTGATGTCTGGCAGTTCAATCCAGAATGAATATCTTGCGGGTGCGTGCGCGTTTGAAATTCTGACACGCGCTGTCATGGGGAAAAGAAAAAATCTCTCGCGCGAACTTGAAGCTTTTCTGCATCTGGTATCCGAACAATATTCCCGTCATGATTTCGGCGTGAATGAAATCTGCGAACAACTTGGAGTGCACCGGGCAACCATTTTCCGCAAAATCAAAAATGAGTGTGGCATCGCACCATCCGAATATCTCATTTCATATCGCGTTCAAAAAGCCACAGCGCTTATTCAGCAAAAAGAACTTGGGATGGAACAAATTGCAAAAATGACCGGGTTTTCATCTTTGAATTATTTTACAAAAGTTGTCAGGAGAACTCTTGGAGTTTTGCCGCGAGACATCACTTCCTCCTACCATTTCCCGATCCTGGACAAATTCGGTCCAAAAACTCTCCGGCCACCGGACATTTCTGGACGAGCCGGATTCAAGAAATAAATTCACGCAATTTGCGGCATGTATATTCCAAGAAAACCGGTTCTGAACAGGTAAGACCCCGATGAAAAATTGCAAACCTTATCTTCGTGCAAAACTTGACTATTGAAATCTACACGAGAGGTTGAAACAGATTTCCGGTGTTCGTACCATTGTCAAGTACCGTCTTGTTCTATCGGACAAATGGAGTGATCGGGAAAAACTCCTCCTCGGAGGAAGTTGATGGTTCGGCACGAATTGATGGTCAAAGTTCCTCGTTCAAAACGTTGGGAAGTCATTCCCGACTGACGAAGCCGCAGGTGATAAAGGCATCGACCGCCGCATCCGGCCACGACAGCAGCTTCATTGCCCGGTTGCCGAGGGTGAATGCCAGTCCGTTCAAAACGGCGTTGCCGAGGCCGGAACAGAGAAATTGCGTGATCAGAAATTTCCGATGGATTTTTTCCATGGCAACCTCTGTTCAAAGCGCCCCGATATTGCCCGACCGCCTCCTTCGGGCGATGTCCAGCAACAGTTCGTCGATCGCCGATGCGGCCTCGGGGAGGTAGATGTCGCGGGCTCCCGCGCGGTCGGCATCGGTGATGATGACGATCCGTTCATTGGCAGCCACTCCCTTGAGGATGCCATGAGCGGACTCGGCCGGAGTGATCGCGTCTTTCGGGACGTTGCCCTGCCAGATCGGCGTCGCCACTGTTCCGGGAATAATCGCCGAAAACCGAATGTTTTCATCCCACAATTCATAGCGCAGCGAGCCGGTCAGTCCGATCAAGGCCGCTTTGGTGGCACTGTACATACTCTGGTAGGCCATCGGAATGAAACCGATGCCGGAAGCCGTGTTGGCAATGTGTCCGCCGCCCTGGGCCCGCATGATGGGCAACACCGCCCGGATGGCGTGGAGCGCTCCATAAAAATTAATGCGAAAGGCAAAGTCCCAGTCCGCATCAGTCGTTTCATCGAATGCCTTGGCCAGCCCGAGTCCGGCATTGTTGAACAGGAGATCAAGCCGGCCGTCCCCGCATTCCGCCCCTTTACGGATCATCTCTTCCACATCCTTTTGCCGCGTTACGTCTGCCTGAACCGGGAATACCCGCCCGGGATATTCACTGTGCAGACGGTCCCATTCGCCGGAAAGTTTTTCCCGGTTGAGATCGGCCATGACGACAACTTTTGCATTCATGGCAAGCAAAGCCTCGCAGAGCGCAAGCCCGATGCCCGAAGCCGCTCCCGTGACAAGGGCGACTTTGTTTTCGTAATATTCCCGCATGCTACAATTTGGGATTCGGGAAATAACTTTTACTGTGTTCATAGAATGTCTCCGTTGTTTCGGTCGGATGGTGTTCATCCGTCTATATATATTTTTTTCCCATTTTAGTTAGCATGTAGGGGGCCTTCTAAAAATCCGTGCGGAATGAACACAGGAAGAAAGGTCAGGCACGTCGATTCATACTAACGGGCCTGAAAAATGGAGATTAACACAGATGAGGTATTAAAGTATGCGCCCAATGAGATACATGTCTGAGGCATTTTCGGTGTCTCGAAAGGGAAAGAAATTGAAGAATTATTCG
>MWCA01000009.1 GCA_002069785.1 Lentisphaerae bacterium ADurb.Bin242 | reverse complement strand
CCGCCAGTTCCGCGGCGCGGGCGTTGTCGAAGGAGAAAATGCTGTAGACGCATTCCGGGACGCTTTTTCCGGGATCGTCCAGCAGAATCGCGCCGGGGATGGAGCGGAGGAGTGCCCGCAGTTCTTTTTCCAGAAAGGACCCGACCAGGATCGTGGCGGCGACATCCGCCTTTCCGGCGTGGGCGAGCATCCGCAGGAATTCCCGGTAATTGCCGTCCGAGACCCGCACGACGCACTCGTAGCGGCTGGCCGCGAGAAGCCGGATCAGCTCCAGCATCAGTTCGGCGTGGAACCGGGACATGCTTCCGTTGTCTTCCCGCGCGATGATCTGGACCGGATACGCCTGGAGCTCCTCGTGGAGCGTGGCTTTGCGTCCGGCGCGGGTGGTCGGCAGATAGCCGAGCTTCGCGGCGGCCTCGAAAATGCGGCTGCGCGTTTTTTCCGAGACGGACGGCAGCTGGCGCAAGGCCCGGCTGACTGTCATCGGACTGACGGCGCATTCCGCGGCGATCCGGTCCAGCGATATGTTTTTCTTGAAATTTCGTTTCATGGTATGTTATAAATATCATAAAAAGTGAAAAAAACAACCTTTTTTTTGAAAAACGACTTGTTTTTCCGCAAAAAAACATTATAATTAACAGTGTCTTGTTAAATCTAACATCCAGAAAGTCCCGAAATCCGAAAAATAAAAGGAGGCACAACATGGGGTATCTGATTCAAAGCGAATGCGACAGCCGTCTCGCGGCCGTCCGCAAAATTCTGGAAGACAAAAAGCTCGACTTGGCGCTCGTCTACTATGACGAGTTCAATATCGGCAACGGCTGGTATCTCACCGGCTGGTGCCCCCAGTTTGAAAGCGGCGCGGTGCTGGTCCCGCGCAAAGGGAACCCGCTTCTGCTCGGCGGTCCGGAAAGCGAACCCTTCGCCAAGCAGGACAGCGCGGTCAAGGAAACCCGCAACTTCCCCGTGTTCATGGTCCCGGACGAGGAGTATCCCGCCGCCACCATCCTCGACTTCCCGCACCTGTTTGCGGAACTCAACCGGAACCTCGGCGCCGTGAAGCGCATCGGGATCGTCGGCGGCGACCGCATGCCCTATGGCTGCCACAAGGGGATCACGGACGGCTTCGTCGGCGTGGAGATCGTCGACATCACCGGCGAGTTCCTGAATCTCCGCTACCACAAGTCCCCGTGGGAGATCGAACAGATCCGCGCCGCGTTCCAGCTCGCGGATCTCAGCTACAAGGCCATGAAAGAGGCCGTCAAGGTCGGCAACACCGAGATCCAGGTGGCGGCCGCCGGTGAATTCGCGGCCCGCAGCCGCGGCGCCACGGGCTTCGGCTTTTCCGCCATCGTCGGAAGCGGCGTCCGCGGCAACGCCGTGGTCCCGACCGCCACAACCAAAGTCATGGAAGACGGCGAAATGGTCATGATCGGGATCGCCCCGAAAGTACGCGGTTATGCGGGCGTGGTCGGCGACGCCCTCCCGGTCAACGGCAAATATTCCGCCAAACAGATCGAGTGCATGAAGTATCTCCGGGAGGCCTTCTGTCTGACGAAGGACAGTCTGAAAGTCGGTCTGACCGGACGCGAGATCGACGCGCCCGCGCGGGCTTATTTCAAGAAGCACGGCTTCGAGAAATACCTTGTCTGTCCGTTTGTCCATACGATCGGCCTGAACGAGGCCGAATGCCCCTTCTTCGGACCCAACAGCAATGACGTGCTGGTTCCCGGCATGACGATCTGCGTGGACGTCAGCTTCTTCGGACATCCCGTGTTCAACGGCGTCCGGATTGAGACCGGATACGAGATCACGAAGAAGGGCGCCGTGCCGTTCAGCCCGCTGATGGACAAGCTTCACACGGACCTGGACAATTTCTGAAGTCAGGAAGAGAAGAACACTTCTCCTTCGGATGGAGGCAGACGGATGTGACTCCGCCCCCTCGGGGCCGGGTTGCATCCGTCTATTTTTTTCCTCATTCGCGGAACCCGGCTCTGCTGTCCTTTTTTTTTCGTGATTTTCTTCCTCTGAAAAAATCCGCAGGGATTCGGAAATGAACGCCTTGAATTTTTTCTTTTCCTGGATATATTAACAAATTACCGTTCTGAAACCAACGAAGGAGTCTCTGAAACATGGCTGTCGAATTATCATTTGTGTTGATTACTCCGTACTCCCTGATGAAATCCAGAACCGGGGGAATCATCGCGCGTCTGCTGTCGCGGACGGACCTGGATCTGGTGGGCGCCCAGATGCTTACGCCCAGTCTGGAAATGGTGGAAGCCTATGCCGCGTCCATGCGGGAACATGTCGGAAGGAGGGACGAATTCGCCGCGAAGCTTTACAGCGACTACATGCTGGACAACCTTTCTCCGCTTCCGGACGGTACCCGCGAACGGGTGCTGATGCTTCTTTTCCGAGGAGAAAACGCCTGCGAGAAACTGTCCGCGGTGGTCGGCGCGCTCCCGAATGCCAAAAACCGCCGGACTCCAATCTACGGGGAGACCATCCGCGATACCTATGCCGACCTGATTTTCAATCGGGACGGCTCTCTGAACTACTTTGAACCGGCCGTATTCACTCCCCAGACCGCCGAGGCCTGCCGGGAACGTCTCGGATTCCTTGCCGATTTTGCCGCAAGCAACGAAAACATTGTCAGCAATATTGTCGGCAAGGAAGAAAACAGCGAACGCACGCTGGTCATCATCAAGCCGGACAACTGGCGCTGTCCGAGCACCAAGCCGGGCAACATCATCGATATGTTCAGCAAGACCGGCCTCCGCATCGTCGGATGCAAGATCTACCAGATGTCCGTGGCGGAAGCGCTGGAGTTTTACGGTCCGGTCCGGGACGCCCTCCGCAAGAAGCTGGCTCCGGTCATCGGCAAAAAGACGATGGAAAAGCTGGGACAGGAGTTCGGCCTCAAGCTGCGTCCCGAATCCGAGGAGCTGCTGACGCAGTCCATCGGGTATGATTTCGCCGACGACCAATTCAACCGGATCGTGGAATTCATGTCCGGCCAGCGCCCGGACGCCTGCCCGCCGGAAGACCTCGAGAAGCCGGGCAAGGTCAAGTGCATGATCCTGATTTACGAAGGCGTCAACGCCGTCCAGAAAATTCGCGATGTCCTGGGCCCGACCGATCCCACCAAGGCGCCCGGCGGAACCATCCGCCGCGAGTTCGGCCATGACGTGATGATCAATACGGCTCACGCCTCCGATTCGCAGGAGAGTTTCGCGCGGGAGACCAAAATCGTCAGGATCGAACGGAACCCGATGGCTTCCGTCATCCGGGACTACCTTGCCGCAAACGCAACCAAGTAACAACCTGAAATGGGCCTGAAAAAAAATGAATGACCTGAAGTTGTCCGAATGTCCGATGGCTTTTCTTTCTCCGTCGGAAACCCTTGCGATCGCAGCCAAGGCCAAAGCCCTGAAAGACGCGGGGGAAAACGTCTGTTCCATGGGCGCCGGCGAACCGGATTTCGATACTCCCGACCATATCAAGCAGGCGGCCATCGATGCGCTGATGCGCGGTGAAACGAAATACACTCCGGCGACCGGAATCCCCGCGCTGAAAAACGCCATTGCCGAAAAATTTGAAACGGAGAACGGATTCAAGGTCGAGCCGTCCCGGATCATTGTCTCGCCCGGCGCGAAGTTCAGCGGCTTTGCCGCGATCTGTACGCTTTGCGGTCCCGGCGACGAAGTCATCCTTCCGGCTCCCTACTGGGTCAGCTACACCGAAATGATCAAATCTTCCGGCGCGGCCGCCGTGGTTCTTGAGTGTTCTCCGGAGAATAATTATGAACTGGATCTCGCCGAACTGGAACGGGCCGTCACGCCCCGCACCAAACTGCTGATCCTCAACTCGCCCTCGAACCCGACGGGTGCGGTCTACCGTCCGTCCACCATCGAGAAAATCGCCGAGATCGCGGTCCGCCATAATTTCATGGTGCTCTCCGACGAGATCTACGAGAAGCTGGTTTACGACCTCGAGTTCACCCACAAGAGCATCGCGTCGGTTTCGCCCGAGGTCGCAGAGCTTACGATCACGGTCAACGGTTTCAGCAAGGCCTACTCCATGCCCGGCTGGCGCCTCGGATATCTGGCGGCTCCCAAGTGGCTGGCCTCCCGGATCGCCGCGTTCCAGAGCCATACGACCTCGAACCCGACCACCTTCGTCCAATACGGCGGACTGGCCGCGCTGAAAGGTCCGCAGGAGCCTGTGGAGAAGATGCGCAAGGCGTTTGCCGTCCGGCGCGACCTCATTTATTCCCTGATCTCCGCCATTCCGGGAGTGAAAACGATCCGTCCTTCGGGCGCGTTCTACCTCTTTTTCGACGTCTCCAGCTTCGGCATGGATTCGACCGTGTTTGTGGACAAGCTTCTGGAAGTGGAAAAAGTGGCGGGAGTTCCCGGAAAAGCGTTCGGCAGTCCGAACTGCGTGCGCATTTCGTATGCCTGTTCGGAAGATACCATCCGCGAGGCCGCCAAACGGATCGCCCGTTTCTGCGCGTCTCTCTGAGGTCTTGAGACCGCGCGGGCCTTGAATCGATCCGGATTTGCGCCCCGGCCTTTTTTCTTCCCGTTCCGGACAGAAGCCTTCCACATGCGACGCGAATCAGCATTTGATTCTGGAACGCAACTCGAAACTTATGCTGATTTACAGTCTTAAGGTTAATAACAATCCAAATAGTTGCAGATTCATATTATAAGCAAAAATCCCGAGGTAGGTTCGGCAGTCCCTTGCCGAACTGAGTTTTCCCCTTTCAGTTCGGGAGCGGACTCCCGAACCTACCTTGGTTATACGTTTGTCCAATCATTAGCAGAAAAATTATTGTGATGAGCAATTCATTTTTACATTACTATCCTTACGATTGCAAATTGATATTACTCTCGCTCCGTTTCTCATTTAAATGCCGTACGCCCTGGAAGATTCCATTTCCGGCATCCAGCTTTCCCGGTTGAATGCGGCCGGTCCGTGGCTGTGCCGGAATTATTTTTGTTTTTTTTCATTTTCAACTCTTGACATTCCTTCTTTTTCATGCTAAAATTAAAAACAGAAGACATCCTAACGTTTGGATAAACCGAAATGGAGAAAAAATGGCTCCCCGGCTGAAAGATATTGCATTCGCAGCGAATGTTGACATCGGAACAGTGTCGCATGTTTTGAATGACCGTCCGAAAGCGGCGCTTCTGCGTCCCGAAACGCGCGAGCGAATCCGTCAAATCGCCGAAAAAATGGGATATTGCCGCGACGAATTCGCCGCGTCGGTCGTAAAAAAGAGCGGCAAGGTTCTCGCCTTTGTCAGTTATGACATGGGCGGAATCGAGTATACGGGCCGGATTCAGAACGGCGTGCTTGACGAGGCGGCCGCCCATGACTACGCGGTGACGACTTATCGCCTCACCGGGAACAATCAGGACGAAATCCTCCGCAAACTCAAAGGCTGGCGGGCCGCCGGAGCCGTGTTTCATATTCCCAGCCTCGACGGGATTCAAAAAACCATAGAAGAACTGAATAAAGCCTCCATTCCCTATGGGACGGTGAACCTTTCCAATCCCGGCGGGATCGGGGTGACTTCGGACGATCTTCAGGGCGAGGAAGAGGCTGTGAAATATCTCGTGGAGCAGGGGTGCCGCAAAGTCGCCTTTGTGCTGCAAGCGAGGGAAGATGACTCGGAATATGTCAAAGCCCGCATTGCCGGATACCGTCGCGGCCTGGAAAAATATCTGCCCGGGTGTCCGGAGGAATTCATTCCTCTTGCCTGTGACTTGCAGGGGCTTGTCGATCCGGTGGAAATCAGGCGGGCGGTAAAAGCGTTTGAGCGGAAAAAAATCGACGGGGCGGTCTGTATTTCCGACCATTATGCGTTCCAGCTCCTTCAGGCGCAAAGGGCGAAGCCTTTCGTGAAGGTGGTCGGATTCGGCGATCTGCTGGCGAAATACTGTATCCCGATTCTGCCGACCGTCTCCCAGAATTTTGAAGAAATGGGGAGAAGATGTGTCCGGCTGGTGCTGGAAGCCATTGGAACGGGAAAAATTCCCGAGCATGGAAATATTCTACTGCCGACCCGGCTGATTGTTTCATCCAGGGATGTCCATATCAAAAAAAGGAGGGAAGAAAAATGAAAAAGAGGAAACAGACGGGAACCGCTGCTTGTAAAAGTTTATTGTTTACACTTGTCGAACTTTTGATTGTTATTGCAATCCTTGCGATTCTGGCGGCGCTGCTGCTGCCCGCGTTGAACCGGGCGAAAGGGATGGCGCGGAAAATCTCCTGCATGAATATGCAAAAACAAGTTTATCTGGGATGTTTGAACTATATGTCGGACAACGGGGAATACTTCCTCAAGGCGCAGATGAACATCACTCCGGGGAGTCCTTCGACGGTGACGCTTTGGCGTACTTATCTGGATAGTCAGAAATACATAAGGATGGGGGCGAAGACGACGCAATGCCCGGATACGAAAATCAACAATCTGGCGGTCAACATGTATTATTTTTGCAACTTCCAGAAAATACGGTCCGCCAAAAAACCGTCCTCCCTGTTTTTCATCAGTTCGTGCATGGCAAACTACGTCCCCGCCCCGGGCAGTTTCAACTACAGCGGGTATTATTTTTACAAGGAAGCGGATTTGCCGGGGAATATATATGCCATCTCGTTTTATGCGGGGCATAACCAATCGGGAAATATGCTGTTTTTCGAGGGGCATGTGGAAGCCCTCAAAAAATCCAGGGTTGAACGCAATTCCTATGAAAACTGGCTCAATCAATAAAACAAAGAGGAGCAGGAAGAAATGAGTTACGGCAGAAAGAATTTCCGGACAGGGCTTTTCGTTTGCCTCGTCATTGCGGCAAGCGGCTTTGCGGCGATTTCCGAGGAGAAGAAGGACGGCACTCTGGCATTGTATCCGCTGTGTCAGGAAGTGACCCAGATGGAATTTCAGGCGGATTACCGGGAGAAAAAGGTTTTTGTGACGTTTGACGTGGGCAGCACTCCGGTCGCGGATAAACGCATGAAGGTTCAATGCGGGATTCATACCGGCTCGGCATTCCGGGAGGAATACTCGGTCAAAATGAATTTTTCGAACGGCAAGGCGACGGGCTCATTCCCCTTGCCGAATCCGGGAAAATATTATTTCGTGGGGCTTCTCGAACTGGACGGAAACCGGTTTTTCGACATCTGGAAAAATTTTGAAGTATATGAAAATCCCGGTTCGGATGTCTCCAAAAAAGCGTTCCGGAAAGAGAACATCGAATTCGAATACAGTGTCGACCCGGATGAGCTGACCGTGACGGTGCGGCTCGACCTGACGAAAACAGGGGTGGTCTCGGAATTGCTGACCGGGGTTGGAGCGGTCGTCCTGGATGGCGCGAAAATGCCGGAATCCGCTTCGAAGATGAGTTTCCGCCGGGGGCAGGGGCATGGAACGTTCCATTTGCCGAAGCCCTGCAAGCCGGGCAAATACAACATTCTCGTCAGGCTCGAGGTGAAAGACGGACGGAGCCTTCTGCTCAAGGAAGATCTGGTGGTTCCGACGACCGAATGGCTCGGAAACCGGATCGGACTGGAGGACGTCGTCCTGCCGCCGTGGACTCCGATGAAACGCAGCGGCAGCACGATCTCATGCTGGGGCCGCGAATACACTTTCGGGAAGGACGGCTTGCCGGTCTCCATCCGGTCTGCCGGGAAAGAACTGCTGAGCCGTCCGGTTCAAGTTATTCTTTCGAAAAACGGAAAACCCGTTTCCTGGACAGGGGAATCGGTCGAGGTGGAGAAATGCACGGATACGCACGCGGTGGTCGTCGGCAAGGCCGCGGCGGGAGGAAAGAAATTCAAAGTCCGGACGACGCTGGAATATGACGGGTTCCTGTATGTCGAACTCGAACCCGAACGCGCCGGCGCGCTTCCTTTCGACAGTTTCACGATGGAGATTCCCGTTCAGGCGGAACGCGCGCTTTACCGCCATCTTTTCAGCGTCTGGATTCTCAATCTTCCGGGAGCGGTCAAGCCCGGAAATGGAGTTGTGGAGACGAGTGAATGGAAACCGTTCGCGTGGCTGGGGGACAACTATCGCGGCCTGTTCTGGTGCAATGAATCCGATGAAATGTGGCCGAACCGGAAAGGCAATGCGATCGAGTTCGTCCGCAATGAAAACGAGGTTGTCCTTCGCGCAAACATCGTGAAAACGGGACAGAAGATCAAGGAGAACTGGAACCACTGTTTCATGCTTCAGGCGACGCCCGTGAAAAGCTACAATCCGCGCCAGGCACGGACCATGCGGATTTACGGCCAGGGCAAGACGCTGGAATGGGTCTGGCCGACTCCTTACAACCAGCTGGCTACGACGGGACTGGGATTCCCCGCCGCGGTCAACCCCGCGGAATTCGCCAAACATGTGAACTCTTTTCTGGAAAAGAAAATCCTGGTCACTCCCTACACGGCTCCGACATTTATCACCGACGGTCTTCCGGAGACGATTTTCTTCAAGAAATACTGGTGGTTCGGGTTTGAGGACCCGTATTGCAAACGCACCGGCTGGAAATACAACTGGTACTGTGCGGCGCCGGGCGGAAAAGGGTATGCCGATTTCCTGGTATGGAATGTGAAGAAGTTCACCGAACAATACAAACTCAGCGGTTATTACTACGACCAGCTGCATCCCTATGCCTACGGCGGAAAATCCGCCAATGTCGGCTACGAAGAAAACGGAATCCGTTATTCCACGTATCCCATCCGGGCGCAGCGGCAGCTTTACAAACGGCTCTATGCCGTGGTGAAGTCGCAGCCGTGGAAAACCTGGCAGTGGGGACATATGTCGGCGAAAATGAACATCCCGGTGCTGTCGTGGCTGGACGGTTATTTCGACGGGGAACACCCGTTTTCGGCGCTTGTGCGCGACAAATCCTACATGGAAGTCATGACGCTCGACACGTTCCGTGCGGAATTCATCGGGCGGCAATGGGGACTGGCTCCGTTCTTCCTGCCGGAAATGCGCGGAAAAATCGCCTCCGACATCGAGCCCACGCGCGAACTCATGGCCGTCGGCATGGTGCATGACGTGCCGGTATGCCGTCTCTTCTGCAACGGATATGAAATGGACCGCATCCGTCGTGAACTCGATCTTTTCGACTACGGCAACAGCGATTTCTACGCGTACTACGATGAGATACCGCCGGCGTCCACCGATATGAAGGACATCTATGTGAGCGCGTATAAGCACGACAACGGCAGCGTGCTGATCGTCGCGGCGAATCTGAGCCGGGAGAAACTCGACCGCACGGGAAAGATCCGGATCGACTTCAACCGCCTGGGCGTCCGGCCGGACAAGCTCATGACATGGCCGGACCGCAAGCCCGTCGCCCATGTCAACGGCGAATTTGAACTGGCCGTGCCGAAGATGAACTACCGCATGTTTGTTCTGGGCACACCGCCGGAGGTCACACTTCCCGAGGTGCCCTCCTTCTCGGAAAGCTGGATGGCCATGGACGTTGCGGACCGCAAGTTGAAGTGTATCGAAAAACTCAACGAGGGCAAATCACTTCGCATCCAGGGACTCGGCAAATACATCGCGTTCATGTCGGAAAAGGTGTTGGACGCTCAAAGCGGCTGGCAGGTCGTCCTTTCTTTCAAAGCGAGGGGAAAAGGGACCGGTCAGGCGGGTATTTTCATCAACAAAGATTATTCCTACGGCATGATCGGCAATGACTGGCGCACCTTCAAGGTCACGGAAAAGGATCAGTCCTTCCGCTTTGTTTTCGAATTGAAGGAACCGGCGATGAAGTCCATCCGGAAGGTGCTGGCCGCGTTCAAAGACAGCGACATTGTCCTCTCCGATTATACGGTCGAAATCGGCAAGGATATTGTCAGGCGCGAACCGGCAAAAGAGCCTCCCGCCTCCAAGCCGGCCGCGAAAAAAGCGGTTCGCCCGTTCGATCCATGGTGCATTGCGGATATGAATCTCCGGAAAGAGTCCTCCCGATATATTTTCAAAACGGAAAAAGATGTCACGATCAAAGGCGCCGGGAAATCGTTCCTGTTTTTCGACCCGACCGCGATTCCGGTGAAAAAAGGACAGAAGATCCAGATCTCCTTCAAGGCGAAAGGCAAGGGCAGGGCGGCCGCGGGATACATCTCTTATGTGGACGGCTGGCAGGGCGCGAAAGTCGTCACCCGCAAACTGGAAGCCAATGAATTTGAACGTCTCTTCGGTTTCGTTTTCGAAGTGGAAGACGAAAAGGCGGCGATCGCACGGAGCGTCTTCGAGATATTTCCGGAGAGCGAGCTGACCGTGAGCGATTTCCGGCTGGTCGTCCGGGAGGCGGAGTAAATCCGTCTGCCGGACGATATGGGAGAAAACAGCCTCAACGGGCTGCCGTTTTGGATTTTTTCCCGAGAGCCTTGAAATTGTTGCGGCAGAGGGAGGGATCGCGGCCGGAGGCCAGCAGGTCATTCCAGCACTTCCGCGCCTCTTCGAGACAAGTGAAAATCGACATGCGGCATTGAGGCGCGGCACGGTCCACAAGGTCGTAGACACAGGCATACCCGCATTTCGCAAGGAGCGGCAGCACCCAGCCCGGACAATGGTCGCAGTATTTCTCACACGGCGCGGCGTCGTTGTCGAGGACTTTGCTGAGGCTCGGACATTTTCTCATGTGAAGCGCGAGTTTATTCCTGCCGAGTTCCATTTCCATGTCGCAATTCTCCTCGATGCGGATGTGTTCCCAGTAGTCATACATCCCTTGGAGGCCGTTTTCCGTAAAAATCTTGAGACAGTGCAGTTCCTGGTGGCGGCTGATCTCCCGGTAATATTCTTCCAGTCCGCCTTTCTCGTCGAGGAATTGGAAGACCTCGTTGTAAAAACGGACAAAATGGTCGCTCGGGATCATGCTTTCTCCTCCTTTCTGAAAATCTGGACGCAATGTGCCGCGCCTTTCTTTTCCACGGAACTTTTCCACGGAGTTCCTTCGCACATTCCGGCATTGACCTCGGAAGTCTGAAGGCAGATGTGCACGGAAGGTTCCAGTCCCAGCTTTTTCAGGTGTTTGATCGCGGGACACTCCATGACCTCGAAGCGGATTTCATCCTTTCCGACGGTGAGCTTGAATTCGGCGCCCTCGCGGTAAAAGAACCAGTTCAGATGTTCGAGGAGCTCGGAGGCGTCTCCTCTGGCCAGTTTTTCCCGAATGGATTTGTAAACGTCGCGTCCGGTTTTGCGAAGGATCGTTTTCAGGGCGTCCACGCCGTATTTGCCGGCAATATAATTGAGCGTGGTGTTGGTCGTGCCGTGGAAATCCTTGTGAAGCTCTCCGTTTTCCTGATAGCGGAGCATTGTCAGACTCCTTCCGTTGAATACTCCGCGGGAGAACCGATTTTCGGCTCCTCGCGGAAGGGAACAAATTGAAAACTGTAAAGGTCGGCGTCACGCGCATGAATTTTCATGCGGACAACTCTTCCTTCCAGCGAACGCAAATCCGCGCCGTGTTCTTTCCATCGCGGAGCGGCATCGAGGGCATCGCAGGATTCCGGAAGCGATTCCCCAAAGGTGAACCCCGGAACGGGATGTGCGTTTTCATCCAGGAACTCGACCTGAAAGAATCCCCAGGCGCTGGTTTCCATATTGAGTTCGAGCCGTCCTCCGGAAAAGGTGAATGCTTTCGTGAGGAGTTCTCCGCCATCCGCGGAGAAATGGACGGAAACGAAACCGTCCATTCGTATGGAACACCGCCTGAATCTTGTGGCTCCGTTCTCCCAGTAATTTTCGTTGGAATAGAAGGAAAGCTCGTCGGGCGCGCCGAATCCGAGAGCCGAGCGGGTGGGGATCATGCCGGTGAACAGGGAACTGTCCCCATAAACCCAGGAGCCTTCCGTCATGGGCCCGGGACGAAGAATCGCTTCCGGATGACGTTTGAAATGAACTCCGTCGCGGCTGGAAATCAGGATGCTGTCCGTGGAGACCGTTCCATAGCGGATGTCATGCGGATTCTGGCGGAAAGCGCGGAATACACGGTGTTCATACCCCGGACGCGCCAAAAGCGAAGCATCCCACCGGAGGTCGTAATTGACATACCGCATCGGAAATCCAAGCAGGATATGTTCCGCCCGGAAGTATGGCTGTATCGTGTTGGTGTAGAGCTGCATGAAATGACCGTCATCGAACTGTAAATCATTCCCGTCCGTAAAAACGGTAAAGTCCTTTGTCCGATGCGTGCGGATTGTCCGCAATTCGACCGGTTCGAAATAGATGTGCCTGTGATAAATCCGGTATTCCCCGATGTTCGGATCGAAGAAAGCCAGATTCTGAGAATCGCAGGAGCTGTCAAGTTCAAACTTCTTTTTACTTTTGCAACGGAAATGGAAACCGTCTTCGGACACAAAAAGATACATGCCGCGCCAGGCGTCATTGCTTTCGCTGGTTACGATCATTTTGAATTTCTCTTCAGGCGGACAATCCGGATTGGAATCTTTGAACACGGTGGTAACCGCCGGACAGATCGGGTCCGGTGCGACCTCGCGCGTCATTTCACCGTCGAGCACCACGTTGGGACCGCTCGGACGCAAGTAAAGAGAGGGGCGTTTCCAGTGAATTCCGTCATTCGATTCAATCACACAAAGTTTCCAATCTTGCGAAGAACTCATTCCGGCGGGAGCCGGATAGCGTCCGCCCGCGCGGTAATACAGCAAATACCGCGCACCGTCCTTCACAATACTCTGATAACCGGAGGCGTTTGTGAATTCGTGCGGGGCATCGACGGAAAATACCGCCTCTTTGCGCGCAAGGCAATGGGAACGGAATTCCGCGCCCGGGCTTCTCTGCTCGATCATGAAGTCATCCACGAACAATTCACGTCGTCCGCCAAGATGAATCGGAATCATTTTTCAGTCCAGCTCCTCGTTGAGTTGTTTCAGGCAGTTTTCGATGCGTTTTTTGGCCGCGTCGGTCAAGGAGTCCATTTCCTGCGCGATGGTATAGGGGGAATCGATCAGGCCGAGCTTCACCAGCGCATATTTCTGTCCGTTCCAGACATTGGCCAGATCGATGCCGTACACGCCGTGGAAAATGGAGATGAAAACATTCTGGAGGCGGACCGCTTCGGCGATATGGCCGGCGTCCACCGCGCGGGCGATACCGACCATCACCTTGGAGGCGAGCGCGCCCAGTCCGCAAAGCATGCCGTCGCAGCCCGCGATCATGGCTTCGTCGGTCGCCCATTCCTGTCCTTCGAGGAACAGCGTTTTGAAACCCTTTTCGTTTTTCATATAAATGAGTTCGCGCCGGAGCCACATGTTCGACGCGGAATTCTTGATTCCCTTGAGTTTCGGATGCTTCATGATTTTTGCAAAATCGTCCAGCGAAAGATTGATGCCGTTATTCGGCGGACAGTGGTAATAGTAGACGCTCCGGTCGGCGGCGTCCAGCACTTTCAGAATGGACTTGACCGGGTCCAGCGAAGAGGTCCGGCCGGGAAGCATGAAGACATAGCTGTCGAAGCCATATTTGGAATACTGTTCCATGGTTTTCAGGGACAGCGGAAGGCTGGTGGCGTTGATGCCGACCAGAAGTTCCATCCTCTTTCCGATGACGCCGACGCTTTCCCGGACATATTCCTCCTTGAAGTCATCGTCGAAGCTGCCCCATTCGCCCATGGACCCGAGCAGGAAAATGCCGTCGAGACCGTGACGGATGTTGCGTTCGAAGATATTGCGGAGCCCTTTTTTGTCGAGGGTTCCGTTTTCGTGAAGGGGTGTGACAGTGGCGCTGAATACTTTTTTCATGAGAAACATTCCTTTTTTAATGGATTAAAACGGGATTTCATATAATGGTTTATGTCGGTTCCGGAAAGCGGAAGCATTCCCTCCCGGAATCCTGTCGCATTCATATTCACACTTCCTTTCAGGATTTATTCTTTCTGTATGGCTGCGTCCACGCGGTCTCGAATTCGGGATGCCGGGTTCCCCGGCAACGGGTCGCCTTGTCGGAAACCGCCACAGCACGGACATAAAGGTCATCCGGTTTCATCGTGTATTGCGCTTCGGTTCCGGCAAATTCGGCCGCAACGCATCCGATTTCGTTCGAATAAACGGAAAGAATACGCGGCGGACGCGGGCTGTCGCCGGTCAGGTCAATGGAGTTGACCTTGCGTGAAAATCCGCGACGCGTAGTTACAAACCGGATCGTATATTTCTGTTTCTCTTCCGGCTTGATTCGGATACGCAGCGTTCCCTTTTCAAAAGAAACCGATTCGAAAATCACTCCGAGAGTGGGATAATAATCACCGCGTTCCATCGCTTCGACAACGGTATTTTCATGGAATCTCCCGGGACAGTTCACCATGACCCAGGCGCGTCCGACTCCGGTCCTCAGATCGATGCGTTCGGGGGTGTAATAGTGGGAATCGTCGCTTGCCGCACCCAGCAGGAGCGCCTTGCCGTCTTCGGCCCGATGGGCATTGACAATATCCCAGAACTTCTCATTGTCATAGAGAAGCGGATGTCGGAATGATCCCTCCCCGCCGACACCGTCCACATTGCTGTTGCAGAGTTCGAAGTGGCGGATGTCGTCATTTTCGATCAACGCTTCCGGTTCCAGATCGTAGTAATATCCGCCCGGATGGTTCAGGATGAACAAAGAAGGCGCCTTCTGCCGTTTCCTGATTTTGTCGTAGAGGTCTTTGTTCTTCCGCAATGTTTCCGGCAGGCTCCTGCCGGACAAACAATCCATCTGTTTTTCCAGGTTCAGAACCCCCATGTGCAGCTGATACCGTGTACGGGAGGTCCGGAGGCAGAAGGAAACTTCCTCGCCGCCCATGACGATGAAACCGCGCTGTCTGCGGAAAAGACTCTTCACCTCGGGCAGGCTCCTGACCCGGACATATTTCCTGTCCGCCGCCGTTTTGGTCTCCGTCAAACCGGGAAAATCCGCCTGGTAACGGTCCAGCGCGGCCTGCCAGACGCAGCCGCCGATGTAAGGAAGTCCGCCGGGAAAAGGCCCTTGTTCCGGCTGGATCACATACAGCCAGAACTGCGGATCAAGCCCGAGATTGTTGTGGTCCGTAAGACAGACGAAATCATATCCGCGTTCCAGATGGCGGAGGACCACCTGTTCCGGAAACGCTTCTCCGTCGGACCAGAAACTGTGGGTATGAAGCGCGCCTTTTTTCCAGCATCCATTCATAAAAAAATTCCTTCAACCGGCGTATTCCAGTTCGATGACGGTTTTTGTAATCCGGGGAGACCGCAGCGAATTCGTCGCGCCCAGCACAAGCTGATACTGGATGAAGTCGCCTTGGCTGCATTTAAATTCTTCCGGTTCGAGCCAGACCGCTTCCTGGAGCCCGGCTTCGTCCGAAGCCGAACGCAGGTGGACTTTGACCCAGGTTTTCGGCGGAATTTCCGCTTCAACGTCCGCCTTCGCGGAGAGGACATTGAATTCCGCCCGGATCGGTTCGGATTCATAGTATTCCTCCGGGCCGCGGGTCAGGAGGTTGCCCGGCTCGACGGAGGTCATTCCGTGCGGCCCGGCCGTGGGAAGATCGGTCCGGTTCCGTTTGTCGAATCCGTCGGGTCCGTTCCACCAGACCGAGGAGAAGCCGAGGTGGTCGCCGTTGACCTTATGGTTGGCGACGGCGAGATCGACATAGCCGTCCTCGTTGAAATCGGCGGCGATGCACCCGGAAGCGGAATGCGTATAGATCAACTGGCGGTCGGCGGCGCGGAAAGTTCCTTTGCGGTTCCAGTAGAGGAAGGAGTGCACATCCCGGTCTTTTCCGCCGTGGTAGCTGCAGCAGAAAACATCCAGCCAGCCGTCGTTATTGAAGTCTGCGACACACATCGCATCGACGGCGTCCGTACGTAAAACAGTCTTGTTGTTTTCGCTCAATCCGCCGGGACCGTTCCAGTAAATGTGCAGATAGGAGTTGTGCGGCTGGTGCGGGGGGAGCTCCCCGTTCTTCGGCGTATCGGTATGCGTCCCGATCAGAATATCCGGATACCCGTTTCCGGTCAGGTCGGCGGCGCGGGCGCATGCACCGTGATAGACGGCCAGTTCCGTGCTGCGCCGGAGGCTGAAGCCTTCGGGTCCGCCCCGGAGGATCAGGGTCCGGTCCGCATTGATCAGCGGCACGATCAGATCCAGCCAGCCGTTCTTGTTCAGATCGGCGGCAAAAATCCAGCGGGGACTTCCCTTTCCGTCCAGCGGGATGTCTTCGTACCGGGAAAAACCCTCGGGTCCGCCGTAGAAAATGCGTAGGTCCTTCCAATGGTTGCAGACGGTGACCAGTTCCAGATACCCGTCGTGGTTGAAGTCCCCCGCGGCCGTTCCCCATCCGAGATCGGTTTTGAGCGTATAAGTTTTCTTCGGCTCGAAGCCGCCCGGGCCGAAATGATGCACATGGTGGCCGGGGTCGAGATGGAGAGAATTCTCCGAATTGTTGCAGACCAGCAGTTCCGCCCAGCCGTCGTCGTCGAGGTCGGCGGAAAGAGAGTCCACGGCGCACCAGGAGGGGACTTCGATGCGGTTTTCGGGGGAATAGCCGTCCGGGCCGCCCCGGTAGATATAGGTTTTGTCGAACCCGACGGACGAACGGGAATAGTGGTTCACCAGAAAAATGCGTGTCTCCATGCCCGGATTTTCCACGAAAAACGCCCGGCGGGAGTCCTCCCCTTCATACTTGCGCGGTTCGGGATTGACGCCCTCCTTCGCGCCTTCAAAAAGGAGCGCATGGTTGGTATAGACCCTTCCGACGCTGCTCTGACAGAAAAGCACATCGGCACAGCCGTCCTTCTTGCGCCCGCCGATGGCGACGTCGCAGGCCTGTTGCGTATCCAGCGCGGTGCGCCGTTCCGGACGGAATCCGTCGGGCCCGCCCCGGTAAATGAAGCTGCATTGCTTGTGCTTGTCCTCCGGATTGCGCACGCGGCAGGCGGCGGCGATGTCCTCATAACCGTCGCCGTTGATGTCACCGACCGCGACCGCAAGCGCCATGGGGACTTCCAGTTCCAGCACGCATTCGATTTCCCGTTTCGGGCCGGAGCCGTAGAAGAAGACCTTTTTGCCGGTGGAGAGGGTGAAACAGCGACGGTTTTTCCAGATCACCGTCTGAAGCCGGCGCGGCGCTTCGAATTTTTTCTCCATGTCGCTCTGCAATGTTTTTTCCTCTTCCGGCTGGAGAATTTCGCTTGCGGGAAGCTCGGGAAGGACCGTGCAGCGGTTTTCGCTGAGGCCGTCTTTTCCGCCCCAGTAAATGACCGTCTCCGTGGAATCTTTCTTCCGGACGATCAGTTCATCGAAACCGTCGCCGTCGAGATCCGTTGCGGCCAGGAGATTGCAGGCGATCGGCAGATCGATAGAACGCGACCACTCGATCCCCAGTTCCGTGGGATGGAAAACGCGGACCGTGCCGTAATTGGGCATGGCGAAGGCCAGCGCGGGGCGCCCGTCCCCGTTGAATTTTCCGTGACAGCAGTCCTCCGCGCAGGGCGTCGGAATCCGGATGTGGCGCTTCTCCGAATAGCCTTCCGGCGAGCCGAAATAGATGTCCGTGGACGCGAACGGCGCGGCCATGTCGTAGTATCCGGCAACCACCAGGTCCAGGAAGCCGCTTCCAGTCAGATCGACCGCCGTTCCGCAGAGGGCTCCCTGACCCGGAAGCTCCTCGCGCCTTCCGTCCGGCGTGTAGACGTACGACGGCGCGGACTCGTGGTGATTCTGACAGTTGGCGAAAACGAGGTCGAAGTATCCGTCATGATCCAGATCGTATTGAAAGATCCGCTGCAGCACGCCCGCCTTTGAAACATAGAGATTCTGTCCGCCGTTCCCGAAGGTTCCGCGGCGGAACGCCTCGAAGCCTTCCGTGACCCATTGCTTTTTCAAGTTCATTTATACGTACCCTTTCACCACGGGAGAATTTCCGGCTGATTTCAGGCTTTTCACGAAACGGCGCAGGAACGGATTGGACAGAATCTGTTCGCTCTGGTAGAAGTAAAGGCCGCGGGCGCCCTGTCCGATGTAACGCGACGCCAGCGCTTCGCACTCCGCCGGACGCGGCAGGATGCTGGTGTTCATCCCGGCCGAAGAAAGCCCCCAGCCGTCAATCATTCCGTAGACGGTTTTCCCGTAGCGTTCTGCCAGTTCGATCCACGGAGCAAGGTCGACCGCCGGATAAATGCACATCAGGTTGGCGGGCACGATCGAATCGATCAGGTCTTCCCGCATCAGGATTTCGATCGCCTGATAATAATCGGGATCGCCGGCCACGAAGCTGATGTTGATTTCCAGTTCCCCGCGCCGCTTCCGGCCGATTTTCTCCACAATGCCTCGATGGAACGCCAGGATCGTGTCCCGGGTCTGCCAGTAGGGATACCGGGTATGGGAGACGCTCAGGCCGTCGATTTCATACCGGGCCATTTCCCGGAAGTTCTCCGTGGCGAAGTCGATGACTTCGGGAATGGAAAAATCCAGCAGGTGGTGATGATAATATTCCGGGTGATCCATGGAAAACTTCGTTTCGAGCGTGCTTCCGACATAGGAAGAGTTCACTCCCATGTTCGCCAGGAATTGGATTCCGCGCTTGCGGCAGAGCGGCGGGAACACCTTCAGGATGTCCATGTTCTTCATCATCTCGGCGACTCCGTTGGAGCTCTGCCGGTCGTCGCCCCGGGCGTCGCCTTCGCGTCCGCGGGAACTGACACTGTCCGGATACAGCACAAAGGAGCCGGTGCGCCCCATCTGGCAGACGACCTTGTCCACTCCGAGCGCGGCGTATTCGTCGGCAATGCGCGCGGCCATGGTTTCATTCTGGAGATGGTGCCCGTAGGCGAGGCTGTACGGTTCGCTGTAGAACAGGATTTCCTTCATACGCCCGGCCACGGAGGATTTTTTTTCCGTATGCCCGGCCGGAACGAGCTTGAAGTAATAGATGTCCCCGAACCGGCGGGTCGGATTGAATTTCGTGGTTTCCGCCTGATGAATGACGATCCGGTCTGTTTTCCGGAAGGAATACTGACCGATGTAGATTTCCTTCCAGAACTTGTTGAATGGAATCACGCGGGAGGAGATCAGCAGACGCTCCCGCACCGGAGCGCCGGGCAGTTCCAGATCGCATTCCAGGACTTCCTCCTTCATGCAAAGATAGAGGTCGTATTTTCCGGAAAGCTCCGGACAATACGACAGCGGCGGCATGGCCTCCTTGCCGAAGATTGTGAGGCGGGGCTGTCCGAAGAGACAGTTGGCGACCGTCCAGCCGGGGCGGGCGTCGGCCGGATCGTTCTGGCGGTTCGGTTCCATTCCCTCATAGGTATGGACCGGAGAGCCCTCCCATTCGCGCCAGTTGTTCAGGAAAACGGTGGTTCCGGGATCGATCGTAGCTTCCGGTTCCGTAACGGAGAGGACCTTCCCCCCGGCCGCAAAGCGGGTCACCCGCAGTTTCCGGTTCAAATTTTCCGGAAGTCCGGCGAAATTGACGTAATAATTCCAGTAGACCTTGTTGTCCCGGATCATGCGTTCCGGGACCAGCCCGCGGTATTCCGTAGCCCAGTTCCAATCCTGATGGTTGTGAGCCTCGAAAAGAGTCTCCTCGGTCCGATTCGGGAACATGCACGCAGGCTCGAAGCACCCTCCGTCGGAGAGATATTCGACCTTGATTCCACCCTCCGGCGGCAAATCGAGTTCATCCAAAACAATCCATCCGTGCCGGTTCAAAATTTTCATAGGTTCCAATCTCCAGTTCCGTTATTTTTGAGGTTCCTTATCCGGAAAAATTTCTTCGTCGTCCGCGTTGAAAAAATGTTCTTTTTCGGAAAGGGAAGCCTCGATTTCAGCTGAAAGCGCCGGATCGCCGCATTCCTTTCCGAAGAAAAGTTTCGTCAGCCACGGGATCGCCAGTTCGGGATGGAAGCTGTGCTGGCTCACATCCACATAGGAATAATCCAGATAGTCTTCCCCGGTCAGTCCCGTGGTCTTGCGGAGATCGACCGAATCGTATTTCCGGGAGGCCGGGTCCGCGTATTTTTTGTAGTAATTCAGGGAAAGATTCTCCCTTGCGTCCAGCATTTCATACGACCGTACAATCTTTTCGATGTTGCCTTTCCAGGCGCCGCCCTCCGCCAGAAGCATGGGACGCGGCGCAATCGACGCGGTCAGGTCCGGTTGAATGGCAAACCAGTCGGAAGCTCCGGGAATGAAGCCGGCGGCCATCACCGGGTCCGCCGGAAATTCCGTTACGGAAAAGAGACGGGCATCGCCGTCACAGACGAAATCATTGTAGATCATTGCCCGGACGTCATCCGACAGGACGGTGGTGTAGAGGATTCCGCCGCATCCGAGGGAGAGTCCGGAACAGGCCAGTTTTCCGGGATCGACCAGAGGATGTTTTTTCAGGAATTCCAGAACCATCAGACGCTGTTCCGTGATGAATCCCTGGCAGGTCCGTCCCGCCTTCATCAGCAGAGAAAGGAAGCGCAGCTGGGTCAGGCCGTACGGGATTCCCGGCTCGCTGTTTTCGGCGGTCGCCGGATTTTCGATGGCGACCGCGATGAATCCGGCTTTCACATACCACCACGCCTGGCGGTTCCGCCCCGGATACCGGTTCGGGCGCGTATCCGGTTCTCCGGCGAGAGATTTCATTCCCGCGCCGGAACCGGGGTTGCAAATCACGGCGGGAACCTTGCGCCCGCCGGCGATCACGTCCTCGGGAATCAGCATCAGGAACGGTACCGCCAGAAGGTCTTCCGGATAAAATTCATAGTGGAACAGACGGTATCCATCCCGCTTTTCTTCTTTCAAAAGAACGAATTCGGGCTGCGGATGCGGGACCATCCGGAGGAGCTCGCGCAGTTTTTCCCGGACCCGTTCCCTCCATGCCGGGAACTCCGCCGCCGAAGAAACCCGGTCGAAAGAAAGTTTCGGTTCTTTTCTCCGCAGAGATTCGTAAATGAAACCGAGGGAACGGTCAAAACGGCCGTCGGGACGGGCGGATTTGAAATTTTCCGCCGTAAAAAAACTTTTTTTCATGAAATTCATAAAACCTCATCTCCTGATTCAAACAGGTTTCCGTTCATTTTTCTTTCTGGTAAAGCCGGATATAATCCACCCGGTAATTCGTGACGAACGCCGGTTGCTTCCGGATCTCCCCGACCCGTCCGCCGAAACTGAAAATGATGTTGTGCGGCTTCACGGTGACGGGATGATCCTTTTTGTTCAGGCGCCAGCTTTCCACGCCGTCGATGAAAAAGACATAGTCCGTGTCCGTCCACTCGAAGCCGAGGGAATGAAAGCCCTTGTCGAGGCCGGGCACCCTCCGCGCACAGGTTCCGCCGGAAAAACTGACCCGCTTTCCGGTTTTCGGGTCGGTGCTGTACCAGTGCGTCGTATGGCTCAGCATGCCCAGCGCCGGATTGACGCACTCCATGATATCGATTTCCATCCCCTTGTTCACCGGATCATTCGCATCCATCCGTCCTTCGGGAAGCAGCCAGAAACTGCAATTCGCCAGCGGGGAGTCGTGAAGTTCGATCCGGGCTTCCAGATATCCCCGGACAAACGTATAATGCCCGGTCGAGGAAATCCGGGGCGATTCGACCGTCCTGCCGTCTTTGCCGAGACGGGTGGTCATGATCAGATGACCTTCGCCGTCGAGCCGGACACAATCGGGCGTCAGAACATATCCGCGTGTATCCCGGTAGGCGGACATGTCATACACTTTCCATTTGCTTTCATCCGGTGTCTTCCCGTTGAACTCGTCGGACCAGACCAGACGGTACTCCCCGGACGGCGGCCCCGAACGCAATTTTCCTTCCGTCAGGGCCTTTGCGTAATTCTCGTCAAATTTGTTCCCGTGGAATTTGTTGCGGGACTCCTGGAGCCCTTTTTTGCTCAGCGGTTCCAGGATCAGGTGGTCCACTTCGATAGAACCGTCCGTTTCGGATTTCCGGTAGACGATCATCTCATACTCTCCGGCTTTGGAAACATCGGGCGTAAAAACGACTTCGAAATACTGCCAGTCCGGCTGGATGTCCTTTCCGGAAAAGAAGTAGGCGCGAATCTTGCTCCAGTTGTCGCAGGCGATGCCGATATGCCCGTCCCCCTTGAAATTTTCTCCGCGGATATAGCCGGAAACCCTGTATTTTTCGCCGGGAACCATGACAATCCCGTTCTGGCGGAGGAAACGCGCTCCTTTTCCCCGCAGTTGAAAAGTGCGTCCGGCATGAAGACCCTTCCCGTAGCCGCAGCCCTCCATGGCGCTTCCGACCCATCCCCGCGGCGGAAGCGCATTGCCGCCTTCGCGGAAATATCCATTGACAAGCAGATTGGGGATGTCGATCTCGAGCCGGTTGTCGGGCGGAACATCTCCGGCGGGCTTGACGGCCTGTGAAAAAAGCCCCGGCCGAAGACCGGCAGTCACGGTTTCCGCACCCGCCGCAAGAACAGCGGAAAGAATCCACACGAAGCACAAGGTTTTCTGAATCATCGTCTTTTCCCATCTTTCTTTCTGTTTCCGGCTGCCGGAACTACCATCCGAACCAGAAACGGCTGAATTCCGACGAAGGCAAGGTGTACGGAGTGCCGCTGCTGGAAGGATAGGGGATTTTTTCGCGGAGAATGTTCCCTGCATGTCCATCCAGATACAGCGTGTTGCAGGTTTTGTTATGACGGAAAATGTCGTTGAAGGATGAATGCATGGGAATGGTCATGTTTCCCGTGACATAAAAACTGGAGGATCGTCCATCCACCAGCAGCATATTGGACGATGGTTTGAAAACATTCATCCGGAACCAGGGTATGCCGTAACGGTCCGCCACTCCGTTGTACGTCTGGTAATTGGAGCCGTCGAAGTTATACCAGTTGATGAGATAGTCGCAGGTATAACGGGTGATGCCTTCTTTGCTGGTTTCCGGACAGAGCGTGTACGCCTGAATAGCGACTTCCCCGGCGACCGTGGTCGAGTCTTTCTGGATGAAGTAGCGTCCGACCATGAGATACCAGCGGCGGTTGACAAGGGGAATGGCGCTCAGGGCCGCGGTGTCCAGGTTGGGATACGTGGTGCTGAGATGGACCGGATACCACTCCTTGTTGTCGGCGTGATATAAGGAGAATCCGAGTCCGAGCTGTTTTTCCTGATTGGCGCAGGCAATCCGCCGGGCCGTCGCCCGCGCCTTGTTCAGCGCGGGCAGAAGCATTCCGGCCAGAATTGCGATGATCGCAATCACGATGAGGAGTTCTATTAATGTGAAATCGCACGATCGGAAAAGCTTTTCTGTCGTTTTCATAGGATTTCTCCCATTCAAAAGGGTTTACATATCCAGCTTTGCGTTTTTGACGATTTCGGAAGCCGGCAGGGCGTAATTGTAAATTTTCACTTCATCGATGATTCCCGGAAAACCGTTGGCGAGACCGCCCCAGCCGGAACCGATGGTCAGCGAGGATGTTTTGGACTTCTGCGGATAATACACGACCTCGGTTTTCGTTTCGCCGAGCAGCTTGCCGTCAATGTAGACACGTCCCTTTTTGCCGTCGAACGTGGCGCAGACATGAATCCACTGGTCGCGGAAATCCGGGACCGGAGCCGGGGCATTCCATTGGGTCTTGTGGGCATCCGGCCCGCCGGGACCGGAAAGAAACATGTAATACGCCCAGTTGTAGTAGAGGATGAAGCCGGGACCGTAGTTTCCGGGCGCGAAGGTGACCAGATTGTAGACTCTCCGCTGCCAGTCCGCCTCCTTGTCCATTTTCACCCAGCATTCGACCGTGATCCCGCTCCGGAAATCGGTCGGAAATCCTTCGGCCACGACCGCGCCGGAAGTATTGCGGTCGTTTTTATTGACCGGGCAGTCGAAATGCAGCGCCTTGCCCTTGCGGCCGTCGACCCATTTGACCGCGCGCATGTTGTTGGCGATTTTGCCGTTGAAATTGCCGACGGAATCCTTGCATATCTCCCCTTGTCCTTCGTCGAAACTCCAGCAGGCGATTATTTTTTGTTCCGTCTTCATTCCGGATGCGGGAGCGGCATCCGGGGCAGCGGCCAGTGTGAGCGTTCCGAGCGCCAGCATGATTGAAACCGTTTTCATTGTTCCATTCTCCTTCTTATGAATTCAATGATTACTTCGAGTAGGCTTCCACTTCCCCGATCCGGGCGCGAATCTGTTTGTCTCCATGACGGCGGAGATCCTGTTTTTCGTTCGCGGAAAGAATGTTGAGGCGGAACTTGTCCGTTTGTTCCGGAGGAAACACGCATTCGATCCGGTCGAGGTTCGAGGCGTCCGCAACCTCATGGACCTTCTTCCATTTTCCGTTCGAGAAAACCTCCACGTTCATGCCCTTCACGGATTTTTCGGTCGGATAGACGACCACGCGCCCGAGGGTGAACGGCGTCTTTTTGGGAGTGAATTCAATCCAGGCGGGCAGTTTTCCGACGACCGAACTCCAGAGGAGAAGACCGTATCCGACGGAGGATTCCGGAAGATACCCGTCGCAGAGATGCCAGAGCGCGGTTTCCGCGCCCGCCATGCTGTAGTTGACAAACGTGCAGGACGCCGTGACTTTCACCGTATCGTCCTTGCAGCGCTGGAACAGAAGATTGCCGGGTTTGGCGCGCTTCGCCCAGGCCTCTTCGATCCGCTTTTTGACCTCGGGAACGCTTTCCAGCGCGGGCGCGGGACCGGTCGTGTAGGCGTGCCCCTGACACTCGTTGAAGTGATCGGAAAACGAGCCGTTCTTCACCGGAATGGAACGGTTTTCCGAGATCACATGGACCGAGCGGACGGATTCCGGCAGGCCGGAGAAGGTCACGGTGCGCGGCGTCATGCTCACATTCGAGGCGATGATGACCGTATTGCCGTCGAGGTTCCGGGAGATGAAACGGAGCTTGTCGTAATCCGCCTTCGGGCGGAACGCCGTGTCGGGCGCAATCACGGCTTGTCCGAGCCAGGCGCCTTCCTTCGCGATCGCGGGAAATCCGAGGGTGCCTTCCGGATAGGAGTGGTAATTGGAATTGAACGGGATCAGCCCCTTCATGTCGCAGGCGAGCGCCATCAGCATGTGGTCGCGGAACTCGTCGAAGGTGGCCATGCGGCCTTCTTTCGGGCCGAGCCCGAAATCCCACTTGTTGAACCCCATGTCCATGAAGATGAAAGTGACCTTGTGATAGCCGTCGGCCAGACGCGCCATTCCGCTGTCGTAGGTGGTCGCGATGGCGGTGCAGTCGTTGGCCTTGACATTGCTCAGGACGGTGGGATAGGGATGATGGCCGTTGATGTCGCACGCGGTGATGTAGTCGTTGCGGCTGGAATCGCTCATGACGACCGGATGCCAGGGGTCTTCGCTCTTGAGCGTTTCATACGCCTGTTTCAGCGCATCTACATGCGCGCTGAACGACGACGGTTCGTCCACCAGGAAGTAGGCGAACAGGTTGGGCGCCGCGGAATCCTTGCGCACGGCTTCACGGTAGAGCTCCAGGTATTTCTCGTCGAGGTTCCCCGACTGAAGCGCCTTTTGGACGCCGGGTTTCTTGTGGACGCCGAAAATCGGATTGCCGGAGAGTCCCAGTTTGCCCGGTGCAAGATGTTTCCAGCTGTCCTGGAAGAACATGATCACGTTGTGTTCCGGCAGCTCGAAATCCTTGCCCGCCCAGAAGGAGTTGATGAACAGGGGCTTTCCCTCGACATACCAGTTGCCGTCCCGTC
Organism: Lentisphaerae bacterium ADurb.Bin242; assembly: GCA_002069785.1. Classification (GTDB taxonomy): domain Bacteria; phylum Verrucomicrobiota; class Lentisphaeria; order Victivallales; family UBA1829; genus SIG94. The sequence goes on along the minus strand of MWCA01000009.1, from coordinate 59,487 downwards.
CGCGCCAGGTTTCCGTTTTCTTATAAGGAAGTTTCCAGAGCGGGAATTCGGCGGAACAGAAATCCACTTTTTTACCGTTCCGGTCCTTGAGCACGGCGGAAATGACATATCTGCCGTGAGGAATCTTCGCATTGTCGACCTGGAACGAAAGTTCGGGTTTGACCTCCTTCACGGTTTCGGTCCAGACCGCTTTCTCCTTGTCGCGGATGGAGACTTCCAGCATCTTGTCTTTCAGCGCGGCGGCGTCCATGGCGGTCAGCACGCGGAATTCGATCTGCCCGATCTTCTGCGTTTCGAAAATGGAGTGGCGGTACCACGGGACCTGAAGCTGAACACGGATCGGGGAGAAACGGATGTCCTGATCGGTTTCCTTGTAGGCGAGGGTGCGCCCGTTGGAGTCGGTGAGGCGCAGGGCATTCACATATTTTCCCTGTTTCCCGATTTCGATTTTCGGAAGGACAACCTTCCTGGCTTCTCCGGGCTGGAGCGAAAAACGGGTTTTGGGTGACGTGAACACGCCGCCGTCCGGAGCGGTCAGCCAGGAATCGGCAAAGAGTTCAAGAGGCTTCTCCCCGAAGTTGCCGACCGTGGTATTGTTCTCGATGAAGATGCGTTCGCGGTCGCCCAGCCGGATGGTCCCCGCCGGAGGCTGGACTTCCAGCCGGAACGGTTTCAGGTCCGTACCGATCCCGGTCAGTGGCCGGAAAAGGTCCACCTTGTGATATTCCCCGGTCAGGGAGGAGTCTTCGCGCGGATTCGTGCGCTTGCCCCGGCAGACATTGATTCCCCAGATGCCGTCAATGGGATTCTTCTCCGTAAAGTTGAAGAAGGGAATCCGGATTTCCGTGCTCCAGAAATCCTTTCCGATATAGGACTGGGCGGTCCAGGAGCCGTTCCAGCGCGGATACTGGACGCCGCCGCCCTGATCGCGGTAGGCGTCATACTGGTTGCCGAGCGCATTCACCAGAAAATGATAGTAGCGTTCCTTGGTGACGGCGGGGTCCAGCATGACTTCCACACAGTCGGACTGATAGATTCCGCCGTCGCGCGGCACTTCCATTTTCACGATCTCGGAAACCTTCGGCTCCTCGCAGCGGATGCCGATATACAGCGCGTTGTCGTCGGTAAGCACCTTGACGGAGGTCTTTGCGGCGGAAGGCGACCGCGTGCCCGCTTTCAGGAAATCGGAACAGGCCGGAGCCTTCTCCCAGGAGGGTTCCGTGAGTTTCCCGTCGATGAGGATGGAGCCGGAGACGCGTTCCGCGGAAAGATCCCCGCCCGGCAGCGGGAACAGGGCGGTCAGGATGCCGAGGCCGGCAAGAGCGATCCAGAGTCTTTTTTTCATAGTCCACTTCCTTTTCTGTTTGTTTCCGGTGAGAACATATATAAGTTCAATCAGTGCAATATTTTTTCCAGCGTATCCCGGACTCGGAACACCTGAAATTGATTCTGCGCATAAAACCGGGTTTTTTCCTCATCGCAGGTATGGAAATAAGCGCAGTGATAATTCCGCAGCGCCATTTCCTCCAGAAGGGCGGCCACAAGGACCAGCCCGATTCCGCGTCCCCGTGCGGAAGCGGTCACGCCGAAGGGCCCGACCCGCTCCGCCTGGTGCGCATAGTGATACTGGCATGTCGCCAGGACACGGCCGCTGTTTTCGACGGCGATCACGACTTCCTCCAGCCTCCCGCGGGAGAACTTTTCCAGGATCAGGGGAAGATACGGGGCGAGATCGCTGTTTTCCAGGGCGTCGCGGACCCCCGGCAGATCGTCCGGCGCGCACGTGCGGAAAATCACGCCTTCCCGCGCCAGTTCTTCCCTTTTCTTCCGGATTTTTTCCGAAGGCTCGTACTCCGGCAGCCCGCACCGCATGGCATAGGAAACGTGAACGCTTTCATAGCCGTTCCGCAAGGCCGTTTCCACCAGGCACGGATATTCGTCGCGCCCGAAACAATTCGGCAGGACGCCGCTTCCCAGACCCGAAAGCCGGACCGCCGAACATCCGTTTTTCCGGAAATACCGTTCGGCTTCCGCCAGAATCCGTTCATAATTTTCCGCGGAATCCGCCAGCGGCAGGAGAAACCCTTTTCCGCGGCTGGAATCCGGAATTTCCGTCCAGGGGTTGAACGCCTTCCGGTGAAGCATGGCGATCCCGGCGCCCGCCGGACGGCCCGGCAGGAAAAAACATCCCTCCGGCTGGAAATTGGGCGACATCAGGAGATATTCCAGGAACGCCTTTTCCGGAAGGCGGTCCCGGTGCAGAAAACGGTTGTAAAGCTCCCAGAGGAGCCGCCGGTCTTCCGGCTTGTAGGGGCGGATTTTCATTCGGACGGTTTCCCTGCGGAGGTTTTCCCGCTTTCCGCGTTGACAAGATACGGTTCGAAGTGTTTTCGCATCAGGGCATGGAACTCCTCGAAAGTGCCATGCTCGAGAATATCGCAGATCTCATGGTGGGTGGGCGTCCGGAGCGTCCGGTTGATGTGCCCTTTTCCTTCATACACGGGCTTGAAGACGTTCGCCAGGATTTCACGGAACTGGCTGGCGATCTGGTTGCCGCCGATCTCCATCAGATACGTGTGAAAATCGATTTCGGTAGTGAATTTCTGGACCGAGGAATTGGGAAGTCCGGCCACCTTGCGGAGATTTGCCAGTTTTTCGGGCGTTTTCCGGGCGAAAATGAAGTCGCACATGCCCAGTTCGAGCGCCACGCGGAGCTCCATGAACTCCTCCCGCTCCCGGAGATTGAAGAGGTTCGCCTCGGCCAGCTTCCGGAGGCCGGTGAACGCGCTCGGGCGTTTCATCACCATGCCGCGCTTCTTTCTGGATTCGACCAGTCCCAGCGCCTTGAGGCGGCTGACGCCTTCCCGCACGATATGACGGCTGACGTTGAGGTGCGAAGCCAGATCTTCTTCTTTCGGAAGCGAGTCCCCCGGATTCAGGCTGGCGTTCCGCATATATTCCAGCAGACGGTTTTCCACTCCGTCCGCCAGCGTGACGGTTTGAAGTTCTCCGAATGAATTCATGCCCATTTTCCTCGCTTCTGGATGCTTGAATAAGTTTATTATGTTCAACATTATAATTGCAAACGAAGAAATGTCAACCCCCCGTACGGAAAAAAATACGTTTTTTTTTATGCGGAGGGTGAGAGCCGTGATTTTTCAGGGATGGAAAGCCGGCCGGCGGAAACCGGAAGCGGGCAGAGGAGACCACTTTGTCCGCTCATGCCCTGGAACATGGCGACGGTTCCTCTGTCCGGCCGGTTTTGCTCTCCGGAAGGTTTACTTTGCGACCCGCACCACGATAACGCGGTCAAGGAAGACATTGTTCTTTTTTTGAGATTCTTTCACGTAAGCGGGCCCCTCGAATTTCAGGGACGCGTAAATGTCGAACTTCGTTTCCAGTTCGGCCGGATCGTAGAGATGCCCGAGCTTCGGCTGGAGGTGCCAGGACCAGTGAAGCCAGAGATAGGTCTGGGGATCGGGAATCGCCGTGCGTCCGAGATAATGGAAGTGGTATTTTTCATCCTGCGGCAGGTCTTTTTTCAGGATCGTTTTGTTGAAAAGCTGTTTCGGGTTGTGCGTCGGTGCATACACTCCGTATTGGAAATCCCGGTCGTGAAAAGTGTCGGGATTCAGCCCGTTGAACACCGGAACGGCCAGCGCTTTGCCGCCCGCGGCGTCCGGATCGTCCACCGCGGTCTTCTGAAGGGTGGAGATGTCCGACCAGCAGAGGTGCGAGACCACCGTTTTATCCTGAAACTCTTTCGGAAGGGGAGGCCGGTTCAGCATGGCGATGTATTTTTCCGTGTGTTTCCGGCTGTTGGCTTTCCAGTAAGCCTTGCCGTGATATTTCTCCCAGAACGCCTGTTCTCCGAGGATGACCCGGTCCGTCAGTTCCTTTTTGGTCAGGCCGAGCGGATTGTTCGGATAGCTGTCAACCATATTCAGCATGGAGCTTTCCAGCAGGAAACGTTCCTGCCGCACATGGGCCAGTTCCTGCGGATCGTTTTTCACCAGCGCCTCGGCCTTGTCCATGAGGTTTTTGGCATGCCGGTAGAACGCATCGTCCAGATACGCCCACTTCGACGGATGGCGCGTGGCCAGATTGTCTTTTTCCTCCTTCATGCGTTTTTCGACATATTCCAGGTAATCCTTCATTGCCGGAGCGGCTTTGCCGTAGAAGCCGTTCATGAAATCGTCCGTCAGGGAAGAGACATCCGCCAGCGGATCGACCGTCAGTTTGCCGGTGAGCCAGTTGCGCAAGTCCAGGAAATGATCGGTCATTCCGGGATAGATTTCGCCTTCGATGAACATGCATTCGACCCCGAGCGCATGATATTTCCGGAACAGCTCCGCCCGGGTTCCGATGCTCGACGCGGGCGCGCCGAAGGTTTGTCCGAACATGCGGAAATAATCCCATATCCCGATGCGGGCGGAGACTTTTTTCCAGCCGTCCAGGTGCTGTACATACAACTGGTTCTGTTTCGCGGTCAGGGGCCGCAGGACATCGCGTCCCTTGTCCCCTTCGAACTCCACGCCCAGCGCGGTCACGCGCACAATCACATTTTTACGGGCTTTGATCGGACTTTTCGGCGGCTCCATCGTGGTCCGGTAGGCATTCACCCTTACCGCGACGTCCGGATACTCTTCCGCAATCGAATCCGCAAGCTGGTTGGCGAAGTGAAGCATGAGTCCGGACTCCCCTCCGAATTTTTCTTTTGCCGCAAGGCAGCCCGGACACCAGCACACGGCGGAGTTGTCGAACGATGAAAATTCATAAATCCAGGGAAACGGCGCCTTCCGCTCCGCTGCTTTTTTCCGGTCGTCGGCAATGTAAGAACGCAGTTTTTCAATGCACAGCTTGAGGGTTGGCGGATGGGTGAGGCAAAGCTGTCCCGGCCCGCTTCCATCCCGTGCTTTTTCACGCTTTCCATCCCGGTTCATGGAGAAGCATTCCAATGGAAAATCTTTGGAATATTGATAGTACGTATGTACAAAATAGGGGCTTCCGCAACCATCGCGGAACCCGTATCTGGGGGAATTCTCAATCTGCGAATTGAGATGGTTCCGCACCGCCCAGAGGGAGTATTCCGGACGGACCGCGTTGACCCAGTAGAAGGCACGGGAACGGATGAATGGTTTTTTCCGGATGTCTACCGTGTCCGGCAGCGTGAGATTCGGGGTGGAAGGAACTTTTTCCGTGAGGAGGTCATACCAGCGGCAGCCCGCATATTTCCCCAGAAAATCATATATGCCGTAAAGCACGCCGCGCGGCCTGCCGCCGGAGAGAATCAGGTCTCGGCCGACCTGTTTGACGATCCATTCCTCGGAATCGAGCCGGGAGCCGTCCGCTCCGTTTTTCCGGGCGAGAGTGGTGCTTCCGACATGGATCGCGGGGGAGGGGACCGGCGTTTGATCCTTGACGATCCTGAAATCCGCCCCGGTGACCCGTTTCAGGTATGCGCTCAACTCCGCGGCGGCGAAGGATTCGGCTTCCGTCGCGTCATTGCTTACGACAATTGCATAAGAGGTTTTCCCGTTCGAACTCAACTGCAATCCGGCACAGAGGGAACCGCAGAAAACGAGGAACAGCAATCCGAAGGTGAATTTTATATTTTTCATCAGTTGAACCTTTCTCCTATCCAGGCGGCGCTGGGAACGTTCCAGAGGTCATTGTTGCAGCAGACCGCATGCCACCAGGAGCTGTTGACGGCCTGCGCGTTGCCCGACAGGAAGACCGCGTTCATGCCGCCCGAATGGGCGCGGTAGACGCCGATGTCCCGTCCGTAGGGGAACCGGATTTTATCCAATGCGTTTGCGGTGGGAGTAAACCGTTTCCAATGGTCGCCGAACAGCATGGTCTTGTCGGGATACCGGTTTTTCTGGGAAAGCTTGTAGAATGGAGGCGAACCGCAGGCCAGCGTGAAGGTCTCGAAGTCGCACGCATTGTTGTAGGCGTAGGAAAACGGAACCATTTTGATGTTCACATAGATGCCGTTCTTTTTGTTGTCTTCCGGACACAGGAAAAGTTTTGAGGTGGTTGCCGTGTTTTTATCGGAACGGATATTGAAGTATTCAAAGAGGACCTGTTCCCCCCAATGAGCCGGGATGCCCGGAGCCGAAAAGGCGTCTTTCCGGTACACGTTCATGATGAATTCCTTGTTGTCGTTGGCATACATCGCCCAGTAATTGTAGAGTTGTTTGATGTTGGAAAGGCATGCGATGCCGCGGGCGGAGGCTCTGGCCCGGTTCAACGCGGGCAGAAGCATTCCGGCCAGGATCGCGATGATCGCGATCACGACCAGAAGCTCGATCAGTGTGAAACATTTCCAACGGCGGCCTTTGATTTTCATGGTCTTATTCCTCCTCTTCTGCATTTCGTTTGAGTTTCCATACGATTCTGTTGTTCATCTTTCAAAGAGAGTTCCGGTTCTTCCTCCGGACGATAGCGGACCCGCCCGATGCGGATATTGCCGGTTTTCACATTTTTCATGAGAGTGCTGACGACCAGTCCGGCGAAACTGTCCAGATCCATGTTGAAGAACACCGGATTTTGGACGGCGAACGTGGAGCGAAGCTGTCTGCTGCGCAGAATCATGGCGCCGGGAAGTTTTTCGTGCGGAAGGAGAAATACCAGCTGGGACGTGATGGACTGGGCGAGAATGTCATCCAGATAAAGAATGAGGTCCGGACGTTTTTCTTCGGGAAGCGCCATATATTTTTTTACGAAAAGATTTCCGTTTGTGAACGCGTCGTTGGAAAGAATGATGCCTTTGCCGCCGGTGCATTCGAGGAAGAGCGGGTCGATATGATTCTCCGTGGCTTTGACCGAGACCAGCGCGGGACGCTTCACATTCATTTTTTTCAGCCGGACGCACATTCTCCGGAGGATGTCGCTCAAGTCGTATGAGACGCTGTTTTCGGAAAGCGGGAGGCCACAGGCGGAAAGGGTCGGAATGCCCGCTTTCGCAAGGAAGCGGAGGGAACGGTCGTTGAAGTCGTCCAGATGGATTATGCCGTCCAGAATCTTGCCTTCCACGGAGCGGGCGAGTCCGGGATAATCGGAAACATCATGATAAAGCATATCGTCCCGGGGCTCCGGTTTGTATCTGAAAAAGAGATGCGCCATGCATCCGAGCCGGTTCAGGTGGCTTTGAAGGGCGCAGAGAAGGCAGCAGTAATAAGGGGTATCGGAATAAATGGCGCAGATGCCGATCACGCTGGCAGCATGGCCGTCCGCATTGGGATCGATCACGAAGACTCCGATTTTGTCGCGGACATCCAGGACCCCGTCGTTTTTCAGTTCGTCGATGGCGGCGCGGACCGTGGTTGTCCCGCAGGAGAACTGTCTACGGAAAAAATCCTGTGACGGCAGCCGCTCTCCGCTCTTGAGCTGTTTCTCGCGGATATACCGGACAATCATCCGTTTCACCTGTTCTGTTTTCTGCTCGGCCATTTTTTCTCCATGAAAACCCAAAACGGTTTACGGTTTAATATATTCTCCGCTTTTTCAATGTCAAGAGGTTATTTCAAAAAAAATCAAGAAAATTTGACGAATGAGAAAAAAGTTATGATTTTTCTTCTTGCATTCCTTGACAAAATGAAAAAAAGAAGTATGTTTATCAGTAATGATGGATAGATATTCATCAATGATGAATCATTCAAGGAGGTGCTTATGGCAATCTACACACGGACTTTCAATCAGGAGGACTTTTCCACTCCGCGGAAAGCGGCGGACACCGTCAAGCGGAAGGCGCTCGAGTTCGGAGCCGACGCCGTGGGAATCGGAAACATCGAACGCTGGGCCGGGGCTCCGCTCCAGATGGACCCGAAACAGATCATGCCCGAATGCAAATCCATCATCGGGATGGTTTTCCGGGTGGAGCGGGGAAGTCTGCGCGGCATCGAGGAAGGCACCTATTTCAGCAATTACTCCGCGATGGGCTACGGCGGCATCACGTATCTGTACATGCCCCTGACGGTCATCAATCTGTCGAAGTTCATCGAGGACAACGGAGCCGAGGCCATTCCCATGGGGCACCAGAGCGACTGGCGCGGGATCGACAATGAAGGGTTTGCCAGGGAGAATTACAGCCGTCCCGTGCGCGAAGGGCAGGCGACGCCCGATGTGATGATCCAGCTCCGGATTGCCGCCTATCTGTGCGGACTCGGGGAGATCGGGTTCAGCAAGATGTTTCTTTCGCCCCAGTTCGGCCCGCGCTGCCGGGTGGGGATCATTCTCTCGGACCTGGAACTGGAGCCGGACCCGATCTACAACGGACCGAAACTGTGCAATCGCTGCATGGCATGCGTCCGGGCGTGTCCGGGACATGCCTTCTCGACGGAGAAGACCGTGAAAGTGAATCTGGGGGGCCGTGAAGTCGAATGGAGCGACCTGAACATGGGAAAGTGCGGCTTTGCCTTCGTCGGAGCCAAGCATTCGGGCGTGGAGCAGAAAACGTCGTATCTGGAAGGCAATCCGGAAAGCGTTCCGGGCGAATGGTCGCCGTTCTACCGCAAGCCGCACAATCTGTACAACACCGGACAGGCGGTCTGCGGAGCGCGCGGATGCACCCGGGCGTGCATGATCAGCCTGGAGGCGCGCGGGGTGCTCCAGAACACTTTCCGGCAGAAATTCCGGCGGCGTCCGGAATGGCGCGTGGACTGGAGCACCGGCCCGAAATATTCGAAGGGGACGGTCTTCCGCAATAAAAAAGCCGGTGCCGTCGATGCGGATTGACGGTTTCTTTTCCTTGCATTTTCCCGTTCGGCGGATACAGTAGAGAAAACTACGGGAGAAAGAAAAGCATGGCTCAATCGGATTATGTTCTTTCGCTGTTGAAGGCGCTGGACATTTTGAAGCTGGTGTGCGCATCGCCGGACGGGATGCGCCTGAACGAAATCGCCGACCATCTCGCGCTCAAAAAACCGACGGCCCATAATCTGGTGCGGACGCTGCGCGCAAGGGGCTTTCTGGACAAGGATGACGCCAACCGCTATTTCGCCGGAAGCGCCATTCAGGAGCTTTCGAGTTTGCGGAACAACACGATCCTCCTGAAAGCCGCCGGACGGGAACTGCGCAAATTCCGCCGGCTGTTTCCGGACGCCATCCTGACTTTTTCCGAACTGTCGCCGGGCGGGGTCGAATGCCGCTTGCGGATGTCGCCGGACCGTCCCGGAGAGCTCCAGCAGGGAACGCCCGGAACACCGGTTTCCTTTGCCCCGTATGTTTCGGCGTCGGCGGTCTGCCTCCAGTCCTGTGCGGCGAACGCGGGCGCATTTGAGCAGAACTTCCCCTTCGCCGAATACGGAGTGGCCCGCTGGGGCACCGAAGAACGCTTCCTGGAAGTCAAGCGGAAGGTGCGTGCGGAGCTTGTCTACCGGATGGAACGTTCCCCGGGCGTGGCGGTTGCTTTTTTCCTGTTCGGAAACTATTCGCTCGGCGTCCGTATGGAGAGGGAGATCCCGGGAATCATGGAAAAGGTTCGCCGGGCGGTCGCCGAAGTCCGGACGACGCTGGAAAGGGAACTGGCGTGCGGGGAGAAAACGGAATGAAATTTGCCATCGGATACCGGCAGACGGAAAGTGGAGAACCGTTTCAGAACATCGTGTCCGACTACCGCGGCGCGGTGGCGGAAGTGTATTTTCCCTGGCCGGGGCTGCCGACCGGACGGCCCGCGTTCGGGACCAGCCGCGGAGCCCGCGACTGGAGCGCCCAGGCGGAACTGGAGGAGGAGCTCTCGGTCCTTCGCGGCATGGGAGTCAAACTCGACCTTCTGTTCAATGCGAACTGTTACGGGGCACGCGCCGTCGGGGAGGATCTCCGCAGGGAGGTCGAGTCGGTCCTCTCCTATCTGGAGGAACTGGAACTCCTGCCCGAAATCGTGACGACCGCCAGCCCGTTCATCGCGTGGGCGGTGAAGGCGGCGTTCCCTTCCGTGGAGACGCGCGCCTCCGTGAACATGCGGATCGATTCCGTCGCCGCGATGGAGTTTCTTTCGGACCTTTTCGACTCGTTCCACATCCGCCGCGATCTCCAGCGCGATCCGGAGACCGTCGCGAAGTTTCATGCCTGGTGCGCCGGCCACGGGAAAAAGCTCTGCATGCTGGCCAACAGCGGATGTCTCCGGTGCTGTCCCTTCCAGACGTTCCACGACAATCTTCTGGGGCATGACGCGGAAATCGCCGCCCATGCGAACGTGAAGGAGTTTCACCCCCACCTCTGCCGGAAACTGTACGCGGACAAACGGAATGTGCTTGCTTTTCTCCGTTCCACCTGGCTCCGTCCCGAGGACCTGGCGGAATACGAGCCTTTCTTCGACGTGGTGAAGCTGGCGACGCGGACCCATCCGAATCCCCGGATGGTGCTGGGGGCGTATGCGTCCGGGCATTTTTCGGGGAATCTGTTCGACCTGACCGAGCCTGGATTCTCCGGAACTTTTGCGCCGTATGTGATGGACAACCGCCAGTTTCCCCCGGAGTGGAAAGAGGTTCTCCACTGCAAAGAGATGCGCGATTGCACGGGCGAAGGCTGCGGGAAGTGTTCCAAAATTCTCGAACGTGTTTTCCACTCCTGGAAAGAGTGATTTTTTTCAAACCGGCCCTTGATATTCCCCTTTTTCCTGATAGATTTTCCTTTCGGGGACAACCCTGCCATTCGAACATTTTGTATATGGGGAATACTCTGCCATGAAGAAAAATACGCTCATTTTATCACTTCTTGCCGGGACGGCCCTGGCTGCTTCCGTCACACTCAACATCGCTCTTTTTTCTCAACTGAAATCGGAGCGGCTCCAAAAGGCTGCGCGGGTGCCGGAAAACAAGGGAAAAACGCTCCCGTCCGCTGTGAAAAAGAACCGGCCCGGTGAATTTTTCCTGCGGGATGTGAATGTTCCGCCGTGGGAACCCCGGGGCGTCCGTCTGCGGTTCAGCTGCGATTCCTGGATTCCGCTTCCGTCGGGAACGGAATTTCTTTCCGTGACCCCCGCCGTGCCGTACCGGGTCTTGCCGGAATCCGGAGGCTGGCTCCTCAAGGGCGATTTCCAGCCCGAAACAGTGTATGATTTCACACTGAAGAAAGGTCTGCGCGCCGAAAACGGGGCGGAACTCCGGCAGGACGCCGCGTTCCGGGTCAAGATGCCTCCGCTGTGCCCGTCGGTGAGCTTTCTTTCGTCCGGGCTGCTCTTTCCCCGGAAACAGAAGGAATGGAACCTGCCGCTGGAGCTGGCCAATGTGTCCACCCTTTCCGTGACCCTCCTGAAACTGCACGAAAACAACCTCGGAATCTACTCGCCGGAATCCGGGGATGCGCTGGACAACGCCCGGGAGATCGTCCGGAAAAGCATCTCCGTGAAAATCCCGCGGAACCGGGCGGTGAATTATGCGCTGGACCTCGATTCCCTGATCCCGGGCCGCCAGCCGGGCGTTTATGCCATCCGGATTTCTTCCCCGGGAACCGACGGCGACGTTTCGCGGGTTCTGGCGGTCACGGACATGGCCATCCAGACGGTGCTGGACCCGCTGACCCGGAAAGCGTTCGTTGCCGTGCGTTCATTCGAGACCGGAGCCCCCGCGTCCGGAGCGGTGGTGACGCTGATCAGCCGCAAGAACCAGCTGTTGGCCCGGGGCGTGACGGACGCGGAGGGGATCGCCCTTCTGGAATACGCGTCCGCACTGGACGATCCGGGGGATTCCGCCCGTACGGTGACGGTCCGCAAAGGGAATGACATTTCTTTCTATACGGACCTCGGCGAGAAGTCGCACTCCCTCGCGGAGTTCGGCAACGCCGGACCGGCTTTCCGCCGGGAGCCGCGCGCCTTCCTCTACACCGAACGCGGCGTTTACCGGGCCGGGGAGACGATCCATGCCTCCGTGTTTGTCCGGGACAGTTGCCTCCAGGTGTATCCGGACGCCCCCTGCGTGATTCTTCTGAAAGACCCGAAGGACAACCGCATCATTTCCCGCAAACTCAAGACGGATGCGTCCGGCTTCGCCTCGGCATCCTTTGCTGTTCCGGAAGACGCTCCCGGCGGGAACTATGCGCTTCTCTGTTCGCTGGACGGTTCTTCCGGGGTTCCGTGGGGCGTCGCCTCTGTGCTGGTCGCCGATTTCGTGCCCGACCGCATCAAGACCTCCCTGAAGCCTTCCGCTCCGGCGGTGCACGGAGGCGAAACGCTCTCCTTCGAGATTTCGGCGGACTATTATTTCGGGCAGAACGCCGGGGAGGCTCCCTATTCGTTCCAGGTGACCGCGGTCCCCGCTCCGCCGCCGGTCCACTGGCGGACCTGGACGGTCGGAGACCGGGAGGCTTTTGCGTCCGGGCGGACTTTTTCCGGCAACGGTTCCCTGGCGAACGGCCGGGCGAATCTGAAATATCCGGGCTTTTCCGAGCGCGGCGGCAAGGCGTTCGCGCCGGTTCTGCTGGTGGCTTCCGCACAGGTCCGGGAACCGGGCGGACGCGCCGTCACCGCGACGGTTTCGGTTCCCTGCGATCCGCTTCCCTGTTATCTCGGCGTCCGCAAGGCGGAAAAAGCGTTTTCCCCGAAGGAAGCCGCGATCGAATGGCGTCTGTTTCCGGCGGAAAAGGGGGCCGCTCTTCCGAAAAAGTCGAAGGAGCTCCATCTGCGGATCTGGCGTCTGGAGTGGACGTATGTTCTCAAAAAGGATTCCGGCGGACAGCTCGGGCGGGAATGGGAACTCCGGCGGATGCCTCTTCCCGGGGAACAGGTTGTCCGTACGGACGGCACGGACGGCGTGTTCCGGCTTCCCCTGGAGAGCGGACAGTATGAAGTCGAACTCGTCTGCTGCGCTCTCCGCACACGGATGAATTTCTTTCACTGGGAAGGGGAGGGCGGTGTCCGCAGCGGGAACCCGTCGGTTCTTTCCTTCCGCACGGACAAGGAGGTTTACAAGCCGGGGGACGTCGCCCGCGTGACGTTTGTCAGTGCGTTCGACGGTTTTGCCTTTGTCTCGACCGGGGAGAGGTCGCTGGAGACCATGCGCTCCCATGCGGTCAAGGCGGGCGAAAACACCCTTTCGATCCCGCTGCCGGAGCCGGTGGACACGGCCTCCTGTTTCAGCGGAATCACGGTCATCGGAAAAACGCAGCGCTCCTTCGGGTTGCTCCGCTTCCGGATGGACCGGACCGCCCGGCAGCTGAAAGTAACGCTGTCCGCGCCGGAGAAGGCGTTTCCGGGAGAAAAAATCCGCGTGGAGGCGGCGCTGTCGGCTCCGGACGGTTCGCCGTGCGAAGGACTTCTCCAGCTTTTCGCGGTCGATGAAGGCATTCTTGCGCTCACGAATTTCCGCACGCCGGACATCTTTTCGTTTTTCTTCGGGGACTACGCTTGCGGGTTCCGGTTCTCCGACGTGTATGGCATGCTGTATCCCGAACTCCGCATCGATCAGAACGGGAAGATCGGCGGAGACGGCGGGGCCTTTTCGCCGGCCGTCGTCCGGCAGAAGATCCGGGGGGATTGCAACCTCAACCTTCCGAAGTCCGCCGTGACGGTGCTGCCCGCGGTCAGGGTGAACGGGAAAACGGCGCTGGAAATGTCTCTGCCGGACCATCTCGGCGCGATGCGGCTCATGGCGGTGGCCTCCTCCCCCGGGCGGGCCGGTTCCGCCGAACGCCTGCTGCTCCTCCGCGACCGGATCGGCGTGATGCCGTCGGGTCCGGTCGCCCTGGCTCCCGGGGATGAAGCCGAACTGACCTTCACGCTGTTCAACTACGAGCTGCCCGACGGTCCCGCCTCCTTCCGCGCGATGCCGCCGGATGGCCGGCCGGAACCGTTCACCGCCCGCCTCGCCAGGAACGGTTCCGCCGTGTTCCGCATGCGCCTCAAGGCTCCCGGAAAATGCGGTCCGCTGACGGTCCCGTATGAACTGGTCATGGGAGACGTGACCAAAAAAGGCGAACTGCGCATGACCGTCCGGCCGCAGAATCCGCCGGTCCGGTCGAGCGAGTTCCGCATCCTCCGTCCCGGCGAAAACTGGAAACTGCCCGATGCTTTGCCGTCGGATTTCCGTCCCGGCGCCGAGGCGGGACTGACCCTTTCCCCGTCTCCGGCGTCCGTCCTGAAAGACGCTCTCGACTGGCTCAATTCCTATCCCTACGGGTGCCTGGAACAGACGACCGCCGCCGCATTCCCGTTCCTTTCCGCGGATACGCTGTCGGAACTTCACGTGATCCCGGAAGCCATGGCTCGGACAGCCAACCGGAAAATGAACGACTCCGCCGCCAAGCTCCTTTCCATGATGCTGTACAACGGCTCTTTTTCCGCGTGGCCGGGCGGTACGGACGGCTGGAACGGGGCGTCGGTTTTTGCCGCCCATTTCCTGTGTGCGTCCGGGAAATGGGAAGACGGCCCGAAAAAGAGCTGCCGGATATGGCTGCGCAAAATAGCGGACACTCCGACGCTCCCGCGCTATGAACGGGCCTATGCCTGTTATGTGCTGGCCCTGATGGAGGATCAAGCGTTTCTTGCCGGGGTCGCCCGGAATCTTCTCGCCGGAAAGGAGAACGACTTCGCTTCCTTCCTGGCTTCGGCCGCCCTGATCCGGGGCGGATACGCGGGCGAGGGGGCTGTGCATATGAACCGCGTCCTCGAAAAGGAAGTCTGGCGGACGGACTCCGGGGCTTCCTCGTTTTCCGATGAGGCGTCCCGGGCCGGAATGACGCTTTTCCTGCTCATGGACTCCATGCCGGATTCTCCCGCCGCGCTGAAACTGGCCGCCCTTCTGCGGCAGAAAGTCCGCGCCGACGGCTCCGGCTGGGGGACTACCCATGCCAACGCCTGGGCTTCGCTGGGCCTTGCCGCGTTTGCGAAACAGTACGGCACGGGCAATGGCTCCGCGACGGTCTCGTTCGGCCCGGACGAGATTTACACCTCCGAACCCGGCAAGCCCCTTGTCCTGGCCGGACTGGAAAAAAAGAGCATCGGCGGGGTGGTCGAGAACCGGAGCGGCGCACCCGTGTATGCCCGGTGGAACGTCCGGGGGATTCCGCGCGAAATCCGCGCCCGCGACGGTGCGGTCCGGCTCCGCCGTCAATATCTGGATAAGGACGGTCGCGAAGTCAAAAGCGTCCCGCAGGGGGAACTGGTGACCGTCCGGCTTCACATCGGAGCGTCCGGCGCGATCCGTGACCTGGCGGTGGTCGATCTCCTGCCCGGCGGACTCGAAATCGAGGATGAACGTTTCGCCACGCGGATGACGACGCCCGTGCCGAAAAAGGACGGCCGTCTCCTTCGTGTCCGGCATGTGGAAAAGCGCGGCGACCGCCTCCAGCTCTTTGCCGACCTCCTTTCCTCCGGAGAGGAGGTGTTCACCTATCAGGCGCGGGCCGTGACGCGCGGGCGCTTCGCGGTGCCGCCCCTCTGCGCCGAGGCCATGTATGCGCCCGACACCGGCGGCGTCTGGCCCGCCGGAGATGTCTTCGAGGTGAAATGAGCGTTCCGGAAAAGGGAAAACGGGTCTTCCTCCTCCTTGCCGCCGCGGGACTGACGCTTCTGCTGTCGGCCGCGGCGGCGTGGCGGTTCCTGCCCCGGTTCCTGGACGATCCGATGAAGGAGCTCCGGAAACGGACGCCCTCCCGCGCCTGGTTCGATCCGTCCGGTTCGTGCGTGCATCTCCAGCGTTCCGGCGATTACGAATGGCGTTTCGACGTGCCGCTGGAACAGATTTCGGCTGAAGCCGTCAAAACTTTCCTGGTGGAGGACCGCCGTTTCTACTCGCATTCGGGCGTGGATTATCGGGCGCTGGCGCGGGCGTTCAAGCAGAATCTTTTTCACGGACGCATCGTTTCCGGGGCGTCGACCATTTCCATGCAGCTGGCCGGAATGACCGAGCCGCGCGCGCCGCGTTCCCTCCTGCGCAAACTCCGGCAGATGCTCAAGGCGCGGCGGCTGGAACAGCTGTATTCGAAAGACCGCCTGCTGACCGAATACCTCAACCGGGTTCCGTTCGGAGGCCAGGTCTACGGGATCGAGGCCGCCGCGCGCTGCTACTTCGGTCTGCCCGCCTCCGCACTGAACCGGGCGGAAGCCTCCCTGCTCTGCGGTCTGCCGCAGCGCCCGAACGCCTACCGTCCGGACCGTTTCCCGGAACAGGCGCTCCGCCGCCGCAAAAGGGTGCTCCTTCTGCTCGAACGGCAGGGTGTCATCGATGCGAAGGAGAGCGAAAGAATCGAGAAGGAAGAACCTCTGCGTCTGCGCGATTTCCGCTTTCCGTCCGAGTTCGTCCGCAATACGGACCGGGAGAACCGGATGTATTTCGAGCTGGCCGCGCGCGAGGCGGGGGATTCGCCGCGGGTGGACTGCGCGTTTGACGCCGGATACAGCCGTCTTCTGCGGAACGTCCTGCGGTCGCACGCCGCCTCCCTGACTTCGGTGCGCGACGCGGCCGGCATCCTGATGGAGACCTCCACCGGACGGGTGGTTGCTCTGGTCGGCACGCTGGACGATGCTTCCGGTTTCGGCGGACAGGTCAACGCGACCCTGGCCGTGCGCTCGGCGGGTTCGTCGCTGAAACCGTTCGTATATGCCGAGGCCATCCACGGCGGCCGGATCGTCATGGACACTTTCCTGCGGGACGCTCCCCTGCGGTACGGCGACTATTCCCCCGTCAACTACGACGGCACTTTCCGGGGCGACGTCCGCGCGGCGGAAGCGCTCTCCCTGTCGCTGAACACCCCGGCGGTCCGGCTGCTGGCCGCGCTCGGAACGGAGCGGGTCGTGGACCTTTTCAAGCGGCTCGACCTTCTCAAGCCGGACCATCCCCCGCGGGACGGTCTGCCGCTGGTGCTCGGCACGGCCGGGCATACCCTCCTTTCGATGACCGGCGCTTATGCGGCGCTTGCCCGGTGCGGCGTTTTCTTCAAGCCGACGTTCCTGACCGGAAAAACCCCGTCCGGCGTGCGCGTGTTTCCCCGGAGCGTCTGCCTCATGACGGGCAAAATGCTCCGGACCCGTCCGCTGCCCGGCTGTGCGGTCGACGCCGCCTGGAAGACCGGCACCTCCAACGGAAACCGGGACGCCTGGTGTTTCGCGTTTACGCCCGAATGGACGCTGGGCGTCTGGTTCGGCAACAAGGACGGCCGGGCATCGGCCTCCCTCCGGGGACTGGAGAGCGCCGCCCCCGCCGCGGCGGAGATCATGAATTCCCTCTACAGAGGGGGATTACGCCCGAAATGGGAGGATTTTCCGGCGGAGTTCCGGACAGTTCCGCTCTGTTCGCGCTCCGGCCTGCGGTCGGACGCCTCCTGCCGGGAGTGTTTCCCGGGGCCGGTCCTGCGGGATGTTCCTTTGCGGAAATGCGATCTCTGCGGACGGGAGGGAACGGGCGAATCTTTTCGGATTCTGACCCCTGCGCCCGTCCGGTATCAGGCGGAGCGGGAGGGCGGGGTGACGCTCAACCTGACTTCGGATTCCGGAAAGGAGTTGTACTGGTTTCTGGACGATGCGTATCTGGGCCGTTTCCGGGAGAAACGGCTGTCCTTCCCGTGCGGCGTCCACACGCTCCGTGCGACGGATGACCACTCCGACTCGAAACCCGCCCGCGTGACTTTCCATGTGGACAAAACCCCCTGACAGAACGGCAAGCCGAGCGTAAGCAAACTTCGTGCTATACCCCTGAAAACTCTCCGGGGATTCGTGAAACCTATTCTCCAGCCGGAATCTTACTCGATACCGTAGGCGGCGAGCTTGCGGTGGAGGGTCCGGCGGCTGATGCCCAGTTTTTCGGCGGCCTTGGTCCGGTTTCCCTTGCACTCTTCGAGGGCGCGGGCGATCAGGATTTTTTCGTTGCGCTCGAGGTCGCAGGAGGAGGTGCCGAGGATGGTTTTCGTGATGCCGGGCGTGATCTTCTCCCGGATGTGGATCGGGACATTGTCCAGCTCGATGATCTGTCCGCGCGTCAGGACGACCATGCGCTCGACGCAGTTTTTGAGTTCACGGATGTTGCCCGGCCAGGAGTAGGAGCAGAGCGCGGACATCGCGCTTTCCGAAATCGTCAGGGGCGGACGCCCGTTTTCCTTGGCGAAGAAGGCAAGGAAATGGTTCACCAGCGGGGGGATGTCCTCCTGACGCTCCCGCAGCGGCGGAATGTGGATGGAAACCACGTCCAGCCGGTAGAAGAGGTCTTCGCGGAAGGCGCCTTCGGCGACCATGGCGGCGAGGTCGCGGTTGGTCGCGGTGACCACCCGGGTGTCGACCTGGAGCGTCTCCATGCCGCCGATACGCTCGAACGTGCGGGTTTCAAGCACGCGCAGGAGTTTGACTTGCGTGGAAAGCGGGATTTCCCCGATCTCGTCGAGAAAAAGCGTTCCGCCGTCGGCCAGTTCGAAACGTCCTTTGCGCTGTTCGTTTGCGCCGGTGAACGAGCCCTTCTCGTGTCCGAAAAGCTCGCTTTCCAGCAGGGTTTCCGGGAGGGCGGCGCAATGAACCGCCACGAAGCGCCCGGGCCGCCTGCTGAACTGGTGGATGGCCTGGGCGATCAGTTCCTTGCCGGTGCCGCTTTCGCCGGTGATGCTGATGGTGGCACGGGTGGGAGCCACCTGCCGGACGTTTTCGATGATTTTCTGGATGACGGCGGAACTGCCGATGATGTTTTCCAGTCCGAACTTGGAATCGAGTCGTTTTTTGAGTTCCGCGTTTTCCTCCTTGATGCGACCGGATTCGAAGGCGCGTTCGATCAGGATTTCGAGCTGGTCGAGGTTGACCGGCTTGGTGACGAAGTCGAACGCGCCGCGCTTCATGGCGTCGACGGCGGCCTCGATGGAGCCGTAGGCGGTGAAAAGGATGCAGGGAGGGGGCGGGGTCTTTTTGAGGGCGGCGTCGAGGATGGTCAGTCCGTTCGCGCCGGGCATGCGGATATCCGACAACACCAGGTCGTAGTGGTTGCGGGCCAGAAGATTCAGTCCGATCTCGCCGTCCTCGGCGATGGTGACTTCGTAGGACGGGCGCAGGAACTTGGCGAGGGCTTCGCGCGTGCCGCGTTCGTCGTCGACGATCAAGATGGACGGACGTTCTTCTTTTTTATGGTTCGATGGCATGACGACTTACTCCTGTTCCTTGGTGTTTCGGGATCCTTCGGGAAGAATCCCGGCCGGGGACGCGGCATCCTTCGGGGGAGGAAGAACCCGGATGCGTCCGCCGATGCGCGGGAAAGCGAGGCGGAAGGTGGTGCCTTCGCCGGGGGTGCTTTCGAAGGAGAGCCGTCCGCCGTGTTCGCGGACGACCCGTTCGACCACCATGAGGCCCAGCCCGTTGCCGTCGGCCTTGGTGGTGAAATACGGGGTGAAGAGATGTGCGGCATCCTCCTGCCTGATCCCGCGTCCCTTGTCGGCGACGTCCGCGAAAACGGAACGGTCGTCATAGGAACAGGAGATCGTCAGGGTGCCGCCCTGCGGCATGGCCTGGACCGCGTTCTTGATGAGGTTGTAGAAAGCCTGCTTGAGCTGGTCGGAGTCGCCGCGGATCTTCGGGAGGGAATCGCTCCAGAGACAGTTGACGGTGACGTTGCGGCCTTCGATCTCGTGGCGCATGAAGGTGAGGGACTCCAGCACCAGCGTCTTGAGGTCGATCACGTGCATGACCGGCTTGCTCGGGCGGAGCGCGTGGAGAAACTGGTGGATGATGTTGTCCAGGCGCTCCACCTCGCTTTTGGATTCGGCGATCATTTCCCGGCCCTCGGCGGGGTTGAACTTGCCGGAATCGAGGCTTCTTTGAAGAAGCTGGAGGTTCAGGTAAAGACTGTTGAGGGGGTTGCCGATTTCGTGCGCGACTTCGGCGGCGAGGGTTGTAATCAGCGCGGTCCGTTCGCTTTCGGCGGCGGAGCTCAAACGGTCGTACGTTTCGGTGATGTCGTTGAAGATGAGGGTGGCGAATTCGCGGTCGTCGGAGGGTTGGCGCGGAACGATGTAAAAGTTCAGCACCCGGCGTTTCGGATAAAGGATTTCGATCTCGTGATATGCGGTATGCTCTCCCTTGCCGGAGCCGAAAAAGTCGTTCCAGTCGATGCCCCGGACGAGGCCCGTGATGCGGATGCGCGAAAAGTCGTCCGGGATTCCGAACATTTCCTTGGCGACAGCGTTGTGGTAAACCAGCCGGTAGGAGGCGTCGATGACCACGATTCCCTCGCGGATGGAGTTGAACACCGATTCCAGAAATCCGTGCTTGCGCGCCAGCAGATGGATATAGGAATTGATGGACCCCGAGTCCATGGCGTCCAGTTTGGTGGCAAATTTGCTGAAGAACTCGTTTCTGGGCATAAATGACACACCTTTTTTAAGGATGACAGACTGAGAAATATTGTCACACTATAGCACGGTTCCGGGAAGTTTCAAGCCGCCGTAAAGAAGGTTTCGGGATTTTTTCCGTCTTTGGCGTCCCGGGAAAGGAAGAGATTCCGGAGAAAATTTGCTTTCCCGCCTCTCCCTGTTTTTCCAATTGCCCCTGGCTTTCAGAGTTTCTTCCAGATGTCGCCGAGTTCCGTCATTTTCTGCGTATTTTTGGCAAGGTCGCCCACATTCCAGGCGGAGATGGATTCAGTGAAGAGCAGATTCCAGCCCAGATAGTCGCAAATGCACTGGAACTGGCCGCGGATCAGCTCGTATTCCTTGTTCTCCGGGCCGGCTGCGCCGACTATCACCAGTCCGATCCGTTTTTTCTGTTCCTTGAACACGGTGTCTTTGGAGTAGAACTTGTCGATGAGCATTTTCAGCTGGGCGGAAACGCCCCACCAGTAGACAGGGGTCCCGAAGATCACCACATCGGCTTCGAACACTTTCTGCACCAGCGCGGAACTTTCGTCGGGAATCACGCAGGAGCCGCCGTTTTCCTTGCAGCCGTCACAGGCGATGCAGGGGCTGAGTTTGCGGCAGGCCACATCGATGAACTCCACTTCCGCGCCGGATTTGTTGGCGCGGATTCCTTTTTCAATTTCGTGCAGGGCGGTCCGGGTGTTGCCGTCCAGCCGGGGACTGCCGTTCAGAATCAGAATTTTCATGGATGCACCCTCCTTGGAATGATGAACGCATTTTTCTTTTTCAACGCCCGTTGGCGTTTGCTGTCCGGGTTTACCGGACGGCCGCCCTTGCTTTTGCGCCTGGCAAGGTTGGCGCGGCTGGCGGTTTTCTGCGCCTCGCTCTTGCGTCGCAGCATTTGTCCACAGGTCGGACAAGCGCATCCCGGAGAGAGTTCGACGGCTTCCTTCAGCAACGTCCCGTTTGCCCGGAGTTCCTCCGCATCGAGATCGAGATCGTCGTTCCAGCTGACACCGTATCCACCCGCATCGGTTTTCACCTGATTGAAAAGTCCGGGAATGTTCTCAAAGTCCCGGAACGCCGGAATCTTGTCGAACAGCGTCGAGACATCGTAAAGCGTCTCTGCTCCGTCGCGAAAAACGACCCACAGCAGAAAACCTCGTAAGGCTTTCACTTCGGCGATCTTATGAAACATCATGCTCCTCCTTTCGTTATTCCAGCGGCAGGAGCTGCCGGAAGCTTTGCGTTTCCCACATTTCAAGCAGAGCGTCGCGGTTCGCCGCCGTCCATTCCCGTACCATCGTCAGTGCTTTCGCCGGAAGATCGCCTTCGAGCATCTGCCCGGTTTTCACGTCGATCACTCCAGCGCATTCGCCGTAGATCACATGGATATGAGCCATGCCGTGTTCCTTTCCCTGAAGATACATCTTGACAACCATTCCATAAAATCTCGCAAGA
The DNA here is from genome assembly GCA_002069785.1 of Lentisphaerae bacterium ADurb.Bin242. Lineage (GTDB taxonomy): Bacteria > Verrucomicrobiota > Lentisphaeria > Victivallales > UBA1829 > SIG94. The sequence goes on along the minus strand of MWCA01000009.1, from coordinate 37,767 downwards.
ACCGGCATTTTTTACTCTTTGTTTTGGTTTTCTGTATATAATATAACTCTAATTTAGAGATATACAATCCTCTTTTCAAAAAAGTTGAAAAATCACCCGGCGGAGAACCGGCGAGGCGATCCGGAAGCTGGAAAAACCGTCCGAAACATGGACCCGCACAAAGCCAGCCGGGAAAAACTGTTCGCAAAATGGAATTCTCCCGCACGGAGAAACGAATTCCAAACTTTCAAACTTCCAAACTCTTCACTGGATAATTCCGCCCGTGCGGAGGAACGAATCAGAAATAGAGGTCGGCCAGGGCCAGATAATGCGCCCAGTCCGCGGCGGTCTGGTCGTGCTTCCCGGTGCGGTTGTGGTAACTGATCTCCCCTGTGATCGGCGTGTCCGGCGGCGGCATGACGTCCGTTCCCAGCCCCCTGGCTCCGAACAGGCCGTAGACCTCCGCGGCGTGGACTCCGGAGAGGAACTCCCCTTTCGGGTCCGCCCAGAGGTCCCCGGTCGCGCTGGCGATGCAAACCGGCCGGGGCGCGATCAGGGAGATCAGGAAATGCTGGTCGAAGGGCATGGACGCCTCGTTCCGCGAATATTTTTCAAAGGAGGTCACGAACCAGTGCGGGAAATTGCTCAGGATTACCTCCACGACTTCCCCGAAGCAGCGTTTGAAGAGCGCCGCGCCGCCGCAGCCGGAATCGTTGGAGATCACCAGGCGGAAACGGCGGTCGGTGGCGCCCGCCCAGAGCGCGGTCTTGCCCAGACGGGAATGTCCGTGGACCGCCACCTCCGCGGCGTTCACCATGGGTTCGGTTTCCAGATAATCCAGGGCGCGGGAGAGTCCCCAGGCCCAGGCGCCGATCGCGCTGTGCTTTTCATGCACGGAAGGCGCGGCGGGATCGGCGTAAAACAGCGAATAGATGCTTTGGTTCCAGCCGTCCTTACAATCCGGGAAAAGGTCGTGATAACAGACGGTTGCGGCGGCGTATCCGCGCCGGATCAGTTCCCGGTGACTCCAGCGTTCGAGCGAGTTTCCGCGCGATTCATCTTTGAAATCGGGATTTCCGGCCAGATTGCCCCCGGTCAGGCGGACGTCTTTTTCATCGGTCGTCACGTGATATCCCTTGAAGCAGAGCCCGAGAAATGCCGGAACCGGCCCTTTTGCCGTCTTCGGAAGGTAGAGCAGAAGGTCCATGAAGTGTTTCCGTCCGTTGTTCATGCCGAAATGGACGCGCACCTCCTTGCGGACCGCGGTATTTTCCAAGGCGTCGTCCTTCCGGGAAACCAGCTCGAACCACACGCTGTCCGGACGCGGCGGAACCTCTCCGTAAACTTCCTTCTTGTAAAGGTCGAGAATTTCCCCGCGGCGGAAGTTGACCCATTCAAAAGCATTCTTCACCCGGACGCCGTCTTTTCCGGCCAGGGGAGAGGACAGGGTATAGGCGGGGACTTTGGCTTCATCGTAATTGACTTCCTTCACGGCCTCTTCGTATGAACGTCCCATAAAGCATTCCTCCTTTTTACCATAGCAACTTGCTTGTGGATTGTTCTCGTGTACCAATACAGCGGAATCCCCGGAAAAGCAAACTTGCCGGGAATAAAATCGGGAGTTTATTGAAAACGAATCTTCCGCATGCTACAGTATTTCATGTTTCAAACGAACGGTTTTTGAGCAGGAGAATCGAACCATCATGCTTTCCGATGAACTCAAATTGCTTCCCGCGCCCGAATCGCTGAAATTGTTTTCCGGCGAGTTTGTGCTGGATCTTCCGGTCCGGATCGAAGGGGAGCCTTCCTTCCCCGGAATAGCCGAGGCCGTCCTTGGAAAAGAATGCGTTCCGGGCAGCGGAGGAATCCGGTTCCGGACGGACCCGGCCTTTGCCGATGAGGCATATTCCCTCATGGTCGCCCGCGACGGCGTGTCCGTTGTCGCCAGAGACCTCCGCGGCGGCCGCTGGGCGCTCTGCACCCTGGCGCAGATCATGGAGCGCTGCGGAACCCGGCTGCCGTGTCTGGAAATCCGGGATGCGCCGAAATTCAAGGTGCGCGGCGCGATGCTGGACGTCACCCGCGGCCGGGTCTGGACCCTGGATCATCTCAAGGACACCATCCGGAAGCTGGCCTCCTGGAAAATGAATCTGGTGCAGCTGTACTTTGAACACGCCTTCGCATCGAAAGGCAATGAAGAGGTCTGGAAGGATTCCAGCCCGGTCACGCCGGAGGAGATGCGCGAACTGGACGCCTTTGCCGCGGACCTCGGCGTGGAACTCTGCGCCTGCCAGAATTCTTTCGGGCATCTGACCCTGTTCCTGCTGCACGACCGGTACCGTCCGCTGGCCGAGATTCAGCCGGGCATGAATTTCGATTCCTGGGGGCGTCTCTCCGGGATTCCCCAGAGTCTCGCGCCGGACGATCCGAAGGCGCTCGATTTCGTGCGGAACCTGTATGAAAGTCTCCTCCCGAATTACTCGTCGAAATGGATCAATATCGGATGCGACGAAACGCTCGATCTGGGATTCGGACGCTCCCGCCGGAAAGCCGCTGAAATCGGACTCGAGAATGTGTTCGCCGGATTCGTAAGCAAGCTCTGCGCGATCGTCCGGGAGATGGGGCGGCGTCCGATGATGTGGGCCGACATGCCGCTCCGCTATCCGGAAATCATCGAAAAGCTGCCCCCGGACCTGATCTATCTTCTATGGGGCTATGACTCCAACACCCCCTTCGCGGAATGGTGCGGAATCCTGAAGAAAACAAACCGGGAATACTGGGTCTGCCCCGGCACCTGCAACTGGAGCAGTTTCCTGGGCGACAGCACCCGCCGTCGGGAAAACCTCAAAATCGCCGCCTCCGCCGGAATCGCCGGCGGCGCCTCGGGGTATCTTGTGACCGACTGGGGCGACGGCGGACACCGTCAATGCTGGGGCCCCTCCCTGCTGGGGTTGGCTGAAGCCGCCCACCGGGCGTGGAGCGGACTCGCGCCGTATTCCCCGGACGCCGCCGGGCTCCGGGCCTTCGGAAGCGAGCGCGCCGCCTGGTGGTTCGAAGCGGCGGGCGATGTGGATCTTTCCATCAAAAAGGCGGGAATCCCGGGGCTTTATGCGGATTTTCATCTTCCGTGGCATCAGCTCGATGCCCGCGCGACGCCGGCGCAGGCCGTTTATTTCCGCCTGGCGCGGAATGCCGTCCGCACTCTGCGGGATGACATTCCCGCCGATGCGCCGGAACTCCTGAAACGGGAAATGAAATTTGCGGCCGATTTCGCCGGTCTTGCGGCCGAGCGGGCGGTCCTGCGCCGGGAAAGCCGGGTCGCCGAACTCAAGGAGCTGGGAAGGAAGATGCGTCCGCTGATCCGGGAATTCCGTGAATTATGGCTGGAGCGATCCCGTCCGGGAGGATTGGACGCCTCCGCCGGAAAATGGGAAGCCGCGGCCGACGAACTGGAACGAATTTACTGAACCTTTTTTCAAGGGAAATGCCCGCGTTCCGGCGGATCAGCGCCGGAAATACGGAAAAGGAGAACAGGCATGGAATGGGAAAGCATCATCAAGCGGGGGGTGGAATCCGACGAGCTTGACTATAAGGCCGCCCAGGACTGGCACAAGCTCCCGCGCTCCGGACGCGCCAAGTTCGCCCGGCACTGCATGGCGATGGCCAATACCAAAGGCGGATATGTGGTCGTGGGCGTGGGCGAGGACGCTTCCGGGAAACCGGCCCTTTATACCGGCCTGACGGAAGAGGAATCCCAGTCCTTCGATCCGACCGAGGTCGGCAATTTCGTCAACCGCTTTGCCGATCCCCAGGTCGAGTTCACGATCGAACGTCCCGTCGTGGACGGCAAACGCTACGTGGTCTTCGTCATCCGCCGTTTTTCCCTCCTCCCGCACGTGTGCACGTGCACTTGTGAACACGAGCTCATTCAAGGGGTCTTTTACACCCGTACCGCCGACGCCTCCAGCCGTCCGGCCTACCGTTCCAGCGAGATCCACGGCATCATCCAGCGGGCCATGCGGAACCAGCGGGAGCTTCTCGGACGCATGATCCGCGGCCTGCTCTATGAAAACCATACGGTCAGCCCCGGAGCGGAAAGCCAGAGCCACTTCATCGAGGAGATCAACCATTCCCGGATTTTCTTCAACAAGTACACCCGGAACGAGGGCGGCGCGGTCAGCTTCGAATTCAGCGTCGCGCCCGGAGACTACGTTGCGGAACGGTTCACTCTGTCCGAGCTCCGGACCCATGCGGAGGACGCCTGTGAATTTTTCCCGAATTCCCCCTTCATTTCCGTCAACGAACTCAAGGAGGCGTATTTCACCAATGTTTCCTTCCGGTTCGCTTCAAAAAAGCACGCCTGGCAGCTTTACCGCTCGGGACTCTTTCATTTCCAATGCGCGGTCTTCCCCTCGAAATCCCGTTCCATCCCCTACGATCTCCTGCTGGCGTTTCTGTCCGAAGCCATGTCTTTTTCCGCCCATCTTTACGCTTCCTTCGGCTTCACCGAGGAAACGCTTCAGATCGGGTTCTTCCTCAACAACGCGGAAAATCTCAAGCTTCTTTTCCCCGGCGGCGCGCCCGGCGACTCCATCTGCCGGATTCCGGAGATCAAGGTCCGGAAGAATGATTCCGCGGTGAACCTCGCCAGCGGGCTGGTGGACCACACCGCCTGGCTGATCTGCGCGGTCTGCGAACGCTTCAACATTTCCGAGGGACGCCATAAGAATCTGCCGTCCCAGATCAAAAAACACCTGAATCTTGCGGACTGATGTTTTCCCCGCCGTACGAGCGGATGGTATGGCTGCCGGGAGCTTACTTTTCGGGAAGCGAAGCGCCCCGGACGAAAGTCGGCACGATCCTTTTCCGTATTGGTTCCCCCGGTTTTCTTTCTCCCCGCAGTTCTTCTGCCAGCATCTCCACGGCGGTCTGATACAGCTTCCCGATCGAGACGTCAACGCTCGCCATTTCCACCGGCACGGTTTCCCGGAAAGGAAGATTGTCGTAAGCGACAAGAGCCAGTTCCTCCGGAATCGCGATGCCGGACTTCACCAGGTTCTGCATGACCCCGACCGCGGTCAGGTCGTTGACCACGAACAGGCCGTCGACCTCTCCCCGTTTCACCAGCGGAACCAGGCGCCGCACGGCCTCGCGCCCTCCACGGACTCCCAATTCCGGAGCGGTGATCAGGACCGGTTCGCACTTCGCCTTGCGCAAAACCGAACGGAAACCCTCCCATCGGGCGGCACAGACGGAATTCTTTTCCAGCATCGCCGTGATGTGCGCCGGGCGGCGGCACCCGGCCTTTAACAGGGCTTTCGCGGCGACCGCGCCACCCGCATTCTCATCGATATAACATAGACGCGAAACGCTTGAAAGTTCCGTCTGGGAACAGAGCATATACGGCAGCCCCGCGGATTCCAGCGCTTTCACGACGCTTTCGTCGAATGTTCCCAGTCCCATGACCACTCCGTCGCATTTGTTATGAGCAAGAAACCGGGCGAAGGGCTCCCTGCCGTCCCAGATGTTGAAGAGCAGTTTGTAACAGGTCCCGGCGAGGGCCGCCTGCGCATGGATCAGGGCCTCCCCGTAGAACCACCGGTAGACATCCCGGGACGGCGGCCGCAGCACGAGGAGAACGGAGCCGCTTCCTTTGCGGCGCAGTCCGCTGGCGTTCAGGTCCGGCGTGTATCCAAGCTGTTTCGCCGCGCGGAAAACGGCTTCCCGTTTTTTGTCCAGCACCGCGGACGGCCGGTTGTAGACGCGTGAAACCGTGGCGGAACTGACACCCGCGAGCCGTGCCACATCATCGCGCGTGACGGGAGCTGTCATTGGTTTGCTTCCAGCCATTTCAGCAGTTCCTCCACTTCTTTCCGGTCATTGGCGCCGACGCAGTAAACCACTCCGGCGGGAGACAGTTCCCTGCTCAATTTTTTTACCTGTACGGGGGTCACTCCGTAAATCTGAAGTCCTTTGCCCGCTTTCTGAATGCGTTTCAGGACATCCGTCCATTCGTGCATCGGGCGCTGACCGTCGCCCGGCACCCATTGCACCGCGTCAATCGACTCGATGGCGAGAATTCCGTCAAGATGTCTCAGTGTGCCCGGACCGTCGACATGAATGATGCAATGGTCGAGGAAGGCGGCTTCCTCCTCCAGCGCCGGACGGACGAAACGGTTGAACGCGTCCGGCCCGATCATGCACTCGAAATCGCATTGAATGGTGGCGAAACTCTCCCGGCACCAGAAGGGAATCCAGCCGATGAAACCCGTTTCGGCGTTGCTGCCGGCAGCCTCCCGGAGCCGTTCGTAGATACGGGGATACAGCTTGCGGGCCTCCGTCATCGCACGGTCGATTTTCGCCGGACAATCCGGAATGTCGAGACAGAGGTTTTGCGTTCCGCGCAATGCGCTCAGCGCATCCATGTTCGAATGCAGATCGCAGACCCCGACAAGATATTTGCCGCGTCCCGCTTTTTTCAGGAAGTCCGCATATTCCAGAACGCCGCGCCAGACAGGACCTTCTTCCCTGATTTTGAACTCAAATGAGTCCCAGTCCGTCACAACCGGCTCATGCCAGTTGGTGTCCCGCGAGCATTCCGAGAATTTCAGCTCCGTTCCCGAAAGGAACGCCGCAAACTGGTCCGGCCCGAAATCGCAACCGGCAAACGGAATGGATTCGGCAAGAAAATCCGTCCCGGCAAACCATGCGTTCAGTTCCCGCGCCCGTTCCTCCCACTCCCTGCGGCATGCCTTCCAGTAGGACTCCTTCCAGATGTTTCTTTCTTCCGCTCCCGGCTTCGGCACATTGCAGACCACCAGCGGTCTGCGCCATGCTTCCTTCGCCCAGTAATGGTCCCATGCTGTTTTCGCCTCCTCGAAATCCGGTTTGTATAGCAGTTCCATGACGTTGCCTCCCATTGTTTGAAAAGTTTCGTGATGTACACGTGTTCATTTTCTTTTTTAAATATACACCGGTAATTCCGCTTTTCAAGGGAAGATGGTTCCAGACAGGAAAACAGCCTCGAAATTCGGTTTTTTCACCTGCCGGGAGAGGTGCGGAAAAGGTCAGGACAGCTCGAACAACGCGGTGTCCGGCGCGGCGAAATCGTAGGAGAAGATTCCGTTTTCGATGACGGTTTCCCGGTCGGTGAAAAGTTCCCGGGCTTTCTTGAAGGGATCCGGTACACGCAAGGACAGCCGGCCGCCGTCTTTCGTATGGAGCGCCAGAAGGTTTCCTTCCGCATACACCGGATTTTCCGTGTCGGTGTAAAGAAGAACTCCGGATTTTTTCGCAATTTCCTTGAACCGGGCCACACTCAATTCAGAGAAATCGTAGAGATACCAGGAGTTCCAGTCTTTCATGACGCGGTATTGAAGCCCCGCGAGCTCGCAGGGGAAGGAGGTCAGTTTTTCGCAGTTGTTCTTGTCGAACATCCCGTTTTGAATGACGCCCGGCGCGGTCAGCCATAACACGGAACGGTTGTCCTTCATTACATACCGGGTTAGAATCTCCATCTTTTCGGGGGTGAGCTCGAACAGGGCGGGGAAGATCGCGAGCTTGCAGCGGTCGAAATCCTTGATCTTCGGTATGTCGCGGATGGAATAGACCTCGAACGGTGCGCCGATGTAGTTGAGTTTGTTGCGCAGCTGGAGATAGACCGACGAAGCTTTCGGGTGATTTTCATCCAGATAATACGTGCTTTCCGAGTCCGCGATCAGCGCGATTTCCGAAGCGCCGGGCAGCGGCTGACCTCCGTAACGCCCCCATAGCTCCCGGATTTTTTCGAGGGTCTTGAGCACCGCCTCGCCCTGATAATAATCACCCCACATGTCGAACCACCAGAGATGCGTCCCTTTGAGAAGTCCGAGCGCCGCCTCGCGCTTGAGCCCGGCCACCGTGGATTTCTCATCCGGCCAGGCCGAATTGAGCCGGAGATTGATGTCGGGCGTCAGGTAGGAATTGTAGGTGTGGGTGCGCTGGTCGCATTCGTGGAGCAGGCGTTTTCCCCGCACACGGGCGGTCCCGTTCGGGATCAGGAACCCGCTGCCGCCGCCGATCTGACGGTCCGTATAGGTCCCGGGACTGATCAGGAAATCGATGTCCGGCGAATCCAGCACCTTCTCATATTCGAGATGTCCGCAGGAAACCAGCGTCCGGAGCGTTTTCTCCAGAATATACCCGTAAAAACAGCCGATCTGTGTTTCTTTCCGGATGATTTTCCGGGCGGTTCCCGCAAACGAAAGGATCGTGTCGGCAATGGTTTCGTTGCAGAATTTCCAGTAGTCCGCGGCCCTTCCGTTTTTTCCCGGATCGCGGACATAATTTTCCACCGGGCCGAGAGGCGCGTTTCTCTGTTCATGACAGAATTTCCAGTAGTCAAGCGGGTCCTTTCCTTCGGCGGGACGGTTCAGGAAAGCTTCCATGAGCGGACCGTTCCGCTGCGATTCCGGCGGGATGTCGACGGGGTCCGGCAAGCCTCGTTCCACACACCATTTCCGCCAGGCGGCGCGCCGTTCCGGAGACTCCGCGCCGTTGGAATAGTCATACCATTCGTCCGTGGCGCCGCACGCGAGAATATAGGCGAGAATCCGGTCGCCGTATCTGTTTTCCGTATAAGTGAGAAATTCTTCCAGATATTTCCGGGTGGGTTCGATCCATCCCCGGTTATGGACGGCTTTCCCGAGATTGTTGAAGGTGTCGGAACAGGAATAACTGTTCATGTGTTCCAGCCACGCGGGCGAGTTCAAGTCGATCATGCAGAGGAATTTCGCACCGGGCATGGCGCGGCCGATGTCGTGGATCATGTCGTCCAGCGGTGCAAAATTGAGACGGTCGTACCAGAGCCAGACCGGCGGATATTGCGAATACGGCGTGCCGCGTGAATTGACCGTATGGGCCGGGAAAATGCAGACCGTGTCATAGCCGGTTTTTCCGAATTTTTCGAGGGTGTTCAAAGGCGTGTAAAAAGAGCGGTAGGCAAGAAACGGAGGGGTCGTCATGAGCGTTCATTCCTTCTTTTCAGAGGTTTCTATTTTCATATTCAAAATGATCTTTCGCCGGGCTGACGACCGGTTCCGGATCTGATGACAGAGCAGTTCGATGGCGGCCCGGCCGAGCTCCTCCGTCTGGATGACCGCCGATGCGACATCGTCCGCCGGGGCAGGGGAGATGACGCCCGAAAAATGAAACAGGCCGTATTGAAGAGGGGCGAGGTGAAGTTTGGCCGCAACGCTCCGGAGGCCTGGAAGAAACGCGGGATTGGGACAGATCACCGCGTCGGGCCGGGTCTCCGACAGGAAACGGGTGAGTTCATCGGAAAATGACATTGAATCGGTCCGGAGAAACAGGAGCCGGGGGTCCGCCTCCAGGGAAAATTCCTCATGCGCCTTGCGGTAGCCTTCGATTCGTGAACGCATGGTCTGAAGATGTCCGTATTCCCCGATCAGGGCGATTTTCCGGCAGTTCCGGGCGAACAGGGCCTCCGTCAAGTCCTTTGCCCCTTGAAAATTGTTGTTGGCGACAATGTTGCAGTTGATTTTCTCGAAGAAGAGACAGAACAGCACCAACGGATATTTCCGGTTCTCGAGCTCCCGGATCAGCGGGTCGTCGTTGCCGATGGAATTCGGATACAGAACCAGTCCGGCGCAGTGCCGGACCGCGCGGGCGACGGCGCGCTGTTCGTCGTTCAGATTTCTCCAGTCATAAAGATACAGGTCCAGGCTGCACCCGTTCCGGACCGCCTCGTCCTGCATGGCTTCGATGGTCTCCTTCCAGATGCCGCCGCGGGTCGGAAAGACGAGGGCCAGCGACCGGGAGTTCGCCTGCGGATCGGCCGGATTCTGGCGCGCGGTCAGAACGGTGCCCCGGTGTTTGATCCGGCAGACGATCTGTTCGTCCGCCAGCAGACGCATCGCCGCCCGGATCGTATTCTCTCCGACCCCGAATGCGGCGGCCAACTCCGCGGTCGTTGGCAGAAGCTCGGTTTTATCCGCCCTGGAGGACATGGCGAATTTCCGGATCGCCTCATAAACCTGAAGATACAAAGGACGCTCCCCCGCGCGGTCAAGCATCTTTTCGGAAAACAGTTTTCGCATGGGATGGATTCCTTTCATGAGGAGTATTGTACAGCTTCTTTGAAAGAAAACAATTCCCGGAGAGACGGTTCGGAAGAATTTTATAGTATTTAAATGGACAATATGAAACCATTCTCCGGAAGCGACTTCCGGGTTTTTATCATAAAAAACGGGTTCCCGGCTTTTCTTTTGCTGAAAGAGTGCTATTTTATCCCGCTTGAAACGGCTTGATTCGGGGTATAGCGCAGTTGGTAGCGCGTCTGCTTTGGGAGCAGAAGGTCATGAGTTCAAGTCTCATTACCCCGACCATCTATAATCTGCCCCAATTAAATAGCTTACAACAATTGGTTTCATAGGATGAATTAGCGTTTTGGATACTGTTATAGTGCCAGAATAAAATGAAATTTCTCTTTCGTGCGAATTATTTGCAAAGGATCGGCGAGGGGGATGTTCCCGCCTTGGAGGTGGAAGTCGAAGTGGTTTGCCCGTTTGGAGTCATGATAGATTGTTCTTGAACCGCTTCTTGTGTTTACAACCGTGGCCGTATCCGTCGTCTTACCCGATGCATCCCGATAGGTGGTGGTATTCCCGCGTGTCGTTGCTATCCGGTTGTCCGTCCAGAGGAGTCCCGATAAATCGTTGGATGAGCTCCCGGGATATTTTGAGTCGCTACATTTCCCGTTGGCAGATCGAGGTCAATTTCAGAAAAGAGACTTCATTGCAACAAAAGAAGTCTGCGTGAACCCGACTAGATGTCATCGAAGCCCATAAAATAAAGCAACCATGAACTTTTCACACTCAAATATCCATCTCAGGAACCCATGAAAAACGCCAAACTATAGAGTTCTGCAGGGGACTGCCGAGCCTACCCGGAACCTCGCAATACAAAAAATGCGTTGAGCTCAATGGGACTGTTTACTATCCTTAAGATAGAAAATTGGTATTATTTTTTCCGGAATGCGTTTCTGAATGTGACCGGCGTGACATGGGCAATGCGTTTGAAAGTCTTCGAGAAGTGATAGCGGTCGGCAAAACCGGTGGCGTCCGCGATCTCGTCGATCGATTCGTCTGAAACGGAAAGAAGGTTCTTCGCTTCCTCGATTCTCCGGATCAGCTGATACTGCTGGGGAGTCATGCCGATGTCCCTTTTGAAGATGCGGATCAGGTTGTTGGCGGAAATGTGGTTGACCCGGCAGAATTCATCGTAAAGGTATTTTCTCCGGAGATTGCCGCTGATATAATTCAATGCAAGACGGACCCGTTCGTCCATGTGCCGTTCGCCGGGCGACAGAACGGCTTCCGGGGGAATCGATTCGATGACTTTGTAGACGATGCTGTAGAGTTTGATGGAAAGTCTTCCTGCGTTTGGATCTTCCGCGCGCATTTCGTCGAAGAATTTTTCGGCCGGTTTATCGATGATGGTTGAGAATGGAATCACGATCGGTTCCCGTTTGACGTGGGGAAGAATGGAGCCGCCCTGGAAATGAATGTAGAATTGAGAAAGGTCTTCTTTTTCATCGCAGGTGGAAAACAGAGTGAACGGAGGGATGAGCACAAAAAACTCCGGTTGGAGCTCGATCCTTTTCCCGGTGAATTCCAGATAGGCGCTGCGTGTCTCGTTCAGCCACAAATACCAGAAGGGCGAGGAACGATTCCGGTACGTCCAGAAGTTCATGCTGCTGACATACCCGTACTGGGTTATTTGTACATCGGGAGCGGGCAAATCCTGCCCATAAAAATGATTGATTGAAAAAATTGACATTTCTTTGTCTTTTTCTGGCATTTCCTTTTCGATATAAAGAAAATATAATATGCAATATCAGGAAATCAATATCCGGAAGTCCGGAATCAATAATTTACAATTAAATGGAATATCTGCAACCTTTTTTTTAGTACAGTTTCATATCTTTAATTAAGAATTTTCAGTTTTTCTTGAGCTATATTCTTCTTCATGGCTTGACAACTACATACCTTTGCATTAAAATTATTATAAGAAAGGATACGACAGCGATGAAGTCATATATAGCAAAGAGCCGGAGTGTGGCAGATAAATTGGCAGAGGAAATTTCTTCTGGAATTCTGTCACCCGGTACAAAATTCAGTTCTATCCGGACATTGGCAACTCGTTTTGACGTCAGCCAAAAGGTTATAATGGATGCAATGGACATTTTGGAATCTGAAAAAATGGTTGAACGCTATCCTCGTTCCGGCATTTTTGTAAAGGAAAAAAGGCAGCGTACAAACATTCTTGCGTTGATTCTTATTCCAGAGAAAACCAATGCCTATATATCTTCTCTTCTGCAAATACTTTTGCCGGAAAACAGATCTCCGGACATTGAGTTTTGCTGCTACACGATTGACTATTACAAAAGATTTGCAGAACTAGATGGAATCATCAATAAATTCAAGCCCGATTGTATCTTGGTATGTGCACCTTTATATACGGAACGAGATTTGGAATTTTACAAGAAACTTCCATTCCCTGTCGTTTTTATCGGGGATTTTGCCAAACCGGAGCGAATTCACACTTCCTTGTTTCAGGTGACGGGAGACAACTATTCGGTGGGTGCAGCTGCCGCGAAGCAACTGATCGAAGAGACTGCCAGCAGGAAGGCCGTATATCTTTGCGGAGAAAATGATTATTTCTTTTATCGTGAAACAATGCGTGGTTTTTGTGAGACCGCCACACGGCTCGGAATTGAGTATTTCGCCTGTGAGCTGCCGCATGGATTCAGAAGTGCGTTTCCTTCAGAAATAAAGCGGCGGATTGATGATATGATCAGGAAAAGCACTTTCGCCGGATTTGGAGACTGTCCGATCATAGATATCGGAAGTTCTTATGCAGAGTTATTTTATCGTTTTGGACATGGAATTCAAAAACGCCTGTATGTTATGCGCCAGACTCATGAATCAGAAACAATTTTTTTCCGGCAAATCTACTGCATCATTCGTCATGCCACCGCAAATCCTTTGTCTCCACGAACAGTTGTTTCCATTTCAGAATACAAATTAAAATCATATCCAATGGAGAAATGAAGAAATGAGAAAGATAAAATTCACACTTATGGAGCTGCTGATTGTAATATCGGTCATTGCAATTCTGGCTGCTTTATTATTGCCTGCATTAAATCAGGCACGTGAAACAGCCAGAAAAATTTCCTGCGTCAGCAATGAAAAGCAGATTGGACTGGCCATTGTTCAATACAATAATGATTTTAATGGATTTATGCCGGCATGGTGTAACTATAAACCGTCTGACGGCCCGGACAACAGGGCTTCCTGGGCTGCGGCGGCTGGGATGTACATCCATCCGAATCGCTCATTAGGGCAAGTTATGTCCATAAGGTATTCCAGGATCTTTTTATGTCCGTCAGATGGGACAAGACGCAAGCTAAGTGCGACGGTGTTCCGCAACGATCAATATTATGTTCAGAGTTACATTGCAGTTCAAGAAATGTTTCCTTTTTCAAACGAAGGCGAGGGAGAAACGAAATACACTCCTACATTGAAAGTAGAACACATTAAAAATTCATCGAACACAGTAATTGCGGGAGAATCATTTTCCGGTATACGTACTCTTTGGACACTTCAATATTCGGGTTATGGGGCAGACAAGTTTTCTTACTCGACATGGACCAATGCTGATTATCCTGTTGATATTCGGAATACTCATGGTGGGAGTAAGCAAAATTTCCTGTATGCTGACGGACATATTGAAACATGCATGATCTACAATATGAAAACTAAAAAGTTCAAGCCGGAATAAAGGAAAGACGCAATGAAAAAGTTTTTATACGGGAGCCTCCTGTTCAGTACGTTACTGTGTAATGCTTCGGAAAATCTTGTTGTAAACGGAGATTTTGAAAAGATCGACAAGGATGGTTATCTGGCATCCTACAGCCGGATCCCGGAATGGGGCGGAGACGGTGTGAAAAAAGCATCTTTCTTGCCGGACGGAAATGCTTATGCGGGAAACTATGCGGCCCGTTATGACTGCCACGGGGCAGGCGGTTTTATTTCCCATGGCGGGATTACGCTGACTCCGGGAAAGACCTACCGTTTCAGCGCAATGATCAAAACCGATTTGAGTCCTGTCATGGAAGCCTCCATGAAAGCCAATCCGCCTCCCGGCGCGTTTATACAGCTGATGCCGGTGCTGCCGAAAGATTGGCGTGGCGCCTGGCCCAAACTTGACCTTCCCCGTTTAATCGCAGGCGGGGGAAAGCAGGACTGGAAAAAATATACAGGATATTTTATTGCGAACAAGAAATTCAATCAGGTCTGGTTTGGCATCTATGTCATGAAAGTGGAAGGAACCGCGTGGTTTGATGATATTGAACTTGTGGAGTCCACCCCGGAAGAAGCGGCGGAATTCAACAAGCAACTGCCGAAGGAAACTGTCGCCGATTCAGAAAATTTGATGTTCAACAGTTCATTTGAATTGACTATGAATGGCGATTTTCCAGATTTCCTGTTCTCACCAATTGGAGCCGCATGGTTTGAACAAGAGTGGAAGACTCGTCTGGTCGAGGCTGAAGACGCCCCCGACGGGAAATATTATTTTCATCTTGCAGGGCGTTATACCATGATAACCTCCCCCATTGTTACGGATCCGGAACGGATTTGTTCGGTATCCTTCTTCGCTAAATCGGTGCTGCCGGGGCAACGTGGGCAAGTTGCTTTCGGAAACAGTTCCCACTCTTTTGACCTGACTCCGGAATGGAAGAAACATCATTTTGTTCTCGACAAAAAAAGAAATGCAAAGAGTAACCGACTTTACATCGGAACGGTAAACGGGAAAGGGGAGCTTGACCTTGACGCCGTTATGCTGCATTATGAAGCAAAGGAGCTCCCCTATGCTCCCTCCCGTGATGAAGTACGCTTCAAGAAAATTCTTGCAGCGCGGAAGAATGCTTTTTTTGCAGAAAATGCAAAAAGCCTGAAGATTGGCGATTCTCCCACTTTTCTTCTGGACGGAACACCGTCAACGAAAGTTGCCATGTCCTTGAAAGACAATGAAATTATGATCAAGACGGAGTGTGAAGAACCTGAAATTGATAAACTTTTGACCTATCCGGCGGAAACGCCATGGATGCTTCCGTTCGGAGATTCCCTGTCTGTCTCATTCATGCCGCATCCCGGACGCGAAAACATGGCATACAAGACATTCACAATCAATGCGGATGGCGCAAAACTCGCAGAGTATTCTCTCGGCCAGAAGATTGACGTTTCCTGGAAAGCGGATGTAAAGAAAGAGGCGGGGAAATGGATCGCCGTCATCCGCATTCCGATTCCGGTACTGATGGACAATGTCGGCTCTGCGAAAGTCTGGGGATTCAATATTGTCCGCAGGCGTCCGGAACATAAAGGACGCACGCGGCTTCTGAGCGGGTGGAACGGCGTTTCTCCCACGGCGTTTGGCCGGTTGGATATGGGGCATCATAAAATCCCTGTTTCCATTGGAGAAATGAAGTATCAGTATGGGAAAAACCGGAAATTGACTCTTGCTTTTCCCGCGGATGCGCCAACTAATGCAAAATGGACTCTCCAAATCGACAGTTCCGCCAATTTTTCAGGAAACTATTCCAACGGCGAGGTTTTGTTTGAAAATATAGGAAAGCTTGTGCTTTTCGGTGCAAAGGAGGGGCGTCTCGAATGCAGGGAAGCGGGAGTTCTTCTTTACAGCGAATCGATTACCCTGCCGGAGAAGTGGCCGATATTTTCCATCGATTACAAATACGATGTCGCTTTTGTCAGTGAAGGAAATATCTTTCGCCCGGTAATCGCCCTTGATAAACAGGATCGTGCCAATTCCACAATCACTCTCGAATTCAAGAACTCCAGCGGGAAAGAATGGAAAGAAACGTTTTTGAACACGCAGGGAGACTTCGCCGCCGGCAAAGCGCTTCCTGAAGGTGAGTATTCCGTAAGCGCGACACTGAACTGGGATGGCAGGGACAATCAAATAAATCTTCCGTGGAGGTTTTCTGTTTTTTCCAAAGCCTCGAGATATTGTCGTGTGGATCGTTTCGCCCACATGGTGGAAAAAGACGGTAACCCGTTTTTCCCCTGCGCCCTGGGATTTTCACTGGCGTGGAAATTCCGTGACAGGATTCCTGAAATCAAAGAGAGCGGCTTCAATATGGTCTTTCTCTGGAGTATGGATATCAATGACAGAGTGAATCGTGTAAAAATGGCGGAAGTTTATGATATATTGGAGAAAAACGAACTTGGAGCAATCCAATATACCCCGTTGGAAAAGGATGATTCCTTCACAAAGAAATATGGTGCTTTCCTTGCCACCGCCTATTTGCCGTTTGACAAAATCATGAATACAAAAGAAGAAATGGTCAAGGAACTCAAAGACAGAAAAGGTCTTTGCATGTGGAGCCACTACGATGAAATTTACAGTCATTGGGAAAAGCCGCCAATGTGCAAGACAGAAATGCAGTTGACAGCCAGCCAGAAAATTCTTCGGAAACTTGATCCAATGCGCCTGCACTGGAACAACTCCGTCATCTCCAATCGTCTGTTTGGAGGGGTAGAATCAACGGATATCGTCAGTGCCACGGTCTATACCATCCGGAATGATGGCGGTGCAGCGGAAACGATCTCTGCCGGAGAAGGCTTGGCGAATGTCGGAAAGAAGCTTGGAGGAAAACCTTCCATTGCCGGGATCTGGCTGCAGTATTACACCGGGGACGGAGAAGTCGGGACTGGCGGCCGTGAACCTTCTTTTCAGGAAATGACGGCGATGATGTATGGGTGCGCCGTCAAAGGCGTCCGCGCCTTCTGGTACTTCAATCAAAGATCGCTTTCCAACAGACTTTATCGGAAAACCGGTCAGAATATACGCGAGTTGGAACAGCTCACTCCAATTTTTGCAAAGGGGAAACCATGCCGAATTGCATGTTCCCACAGCGGAGTCCTGGCGATTGGATACGAATATGAAGGAAAGCTTTATCTGATTACCGTCAACTCCGCCTATTCGGATATTGAGGCAAACTTCCGACTGCCCGCCGGGTATGCCGCCGGAACAGCCAAACATCTGTTTGAAGCCGGAACAGAAAAAATTGCGGATCATACGCTTAATCTTTCTTACAAAGCATTGGAGCGAAAGGTTCTTATCATAAAAAATAAAGAAAAAGGAGAAACGAAATGAAAAAAATGTTCATTGCACTTTGCGCCGGACTGACAGCGTTTTTACTTTCCGCAGCAGAGTATCACTATGGATTTGAGAACGTTGCAAAGGATGAAAAGGGGATCGCAGTTCCTGCAGACTGGTGGTGGTATGCCTACTTCAACAAGGATTACGGGACCTGGGGACTTTCCGAAGACGCAAAAGAAAAGGATTTTGCCATGCGGGTCACTTCAAAAGCGGACGCAAAGACTTATCTCCGCATCCCTTTAAAGAAGCCATTTCTCCAGGCAAAAAGCGGCAGCACAGTGGAAATCTCTTTTTTTGCCAAAGGAAAAGGAACGCTGGGAGCGGGATTATACAGCTATTGTAAAAAACTCTTTTTTATCAACCAAACCAACAGTGATTTTATAACTGTGGATTCCCCTGAATATTCACTACAGAAGTTCAAGCTTACAGTCCCGCCTGCTCCGGCAGACAAGGAAATTGTCCAAATAGCTCCTGTTTTCAACATCGGGAAAGGAAGCTCTTTTCTGATTGATGATCTGAAAGTCGTTATTTCGAACAAATAAATTTTCCATGGGGGGAACTTCAATATGGATGAGATTCTGAAAAAGTTTACAGTTGAAAGCGCATGTATATTTCTACCATGATCGCCGACTGAAATACCTTCTGTGTTTCAGTCATTTACAGATGGATTATGGCGGCGTATCTGATTTCAGCAGGAATAAGGCAGCTTGCCGCTGTATGGGCGGCGATCGGAATGAAAGCAAAATGAAGCGTTTGCAGGAATAATAACACAGGCATGGTCATTACACCTTAAAAGAATCAGAAAAAAATATGTAAGACATTGGTTACTGGAATGAAGAAACTTTTTATCACAGACCTCGATGGAACCGCACTTGGCGGTGGATATATGCCATATTCCCGTTTCCCTGACCATTTCAGTGAATTTCTCGACAGACTTTCAGACAATGGCTGGGATTGGGCAATTAATACAACATGGGATCCGGAAGGTCAATGGAAATTGGTTTTAGACAGCTCGGTTCGTTCTCATCCCTCTTTTCTGATCGGGGAATATGGACGTCAGCTTGTCCGTATTGAAAATGGGAATTTGATACGGGTTCAAAACTATTGCGTTGTCATGGAGAAGCGTCTCCGTGAGTTTCAGCAGCAAAAGATGATTCCGATGTTTTTTGAATTGATGCAGAATTTTCCTCCCAAACGCCTGCTGAACTGGGTGCATCTCTTCAGTTATGCTTTTGATGAGACGGATGCTCCAGAGAAAATTGAAGTGCTTTTGGAAAAATATCTGAACGACCCTGCATTGGATGTTCATTTTGAAAAAGGACATTTTTCCGGAAAGCCTGCATTCTTGGGAAAAGGGGTGGCTGTAAATGAATTGATTAAACTTTACGGCTATTCACCGGAGGCGATTGTTTGTGCCGGTGATGAAATTGCTGATTTGGATATGATGAAATGCTGCAGTCATTCCATTTGTCCCGACAATGCATGTGAAAAAGTGAAAGAATATATTGCAGCGCATGGCGGTGTTGTCGGATACCGAAAATTCGCAGCAGGAATCATTGAAGCGTTTGGGAAACTGGAGGATACTTTCCATGGATATGTTAATGCATGAACGAATCAGCGCAAATGCACTCGAAATACTTTCAGATTCCGGGATTGTCTATTCTCTGAAATTCCGTGAAGTATTACGGGCAGCCTCGAATTATCCGGATATTTTTGGATTGGCGGATTCCATTCCTTCTCCGAAGCATGAAATAGCGGATGTGCAATGGAGAGACTATATGATGATTCCCCATGCAGGCAGGAAAATCTGTTTCGGAGAATTATTCAATTCTCTGAGTTTGCGGAAAACCGGGCCGGATATTGTTGTTTTCTGGCTGGAAAATCTCTGTCATGAATTTACCGCGGGAAATGAAACACGCGCTGCAAAATTTGCCGGATGCCTTTCCCATCTGATTGGAGACACCGGACAGGCGGCCCACTTAATGGACGAGCGATTATTGCAGGATATTTTCCCTCAAAAAAATGCTTGCTATCTGACGCATCGTACCTTGGAAGCGATCACGGCGGAAATCCCCCATGAAAAATATGTTCCCCGTATTCTCGGCTTCAGTCCGCATGAACTTGAATGGCGCCTTCTGGAAGAACTGGTCATTTTAAATCGGAGGGAAAAAAAAGAACTTCCAATCCTGTTTGCAGCTATCGAAAACAAGGATTTGACAAAACAGCGGAAGTCTGCGGCAAAAACAGCTCGACACTGTGCAGAACTTTTTGCAGATGTTCTATTTACAGTAAGAAGTATCCTGAATGGCAGCATTTCTGTTTCAGAAGATTCTGTTGTCGCATTACATTCTTTGAATCCAGTCGAAATGTTTTGCGATTCCTATTTCAATTACAGCATCATGATCGACCGGATTTCAGGGAAAGATATTTATTCTCCCATGTCTTTGGACCTGGGAAACGGGCCGGAATCCGGGATTGCCATGCTTGTCCGTTTGACACCAGGAATTACAGATGAGCGGGAAGCATACGCGGAATATTCACTTCCGCCGGGGATTTTTGCTTCTTTTTCCGCGAAGGTCGGGCTTTGCCGGAATATTCACAATCAAGGCGGAGCAATTTTCCAGATATATACGGATGGAAAATGTATTTTCGAAACACCTGCATTAACAGCAGATTCTGCTCCCTTTACCATTAGTTGTTCCATCCAAAATGCGAAAAACCTTCGGTTGCGGGTTATTGATGCAAGAGGAAAAAATCAGAAAACAGCTCTGTTTTTCTATCCCATCTGGATCAATCCGGTTTTGAAACGAGTGGAAATATAAGAGAGAAACAGTATGGAACTGTGGGAAATATGAAAGCCTGTCTTTCTGAAATTGCACTTTTATTTCCCTCGCAGTATATTCACTGTGGCGGAGATGAAGCGGTCAGGCTGGTGCCGGGCAAAAGCCGTCAATGACTTGAACAAATCAGCTGCGAAACAAGGTGTTGCGGATTATGTCAATGAATTGAACCGTCACCTTCTGGACCTTTTATCACCTGACCAATGCCGTGTTCGGAGATTCCAATAACAAAAATTCGATGATCAATTGAAAAAATTGACATTTCTTTGTCTTTTTCTGGCATTTCCTTTTGTATAAAATAAAATATAATATACGATATCGAAAAATCAATGTCAGGGAATCCGAAGTTACTCATTATAAAAGGAGGCGCCGAATGATTCGAAAATCTTTTCTCTCTGTATTCCTCTTCGCATTCACCGCCGTTTCCGCTTTCGGCGGCGAGACCGCCAATCTCCTCATCGGAGACGCCGATGTCGAGCTGGAAGCGGAAAATATGACGAACGGGGCTTTTTCCAATTCCTTCCGGTCCAATCCCCTCTGGACGCACGAGACTTCAGCCGGCTTCCAGAGCCGGAAAAGCATCCGCGTCACCGGAAAAGGAGTGGGAATGGGAGTCAATCCGGTCCTCCTGAAGCCGGGAACCTATACGTTTTCCTTCTGGGCCAGGGCCGACCGGCCGGGGAACACCGGGTATATTACCGTGAATCCGGTCACCAGCTCGTGGCCCGTTGTTTTGAAGCAGCGCGCCGGGGGGGCGTTTCCGCTGACGACCGAGTGGAAACGCTACTCGCACACGTTCACGGCGGAGGGGAGCTCGCCTTATTCGGGATACTACGGAAATGCGCAGGAAGGAGTCCTTTTCGACCGTTTCATGCTCAACGCCGGCGACAAGCCCGCCGGATGGGTCCCGACCACGAAATACGCCATCACGATGGAATTGCCGGGTGTTCCTGGAAATGTGTATGAATTCGACAAGCCGCTCACGGTGAATATCCGGGTCTCGTGCAATGTCGCGGAAAAACCGTCCGGGAATCTGGAGGTGAAAGTCAAGGACCATGCCGGAACCGTTCTTGCGGAACATCGTGTGAAGCCCGATTTCGGGAACGGAAATTCCTTCGAGGACCGCGTCACGCTTCCCGCCGGGCGGAGCGGCTGGTTCCGGATCGACGCCGAAATTCCCGGAGCCGCGAAGAATTTCACCACGGTAGTGATGGCGCGTCCGCCCGAACCGACGATCAAGGAGGTGGAGCCGTTCGTCGGCCTTTGCGGAGCCCAGAATTATCTGGAGGCTTCGAAACGGATCGGCGTCAAATGGCTCCAGAAATATCTCTCCTGGTATGAAATCGAGGAAGTCCCCGGAAAACTTTCTTTCCGAACATTTGAAGAATTTGAAAGATATAAAAAAGAAGGGTTCCTGATTCAGGCCCTTGTCACCACCGGTCCGCCGCGGTGGGCGCTGCCCCCGGACGTTCAGAAGGAGATCGACAAGCTCGGCGTCAATCATTCGCGCTGCGTGGCGCCGATCGATGTGCAGGAAAAGCACTACCGTCCGCTGATGCGCCGGTTCATGGAAAAATACAAGGGGCTGTTTGACATTTATGAGCTCGGCGGCGAGCTGGACGCCCTGATCGGGCTGAATACGTATTACAAGAGCCTCGACACGAAAAATCTGATTGGCCCGTTTGTCACGGGGGAATCGATGGAACTGACCTGTCACATGATGGAAATCGCCGCCGAAGAGATCCTCCGGGTCGAACCGGGGGCGAGGATTTCCAGCGTGCGGCCCAGCGACGTCGATTCGCGGTATGCCTACGCGTATTCCAGGGAGGTGTTCAAGCGTCTCGGCAAATACATGACCTGCTTCGGCATCGACTGTTATCCGCAGCCGCGCTGGATCGGGCCCGGACAGCCGCCCACCGGTCTGGAGCAGGACCTGGCCGTCCGTTACCGCGACTCCATTGCGGCGATGAAAGGACTGGTCAGGGGAACCGATGTGATGATCTCCGAATACGGATATTTCATCGACTACAAGGAGACCGGCAATCCGAAATACATTGCCGAGCATACCAACCGGATCGCCCGTTCCTTCCTCAAGGCCAGGCTGGTCGGAATGAAGTCGCTCCACTGGTATACCACCGAAAGCACCGGACTGGAGGGCAAACGCTATCTGATGGGCATCTGGCAGCAGGGAAAGCCGCTTCCCGCGGTGGCCGCGCTGAACATGGTCGGCCGCGTCGTGGAGAATGTGGACAAGTGCGCCGAGATCAGGATCAGCGAAAAACTCGGAGCCGGCGTTTTCGGAAAGACGGACGGCCGCGCCGTCGGGGCGGTCTGGAGCCTCCGCCCCGAGTTCACACCGGAAGTGTCGCTTCCCGATCTCGGGTTCGAGGTGACCGACATCATGGGGAATCCGGTCAAAACCATCGCCCGGAACGGGATGATCCAACTGAAAACGAGTGAATTCCCGCTGTATGTCTGGCTGACCCGGAACGGGCGGAACAATTATAAAGAACTCCAATCCGCTTTCGAACGGATGAAAATCCATGAGGACATTCCGGCGGAAATCCTCTTCCGCGCCGGAGGGAAAAATACCCTCAAGGCCTATGTGAAAAACACTTCCTCCAAGAATGACAACGCCTGCGTCATTTCGTATGAATGCGACGGAAAAACAGGCCGGACGGAAAAAACGGTCATCCGCCCGGGCGAAACTTCCGTGATCGTCCTTCCGCTTCCGCCGTCCGGCAAAAAGATCGCGATGACCGTTCTGTTCGACGGCAATTACGAGCCGTGGAAAGCCGAATACACAACACCTGAAATCATCCGGGCGGCCAGAGTCGACGGCCTCCGGCTCGACGGCACCTTCGATGCCTGGAAAGTCGAACCGCTTTCGATCGGGGGCAGGGATCATATTCATCCCGTGGACCATACGACGTACGACGGGGAAGACGATCTCAGCGCCAAATTGTATTTCGCGCACGACGGAACCCATTTCTTCTTCGGCGCGGAGGTCACGGACGACCGGCACTTCAACCGTTTCTCTCCGGATCGCATCTGGAAGGGCGACTGTCTCCAGATCGGGATCGATCCGCAGACCAACTTCATCCGCAATGTGAATGACCTCGATCCGGACGACACCTTCCTTTCCGTCGGGCTTCAAAAAGACGGTCCTGCGCTGGAGGTCCACCGCGGGC
Source organism: Lentisphaerae bacterium ADurb.Bin242 (assembly GCA_002069785.1). Classification (GTDB taxonomy): domain Bacteria; phylum Verrucomicrobiota; class Lentisphaeria; order Victivallales; family UBA1829; genus SIG94. Next base: position 14,513 of record MWCA01000009.1, on the reverse strand, counting down.
CTTTCCGCTCGATGCTGAAAAGTGCGACGGAATACAAGGTTGTCCGGAATGAAAAAACCAGAAAGACGGTCTATCAGCTCAAAATGCCGCTGAAATTCATCGATCCGGCCCTCTCGCGGGGGACAATCTTCGGGTTCAACTGCATCGTGATGGATGACGATACCGGTTCCGGCGCCGACTACTGGCTTTTCCTTCGCCAGGGACTCGGCGGCGGACTTCGTCCCGATAAATTCGCCCTCTGCGTTCTTGAATGAGGAGACCGGGAAAACTTCGGGGTAAAAGGGTTGAACTTTACGGAATTTTATGTATATTGAAATAACCCGGAACAATAATCAAGGAAAAGGAGAAAGAAAATGAAAAGGACCATTCTTGCGGTTGCGGCTTTGTTCTTCGCCGGATGTCTTACGGCGGCGGAACTGACGGTTCAGGGGGATTCCGTGAACTTCGGAAAACAGAAATTCACAGTCTCCAAAACCGGCACCCTTGTCCTCTCCACGCCGGCAGGCTGGATTTCCAATTTCGGAATCTCTGTGGGGACGAATCACAAGACCCGGTGGTTTGCTCCCGGGATGCCGGTTTGCAAGCCGGAACTGAAAACGGTCGAAAAAGGCGTATGGGACTTCTCTGCGAAGATTCCCGCCAGTGAAACGGATTTTGTGGATTTGTCCATCCGGACCACCGTCACTCCGTTCAACACGATCGAACTGGATTCCGCATGGAAAACTCCGGACAGAAAGAATATTCTGGAACTCGGAATGTTTCTGACGATTCCCATGAAGGAGATCGCCGGAAAAAACATCGTCATGAACGGACAGGAGTTCAATGTCGTCAACGAAACGAAATACGGCTGGCTCAGCAAGGTGGTGGAAAATCCCGAAGTCACCGTGTTCAAGGGAGAGCCCGGACTGGAATACACGGTTTCGGGCAGCGGCAAGTTCAAGATGGTATTCCAGTCCGGGAAGGATCAGAGTTTGGTGATCCGCTTCTATCCGGTCGCGACGGAAATGAAGCTGACCGTTACCCCGAAATAAGCCGCGATGGTGAAAATTGACATGAAAAAGTGAATCCGTTCCATTTCGGAATCGCTTTTTACATATATAATATATCATATCGAAGAATCGGATGCGGGGAAGGGCGCTGTTTCCCCAAAGCGTTTTTCCCCGCAAAGGACGGCTTGAAAAGGAATTCCGAATGCAGAAGGAAGAAGGAACGGTGAAAATGAAAACCAGAACATTGCCCGCATGGAATTTTACGTTGATAGAATTGCTCGTGGTCATTGCGATCATCGCGATTCTTGCCGGAATGCTGCTGCCGGCCCTGAACCGGGCGCGGGAGAAAGCGCGTGAAATCGCCTGTGTCAGCAACCTGAAACAGCAGGGGATCGGGGCGCAATGCTATTTCAATGACTGGAACGACTATATCATGCTGCGCGATGTGGGCGCGAACTCCTGGGTCCGGAGAATTCAGCTCTATGTGGCGCCAGGGCTCCAGTCCAACCCCGCAAAATGGCAGAAAAGCGTCTTTGCGTGTTCGGCCGACGAGCATATTCCGCGGTGCAAGCTGGCTGACGGCACTCCCATTTTTTACAACGACCGGATCTCCTACGGCATCAATGCGTATATATCGTCCGCCACGTGGGTCGGATACGAGGTTCCCATGCGCCTCTCGAAAATACCGCATCCGAGCGGACACATGATGTTCGTCGAAATCAGCGGGGACATCAACGGCGACTGTCTCGTCAATGCGCACTTCATAGCCAATTACACGACTTCGGCCTCCCTTTCGAAAATCATAGCCCGGCACGGCAACGGAAAGCCCAATGTGCTGATGGTGGGCGGAAACGTCCGGGCGGTCAGCTACAAGCTTTGCACGGATATCAATTACGTTTCCAATTATCAGCCGTGGAATGTCTATCTCAAAAAGGATGTCATCCTTCTTCCCTGACCGTTTTCAGGTCGACAGGCGGAGCCCGCCGGCTCACGATGCGCTCCGTCTGCCCGGCGTCCGGGGAAACTTTTCCCGGCAGAATGCCGCAACGATATTCAGGACGACCCGGACGGCGGCTTCCATTTCCTGAACGGACGCGTATTCGCATTCGCCGTGGAAGTTGAACCCGCCGGTTCCCAGGTTCGGACAGGGGAGTCCTTTGAACGAGAGCCGGGCGCCGTCCGTGCCGCCCCGGATCGGAACGGTTTTCGGTTCGAGCCCCACATCCCGGACCGCCTGCCCGGCGATGTCTACGAGGAACGGATGACGCCGGAGGACTTCCTCCATATTCCGGTATTGCTCTTTGATCGTCAGGGTTACGGTGCCGGGGCCGTATTTCGCATTCAATCTTTCCGTGATGCGCTCGACCGTTTCCTTGCGTTTTTCGAAGGCGTCCGTGTCGTGGTCGCGCAGAAGGTAGACGGCTTTCGCGGAGCCGACGGTTCCTTCGGTGCGGAGCAGGTGATAAAAACCCTGAAACTTTTCCGTGCGTTCGGGCACTTCGCCGGGCGGCAGCATCGAGTCCAGTTCGAAGGCGATCTTCTGGGCGTTGAGCAGGATGCCTTTCGCCGTGCCCGGATGCACGGAGCGGCCTTTGATTTCGAAGGTCGCTTGTACCGCGTTGAAATTCTGATACTCGATTTCGTGCACCGCCCCGCCGTCCAGGGTGTAGGCGTAGTCGGCGCCGAAGTCCTCTACGTCGAAATGGAGCGTGCCTTCGCCGATCTCCTCGTCGGGCGTGAAGCCGAGGCAGATTTTTCCGTGCGGTGACCCGCCCGCGATGATCTGTTCCGCTGCGGTGAGGATTTCCGCGATTCCGGCCTTGTCGTCCGCGCCCAGCAGAGTGGTTCCGCCGGTCGTTACGAGCGTGTGACCGACAACCTTTTCCAGAAGCGGAAATTGCGCCGGATCAAGGCTCCGCCCGCTGTCTCCGAGCGGGAGAACGCCCCCTTCGTATTCGACGACTTGCGCGCGGACATCCTTTCCGGAAGCGGCGTCCGAGGTGTCCATGTGTGCGATGAATCCCAGGGCGGGAACCTTTTCCATTCCGGGCGTGGGCGGCAGTTCGCCGAAGACATAGGCGTATTCGGAGACCCGGACGTTTTCCACGCCCAGTTTCCGCATCTCATCCGCGAGAAGCCGGGCGAATACCGTCTGTCCCGGCGTCGAGGGGTGCGTCCCCGTGGAGTCGTTTGACTGGGTATCGAATTTCACATATTCCAGAAATCGTTCGAGAACGGTTTTCATCCGGGGCGTTTCCTTTTCTGTAAATAGCGGTTCAAAGCGTCGATGAATCGGATGCGTTGTTTTTCCGAGAACGGCGGCGGTCCGCCGGTGACTTCTCCGGTGATGCGCAATTCTTCCATCAGCTCCCGCATGGCCAGCGCGTTTTTGATGTTGGAGTGAGTGAAAAATTCGCCTTTCGTGTTCAGGACCTCCGCACCTCCGGAGATTCCGCGGTCGGCCAGCGGAATGTCCGCGGTGATGATCAGATCCCCGGCTTCGGCATGTTCGGCGATCCAGTTGTCCGCACCGTTGAAGGCGTTCCCGGCGGCAATGCCTCTGGAGAACTTCGATTCCGGCAGGCGCGGCATGTGCGCCGCGACGAAACACATTTCCACTTTTTCGCGTTCGGCGATTTTAAGGAGCGCCTCTTTCAACTGGCGCGGCATGGCGTCTGCGTCGATCAGGATTTTCATTGCACGTCAAAATCGAAATACGTGTCGGGATACGGCTCGTTTTTGAGGCGGAAATGCCACCATTCGGTGTCGAGCTGGACGAATCCGGCCTTTTCCATGGCCGCCTTCAGGATGGCGCGGTTGCGGCGCTGTTCCGGAGTGATCCGCGCGGAGTCCGGATGAGACACTTCGTCGAAGAGGTCGAAGGGACTTCCCATGTCCGCGGGAGTGCCGTCCATCCGCGCCAGCGTCAGGTCGATGACGCTCCCGCGGGAGTGTCCGGAACGGGCGTCGATGTAGCCGCCCTTGAGCAGATCGCTTTTCGTCAGGTTCGGGAAGAACGTTTTCACGCCCGGCGCGGCGGGATCGTTGATCCAGCGGACGAAGTGCGTGACCGCCTTCTGCGGACGGTAGGCGTCGTAGACCAGGAGGCGGTATCCCTGTTTCCGGAGGTCATCCGCCGCTTTTGCGAGCGCGGCGGCCGCCTCCTTCGTCAGCATCGGTTTCGGGGCAAGATAGCCGTCGATCCGGGTTCCGACGAAATTATAATTCGTGGCATACCGGATGTCGAACACCGGGTCTGGGATGACGTCCGCGATGTAGACGAAGCCTTTCGGAATTTTTCCCGGTTGGGGCGATACGGAACAGCATCCGGCGGACCACAGGACGATTGCGGCGGCGGAGGCCGCCAGGATCATTTTGAATTTTCTTTTTTCCGGCATTTTTCCTCCGTGCCGCTTATTTGCCGTTTGCCGCGGACTTTTTTCCGGCCAATCTCTGGCAGGCGGTCTTTTCGCCGTAAGGATTATGATTTGCCTGGCAAGCCTTGCAGTTCCCATGGTTTTCGCATCCGGGCCAGGTACACGGACAATTCGGATTGGTCTGTGTCATGATAAGCTCCTTGTCTGATGGTATTTCAGTATCTCCTGATAAATTTCCAGCGCTTCCCTCGAGAAACAGCAGAAAATGGTTTCCTCCGGGAACCGCCCATCCCATTCCGAGACCGTTTTTACGGCGATCTCCGAGGCGGCGCGGAGCGGATAGCTGTAAACGCCCGTGGAGATTCCCGGAAACGCCACGGTGCGGCACTGTCTCCCGTTCGCGAGTTCGAGGGAGTTCCGATAGCAGTTCCGGAGAAGTTCGGGCTCGCGGTGATTTCCTCCGTGCCAGACCGGGCCGGGCGTATGGATCACATATTTCGCGGACAGCCGGAATCCGGGCGTGATCCGGGCTTCGCCGGTCTTGCATCCGCCGAGCGGACGGCAGGCCTTGAGCAGCTCCGGCCCGGCCGCCCGGTGAATGGCGCCGTCCACGCCGCCTCCGCCGAGCAGCGAACAGTTCGCCGCGTTGACGATCGCGTCCACGGCAAGGGCGGTGATGTCCTCCAGGATCGCCCGGATGATCATAATTTTCTCCTCTCCGACGGGACAGCCGCGGACGTTTTCTTCCGCGTGGAAACCGTTCCGGACGTCATTCCCCGGGAACGGCGTGTTCCGTAGAAGATCACTATACAGCCGGATGAGGCGCTTTGCAACATCAAACGCCGATTTTCCGTGATTGCGGCGAAGGGAAAGGAGCGATTTTCAATGGTCTTGCCTCGATGCGACTTTTCAAGGAAAAAGTTATATTGGTTCTATTGCGTTCGCCCAAAATCCGGATTATACTATATCTCGAAAGATACGGAACCAATGAAGGGCCGATGTGAATGATTCTGCCGACAAAAACCTGTTCCATTGCGAACCTGCTGCGGGATAAAATCCTTTCCGGCGATTTTCCGGACGGACGGATTCCCGGGGAACGCGAGCTTGCCGTTTCCCTGAATGTCGGGCGGGTGACGGTCCGGAGCGCGTTGTCTCTTCTGGAAAACGAGCGCCTGATCGAACGTTACCGGCACAACGGGACCTTTGTCCGCGGAGGAACCGTCGCTCCGAAACGGAACAACGGAACCATCGGATTGCTTCTCCGCACGGAAGGGCATCTGTATTCGGACCTGTATCATGCGCTTCTGACCGAATTCACCCGGAATGGATTTACCGTCCAGAGCGTCAACACGTCCGGATTCGACGATCCGAAGCACCGCCCGTCCATCAACCGCGCGGCCGGACAGCTTCTGGACGCCGATCTGGCCGGACTGGTGATCGACGGATACGAGAACGGCGCGTTCCCTTATATCGAGGATTTCAAGAAAAGACACCCCATATTCATCGATTTTTTCGATTCGGGCGCTTTCCCCGAAAGCACGGGTGTCTGGTTCGATTATGAACAGGCCGGATACCTGGCCGGAAAATATCTGACGGGACGCGGCGTGCGCCATCCGCTTCTGGTGCCGAGTTATCTGCCGTTCAGCGTCCGCTTTTATCCGGAAGCGTATGCGCGCCACCGGGAAAAATTCATCATCGACGGTTTTTCCCGTGCTCTTTCCGAGGCCGGACTCGATCCTGCCCTGTATATCATGGACCCCTGTTTTGAAAGAGGCGTTTCCCGTGAAAACTTTTTCAGGGAGATCGTCACTTCTCCTCAGCTGATGCCGGACGGTTTTTTCGCTGCGGCGGACGCGTGGGTGGTCCGGTTCCTGAAGATCGCCGAAGAGGAAGGAAGAAAAATTCCGGCGCGATTCCCGCTGATCGGCTGCAACAACACCCCGTGGAGCAGCGGCGAGGCTCTCCGGGCTTTCAGCAGCATCGACTTCAATTTGAACATAATGGTCGACAAAATCATCGAGCAGATCAACCTGCCGTTCGAAAGAAGGCAGGATATTTATATTCAACCCAAACTTGTCATACGGTGAAATATGCAGAAAAATATACGGAAACCTTGCAGAAAAGGAGAAAAATGATGAAACGGTTTACTTTGATCGAGCTCCTGGTCGTGATCGCGATCATCGCGGTCCTGGCCGGAATGCTGCTTCCCGCGCTGAATGTGGCAAAGAAGAAGGCCGAAAACGCAAGATGTATAAACAACCTTAAACAGTTCGGATTGGCTGTGGTTTCCTATACTCTTGACTCCAAAGATTTTCTGCCTTCCAAGGGATCCAATCCAGCCAAGCGGCCGATGCTCTTGCTTTATGATTATATGGGCTACAAACCTTGGGCATGCCCTTCGGTTGGCGATGACTACATCACGTGGAAACCAAGTGGTGGTGTTTATCAAAGTTATGCCGTCGAAGTCGCATTGGGATATGCGAACCGTTGCGACGTACTGAAAATTTCATCAATTCAGTATCCGGCCAAAATCACCTATGTTGCCGACCGCGTCAAGCCGTTGAACAATGGAGGCTGGAACGACTACAACAATGCTGTGGCCTGCTATCGGACCATTGACACAATGCGTCATTATGACGCGCGCCACGGCAGAATTTTCAATGCGAGCATGCTTGATGCATCAGTCAGAAAATTCCGTGGAGGTCCCTATGCTAGCGATTGGGCCAATCCCTCTGCAGAATTTGACGTATATACCAATGATTACCGCTGGACCGTTTGGTGTAAGTGGAAATAAGGAGTAAAATCAATGAAAAAGATGTTGTGTTTTCTCACTATGATTGGTCTTTTATCCCTTTCCGCCATAGAAATCCGGATGCCGGAAAAATCGACTATCTGCAACCGGACCGCGGCTGAGATTCTGCAGCGATATGTCGGTAAAATCTGTCCAGGCGACCGGACGGTCTTTACTTTCCGGAATGATCCCACGGTTCCGGAAGACGCTTGGAAAATTCGGAGTGTTTCTGATGGCGTAGAACTTTCCGGCGGTGGGGAACGCGGTGTACTTTATGCCGTATATCATTATTTGGAAGATGTTTGTGGAGTCATGTGGTTCAGTCCGTTTGAGGAAGATGTACCGAAAAAAGAGAAACTTCCAACGTCGAATCTGGATTATGCGGGGAGCCCGGCGTTCGAATGGCGTTGCATTCATTACAGCATTGAAAACAAGGAGGATTCCTTTACCTCGAAAATGCGTTTGAATAGTGGACATGACTACCGTATTCCTGTGAAATATGGTGAACCAGTCATCTTTGGCGGTCCCTATTTCGTCCATACCCACGGACTATTCATGCCGTCGGAAAAATATTTCAAAGATTACCCTGAATGGTATGCCATGATTGATGGAAAACGATTTGCCGGCAAAGGGTCCGGAATGAATGCTTCTCAGCTGTGTCTGAGCAATAAGGCTATGCGGCGGGAATTCATCAGAAGGGTGAAAGAACAGATTGTCAAAGACCGACGAATGGCCGAAATAAATAGAGTTCGTCCTCCGTTCATTTATTCATTGACTCAAAACGACAATCAGAAATATTGTCGTTGTCCGGAATGTTGCGCATTTTATGAATACGAAGGTTCGCCATCCGGATTGTTGATTGATTTTACCAATGAAGTTGCAACGGAAATTGGGAAGGAATACCCAGATATTGAGTTTATTACGCTTGCTTATCAGTTTACTGAACGTACGCCGAAACATATCCGTCCTGTTTCCAATATTATTATCTGCCTGACCGATACGGTTAGTAATACCTTGATTCCGCTGACAGAGAAAGAGAATTTGTATTTCTTCAATCTGCTGAGGGAATGGAGCAAAATCGCTTCGAAACTTTGTATATGGGACTATGCCATTACATATCGGAACCCGTCGGAATTGCCTTATGCTTCGGAGTTTGCTTATCCATACGACTTGAATTTATTTCAAGTTCATAATGTCAAACATATCTTCACGGAATTGGAACAATCATTGATCGGCGATGTACGTGACTACAAGTTTTATCTGCGGGCAAAACTGACCGAGAACCCGAATGCGGATTTCGATAAACTCCGGACTGAATTTGCCAACCGTTTTTATGGTCCGGCTGGAAAATTTTTTCTTGAATATCGTGATTTATTGCGGAAAAGGCAGCAGGAAAAAAAGCCGTATATTGCCATGTATCCGAATATCTATGCCTTTACACACCTTGACATTGATACTTTGGTACAGGCATTCCAAATGTTTGATGAGGGAGAAAAGTTGTTGCAAGGCGATGATGTACGTTTACGCCGCTGGCGTCATGCCCGGCTTGGGATCGAGCGGGCTGCTTTAGTCCTTTCCAAGAAATTGTCACTGGACTGTTATATAAAACATGGTTCACTTGAAGGATATCCTTTCGACCGAGAAAAATTGGCATTTTGCATTCGTCGAACGATTTTTGAACAAGCGGAAATACGATTGAAAAAATGGGGCGGGCACCTTTATTCCGTTGAATTGCAACAGATGGAAAAAGAGCTTGAAAAATACAACCGTCCTCTCAATAAAAAAGCATTGGTTCTACCTGAGAAATTCAGGGATTACCCGCGGAACAGAATCTTCGATTATTCTATTCCGGAGGAAGGATATCTACACCGGAATATTTTCAGGGTTGTCCCTGATACAGAATCATCACTCGGTGTCACTGCGCGTATGACTTTCCCTATTCCGGATGAGTTGGGTTCGCATCCACTGGAAAAATACTTGCTTCCTATGAATTTTCAAATTTATTCTTCCGGACTCAAAAAAAATATCGGCGGAATGAGACTTGCGGTCGACCAGATCAAATCAGCCGGCTATAACTGGTGCAAAATCGGAACCGTTAAATTGAGTTCAGACTGTTATATGCCGTTTTTTTGGAGTTGGATTCTCCAAGTCGGAGTAGCCGATGCTTTCGATCCGAATCACGAAGATGCAAAATTCGACGTTTGGCTCAGCATCAAATTCACTGGCCCCGCATATCCATTTGGAAAGGCGCAGGATCCGAATACGATATCAATCGATCGACTGATTCTGACACGTGATTCCGCCACGAGATAGTTACATATCCTTCTATTCAGCCGCCTCACGAAGTGTTGTAACTGGAATCCCAAAATTTTTGTTGCAATTTCAAGCTTTCCGCCGCGCCGTTTTTATCCGGTGACGGATGATTTTGTTGTCCATTGGAGAAGCTGGCGTCCGGCGAATTCCGATACGGATTTCAGTGTCGATTCCAAGACAGGCCATGCCGCTCCGCCCTCGATGAGGATTACCGGAAACCGTTCGGGATCAGGGTGTTTCCTGAAAGGTTTCCCGGTTACACCCGGAAAAAGCTATGAGATGAGCGTATGGACGCGGCAGGAAAGCTGATCCACGTGATCACGGGGATTCCTACAGGGCAGGATGTTTCATCCGGAAGCGGGTGACGTAATTTTTCGGATTGATTCCGGACGACTGTTTGAATTTCCGGCTGAAATGGAATTCGTCGCAGTAGCCGAGTTTTTCCGCGATCTCCGAAAGTTTCAGTTCGCCTTTCTGAAGGAGAGCACAGGCTTGGCGGAATCGCTCGTTTTCACGGAATTTCCCCGGGGAACAGCCGGCGATCTGGTGGAACAGTGCCAGGAAACGGGAAGGGGACAGATTGACTTTCCGGGCGAGGCGCGAAAGGGGAATGCGTTCGGCGGGATGGGCCGCGATGAACTGGAATACCGGCATGAGCCGTTCCATGTTGCCGCGCCAGGAGGGCAGAAGACGGTTGCGCGTTCCAAAGCGGAGCAGTTCCGAAACAAGGTCGAATCCGAGCAGCTGCTGGCGCGCCGAATCGAAGAAATCCAGATTCTCCGGCAAATTCACCAGATCCAGCATTTTCTGTTTGATCCGCTCGTTTTTTCCGATGACCGGAGGAATGTCATAAAAACTCATCAGGTCGAGGGAGCCGAGAATCCTCATCCGGAAATGAATCCAGAGACACGAACAGGGCGGCGATACGGAGATGTCGCTGTGCCTGTGGGAAACGCCGGCCGGAATGAAAATGATCTCGTCGGACTTGCATTTGACCGGTTCGGATCCGGCGATTTCCAACAGGGTTTTCGGGTTGTCTTTCCCGGAATCATCGCAGACAACGCAGCAGAGATGGAAGGGCAGCGCCCGCCAGCCGGTCGTGCCCTCCGGTTCCGTTGTCGTCAAAGTGCCGACGAGGAACTCGAAATGGGGATCCAGCGGCAGAGCCTTCTTGCCGCTGCCCGGATCGGGCCGCCGCCGGGACTGATTTTCCATTTCAGGAATTTCATTCATGTTTTCAGTAATTCCGTCAATTCAAATTCTGTGTTTATGGTGTAATATATGCGCGAAAAATCAAAAAACAAATCCCGCCGGATGCCTGAACGTTCCGATTCCGGCGTGCGGGGATTTGTCGGATGAACCGGCCGCACGGGATGCGCCGTGGAAAACAGTAAAGAGGAGTCGTATATGCACCTTGTTTTTTGTCTCGGGATATTTCTAGCGCTTCAGATCACCGCGGCCCTGTTTTTCAAATGGAGCAGCCTGGCTCCGGCCTGCTATTGGCCCGGATTCATTCTAGGCAATCTTTTCGGCATGGGGAGCATCCTGCTGCTGATTCAGCTTCACCGTCAGATGGACCCGGCTTCGGTTCTGGGCATTACCACCGGCGCTTCATTCATCTTCTGTCAGGTCGCCCTGCTGCTGGTGTTCCGGCAGGGAATTCCCCTTGCCGGCTGGGTCGGAATCGCCCTGATCCTTGCGGGCACGCTCGTGTTTGCCTTCTATTCTCCGACGGTGAAATCCTGAACCGTTCCGGGATTTTCCGAGGGAACCGGGGATCAGCGCGACTCCTTTTCCGAAATTCCGACCAGAAGGAAATGGTTGCCTTCCAGCGGCAGATTTTCCAGCGAGGAGAGGGAAAGCTCTTTCTGGTTCCAGAGGTCTTGCAGACGGATTTTCTCCGGGGAGAGGTTCAGGGCTTTCCAGTCTACTTTGAGCGCGAGTTTTCCCGTTTCCCGTCCGGAATTGGCGATGACCAGCATCCGCGAACAAGGCGAAGGCGTTTTCCACGAATACCACGAACACAGGATTCCCGGGGTTCCGGAACGGACCGCATCCGACGTCCAGTAGGGATGAAAGTCCGCTTCGGCCAGTTTGACTTCGTCCTTGACCCGGCGCCACGTCGGGATCACCTTTCCACCCCAGACTCCGGGCGTGATTCCGAGGTTGTGCAGCAGGGCCGGGGCGATCGCGTGAATCCCGTATTCTTCGCTCAGGATTTCGGCTCTTTTTGATTTGAGTTCGGGAACGAATTCCGCCGCGCGGCAGAGCTGGATGATCTCATAAATCCCCACTCCGCGGATTTCCGGATTGTAGGCGCACTGATACTCTTCCGGCGGAATGCCTTCAAAGTAGAAATATTTCGGATTCTTCCCGACTTCCCAGATATACTGTTCCCCCGGAATCCACGAATCTCCGAAGTCATGAACGAAGGGGAAGAAAAAGTTGTGCGCGTGGTTCAGCAGATTGGCGTCGTATTTCCTGTGGAGCTTGTAGATCCGCATGAGATAGTTCCGCAGCCCGAGGGCGATCGACCTGGAAAACGGCTTTCCGAATGCGTCGAGGCCGCCGCATCCGTGAAGGGCGTTGTCGCAGGATGTCACATGGCAGATGTCGTAATAGATTCCGCCCAGATCGGGATGATCGGCGAAGAATTTTTCCGTGCGGGCCGCATACAGGTCCCTGGCCGGGGTCGCGGGACAGAAAGGATAGAGGGTGATCCCTTTGCCGTCGCCGTCCGTGAATCCGCTCCAGGTGGTTGGCGGCGTCAGCATCCATTCCCGCTCGAAAAAGAGGAATTCCGGCTGGTTGGTCGCGATGTGCACCGGCATGGTGTAGATCATCAGGCGCGCATTCCGTTTTTCCTTCAGGTTCCGGGTGAACCGCGTCATCGCCGCGTCGTCGAAAGGACGCATGGTTGTCAGGGAATCGATGGCGGAAGCGGCCCTCGGATTGGTTCCGCTTTCATAGTTGATATGGAGGTTGGTCCGGGGATGGCCGAAGCCTTTATTCACATTCTGCCACTCTTTCGGGGGATGTTTGGGGGGCGTCGCCTGAAACATCATCGTGTAGGCGGCTTTCCGTTCCAGACGGCATTTCCGGGAGATGATTCCGATGTTCACATCGACTTTATCTCCGGTGCGCCGGAGCGTGATCTGTTTTTCATCGGGCGCGTTTACGAAATTGGCATCGGATTCGCACCACCACGCGAGACCGTTTTCAACGCCGGTCAGCCATAAAAGGGAACTGTTCTCCTTCGGGGTCCAGCGCAGCCGGAGCGAGTCGTTTTCCCATTTCTGATAATTGGGATTCATCACGTACCGCGCGGCGGCAGAGGGCATGTTCCATTGAAGGTTCAGGGAAGTGATTTCGAGAGGCGCCGACGGCGTCAGTTCCAGGGAGAAGCTGTACATGCCGTCAAACCAGAGTTCGCCTTTCCATTGGAGCGAGACCGTTCCGGCGTGTCCTTTCGCGCATATATCCGCCTTTTCCTGTCCCGCCTGCGTGATTTGAAATCCGGACCATTCGAACTTCTGCCCGTTCAGCAGGAGTTCCGGCGGAGCTTCCAGCACCGTCTGTCCGCGGGAGACGATCTTTGCGGGGAACGGAGAGGTTCCGAAGGTGTAGATACGGTCCAGAACACGGATGGTTTTTCCTTCCGCGACAACAGGTATCCACGGGGATGGGATCGAATGATCCCTGTTTGCATACGAGGCGATCGCCTTCAGGTCGGGAATCGTGATTTTCTGCTCCGCGAGAAAGCGGATGCCGTCGGGGCGGACCCGGATCAGGTATTGCCGGTTTTCCTTCATTCCGGCGGGGAAGGGAAGAGTGACTTCCGCATGTTTCCGGACGACTTTGAACGGGACTTCCGCGAGAATTTCCTTTCCGGAGCCGTCTGTCAGGGAGACCGTACCCCCGGAGCAGTTCGCATCCTGCAATTCAATCTGCACTTTGAAGAGTTTCTTCGACGGATAGCATTCGACGGCCAGCGTCAGCACCTCCCTGACGGTTTCCGGAAACTCCAGCGAATACAATACCGTATGGTCCGGGGCGCGGGTTTCCAGCTGAAAAATATACCGGGCCGGAGGGAGTGTTTTCCGGAACGGCTTTCCGGAGGCGACCGGTTCCCTGGAGATCATTTTTCCCTGTTCATCCTTCACCGTAAAATTTGTGACGCCCGTACCGTTTTTCAGGTCCGCGCGAAAATGGATGTCTCCGTTTTTGAAGTCGCCGCGATTCTCGAAAACGACCGCCAGCGGGTCTGTTCCGAAACGGACCTTTCCGCAAAGCTCCCTGTCGCCGTATGACCCGTGCGCGCGAAGCATTCCCCATGCATGGAAAACGGGATGTTTCGACTGTCCGGTATAGGCAAAATTCGCCGGGAGAGTATCGCCGGGATTGACTTTTCCCAGGGAGGACAGGGGCAGGGCAAGCTCCATGCTCCATCCGTCTTGGGAGCGGAACGCCGCGGTCTTGACGCCCGAATTCCATTCTTTCCGGCCGTCCAGGGCGTCGTAAACGGTTCCCAGCGGGGAGACGATGACCTGACGGTGTTTTCCGTCCTTTCCGTAAAAATGGACTTCAAAACTGTCTTCCAGCCACAATTCGCTGTCCGGTTCCGTGCGGACCGCTTTCGCCGCCGGACGGTTTGCGCGCATGGCGACATACAACGTGTCGGAATCGGCCTGAAGGAAGGCGGTTGCGGCGGAATCAGGCTGATTCCCGTCATTCGGAGATTGACGGCGGACCGGTATGGAAGAGGCGTTTTCCCATTCGGCGGGATCGATCTTTCCGTCAAGGGTGATCTTCGGCCGGGTTTGAGGAATCGTGACCCGGGGCGGTTCGATGACCGCGGTCCTGACTGGAGGGACGACTTTTTCATAGGCGGAACGAATTTCCTCGGGAGAAAGGCAGCGGTCGTAGATTGTCAGGTCGTCGAACGCCGTGGCGTATTCTTTCTTGACGTTCCACCATTCATATTCGTTGAGCGTGATGGCTCCCTTTTTCAGCGGGTCCGGGAGAACGAACCCCACGCCCAGT
>MWCA01000008.1 GCA_002069785.1 Lentisphaerae bacterium ADurb.Bin242 | reverse complement strand
CCGCAGAGGACTTTCCGGTTCGGAACGGGTTTTGCAAGGGCGTCTTTCAGGCAAGTTGCGGAGCAGGGGATCTCCGGCGCAAGTTCGTGCAGCAGGGTGCAGAGTTCTTCCGGCGAACGGCTTTTCCGGGCGGATTCCACGCCGACAAACAGAAAGGACGCGGCCAGCGGAATCAGTTCCTTGAGAAACGCCCGGGTGTCCTTGTCGGCGAAGGAACCGTAGATGAAGTCGAACTTTTCACCGGGATAGACCTCCCGCAGCGCGTCGGCCAGTCCCCGGGCGCATTCCGGGTTGTGCGCGCCGTCGAAAAGCAGTTTTTCATGCGGAAACACCTGGAACCGGGCGGGCCAGTGTGTCTTCCGGAAGCCGTCGAGCGCTTTCTGCGGATCGAACCCGAACCGTGCGGCAAGGTTCAGCAGGACCAGCCGCGCCAGCGCCGCGTTCGCCCGCTGGAAACGGCCGGGCAGGGGCAGCCGGACGGTTCCGTTCCAGAGAATCTGATACGGAACATCGTCTTCGAAAACGATGCGTCCGTCGTCGGGCATGACCGCCTGTTCGAGGGGAGCCTCCAGTTCCCGGCTCCGGGCTTCGAAAACGCGCATGGCTTCATCGGGAATGGTGCATCCGACAAAGACCGGCACGCCCGGCTTGATGATCCCCGCCTTCTCGAAAGCGATCTTGGCGAGAGTGTCGCCGAGGTATTCCTTGTGTTCCAGCGAGAGGGAGGTGATGATGCTGGCCAGCGGCGTGACGATGTTTGTGGCGTCCAGACGCCCTCCCATGCCGGTCTCCCAGACCACGAAGTCTGCCCCCGCTTCCGCGAACAGCAGCGCGGCGGTCGCGGTGGTCGCTTCGAAGTAGGTGACGCGGAATCCTTTTTCCAGGAGCTTTTCCGCGGCGGTGCGGACTTTCTCCAGCGCCCGGGCGACCGTGACGGAATCCGGAACGGCGCCGTTGATGCGGAACCGTTCGTTCACCTCGATCAGGTGGGGCGAGGAATAGAACCCGGTTTTGAATCCGGCGTTGAGAAGCCCGGCTTCCAGGAAGGCGCCGGTGGAACCTTTGCCGTTGCTCCCCGCGATATGGATGAACTTCAAATCTTTCCCGGGAGAGCCCAGTTCCGAAAAAAGCGCCCGCGTCTGGTGCAAACCGAGCTTCACCCCGAAGAATTCAAGTCCGGCCAGCCAGGCGAAGACATCCGTCCGTGGAGAAATCATTTTCAATACAGGATCGGCGACCAGTTGGCGCCGCTGCATTTGGATTTCCCGCTGATGAGCACGCGCGACTTGTTGGTGCGGGTGTCCACCACATAGATCGTTCCTTTGTGGGACAGGACCAGGTGGCGGTTGTCCGGCGACCAGGACGGACTTTCGCCCGGGACGGACGGGGCGGAGGAGTCCGCGAGGATTGAGTTGGAACTGTTTTTCGGGGCGGGATATCCCATGGCCGTGGCCAGGTTGATGACTTTCAGGGTATATCCGCCCAGACGGGCGGAATAAGCCAGCTTGTTGTCCTTGGACCAGGCGGGCGAAACCGATTCGCTGCCGAGGACGCCGGAGACTTTCCGGGGCGTTCCGCCGGAGGCGCTGATGATGTACAGGGCCGGCCGGCCGGATTTGTCGGAGACATAGCAGATGGAGGAGCTGTCCGGGGACCAGGCCGGACTTGCTTCCACGGCGTTGTCGTTGGTGAGCCGCGTCATGGAGCCGCCGTTGATGTCGCGCACATACAGGTCCAGCTGGTTTTTCGTGGTGATGACAAGCGCGAGTTTGCGTCCGTCGGGAGAGATTTTTCCCGCGTTGATGCCCCTCTGGTGGGAGAGGGAACGGCTGCGGTTGTTGACGATGTCATACTGCACCAGGGGCGTGGAGGAAAACAGATACTGGTTGTAGATGATGGACTGGCCGTCCGGATGCCAGGAAGGTTCGATCGACAAGGTTGCGTTTGCGGTCAGGCGGCGGACATTGCTTCCGTCGAAATCGCAGATATAGATTTCCCTCTGATGGTTGCCGGTTTCCGCGGAAAAAAGGATTTTCGTGCGGCAGATTCCCTCGATTCCGAATTCCTTTTTAAGAACGGCGTCCACCGCCGTGTGAGCCAGCTTCTCCATGTCCGGATTCGTGGCGGAAACCGAATACATCGGAACACCGGCCCCGTTCTCGACCTCCAGCGTGAGCGTGGAACTCGATTGCTTTCCCCCGATGATGAAGTCGCTCTTCCCGCCGGACACGACCGAAAACCAGCCGCATTTCTGAAGATCGGACTGCACCTTGGCGGACAGCGCCCGGTCCCCGCTGATCCCCTTGAACAGGAGCGTGGGGTTGCCCTCCTTTCCTTCCCCGCGCACAACCACCTGCGCCGGGACGCTCATCGATGAAAAAAGAAGCAAAAGCAGAAACGCGGAAATAAGAGAACGCATGAAAAACCTCCGTATTTTTTTTGAATATCCGGTAACGTACCCCGTTTTTCCGCAAGGGCAAGTCAAAAACTCAAAAATAGTTTGTAAAAATACGCTTTTGGCGTCATATTAATCCGATTTTCATATTCAACGGACGAAGGGAAGAGTGAAATGGCTTTTTTCGAATGCAGATTTTTTTCGGAATCTCTTGGCACGTGCGTGTCGGTCAATGTGGTCCTGCCCCAGCCCACATTGAACCAGATCGGACTGAAAGGCGTCGGGCGTTCCGAAGATGCCCCGGTGATGTATCTTCTCCACGGCCTGTCCGACGACGAGACCATCTGGATCCGCCGCACCTCCGTGGAGCGGTACGCCGCCCAGTACGGACTGGCGCTGATCATGCCCGACGCACAGCGCAGCTACTACACGGACATGGTGCACGGACAGAAGTTCTGGACCTATGTCAGCGAGGAGCTCCCGCAGGCGATGCAGTCGTTCTTCCGCTTTTCGACCCGTCCGGAAGATACCTATGTGGCCGGGCTTTCCATGGGCGGATACGGCGCGTTCAAGCTCGCCTTCAATTATCCGGAACGTTTTGCCGCGGCCGCCAGCCTTTCCGGCGCTTTTTCCCCCGAACATCTGGCCTCCTCCATGCCGGACCGGGGAGAGGAGTTCCGCAACATCTTCGGGGAACTTTCCGGAATATCGGGTTCGATCAACGACCTGTATGCGCAGTCGGCCCGCTGCGTGAAGGAGAAACGTCCTCTTCCGAAACTGTTTCAGACTTGC
This sequence comes from Lentisphaerae bacterium ADurb.Bin242, assembly GCA_002069785.1. Lineage (GTDB taxonomy): Bacteria > Verrucomicrobiota > Lentisphaeria > Victivallales > UBA1829 > SIG94. The sequence continues at coordinate 82,637 of MWCA01000008.1, read as the reverse complement.
GGGACGGAAGACTTCCTTTATCCGGAGAATCTCCGGTTCAAAGCCCACCTCGAGTCGCTGGGGGTGGAGTTCACGTATGACGAGGAGCCCGGCATGCATGAATGGAGCTACTGGGACCGGAAAATCCAGCAGGTGATCCGCTGGCTCCCCCGGAAAAAGCCGGTTTGAGAACCGGCCGGAATCTCATCGAAAAAAAATATTTTCCTGCAAGAATTTTTTTGTTTCTTTTTGGGAGTGCCAGTACCACAATACCGCCAGAATCCCGAACATAAGCATCAACTGGTAGAAGTTGGATGTCTGTTTCAGCATCCACTCCAGCGTGGAATGTACATAAATGGCCGAGAGGCCCGCGAACAGGCCCAGGGGAAGAGAAAAAATATTCGTCCGTGCATACGTCACCATCAGGCGGAAGGCATACCACAGGTAACAGAACAGCCAGAGCAGGAGGGCGGTGAACCCGATCCATCCGCATTCGGCGGCCACGAGCAGATAAATGGTCTCGACGATCCCGTCCTTGAACTCGTCGGTATAACGCTTGGTGGTACGGTGTTCGCTGTAGTTGTAAGGCGGATTGATCTTGATTCCCCAGTTGTTGATTCCCACTCCCCAGAACTTGTCATTGGCCATGTTCACCGCGGCGATGGCCAGATTGACCCGGGTGGTTGTGGAGGCTTCCGGCGCGGTTTCCAGACGGCTCAGAATGCGGGGGAGGATGAAGAACAGTCCCAACACTCCCAGCAAGCCGAGGGCGAGGAGGACTTTCAGTTTTCGTTCCCATTGCCCGTAACGGAGCGAAATCAGCGCGACAATGACGCAGCCGAACGGATAAAACAACATTGCGGCACGGGAGAGGGTGAGGATTGCCGAACCGGTCATTGCGAAAAAAGTCGAAGCGATGATCCAGGTTTTCCAAGAGGCCATCCGGGTGTTCAGCCAGAGGGCGAGGAGGAACGGACCGGTCAGTTCCATGTAGACCGCCATGCTGTTCTGGTGCGGAAAAGTTCCCCGCGGCTGATAGATCTTCAATGCGTATTTCTGGAAGAGAACGACGGCAAAAGTCATGTAGGCGACCCCTGCGAAAGAATAGATCAGAAGCTCGAAGTCCTTGCGCCATTCCAGGTAGTTGAAGATGACGATGAAATAAATCAGCATCCTGTACATCTTCCAGAGTTCCAGAAAGGAAAAAAGGCCATTTTCCGCGTTGACGACCGAGATTGCGCTCAATGTGAAATAGATCAGGAAGAACCATATTCCGGGAATATTCAACTGGAGTTTTCCGTTTTTGAGGAGCATGACCACGGCCAGGACTAACGCGACCAAGTCCACCAGCGTGATTTCCATTCCCCGTACGGAACCGCGGTAAAACTCGTTGGAAAAGAAATTGATGGAAAAAGCGTCGACGATCACGCTCAGAGAAAGCAATCCGATAAAACAGCATTTTTCCACGAAGCGGCTGAAGTAAGCCAGAAAAATCCCGATGGGAACTCCCACGAGAAGGACCGCGAAAAAGATAAGGAATTTCAATTCCATAAATCAGTAGCCCAGGAGGAAACTCCCCGGGGAGATGATGAGGTTGATCAACTGTCCGGTCGGGAGGAGCTTCTTGATGAATACGTTGTATTCGGAAAGCCCATCCTTTGGAACATAGACGATATCGCCGGGCTTGAGTCCCGGATTGGGCTTCTTGCCGGAGAGGATTCCATCCAGGTCCACCCGGTAGATGGTGGGATTGCCGATGCCGCCGCGGATGACGATGACATTGGAGGAATGTTCGTCTTTCAGGCCTCTGGCGCTGGTGATGACTTCCAGGATGCCTGTATTCTCATACCAGGTGACGTACTTGGGTTCGTACACTTCCCCCATGATGCTGACAAGGCGGTTGGTCCGCGAGGCGATCCAGATATAATCTCCGCCATGGATGCGGAGGTTGTGCAGCGGGTCCCCCTGCATGGCCTTGTTGAAGTCGACCGGGAGGACTTTTCCGTTCCGGATGAGCAGCGAGGCGTTCAGGTCGCTCAGCTCCATCTGGCGGCCGTCGTCCATGTTGTTCGGGAATCCCTGCCCGAGGGATACCAGGTCGGCAAGCCGCATGTCCGCATTGACGGGGAAGCGCCCGGATTTCTGCACTTTTCCGGCAAGGGTCGCCAGCTGGCTGTTGATGGTGCGCGGAAAGAGGGAGACTTTGGGCTCCTTGATGTATTCCCGAAGCTGTTTTTCGATTTTCGCGGTGGCGTCGGAAATCGTTATATTGGCCACTTTCACCGGGCCGATCAGTCCGACCACCAGATAGCCGTCCGGCGTTACGACCGTGTCCAGAATATCAAGATCCGGGTGGTCATATACCTTGAGCCAGAAAATATCCCCGGAATTGATCAGATAAGGCGGGAACGGTTCCTTTCCCAGGGCAATGAGATCGCTGCGCTGACGCTCCTGCGCCTCTTCGGAAAGCGGTGCGCGTTCCCCGATTTCCGCAATGTCCGGAATTTCGGGAAAGTCGGATACGTTGGAAGAACAGGATGCCGCCAGAATCAAAAGAAAAACGGCTGAAAGAATCGATGAAAATCTGCCCGCCATGGATCATGCCCTCCAATACGGGGGTGTGACGCCAAGCAGGATAACCCCCATTTTTTTCTCTTTCTCCGATTCTTCCGATTTTCCCTGGATCAGTTGACGGAGCGTTTCTTTTTGGCTCTGGTTGAAAAGCGCGAAGAGGACGGAGTAATCCGCAAGGGAGGAGATTTGCGCGAACAGCTGGCCTGAATTGGAACAGGGCTCCGCCAGTTCGAGAATGAGCAGGTCGTAGTGGTTCTCGAGCAAGGAAAGGTCGGCTTGCAGAAGATTGCACTCCGCGGGGGCGAGAAACAGGTCATCGCTGTGGACGAAAATTCCGCGGTTGGCGAATTTTTCGATGCAGATGAGTTCCTCCTCATACGGTGCGCGCTGAGGCTCTTTTGCGTTTGGAAAATGAAACTTTTCACGAAGCTTGGACGGAACGATTTTCAGCCGGAAGGTTTTGATTCCGGTGACGCCGAAATGTTCAAGCCAGTATCCCATTGTTTTTTCAGAGCAGTCGGTCTCATCCAGTTCGCCGACGAACAGCATTTTCTTCTCTTCCAGCGCCGTTGTCAGGGCATTGAAGGAGGCGAGCATGGCGGACTGTACCGCGGGCTCGCCGATTTTCGGATGGGTTTCAGAGGGGATTTCTCCCAGAATATCTCCGCTTGTGATCAGTTTCATTTCCTGGACGGATTTGATTTTGCCGAAGAAAATTTCGTAGAACAGCACTACCACCGCCAGACCGCAGATGATGAAAAAGGAGAGAAAAACCGCCAGCAGATAGATATTCCGCCGATTCGGAGCCCGCGGCGGGACAGCAACCTCCAGAATGGAAAGGTCCGGGATGGTGGAATTCAGGAGGAAATCCAGATCATTGATGCTGGTTTCCAGCTGGCGTATGCTGTTTTTCAGCGATTCGATTTTGCGGGAAAGCTCGTTATAGGCCGGCATTCGTTTGAGAGTCTGGATGGATTCCTCCCGCGCCTTGTCCAGCTGGACCTGGTAATCCGCAATATTCTGAAGACACCCCTTGAGGTCGATCGTGGTAAGAATCAGATTTTCCTGGAGCGAGAGGTATACCTGATTGAAGGAATAGATGATTTCATCCGGAGTCTGCGGCGCGCTGCTGATCAGTTTTTCCCGGTTCTGGACTTCCTCCGCGAAATTGATGACTTTCGGGTTTTTGGGAGTATAAAGCTGCTGAAGACGAAGCAGTTCTTTTTTCATTTTGTGCAGCTCGGACTGGTCGTTTCCATGCACCTTGTGCATATACTGGATTTCTTTATCGACCACCTTCAGATTTTTCTGGATTTCCTCGATTTTGACCCTGAGTTCCGAGGCTTTGGTGTGTGCATTTTGAACTTTGAGCAGCAGTTCGGAAATGACGCTTCTGAGATATTTCACCTCTTCATCGGGCGGGAAGGAAGTCGTTTTGGAAGTATAGGTGGAGATTTCCGTTTCGAGGGCGGTGATTTCCGTGAGCAGCTGCGCCTTGCGGCGTTTGCGCTCGTTCAGCATGGACTTGAGGGTGCTGTTCTGCAGCTCGATGTACTCCTCGACGCCGGCTTCCGCCACGGCGTTTGCGATTTCAGCCGCCATTTTCGGCTTGTTGTTTTGAGCGGTGATCATGATGATGTTGGGCTTGTTTTTGTCTGTTTCGACCACGACAAGGCTCAACTGGGATGCGATTTCGCTCGGTTTGAGGTTGAGGCGCTGCGCCGCCCGCCGCAGGGTTCCGTGGGTTCCGACCAGTTCCGCGATGGATTTGGAATCCAGCTGCTTGTAGAAAGACGGAACTCTGTCCGAGCGGGTCTGGTGGAACAGCTTGGCCACCGCCGTCCAGTTGGTCATGGAATTCCGGGTGACGAAAATAAGAAGGAAAGTCAGAAAAATGAGAAGTCCGACCAGACCCAGAAGCAGATACGGCAGATAGGCACGCAGACTCAGGAACAGGACTCTCGGATCGACCTTTCGGACCAGTTCATTCCCATCGTTTTCCACATGGTTTACGGGGTTTTTCGGGAATTTATCCATTTCCTGGCTACGCTTTTAGTTAAATCGGTTCCATATTCGAAGCCATGTGGATGGGTCTATGGCGGCGGTACTGTTACTAATATATCCTTGCATTCCGGGAATTGCAAGCAAAAAATTGTAAAGGTGTGCCAATAACATCTTGCGCGGGTGGGAGAGCCAGCGGATTTCCCTCCATCCGAGGCGGAAGGCAATTCCGTTCAGGAGAAAATTCCGGAGGGGGGTTCCTTCCTCGGCGACCGGGGAGGAAAGGATAACGGACGAAACCGTGGAAGCGTCTGTTTTCTCGCCGGTCCCGCCCAGAAAAAATGCCGCGACCGTCCGGAGCCACAGGGAACGGGCCGCGCTCCATTTCTCGAGAAGGTTTTCGCGTTTCTCGCGGTATGGAAGCGATTTGAAGGCCAGGGCGTCCCTGTAATACTTTGCAAGATCCTCCGGCAGTTCCGGAAGGGATTCCAGACATTTCAGTCGGGCTTCGACTCCGGCGCAGTAAAGATTCCGCCGGATCAGCATTGCGTCGCCGCATCCGAAGACGGCTTTATAAATATTGCGGATGACAAAATCATTGTCTTCGCCGTCGAGTTCCTGTTTTTCCCGGAGGCGGTTCCAGGCCAGAAGCAGACCGGCCCCGCGGTTCATCAGGAGGCGGGCTCCTTCGGAAAAAGGAATGGCGGAAAAATCCGGTTCCGGCAGCAGGGCGAACGCGTCGGAACTGCCGAAGACCACTTTATGCCCCGCCTGAAGTTCCTGATACATCAGCGTCCGGGAGACGTCGCGGAGGGACTTCCGGGTCCGGGCGCGGCTGAAATCCACGTCGATTCCGAGTTTTTCAGCCCATTTCCGCCGGACGGATTCGAGTTCGGCGTCGATCTGTTTCCGGCGGGCGGCGGAAATGTCCTGCGAAATGACGAAAAAATCCATGTCGTTGTAAAGGTGCGCGGCTCCGTCCGGGGTCCGGAAGACTCCGCCTTCGGCGCGGCCGTATCCTCCGCCGAGAAGGACTGAACGGATGGAACCCGCCGCGGGGAGCCGGGAGATATCCTCCGCCACTTGTTTCATGATTTCCGTGAGCATGGCTTCCGTGGAAGGATCTGCGCAGAGAGTGAAACGCTTGGAGTCCGGAGTGTTATTTTGCATCGACATGATTGCCAAGGAGTCTTCCGATGAGGCAGCGGACAATGGTGGCGAATTCCAGCGAAAGAGAATGATTGTGTTCAAAGTAAAGGTCGTCGATGAGAATGGAGAGGAAATTTTCTTCCGTATGATGGAGTTCGGAAAGCCAGAAGGCGCCGGGCTGATAGTTCTGATAGTTCCGGCGGATGAAATCCTCGGTCCCGGGCTCTTCGGCGTCATAGGGGTAATCTCCGACGAGGCGCATCTTCCAGCGCAGGACCTGAAACAGCATCGGAACCTTGTCCAGGGAAAGGGCTTTGAAATAACGGTAAACCGGCAGGTCGACGCATTCCGGATAAAAGTGATACGAGGTGGAGCGGGAGAGCGGCTTTTTGCCGCAGGAGAAGATTTTCTTTTTTCCGGCCGACCGCACGCCCAGGATCAGGAAGAAAAAATAGGGACCGAGCATGAAAAGGAGCATGAATACCGTGCAGAGCCAGCCGCAGAAACGTCCGAAACTGTGCTGGCGCCGTCCGGAAAGGACCAGTTCGCCGGCCAGCTGTGCGTCCAGGAGATTGACGACGGTGTCCGTTTCCGGATCGATCACGGAATTGTGCGAGACGATCTTTCCGATGAACTCGAGGTCCGACCCGATGTAGGTGTTGGGCATGATCACGCTTTCCCCGATGACGGAACGGCTGTCCACGATCACGTTCTCCCCGAGGAGCGCTCCTCCCGTGAGGACGCATTTCGTGCCCAGGCTGACGTTGTTGCCGAGGACTGCCGGCGGATGAATCGTGCAATTCGGCGGGATCACGTTGTTCATGCCGGTGTAGATGCCGTTCTCGATCTTGTATCCCGGAATGACGTAATGGTCGCACTCCTCCTGAAGGATGAACTGGTTCAGGTGGTAGTAATGGCGGATGCTGGAAAGCTGTGTGATCCGGCACTCTTCGATCCGCCGGAGCTCCCCGGCGGCGAAGACCATCATTCCGTCCCCGGAAAGAATGGGCGGGGTGCCCGGCTGGAGGAGCACATCCAGATCCGGGAGCGAATTGCGGTTGTAGTGCTGAAAGAAAAGTCCGTTGAAAACCATGACCGGATGGCCGTCCTCGAGAAAAGCCCTGTGATGGAGAAGAAACGGGGCGCACTCGGAATTGGTGTTGTCTCCGAGATACTGGACCTTCAGATTCCACTTCGTTCCGGTGCCAAGGAAGATTTCCAGGCGCACGTCGTATTCGGAATCGATGACCATGATGTCGGTGATCCCGATCATGGAACAGAAGTCGAGCCAGTATTCGATGAGGGGTTTGTTCACGACCGGGAGGAGATAAGGGTTTTCCCCGGGGAGAAACTGCTCCACCCAGTCCATATTGTCGTGATGACAGTTGATGAATGCTTTCATGTCAGTAGGCCCCCCGTCCGGTGAATACAGCCGGAATCGTTTTCAGGAGGATGACGAAATCGCTCCAGAGGCTTTGGCTGCTGATGTATTTTTTATCCAGTTCGACCTGTTTTTTGAAGGGGATGTCGCTCCGTCCGGAGACCTGCCAGGTACAGGTGATCCCCGGAAGCACATGAAGACGCTTCCGTTCCTCCAGCGTATAATGGGCCACTTCGTCCGGGGTGGGCGGACGGGGACCGACCAGGCTCATATCGCCGATGATGACATTGAAAAGCTGCGGCAGTTCGTCGATGCTGAATTTGCGGATAAACCGCCCGATCCGGGTGATGCGGGGATCTTTTTTCATTTTGAAGATGACGCCGTCCCCGGACTCGTTCTGAGCCATGAGCTGTTTTTTGATCTGGTCCGCGTTGGAATACATGGAACGGAATTTGTAGAAAGAGAAATGGCGGCCGTCTTTTCCCACCCGTGTCTGCCGGTAAATCACGCTGCCCCTGGATTCCATCCGGATGGCGATCCCGAGGATCAGGAAGAAGGGGGACAGCATCAGCAGCGCCGCCAGAGAGATCACAACGTCGCAGAACCGCTTGACCGCTTTGGTCGAATTGATCGTGAAGCGCCAGAAGAACAGTTTCAGGTTGACTTGCGAGATCCGGCGGTTATTGCTTCTGCTTTTGATTGCGTTGATAATGATCGCCCTCTGCGTCTGGCTGAGGGCCACCGCCGATTTTTTGGATTTGTCTCCGGAAACGGGAGCAACACGGGAAACTTCGTTGCGGGAATCTGCCATAATGACTCTTGGATTTTTAAAATTGCGGAAAAGTTCACAACCGTTTTTGCAATCCTTTGACTTCTTCAAAGGGAGTTGTGCACAGTTCCAGATTTTCATTTTTTGCAGCCATTTCGATGTCGTAGCTGGCACGCCGGATGTCTTCCGCCCCGATATTTGCCGAACAGCCTTTGAGCGCATGGGCCGCATACCGAAGTTCAACGGCATTTTTTTCGTTCAGGGCTTTTTCTATTTTTCCGATGCAGTCCGCAACGGTTTCCAGATAATTTTCATACAGCAATTCAAAGGTTTCATTGTCGTCGATGCCGAGGTTGAGTTTGACATACTCTCTGATCAGGTCTTTCATTACAGCCTCCGGAAACAGATTGCTTGAAAATTCCGTGTCATGGTCGAAGAAACAGGAAGGAAACCCTTCATCTCTATAATATATCTTTCCGTCCTGAAAAATCAACCTTCCAAAGTGATTCCGGGTGAAAAAGGTTTTCATTTCTCTTTGTTTTTGACGAGGAAGATCGTTTCATTCAATCCGAAATAGTGATTCCGGGTGATGGAGGAGGCGATGCTGTGGATGATGGGGATCCCGCGTCCGGAGGTGGCGCGTTCCGCGTTCTGGCGTTCCAGGAGTTCCTCTGAGGACGAGTAAACAGCCGGGCTGCATTGCCATTCCTTTCCCCTGTCCATGACCCGGATGCGGACTCCGTCGTTCAGGGCGGTCAGACGGATGAAGATGTCCGTGTGGGTGTGGCGGCGCGATTCGAGCCCGTGGACAATGACGTTGTTGAGGAACTCGCTGAGAAGCATTTCCACCCTGGTGGCGAGTTCGGAATGGAAGAGCTCCGCCACGAATTTGGAGAAAGCCACGACGCACGGGGTGACTTCCGCCGTGTCGGCGGCGATGACCAGCTGCATTTCACGGCTCTGTTTGACCTGCTTCTGGATGGCCGCGATGCAGATGTCGTCCGAAACGATGTCATACCCGATCTGTTCCAGCGCATGGCGTATCCGGAACGGGATCGACACCACGTCCGATTCCACGGAGAGCGGCCCCAGGAGCGAGAGGAACGTTTCATTGTCGACCGAGTCTCCGGAACTGTTGTTCAGGTCCAGGATTCCGTCCGTGTAAATCACGAAAATGCTGTTGTCCTGGAAATCGTACTCCACCGTGTCTTCCTGCTTGTAATGGTTTTCCCTCGCCAGGCCGACCGGAAGCCCCCCTATGTTTTTCAGATCGATGAACCGGGCTTCTCCCTTGTCCGGGAAACAGCAGATCGTGTTGGGATGGCCCGCGCTCTGGAAGGAAAGATGGTTCTTCTGGAAGTCGAAGATCGCCACGGTGCAGGTCATGTAGTTCTTGCTGCCCAGGTCGTTCCGGAAAAAGTTTTCGATCCCGTTCAGGATGGTGTGGGGCGCCACGGTGCCGGCCCCCATGAACAGAAGCGCTTTCAGGAACGACTGGACCGCGCTCATGTAGAGAGCCGCCTGAACGCCGTGTCCCGCGATGTCTCCGATGAAAAACAGGGTCCGGTTTTCGTCCAGGCGGACCAGCTCCAGCATGTCTCCGCTGACTTTCATGGCCGGCGTGTAGAGATAGGAAATGAGCATCTGGCTGGAAAGGGAGCACCAGCCGGGGAGCAGGATTTTCTGAACATCTCCGGCGAGGGTCAGGTTGTCTTCCAGCTGCTGGTAATACAGGTTGGTCGCGTGAAATTCGCGGTAGACGGAAACCGCCTGGTCGATTTTCTTCATGAGCGTCGTTTTGTTGAACGACTTGTTCATGTAATAGCTGTACTGATCGTCGGCCAGCTGGTTGAGAAGGGTGCTGTTGATGTCATCCACCATGGAGGTCAGGAAGATGATCGGCACCTCCTTGTTGATTTCGCGGATCAGTTTGCGCGCCTCAAAGCCGTTGATCCCCGCCATGAGGATGTCCAGAAGGATGACATCGAATTCCTTTTTTTTGAATTCGTTGAGCGTTTCCAGTGCATTTGCGCAGGTGGTCAGTTCGTATTTTTCACCCTTCAGACAGGATTTCAGCAAAAGCAAATTGAATTTTTCATCATCGACAGCCAGCACCTTAATCAGTTTTTCCATCCGGTTTCTTCCTTTTTAAATGCTTTCCGCCGCTATTTTTGCTCATGGCGGAAACAAAGTTGTTCAGTATTTTTTCCGCGGCTTCCCTGGTTGTGAGAATTGGCGTCATCACCTGGTAGACCCGCCAGGTGTCGCTGGGATGCCAAAGACTTCTGAAACGCAGATAACTGCCGGTCGAAATTTCATCGTTGGAGTACCACGCGTAAAAGAGGAATCGTTTCCCTCCGGAAACGGCCAGGATTTCTTCAAATGCAAAATAGCGTCCGTTTACCACGGTCCTCCTGGGAATCACTTTTTCCAGCTCCCAGCCCGCGGACAGAAGACAGACCGACGGCGGATGAAGATTGTGGACGGAGCTGCCGCTGTCAAAACTCAACAGCGAGATGAAATCCCCGTTTTTGGCGAAAAAAACAGTGCGTTCCGTCCTCCTGTTGCCGGCAAAGAAACGCTTATCGAAATCGCTCAGTTCCTGTTTCGAGCCGATGTAATCCTGAAAGTTCATCCGATTTGTATTCAGATACATGGTTTCCCCGGAAGGGAGCTGGTGATTGTCAGCCAGGGAAAGGTTGAGAAACGCAATCAGCGTTATGTAAAAAATCCCGTGCCGCCAGTTCGGGCAAAGGTTCAGAAACTCCGCCGTGACGGCGAACAGCAGCAGCAGACTTCCGAAGCAGCACTTGAGAATGACCCAGTTCCAGATCATGGGAGGAAACATGGCAATGGCGCTCGTCGGAATCGATAGAATGAGCAGCCCCCCCGCCGGAAGAATCCGCCAGAACAGGCGCCAGCCGTAAAACAGCCAGACCAGGCAGAAAGAGAATCCCACCACTCCGCAGAAATAAAACAGGTTCAGGGAAGCGTATATTCCATAGGAGAAGACCGCGAAGCTGCCCAGAAGAAACGGAATCGCCTTGTAGTCTCTCTTGTCCGCCTCCTTCCCGGCGTGCAGCAGAAGCAGAAACAGCAGAAGAACGGCGCCGGTCACAAGATAAAGGAAGTCATAACGGTCCATCGGAGAGTTTTTCCACACGGGAATCAGGCGAAGAATTTCCGGTCCCAGCGGCAGCATGCTGAGGAGGATTGTCAGGGGTTTGAGTATTTTGAAGATCATGCCCGTTTCTCCTTTTTTGCGGAGGGTGGCGCGGCCGGAGCTTCAAAGATCAGACCTCCGGCAAAGAGCAGCAGAAATGAGACCAGAACCATGATCCAGCCGAGGAAGGTGTGAAGATATGGATCGAAAACATGATCTCCGATGACCCGGTAGAGCAGCAGGGTGGTGGTCAGGCGCAGAACATTGGCCGAGAGCAGCGCCGGAAGGATCAGCAGATAGTGCAGGACCTGCGCGCTGAAAGTCTTCTGCATCGCCAGCACCAGGAAAAACCCCAGCAGAAGCATCACTTCCAGCTGTTCAATCCCGCTGCATGCGGCGGTAATGCTGATGGCCGTTCCGTCCATGAAGATTTCCGTATCCTTCCAGACGGTGTGAATTCCTCCCGCTTTCAGGAGAAAAGCGGAAAGTCCGGCGGACATGACCCGCAGGGGATAGCTGAAAAATACGTTGAAGAACGCCTGTTCCGGAGTCAGGACCAGTAAAATAAAGACAGGGCAGAGCAGTTTCAGGCTGATCAGGATCGAGCCCGAGATCATGAAAAAACTGGCGGCGCTGAACAGCAGGGACCAACTGTGCGGCATCCCGAAAAAATAGAAAACGAAAGCGCCGGCCAGAAGGAACCAGGCTCCTGCTTCGTCCAGGGCTTTCGGCTGCGGCTTTTTCTCAATGTTCCAGAGGATGTACCAGCCGAGAGAAACTCCCAGCAGCCAGAGCATGAAGAAGTTCATTTCCATGCCGATGTCGATCGCCTTGTACAATCCGATGCCTGAAATAAGAAGGAAGCATCCGCATAGTTCCGGAACCGTTTTCAGCATCTTCTGGAAATGCCTGAAAAACGCGATCATTTCCGGGGGCCCTCCTCCTCCACCAGTTTCCGGAGTTCTTCCCGGGCTTTCAGGGAATCCGGTTTGAGTTCCAGTGCCCGCTGGAAACACCGCTTCGCCTGCTGCGGTTCTTTCCCGGGACGGCATCCCTCTTCGATCAGGGCGTTCACAAGGGTGTCGATGATTCTCGGATTGCTGTGTTTCAGTTTCAGAAGCGTTTCCAGTTCCAGAATGGCCTGGGGATAATTTTTCTGTTCAAATTCGCGCATCGCATAACATTCCTGGACGCGCGGGTCTTTCGGGAACAGCGTTTTCGCCTGAACCGCCAGCATCATGGCCCGTTCCTGTTGTCCGAGCGACGCAAGGACTTCCGAGTAATTGATCAGGATCAACAGGTTGTTCGGCTCCAGTTTCAGCAGCTTTTCGTAGAGTTCGGCGGCTTTCGCATCTTCCTTGTCGGTCGCATACATGGAAGCCAGCTGCAGAAGGACCATCCTGTTTTCGGGGAATTCGCGTTTTCCTTCCAGAAGATACTTTTCCTTTTCGGAAGACGTTTTGGCAAGGGCGGCCAGATTCAGATAAACGGTCAGGATTTTTTTGTCGTTCTTCAACGCCTCCTGAAACAGGCCGTATGCCTTGGGCCTGTCATTGGCTGTGATGGCGGCGAATGCCTTGTAAAGGAACGCCCTGGCTTTCTTGGCGGGTTTTCCGTCGGCGGCGTACTGGTCGGCGAATTCATTGACCGCATCGGGCTTGTTCCGCATGAGGAATATGAAAAGACGGTCCGCCGCTTCCGGCTCCTCCGGATTGGCTGCCAGCTCCTGACGCAGATATTTTTCCGCGGCCGGAAGATTTTTGGACTGTTCCTCGAATCCGGCCAGAAGCGACAATGCGAACATGGACTTCGGGTCCGCTTTCAGAAGTTCCAGGGAGAGCCGTTTGGCTTCGTCCGGACGGTTGGCCGCCACCGCCTGAATCGTGGCCGCAAGGAGCGCATTTTTGTCGGCCGGGCTGCGGGCGAGTATTTTCTGGGTCACCTCCGTGAATTGCGGGTCCAGTTTGCCTTCCCGGAGATAGCAGAGGAGCAGGAGATCGTCCACGGCGGGAAGTTTTTCATTCAGGGAATAGAGGTATCCTCCCAGAAGGATGCCGTCGTTGTAGCGTTTGGCTTCATAATAACGCTGGAGAAGGGGCAGCAGGATTGCAATGACCCGTTTGGAGGCGTTGCTCTCCCCGCTGTCCATGAGTTTCCGGGCGTTTCCGACCAGTCCGGCGGGCGGCAGATTCAGGATGGCTCCGGATTCGAGCTGAAGGAAATTGAAGAGCGGACGGTCCGAAAAGTCCGGACAGCTTTCCAGCAGTTGGAGGGTCTTTTCATATTTTTGATTGAGGAAGGCGGAGAGCGCTTCCAGGTAGTATTTCAGGACAACCCCGTCCCGGAGATTGGTGGGGACGACTTTGACGAGGGCATTGATTTTTTCGGCCTGCTGAAGGGCGGCATAGGTCTCGCCCAGCTGGCGCACCTGGAGAAAATTGCGTTCGGTATTCGGCACTTTCTCAAGCAGTGTCACCACTTCCGGAAAACGGCCCAGCGCCAGGTAGTAATCGGCAAGAACCGCGTTTCCGACCAGCGGGAATGTGACGGCGGCTTCCTTGAGGAACTTTTCCCGTTCGGGGCCGGTCACATAGCTGGACAGACGCAGCAGCGCGCTGAACCGCACAAGGGTCTTTTCCGATTTCCGGGCGAGCCATTCGTATGTTTTCCTGGCTTCCTCCCGGTTGTTTTCCACCAGCAGGAGGTCCGCCGACAGCAGACTGTAGTCATCCTGGTTGACAAGCCCCTTGTCCAGTTCTTCCCACAAATGCTTTGCCGCCTTGAAATTTCCCATTTCGAGTTCGGCCCGGCTCAGTTCCAGGATTTCCGGGGCGGTCAGGTTCCCGGCTTTCCGGCGTTTTTCCAGGAAGAGGGCGGTTTCCCGGAAATTCCGGGCGGAATTCAGCGCGGACACGTAGCGGAAGCCCAGCGAATCATCCAGCGGGTTCAGGGCGATCAGGCGTTTCCAGAGAAGGGCGGCCACCGGGAAATTGAACTCTTTTTCCAGAATCTCCGCGCTGAGGCGCAGGGCTTTTTCATTCAGGTTGTCCCGGCTCAGCACCTCCTGAATCGACAGCTTGGCCTCCGTATATTTTTTTTCCTTGAAAAAATTTTCCGCATTATACAGGGAATCCGCAATATCTTTTTTTTCAAAGGCTTGCCAGAGGAAGACGATCAACACACCGAGAGATGTAAAAACGAGTGAAAGTATTACAAGATACTTGATAAGTTTTTTCATGAAATTCAAAAAGCCTTTCCGTTGAGTGAAGCGTTTCCATACCCTCCGACATAGAACATCCCCATCCATATTTTGTCCGGGAAAAGCACAAAATATATTTGCCTGAAACTAAAGATAAACATACAATATCATCATTCTTTTAAAATTCCAATGAATTAATTCGTTTTTACTTGAATTCCCGGTAAAAAAGGGATATTGTAAATCACTCTGTAATGCTGAGTAAATACTATATATGATGTTTTTTTATGACAGATTCTTTGTATTTTATCAATTCAGGAGATTCCTGTTCCGGCTGCGGCGCCTGTATTCAGGTCTGTCCCCGGGACTGCATTTCCATGCATGCCGATCCCGACGGCTTCGACCGTCCTTCGATTGATTTTTCCGCCTGTGTGAATTGCGGGGCCTGCCGGAAGACATGTCCTTATTCAAAAACTTCTTTCCATGTCGGCGGACGGACCGCTCCCCTGTTTTATGCCGCGAGGATGTCGGATCGGGCGCTCCGCCTCGGCAGCGCTTCCGGCGGGATTTTCCGGGCTTTCTCCGGGGCGGTTCTCCGGCGGGGCGGGGCGGTGGCCGGAGTCCGGTTCGATCCGGATTTCCGGGCGGAGCTGACGACGGCGGAAACGCCGGAGGCGCGGGATGAATTCTGTCTTTCCAAATACGTCCAGAGCCGGAACGAGCGTGCATACCGTGACGTGAAGTCGTTTTTGGAAGCCGGGCGTCCGGTCCTGTTCTCCGGCGCGCCGTGCCAGGTCGCCGGACTTTACGGGTTCCTCGGCGCGGATGACGAAAACCTTTTCACGGTGGATTTCATCTGTCATGGAGTCCCGTCCCCGCTGGTCTTTACCGAATACCGGAAGAGCCTCGAACGGCGTTTCTCATCGCCGGTGAAGAGCCTGAATTTCCGTGACAAATCGGAAGGCTGGGCGCCCATGCGCCTCCGCGTCGAATTTGAAAACGGGACCGTTTATTCCAGGACCCTGACGGAGGATCCTTATTTCCGGATGTTCCTTTCCGGCGGGATTTCCCGTCCGGAGTGCTATACATGTCCCTATGCGAAAACCCTCGGCCGTGAATCCGATCTTACGATGGGGGACGCCTGGCGTGCCGAAGTCCTCGATCCCGCATGGCGGGACAATACCGGGGTCTCCACGCTGCTGGTCAATTCGCCGAAGGGGGAGGCGCTTCTGGAAGAAGCCGCGGGGGAACTTGACTTCAAGGTTTGCGAATTTTCCGTGATCGACCAGCATTATTTGCATCATCCGGGGATTCTGCATCCCGACCGGAGCGATTTTTTCCGTACTTTCCATAAAAAAGGAATTGCCGCTGCGCTGGACCGGTATTCCGGACCGCGTCCGCTTCTGCGCCGTTTGAAAACACGTTTTCTCAAAATCATCCGTCAACTCCGGGGGAAAAGGAATCCGCAATGAAAGCGAAGAAAGTGGAAGTGTTTCTGTTTATCGACGCTCTGGGGTGGGAGATTGTCAACCGTTTCGATTTTCTGTCCGGGGAATTTCCCTGCCGCTATCCCGTCCGGATGCAGTTCGGGTATTCGTCCACGGCCATCCCGACCATTCTCAGTGGACGCTATCCCCAGGAACACGGGCACCTCAGTTTCTTCTATTACGATCGGAAGAATTCGCCGTTCAGAATTTTCAGCCTGATTCCTTTTTCGAACCATCCGAAGGCGCCCTGGAACCGCGGCCGCGTACGCGGCTGGATTTCCCGGATTTTCCGTGTCCTGAAGCGTTATACCGGGTATTTCCAGCTTTACCAGATGCCTTTCGACCGTCTGAAATACTTCAATTACTGCGAGAAGAAAGATCTCTTCCTGCCCGGCGGCCTGGCTCCGTTCCGGAATCTGGCGGACCTCCTTGCCGAGTCGGGGCTCCGGTATCATGTCGCCGACTGGCGGAAAAAGGATGCGGAGAATTTTTCCATAGCGGAAGACCTTCTTGCCGAAGGAAATACGGAATTTTATTTTATATATGCGGCGGAACTGGATGGACTCCTCCATTTCCAGGTCCTGAACCCCGGCGCAATCCGGAAGAAGCTCGACTTCTATGAAGAGCACATCCGGAGAATGCTCGACACGCTCCGGCGCGGCGGACAGGACTTTTCCTTCACGATCATTTCCGACCACGGGATGACGCCGCTGGCGGGAACGGTCGACATGAAGAAAACCGTGGAGTCGCTCGGCCTTGAGTTCGGCCGCGATTATGTTGCCTGCTACGATTCCACCCTGTTCCGCGTGTGGTTCCTCCGGCCGGGCGCGAAGGAAAAAATCCTGGGCGCGGTCAATTCGGAAACGTTTCCGGGCCATTATGTTTCCGGGGAGGAGAAGAAACGGTACGGGATCGATTTCAAGGATCACAAATACGGCGACGAGATTTTCCTGCTGAATCCGGGTGTCCAGATCGTTCCGTCCGACATGAGCGCAAAGCCGCTTCCCGGAATGCACGGCTTTCTGCCGGAGGACAGGGATTCCACGGCGGTGATCCTTTCCACATCCGCTGTCAAACAGCCGGAAGAGGTTGCGGATTATTTTGATCTGATGAGGGAGCGGATTCAGCAGCTCCGGGCGGAGAAGAATTCATGAGCCGGGATACACGCGTCTTCAAAAATACCGTCACCAATTATTTTCTGGTTTTTCTCCGTCTGCTGGAAGGCATCCTCCTGACCCGCTGGCTGTACCATTTTCTCGGCAGGGAATATTACGGCTACTGGGCGCTCCTGTGGTCGATTTTCGTCTATGCGCTTCTGTTGGACTTCGGGTTCGGCAAGGCCGCCCAGAAGTACACGGCCCGGAAGCTGTACGAGACCGATCCCCGCGAATACAACCGGATCATTTCGGCGATTCTGGGCATACACGCGGCGATGTCGGTCCTGATCCTGGCGGGAACCTGGATCGGAAGCATTTATCTGAGCGTGCTGACCGGGGTTACGGACCCGGAGCAGCTGCATTACTGCCGGCTGGTCCTGCTGGTCTTCGGGATCGGAACCGCGGCGACGTTCCCGCTGGGGATGTTCGCGGAAATCCTGGTGGGGCTCAATCTGATTTATCTGCGCAACTACATTTACATCGCCGTCCGGCTTCTGGAACTCTGCGGGATCGGCCTTCTTCTGTTCGCCGGCGGGAACCTGATGGCGCTCGCCGTTTACACGGTCACACTCAATTTCATCTCCAGCGCAGGACTGCTGGTTCTTTCGCACCGCCAGATCCGTTCGCTCCGGCTCCGTCCGCGGATTTCTTTCCAGACGCTCTGGAAACTGGCGGACTTCAGCTTTTTCATTTACATCGTCTCGATTGCGAATCTGGTGATCTCCAAGACGTCGCGCCTGATTCTCGGCATTTTCACCGGGCTGGGGGACGTCGGCACCTACCAGGTGGGGAGCCGTCTGCCCGAACTGACACAGAACATGACCACGCAGTATCAGGAAAACATCTCCCCGATCGCCGCTTCGCTTCATAAGGAGGAACATCTTCCGGAACTCCGGAACGTCATTTTTCAGGCGATGCGGATTTCGTGCCTCATCGTGACGCCCGCCGTGGTTTTCGCGTATGTGCTGACCCCGGAGGCGATGTCCGTGCTTTTCAATGTCCGTGATCCTCAGGTGAACCGGGTCTGCCGTCTTCTGCTGATTTCCACCTATGTCTTCGTGGCGTTCCGGAGTGTCGCCTACCGTTTCCTGATGATGTCCGGACGGCACCGTTTCCTGGCGGCGGTCCAGGGGGCGGACGCCGTTCTCAACCTGGGCCTCAGTGTCGCGCTGGTTTACAAATACGGCCTGATCGGAGTGGTCTGGGGGACGATGATCCCCAATATTTTCCTCGGATTGGCGGTCGTTTTGCCATATCTTTGCATTTTTTTAAAACAAAAAATTGCTATCTTGCTGTTTCGAGTGTATGTTGTACCCCTATTGGCTGCGGCGCTTCCCGCGAGCGGTCTTTTTCTCCTGCACTGCTATACGCCGGGGATCGTGGGAACACTCTGGGGATTGAGTGCAGCCGGCCTGATTGCATTCTTGTTCTATCTGGCAGTCATCTGGCCGGTTGCTCTGACTTCTCCCGAACGGGCCTTTCTTGCGGCACGGCTTCAACATGCAAGATCAGTTATAAAAATATAAACAGGGAAAGGTATCGGGTATGGAAATTACAGAGAAAGAAAACGGAAATATTCTGGTTGTCTCGATCGCGGGCCGGCTGACGGCAGACTGTGCCGACCAGTTCAAGCGCCACATGAACAGCGCCCTTGCGGCCCACGATAAGATCGTTCTGAACCTCGGAGGGATGGAATATGTCGACAGCACCGGGCTGGGCGCCATGGTTTTCATTTTGCAGAAACTGTCCGACGAGGGCGGCCGTCTCGTGCTGGCCTGCCTCCAGCCCAAGCCCCGGATCGTTTTCAACATCACGAAGGCCTACAAGATTTTCGAGATATTCGATTCGGTCGATGCCGCCATAGGAGCCATCAATGGCTGACGTCCGTCCGCGCATCAGCGTGGTCATCCGTTCTCACAACGACAGGGATTTCATCGGGAAGACCCTGGACATGCTGACCCGCCAGACCGTTCCGGATGTAGAGCTCCTGAGCCTGGACGATTCCTCCACGGACGGCACCGCCGAGATCATCGCCTCCTTCCCTCAAGTCAAGCGGATCACCGGCGCACCCGTTCCCTATGTTCCCGGAAAGGTCCTCAATTTCGCCGTAAAACACGCGTCCGGCGGGATCGTCGTCTTCAACAATTCCGATGCGATTCCTCAATCCCTCGATTATCTGGAACGCCTGACCGCACCCCTCGCGGACCCCGGAGTCGGCGCCGTCTACGGACAACAGATCTGCCGTCCGGAGGCTCAGGCCTTGGTCCGCAAGGACTATGAACGCGCTTTCGGCGACGGCAGGATCGCCGCGACTTGGCGTCACTTCTTTTCCTTGGCCTCGTCCGCGATCCGCCTCCAGACGCTTCAGGAGAATCCCTTCAACGAAAATCTCTACTGTTCCGAGGACATCGACCTGACCTACCGGCTCCGAAAACAGGGGCTCCGGATCGTCTACGAACCGTCCGCCGTTACCGAGCATTCGCACAACTACAACTTGGCCGGGATGAGCCGCCGCTACTACATGGAAGGGCTCGACCATCCATACATTTACGGCGATTCCATTTCCTTTGCGACATTCCTCCGCCGCTTTGCGGCTGAGGTCATGCGCGACTATGTTTACCTGTTCCGGCACCGGCACTTTTCCGCTCTTTTCTCTTCTCCGGTCTACCGTTTCATCCAGCGCTGGAACTATTATCGGGGCTGCCGGGAGTCCCTGCGGAAAATCAGGGAGGCGGAAAAATCATGAAACGGGCCGCCCAGCTTGTCCGGCGCTTTGCGTTCGAGGAGTGGGGAGGAACGGAAAATGTGGTATGGAACAGTTCCCGGCACCTTCTTCCGCACGGCTTCGTTTCCGAGATTCTGGCGACCCGGGCCTGTTCCTCTTCCGGCGACGAGTTCCGCGAAGGCATTCAGATCCGCCGTTTCCCTTATTTCTATCCGTATTTTCCCCTGAATTCCGAAAAGAAACTGGCGCTCGATAAAAAAGGCGGCAATCCGTTCTGTTTCGCCCTGCGCCGCGCCCTGCTGGAAGAAGATTTCGCCCTGTTTCATGTCCATGCCGGTGGACGCATCGCCCAGTTCGCGCGCGAGGCCGCGCTCCGGCGGAAAAAGCCGTATCTCCTCTCTTTTCACGGCGGCTGTTTCGACGTCCCGGCGTCCGAAATGACGAAGATGCTTTCCCCGCTCCGGCACACCTTCCCTTACGGCGGCATCGTGGACCGTCTTCTCGGCTGGAAAGCGGATGTGATTGCCGACGCGTCCGCCATCCTCTGCGTCGGGGCGAACGAGGTTCCCGAATTCCGGAAACGTTATCCCGGCAAGCGCATCGAATACCTTCCGAACGGGGTTGATCCGGACGTGTTCCGTAAAAAATCCCCGCTGGACCTCCGCGCGGAACTCCATATCCCGGCCGACCGCCGGATTGTCCTCTGCGTTTCCCGGATTGACTATCAGAAGAATCAGAAGCAGCTTCTCCAGGTGGCCGACGCCGCCCGGAGCCGGGGAGAGAAACTCCATCTGCTGATGATCGGGCCGCCGACCGCCCCCGGCTACTGCGCCGAGCTGCTGGCGGACGCCAGAGCCATGGGGCTGGATTCCTTCCTGACCGTGATTCCCGGACTGCCCCCCGCCTGTGAACTCATGCGGACCGCCTATCAGCAGTCCGATGTGTTTGTCCTGCCCTCCGTCCACGAGCCCTTCGGCATCGTGGTGCTCGAAGCCTGGAGTGCTGGGATTCCCGTGATCGCGTCCTCGGTCGGCGGCCTCCGCTTCCTGGTGGAGGACGGAAAAAACGGTCTGTTGTGTCCCCCGGAGGACACCGGGGCGTATCTGGCCGCGCTGGAGCGTCTCAAGGAGGCCTCCTTCCGTTCCGCGCTGATCGACGGCGCTTCCCGTTCGGTGGAGGCCTATTCCTGGAGCCGGATCGCCGCGCGTCTGGCGAATCTTTACGAGGAACTGATCCGTTCATGCTGAAAAAACAGAACATCCTTTTCATTTCCGAATATGCCGGATTTTTCGGCGGGATCGAACGCTATGCCTGGCTGGCCGCCCGGATGCTCCGCGAGGCCGGGCACTCGGTCCATTACCTCTACCGCGCCCGCGCCCGCGGCTTCGAGGAATTTTCGCAGGGGTTCGACTCCGTGAACGCGGAGATGCCTTCCGCGGACTTCTCTTTCGCCGTGATCCACAAAGTGACCGACAACGGCCTGCTCCGAACGCTTCTCGGCCGTTTCGGGAAGAATCTCGCCATGGTTTTCCACGATCACGATTTCTATTGTCCGCGCAAATATTATTACATTCCCTTCGGACGCAGAAACTGTTCCCGCGCGTACGCGCTTTTTCTCTGCGGACTCTGCGGCATGGCGGTTTCCCCGAAGAAGATGACGCGCGGACCCTTTCGCGAACTGTCCGAAAAGTTTCATGCTTTTCCGGAACGCTTCCGGCTTCTGCATTCCATTCCGAAGTGGGTCGTCCTTTCCGGATTCATGCGCGACAACCTGATCAGGAACTCTTTTGATCCCGCCCGGATTCACCTGATTCATCCGGCCATGGAACTTCCTCCCGTCGCTCCCCGGCCCGAAAATCCGGTTCCGGTGATCGTCTTTGTCGGACAGCTCATCCGGGGGAAGGGCGCCGATTCATTTGTGCGCATGCTGGCCGGACTCAAAACCCCGTACCGGGCGCTGATCGCAGGCGACGGCAACGAGGCGGAGAACCTGAAACGGCTGGCCGCCGAACTCAAGGTCAATGC
Source organism: Lentisphaerae bacterium ADurb.Bin242 (assembly GCA_002069785.1). GTDB lineage: Bacteria > Verrucomicrobiota > Lentisphaeria > Victivallales > UBA1829 > SIG94. Next base: position 61,031 of record MWCA01000008.1, on the reverse strand, counting down.
GGAATTCACGGGTTTTCTCCCTTCCACGGAACCCGTTTATGCGCAGGCGGACCTGGCGGTGTTTCCCTTCCGCTGGCAGGAACCGTTCGGCCTGGTCGGCCTGGAGGCCGCTGCCCACGGGATTCCCGCGGTTGCCTTCGACCTCGGCGGCGTGCGCGAATGGCTTCATGACGGCGAAAACGGCCTTGTGGTTCCGTCCGGGAATGAGGCGGCCTTGACCGATGCCGTTTCCGCGCTTCTCGCCGATCCTGTCAGGCGGAAGGAAATGGGCGCGCGGGGACGCCGCATGGCGGCGGAGGAATATTCGAAGGAAGCCTTTATACAGGCGTATGAAAAATTGATGTCGGAGGAAACGCACCCATGAGAATTCTGGTTTCCTGCATTCCATACGACCGGGGCAAGTCCGGGATTTCCGTCTATATGCGCTGTCTGATCGACGCCCTTCGGAAACAGGGACATACGCTGACCCTGCTGGTCGAACCGGGCGATTCCGGTTTCTTTCCGGGCTTCGAGTGCCGGGAAGCGCCGGGCTGGACGAAACGCCCCGTCTGCTCCATGTTTTACCATCTGTTCATTCTTCCTTTCTTCCTCCGGAAAAACGCGTATGATTTCTGCATCATCGCGGCGGCCAACCGCCGGACGTTCGCCTTTTATCCGCTGTTCACCATCGCGGTGGTGCACGATCTGGCGCAGTATCACGTGGAAAACAAATACGACCGTTTCCGCATGCTGTATCTGAAAACCGTGCTTCCGTTTTTCGTGCGGCGGGCTCCCTCGGTGGTTGCCATCAGCCGTTCGACCGCCGCCGATCTTGAAACATACTGGCATGTCCCGCCGGAAAAAATCACGCTCAACTACAACGGCCTCTCCCTTTCGCCCGAAGGAAAAAGCGGCTGGCTCGCAAAACACGGACTTGAACCGCATTCCTATCTTCTCTACATCTCCCGGATCGAGCATCCCGGCAAGAACCATTTGAACCTGATCCGCGCCTTTGAGATGCTCCCGCCCGGACTGACCTCGAAATACCGTCTGGTGCTGGCGGGCTCCGACTGGCACGGCGCGGACGTTGTTCACGGATACGCGGAAAAGTCGCCTCTGCGCGACCGCATTCTCTTTGCCGGTTTTGTCGACAACTCCGATCTGGCGGAAGCCTACCGGAACGCCGCGCTTTATGTGTTTCCTTCCTTCTTCGAAGGCTTCGGGCTTTCCCTCATCGAAGCCATGCACTACGGGGTCCCATGCTGTGCTTCCGACAACTCCTCGCTCGGGGAGATCGGAGAGGGCGCGGCCCTTCTGTTCCCGCCTTCCGATGCCGAGGCCATTTCCGAGGCGCTCCGGCGGATTCTGACGGAGGAGGCGCTCCGGAAAAAACTCATCGAGGCCGGATACTCCCGCGCCGCCGAATTCGACTGGACCCGGCACGCTCAAAAAATGGTGGAGGTTTACGAACATGCCCGAAAATAAAGTCATTCTGCTTGGAATTCCCGTGGCTCCCCTGACGATTCACGAGGTGCTGGATGCCCTGCTCGAAATGGCGAAAGCCGGGTTTCGGGACGAATGCCGCGTGATTGCCACGGTCAATGTGGACTTTCTGGTCAACGCGCTCTCCATGTGCGACAGCCGTCCGCTCAACGCCCCGCTGGTGAAAGTCCTGCGCCGGTCGCCCCTGATTACAGCGGACGGCATGCCGCTGGTCCTGCTGGGGCGTCTGCTCGGGACGCCGCTTCCCGAACGGGTCGCCGGTTCGGACATCCTGCCGATGTTCGCCGAACGCGCCGCCTCGGCGGGCACGAAACTGTATTTCCTCGGCGGGACGCCCGAGAACGCCGTTGCCGCCGCGAAGATTCTGCGCGAACGGTATCCCGGCCTCCGGATCGTCGGGATCGATTCCCCGTTCGTGAAGCTGGACGATACCCCGGAAAACAGGGCGAACGACGAAGCCGTCTGCGCCCGGATCAACGCCGCGGAACCGGACATCGTATTCGCCGGTTTCAGCAATCCGAAACAGGAGCTCTGGCTCGGGAAAAACGCCCGGAACATCCACGCGGCCGCGGCGATCGGAGTCGGAGGCACGTTCAACTTCATCTGCGGGGCGGTCAAGCGCGCTCCCCGCTGGATGCAGCGGAGCGGCCTCGAATGGATCTACCGCATCATCCAGGAACCCGGACGCCTCTGGAAACGCTACGGCTGGGGACTGATCAAGTTCAACTGCATCGTGCTCCAGTGCTGGGGCGGAAATCTCCTCGGGAAACTGTTCGGCAGGGCGTCCGAAACCGCGTGGAAGCCCGCGGACCCGGCGGAGCGCGACGGCGTTCTCGAGCTGGACTGCGCCGGACTTTCCCGGGTCGACAATCCGGCGCGGCTCCGGATTCTTGCCGCGCATCTGGAGGCATACCGGCGCGGCCTGCCGCTTCGCTTTGTCAACCTGGGCTTTCCGGCGCGTCTTCAACTCAAGGGACACCGTCTTTTCTTCTGACGGACTCCCGGTTTACAGGCATTGGGCCTTTTCTGTTTTCGGAGGATTTTCCGGAAGCTGCTCCCTTTCCTTCCAGAGCGTTTCCGCCCGCCGGAGAATCGTCTCCCAGCGGTCGTTTTCCTCCAGGAGCGCGGTGAAGCGCTGGTCTTTGAACTCCTGAATCAGGGACGGATGGAAATATTTCGACAGCACGGAATCCAGCCTGGGCGCAATTCCGGCGACGCGTTCCCGGAGAATCCGCACCCCGTCGAGAAAGTTGTCCGTGATCTTGGGCGGGATCGTGCCCGCCCGGTAGCCCGGCAGAAGTCCCGCATTGGTGCCGAAACAGGTGTCGGCGTAGGCGAAAATGCGGTCGACTTCGTTGAAGATTTCCCAGAGCTCCGGAATTTCGCCGTGCCGGGTCGCTTTCGAGCGCAGTTCAGTCAGGAAAGGCGCGGCCTTGTCCGGTTCGTAGCAGAGGTTCGCCGCCGCCTTTTCCAGCGGGGCTCCGGGCGCTCCGAAGAAATCCGCCGCCAGTTCCCGGAAGAAGAGGGAACGGTCCTGTATTTTCCCCTCCTTCCATGTTTTTGCAAGGTAGGCGATCCCGACCATGCTGTGGGGAAGTCCTGTCGGGCTGACCGGATAGGAACATTGCACCTTGCCCCAGATAGTTCCGATGTGTCCGCCCGGATGATATTTTTCGTTGACCTCCGCCCATTGATCGATGTTGTCGAACTGCCCGGAGATTTTCGGGAGACCCCGGAAGTTGTAACAGTTCTGGACCGCCGAGGCGCCCCAGAATTCGATCCTGGAGCGAACGAACGGAGCGGCCAGTTCCTCATTGACGTCCCGGTACTGCCATACGACCGGAATCACGGTCCGCAGCAGCGTTTCCGTCTCTTCCAGCGGGTGATGCCGGAAGACATCGTCCCACAGCAGGACTTTCCGTCCGCGGGAACGGAGATACTCGACGCAGCGGGTCACATGCCGGTAATAGTCGGCGAAGTGCGCCCGGTCCCGGAGCGCCGCCTCGTCGGCCCCGATGTGGAAATATCCGCCGTCCGGAAACACGTCCAGCAGTTCGTCCGCCATGGTTTTCCAGACTCCGAATGTTTCCGCCGTATCGAACTTCCACTGATAGGTGGAGCCTTCATCCCGGAAGGCGCGGTATTCCGGATACTTGAGGAAGTAGTCCAGGTGTCCCGCGCACTGAAGCAGGGGAATGATCGTGATCCCCCGCTCGTTGGCACGCCGGTTCAGGGAACGGAAATCCTCTTTGGACCATCCCGCCGGATGGCGCATCGCGGGGAAGGCGTCGTAGGGAAAACGGTCTTCGAATTCGACGAGGAGCGCGTTGTAACCGAAACCGGCGAGGACCGGGAGGAATCCGAGCGTGTAATCCGGCAGCGGATTCCATCCCTTCATATCGAAATGCAGTGCTTTGACGTTCATTTTGCTCCCTGCTGCAATTTCAGGATCAGCGCGGCGGCTTCTTCCCGGACCTTGTCCGGTGTTTCCGGATCGTGCGCGAAATCGACGACCACCCGTTTGGCGGCGTTTTTCAGAAACTCCTGGGCTTCCGGGGAGTCTTTCCCGACTTCGCGGAGCTTGGCCAGATACTTGACGTCGGTCATGCCCTGCCTCACGGCCATGGAGCGGACGGACGGAACGGCGGAAGTCAGGCCGTGGTAAAGGATTTCACCTTCCGGTGTTTTCTTCCAGATGCACTCCCGCAATCCGGTGATGCCGACATAGAGCGAGTTGTTGTCGAGTTTGTGATATTCCCCGAACCAGGCGTTGCGGCGGTAGTTGCGGTCGGGCGAGGATCGCAGACTGGTATCACAGGTGTAATGTCCGATCTCCCGGCCCTCTTTCTGCGCCCTGCGGATGAACGCGAGATGCTCCGGCCTCGTGAAATATCCGTGACTCCACAGAATCCAGCAGTCCACGTAAGGATGCAGTTTTTCCATCTGTTCCGCGGACATGATATGCGCGCCGAGGGTAATAGTCAGCTTCATTTCCGGCACTGCCTTCCGTGCGGCGGCCATGACGCGGAGAATCTCGTCGAAATTCTTCGGGTCCGGCTCGTCGTAGATTTCCGCATAACAGTTTTTCGGATCGGCCCCGTTCTTCTTCATGAATTGCGACACCGCCTGCATCCACTTCAGCCAGAGTTCGGCTTTGTTTTTGTTGAGCTGGAGGAAAACATGGTAACAGCTGAAACCGATGAAAAACTTTTTTCCGGACAACCCGGACAGCATTTCCAGATTTTTTTGAGCCGGGGCTTCCAGCCGGAAATTCCCGTCTTTGTCCAGCGGGAAACCCAGCGACCACGGATTGATCAGAAAAATCCGCATTCCGGCTTCCGTCAGCAGCTTCAACACTTCCGGATTGCTCGGCGGCGAGAAGAAATTTCCGGGAATGGAAGGCTCCTTGCTCAATTCGATGTCGCGAACGTGAAGGGTGAACGGCAGATCGGTCATTTCCCCCGAATAACTCAGGTTTCCATAACCGTATCCGGCCTTGGTGAAGATTGCTTTTCCGTTCAATGGAATGATGCGGATTCTTCCCTCGTATTGGCCCGGTTTCATGCCCGCGGTGTCGAAGTCGATCCAGAGAAGCCCCGCCTCCTTCGGCGGAACCGGCATTGCGGAGGCTTCGTTCAGGCGGGGCAGCGGATCGAAGAGCGCGCCGTCCGCCTTCCCGGAATCGCGCATGCGCACGCCCTGCCGGAGCGTCGCGCCCGGAAACGGTTTGCCGTCATGCCAGGTGGACTTTTCCGGCCGGAGTTCCGCAAGGATGCGGTAATCGACCGTTTTGTCGGTCAGGTTGGCGATGGCCAGCGCCAGCGGCTTGATCTCGTTGACCGCGGCCGTCAGCTCGATTTTTTCCGGAGCATTGAACACGGCGTCCGGCAGGAACGGAATGGAAAAGTCCTCGGTGATCCGGACCGGCGCGGCGAGAAATGTCTTTCTGGAATTCTTTTCGAATTTCTCTTTCAGGAGCGCGGCCTCCTTTTCGGCCTGCGACTTTTCGTATTGGGCGCGGGCCACGCCTCCGGGATACGGACCGATCAGCAGACGCCCGAAATGTTCGACATCATGAAAGGAACTCTTGACTTCCGACCAGGTCTGAAGCTCGTTGGCGGCCTTTCTCTGCCGGGCGACGTTGAAGGCGATGACCTCCCCGTTTTCAGGCGGTTTCCAGCCGAGGGAGGAAAAAGGGATAAGCACATCCGCGTGCCAGCCTCCTTCGGAAACGGTGGTTTTTGCCTCCCATTCGGCCTTGACATCGGTGCCGTCGCCCCGTCCGGAGAATTTCGAACCGTCCGGACCGACTACGAACTGGCTGAGCCTCCGGTCTCCGGCCTTGGGACCGAAGAAGATTTCGACCACGTCGCCGCTCCAGAGTCCGTTGGACGCGCGGGTGACTTTCAGCGGTTCCCTGCAATCGATTTTGAGCCGGATTCCGGTCTTGTCGGACGAAACTTCCACCGCGGTTTCCGCCGCGGGTTTTCCATTGTCTTTGAACGTCACGAAGTCGCTGAACGTCCCGTTCACCGAGGAGACGGTTTTCGTGGTTTTCAGCGCGGCCCCGGTTTCCGCCGGCGCGGAGGCGGGCGAAGTCAGCGGATTCGCCTTCTGTTCCGTGATGACCACATTGTCGAACAGAAGATCATTGCCGACCTTGAATTTCATCGGACCGTGTTTCGTATCCCACCAGAGATTCAGATACAGGGCGGCGCGAACGGCGTCCGGACCTGTTTTGAACGTCCCTTTGTAATGAGTCCAAGTCTTCTGGACGGCGATATTGCCGACGGAAGTTTTCACGGATTTGAAGTTCCAGAGGGTGGCTCCGCTCTTCCATTCAACGGCCGAAACCCCGGCATTCGGAGCCGTTCCCCGGATGTCCAGCGAGAACTGATACACCGTATTCGGTTTGCACTCGAACCCGCCGGCTTCGCTGTTGCTCTGGTTGTTTTTTCCGCCGCCGATCCAGACGGCGCAGCCGACGGTTTCGCGTCCTTCCTTGTTCTTGCGGATCTGGTCGACTTTGAGCTGGCCGCATTTGTTCCATGTCAGATCCTCGGTGAACAGGGCAATCGTGCCGCCGTTGCTCCGGCATTCCGGGGCGAGATTCGCGGGACTGCCGCTGAAGTCGCCGTTCACAATGAGATTCTGGCCGCAGAGCGGCAATACCGCCGCGAGTCCGAGCGTAAAGAGACTTTTTTTCCACATGATTTTATATCCTTCTGTTTTCGGTTAAATTCCGGTGTACAGTTTCCAGGGACTGCTGCGCTGCACTCCGGAAGAGTCCATCCACTGGATTGCTACGCCGTTGTAGTTGTCCGATTTCCAGTCGGTCAGGAAGGTGTCCACGTATTCCATCGGAGCCAGGCTTCCGCAGTGTCCGTCCAGGAAGTTCACATTGATCCGGTTCGAGTGCGCCATATAGAAACGGGCGCGATCTCCTGGGGTGCTGAATGGAGTGACCGAGGCCGCCTGTTTCGAAAGATTGGCGATCCGGCTGTCGCCGTTCTGGAAATACCGGGAGGGCTGGCGGATCAGTTTCGAGTTGATCGTGGAGATGGACTTTGTGGTCTGGTTGGCGGGATAATAGAAGTTCGCTCCCTTCAGTTGGGCATTGACCGTATTGCCGCTGGCGGTGCCTTTGGAGGCGAGTCCGTAATAGTCGTTGGTTGTGTTGTAGTCATCGGTGCTCGGACACTTGGTGATTTTGCGGTTCGTCATGTATTTCAGCGGATTGTAGACCGGATAAGGGGAAAGCCCGTCGTAATATCCCGTCAGGAAATATTCATTGAAGTCGCCGGAATAGGTATGGTGGACTTGCATGTACTGCCGGAGATTGGAAATGCACTGGATCCCCTGTGCTTTCTTTTTCGCCGCATTCAGTGCGGGCAGCAGCATCCCCGCCAGAATCGCGATGATCGCAACGACGACCAGAAGTTCGATCAGTGTGAATCCGTTCTTTTTGCCGGACCGGATTTCTCCCGGCGCAAACACTCCTTTTTCATACCTTTTTTTCATTGAAAGCCTCCATGGGTTGTTGTTTCAGGTTCCGGATGCTGTCCCGCAGGATCAGCTTCGCCGGGATGGTGATCATATAATTGAGGTCATCCCGGTTCATGACCATCTCGACCAGCTTGCGGGCGGCGACGGTGAATATTTTCGGATAGTCCTTATCGATGTCGGTGAAGAACTTCTTTCCGTTTTCCGGAGGTTCGTAGTCTTCCAGGTTGTCGATGCCGAGAATGTCGGGCATCGGACGCCCTTTGTCTGTGACGGCGTCCCGAAGCCCCATCGAAAAGAAGCCGGAGCAGGAGATCAGCAGGGTATCGGAAAAATCTTTTTCGGTTTTCAGGAAATAGCGGTAGGCGGAGCCCACCGGATTCCGGTTCACCGACTCGATGACGATCCGGTCGTGAATCGGGATGGAAAAGCGTTCGAGAAATTTTTCGAGGATGGAATCCAGCGCCAGGGCGTTGCGGTGCGTGGCCCGGAGAATGACGATTTTCCGGTAGGATTTCAGGTCCGTCCGCAGGGCGAGTTCCGAGAGCGCGGGAAGAATGTCGGGGATGACCTGGCTGCAGGAGAGCTCGTCCGCCGGGAAGTAATGTCCCAGGATCATGATCTTGCCCGGGAATTTGTGGAAAAGCGGAAGGGTTTTCGGGTCCAGGTACGCATAGGAAAGGAGAAGTCCGTTGAACCGCGAAAGGAGTTCTTCGGACGTTTTTCCGTTGAGAAGAGCCGAATAGGGAACCCTTTCCGGAATCACGTCCAGTTCGGAAAAAGTCCGGTAAACGTGTTCGACTCCAGTCTGAAGGAGCGGGTCGTGCGAGAGGTCGTTTTCTCCGCAGAGAAACGCAATTTTCGGGAGGGCGGGCGGATTGTGCTTGATGAAAGTCCCCTTCTTCGGAATGCGGCAGACAAAATTTTCCTCCGCCAGAATTTTCAGGACTTTGTCGGCTGTCACGCTGGAAATCCCGTACCGCAGCACCAGGTTGCGGACGGACGGAATCCGTGCGCCGGAAGGAAGCTCTTTCCGGAGCAGCGTCCGTTTCAGTTCGGCGGCGATTTCACCGGCTTTCGTATGGCGGCAGAGTTCGCGGATCATATTCCTGTTTCCCTGTGTTGGTTTCTATAATATAATATTCAATTCAACCGGAAAAACAAGGTGCTTTCAATATAAAAACAGAAAAAACTATAATAGAAAAAATGATACAGAATGAAAATGGAAGACATGGAAGAAGTCAGGATTCGGAAAACCGGGGCATGATTCCGGTCGGAACGTTTTCCGAATCCGGAGCGAGGCATTGTTCTTTCAGGCGCAGCAGTTCCGGGGGAAGGGGCGCCTCGAAAGAAAGCTCTTTGCGGTCGAACGGCGAGATGAACTCCATCCGCCATGCATGGAGCGCCTGACGGTCGAGGAGGAGCCGCCGTTTGTCCTCGCCGGTCAGCGCTTTTTTCGTATAGCGCAGATACAGGGTGTCGTCCGGACCGTAGAGCTTGTCGCCCACGACCGGAAATCCGAGGGAAAAGAGGGTGGCGCGAATCTGGTGGAAGCGTCCGGTATGGAGCCGGCACTCCAGCATACTGAGGCTGCCGTCCGTGGCGAGACGGGTGAAATCCGTGCGGCAGGGCTCGGCGTCCGGAGCCTCCGTTTTTTCAAAGGAGAAGCGACGCTTCTTGCGGACTTCGCTGCGGGGATCGGATGAAAGGAAGCCGTCGGCGGAAAGGGATTCATGCGGGAAAAGTCCGTGGACGAACACGATGTACTGCTTCCGGACGCCCCGGTGTTCGACCAGGCGCGAGAGTTTCCGTGCGGCCGTCCCGTTCCGGGCGAGAAGGACCAGGCCGGAGGTCTCGCGGTCCAGCCGGTTCACGACGAACAGTTCGCCGTATTCTTTGCGGAGAAGCATCCGCAGGGTATTGGCGAAATAACAGCCCGCGGGATGCACCGGCAGGTTGCCGGGCTTGGAAACGACCAGGAAATCCGGTGTTTCGTGAAGCACGGCAAAGTCGGTCCGGACCTCCGGCTCGGAGTCGTCGGACAGTTCGAAGGAAAGCTCCTCCCCGGCGTGAAGGAGGCGGGAGGGACGCGTCCGGTTTCCATTGAGGAGGATTTCGCCCGCGCGGACGGTTTTCTGCCATTCGGCCCGGGAGCGGTAGGTGAACCGCGCGGAGAGATACGCATCCAGCCGCGTTCCTTCGCTTTCGGGCGGAACGGCGGTCTGGATGATGCGCTTTTCCCGTTCTTCCGCCATTCGCGGCTCACGGAAGGATGACATACCCGGACAGACTGCGGACGTCGGAGGCGGGCTTGCGGTTCTTGAGTTCGTCCGAAGGCAGGAAGCCGGGGGACATCAGGCATCCCGTGACCGCCGCGGCGGGCGCGATCGTTTCCCAGATGGTATATTCGCTGACGTCCACGGTATAGGCTTCCACATTGGCGAAACGCCGCCAGACCGGCCAGACTTTGCCGAGAAGCTCGCGCGTTTCCTTCTCCGTCCGGTCCTTTCCGCCGGTGAACCGCTTCGGGAGCATGGAGAGCGAAGCGCCCAGGAACTGGTGGCGCGCCGAGGAATCGTAGTACAGCCCGTGCGCCAGACGGACATCGTTGTACGGGATGTAGTAAGTGAAGAGATACGGAGTGATGCCGGGAACGAATTCGGCGATATTGTCGGAATAGGAGGGAAAGTCCAGGAAATAAACCGGGTAGCGCTGGCCGAGGCCGCTGGTCATGGAAAGACCGAGCGGATTGGCGCCGTTGTGGAAGTCATTCGCCAGGAAGGCGCCGTCGCGGTATTTCGTGTCGCCGGTAAGCCGCCAGGCGGTGATCAGGTAGCGGGCGCGGACGAGCGGATGGCAGGTTCCCCAGCGCATGTTGGCGGAGAATGCATGGCGGGCCGGATACCATGGAATGCGGTAGGGATAGTTGTTGTCCAGCATTTCCAGCGCATGTTCCCCGAAGCGGATCACCAGTCCCTGATAGCGCTGACGGATTGCGGACAGTTCCGGGATGTTTTCTCCTTCGGTCTGGAATTCCGCGAAAAGGAACGGGGAGAGGCTCCAGGAATAGTTGCCGAGCGCGCGGTTGATTTCTTTCACATGGCCGGTGATGTCGTGGAGATATTTCTTATCCCCGGTGAGGATGGAAAGGTTGAAGGCGGCCTTGAAGAGATATTCCATGGAAACATCGGGCGCTTCCATGTAGTGGAGCGATTCCGTTTTCTTGTTGATGACCGCCTCATAATCGGCCTGGAAGCGGTGGGCGGGATTCATGGCGAAATCGTAGGCGCGGATCGCCGAATCCAGCCAGAGTTTCATTTTGTCCTGCTGTCCGATCTTTTTCAGGACGAGCGCCGTCATTCCGGCGTGCGCGGCGTAGAGCATGGTTCCCTCTCTCGTGACCGCGGAAAGATAATACGGCTGACGGTCGAGCGCGGGATTTTTCTGGATCGGATGGCTGGATGCCTCGATCCAGACGCCGACTCCGCCGTCGGGACGCTGGGCTTTGCGCCAGACCTCCATTCCATAGAGAGCCTCGTCGACGATGTCCGGGATGCCGTTGCCGCTTTCGGGGAGGTTGAGCTGGCCGTCCGTGAAGTTTGCGGGGAAGAAGAGATATGCCGCGAGGAGGTCGTTGACCGCGTTGAAATGCTGGGGTCTCCGGTCGTAGTCCGCCGCGTCGTGCCATCCTCCGGCCACGCCGGGGAGGACCTTGCGCTGTTCGGGATTGCGGTCATAGGGGGCGATCAGATCGAATTGTTTGAGGGCGACCCTTTTTCCGTCCGCATTGAAGAATCCGCGGTCTTTCAGACGGTCATTTTGGGCGTAGTCCCGGATGTCGGGCGGGAAGTTTCCTTCCCGTGTCGTCGTATGGCACGCGCCGGAAGTCCATTGGGTCCAGGGCGCTTCCTTGGCCATGCCGCAGCGTTTGTGATAGAGGCCGCGCGCATGAATGTAGAAGGCTTCCCCGAGGACGTCCTTTCCAATCCTGAACGGAAGGGAAAGCCCGACGCCGGGGATCCGGATGCGGTAATGTCCCGGGGTTTTGAAAGCGGAGAAGTCCAGTTCGAGAGTCTCTTCGCCCGTGAAGGCGGCTCCCTGCTTGCTGACCGGGTCGTCGGCGCGGAGGCGGATCGGCGCGGAAAAGGCTGTTTTTCCGGTCGCGGCGTCGACAAGGTCGAAATTCTTCCCGGCGAAGTGTTTCATGGGAAGGGGACCGAGGTCGCCGCGCCAGGCGCCGGCATACGCGAATTTGCGTCCGGCGTCGGGGGCGTATCCCACCTGGTTGACTTTAATCGCGTCGGAGACGTTTTTTTCCGGGTCGTAGCGGAAAGAAGTCTTCTGTCCCAGCGGATCGGTCAGCGAGTAGTTTCCGGGCGACAGCGGTGTTTTCAGGCTCAAAAATGCGAAATGAAGGACTGCCGCGTCCTTGGTGCGGCGTTCGGCGTTGTCCTTGAAATCGGGAAAACGGGCCTGTCCGATGGGATTCAGCCAGTATCCGGTTTCCCGGATCGGGACATTCTTTCCCGCGTCGTCCGTCAGGCGGAATTGCTCCGACTCCTGATAAGCCTCCTGAATGGCGGGACGGAACCGCAGAATGGTTTTGGCGACGGCGTAGGTATATTCCTGGTTCCGCATCCATTCGCGGAGGGTGGTCTGTTTTTCGATTTCCATGAGCCGTTTTCCGTAGGTGAGGGCGTATTGCGAAATGAGAAAATTGCTGTAATCGCCGATCAGCACCAGTTCGGACCCGGTCAGGGCGCGCACCTCGGTACAGCCCCGGATCGGATCGGGTTCCCGGGCGGGACAGGAGAGCACCAGTACGAAAATGAAAACCGGAAAGAGGTTCGGAAGCTTCATGATTCACCGCCGGATTTCGTGCTGTTCTTTCCGACCGCCTCCCGCAGAAGATGTTCTGCGGAAGAGAGCCGGTTCAGAAGTTTTTGATGGATTTCCGCCGCGGTCTTGCGGAATGCGGCGGCGTTGTCGCGGAAGGACATGACGTTTTCGTAAATCCGGTTGAAATCGCAGTTCCGGACCGTTCCCGCGGGCGTGAGCCCGAAGTTGGAGAGGAAGTTGTCCACCTTGCTGCCCCGGGAGATTCCGACGATCGGCGTACCGGCGTTGGCCGCGAGGATCAGCAGGTGAAGGCGGCTGCTGACCACCACGTCGCAGTTGGCCGCGACCGACTGGACCCGGCCCGGCTCCGGACAGTTTTCCAGCAGGAAGGCGTGATCCGGACGTTTCAGCTTTGCGCGGAGCCCGTCCATGAGTTCATGATCGGTTTTCGGATTCATGGGAATAAAGACGATCCGGTTGGAGTCGTCCGCCAGGAGCCGGTCGAGAAGCGCCGTCAGGGGCGAAATATCCTCCACCTGGCGCTGGGCGGAGATGCAGAAGCCGATCCGGTGGATTCCGGGTTCCCGGACGACCTGGTCCTGGGGCGTCTCCCGCAGAAGGATCGCGGAGTCCGCCCCGATCACCGCATTGTGGAATCCGCAGCGGGAAAGTTCCAGCGCCGTCTGGGGGTCCCGGACCACCACCAGAAGACATTGCTTCAGGATGTCCGCAAGACGTTTCCGGGTGCGGGACGCCAGAAAGTCTTCATATTTTTCCACGAAATCGATGCTGCGGAGACAGAACGCGGACGCGAGCGAGAGAAGCTGTTTCCGGCGGCCGCGCACACGGTAGAATGCGGGATTAAGCTCGGAATCCATTCCGACGCCCCAGAGCACCGCCGGAGTTCCCGCCGCCCGGACCGTCTTCAGAAGGCGAATGGCCGTTTCGGGATAGTCCGAAAGCCCGGTCGCGCCCGCCTAGACATACAGGTCGTGCCGGGCGGCAAGGCGTTGGAATTCCTCCAGGGAGGCGGCGGGGTCGAAGCCGAACAGCGGCGCCGTTTCGACGCTCAAAAGCTTCGCGGTATTTTCGCGGTCTGCGGTACAGACCGTGATCGGACAGTCCGGGAAATTGCGGCGGAGTATCTCCACCGCGCAGGCAAGAATCGCTTCGTCGCCGATGTTGTCGCAGCCCAGTGGTATTCCGCCAAGAAAAATCTTCATGTGAGATCCTTTTCCTACCGGACAACCCGGAGCAAATCCGGCAAAAGTGGCATTCCCAAGGGGATTCGAACCCCTGTTACCAGGATGAAAACCTGGTGTCCTAGGCCTCTAGACGATGGGAACACACGCCAGAAACAGAGCGTGTAATATAGTTGTTTTTCAGGGAAAGTCAAGCCGTTTTTTCCGGAAGGCCCATCAAAATTAGAATTATTTTGCAGCCTCCGGTTGCAGCCGTCTGGAACTTCGACGCGTCATTTCGCCTCGAAGGCGAAAACTCTTGTCTCTTTGCCGGAACGGAGCTCGTCGATCACCAGCCGGAGGGTCGAGGCTTTGCACGCCAGCGGAATCTTCACCAGCCGCTGGTAATTGTTCGTCTCCCGGAAGATCTCGACGCCGTCGACCTCCAGATGGAACGCCTTGACCAGCGTGGACGGGGTTTCAAACTTCGGCATCCACTCCGGCAGCATCTTCGGATAATAGGAGATCATGTTGTAGTGGATGCGGTCGAGATCGGAGTCGAAGACGATCCTCGCTTCGGAAAGCGGAGTTTTGCGCTCGAAGGTGTATTCGACGCAACTCCCTCTTCCGCAGGACCATGCGTTGGATTCACTCCCGAGCGGACGGTCCATGCCGTTCCGCAGCGGCTCGGGATTGCCGTCCGAGGCGGCGAGTTTCGCCCGGGCCGACAGCGCGGCGACGGGCCGTTTCAGGCCGGGCAGATAGCAGTCGTCATCCATCAGGGTGTTCTGGATGTCGCGGATGTGTTTTGCGCAGACTTCGCGGGGCGTCAGGCCGTGCCGGAGCGCATGGGAGACAGCGGTCCCGACCGCCTGCCCGAGGGTGGCGCAGGTCGCCATGACGCGGGTCGAACTGAGCGCCGTATGGCTCGCGCTGATGTTGCGTCCGGCGAACAGCAGGTTCGGGACGTTCTTCGAATAGAGGGACCGGAGCGGAATCCCATAGGGCTGTTCGGGCAGGATGTTGGTGTTGGGCGGACCGAAGTGATTGAAACCGCCCGGATGATGGTCGTCGATCGGCCAGCCGCCGTAGGCGACGATGTCGTCGAACTTTCCTCCGGAGAGGACTTCCTTTTCCGAAAGGATGTGGTCGCCGACATAACGGCGGCTTTCCCGTTTTCCGGGGAGGAATCCGACCCAGTCCAGCACCCAGTTGTCCGCGCCGTGGTCGCCGTGGTTCTTGATGTGGTCCCAGAGCCCGAAGGTCACCTTGAGCAGCTCGTCGCGGATGTCCTCGGTGTCGCGGATGGAGTCTTGGGCGCCGCCCAGTTCGATCCACCAGAAGTTCTGAAAACCTTCCAGCCGGTGTCCGCGCTCCGGGAAAGCGTCGTCGGAGGGATATTTGTAAGCCCACGCGGGAGGGATGAACTTCCGGGGGGAATCCGTTTCACGGGCTTGCAGAAGACAGCTCATGCCCATGGTTTTTTTGTCCGCGACCTCCTGCGCCAGCGTCTCGCCGAATTCGCTTTTGGCCTCGCGCCCGATCCGGAACTCCGCCCCCGTGAGAGGCGCCAGAATGCTGTCTCCGGAACAGTCCGCGAAGAAATCCGCCTCCACCTCGTGAAAGCATTGCGTGGTCAGCTGCCAGCCCTTGACGGAGCGGATGCGCCCGTTCTCCAGGGAGGCGTCCATGCACGAACAGTTCAGCAGACAGGTCAGATTCTCCTGGAATTTGACCTTTTCATAGAGAATGCTGTCCCAGACGGAATAGTTCGGACAGTTATTGCGGTAGAAGTCCTCCAGGCGGATTTCCTCGATCAATCCGGTTTCCAGATATTTGTAAGCGCCGCAGATCCACATCCGGATCTCGCTGGAGGCGTTGCCTCCGAGCACGGGCCGTTCATGCATCAGAACGGTTTTCACTCCATGCCGCGCCGCGGCGATGGCCGCGCACATTCCGGCGATTCCGCCGCCCACCACGCAAAATTCCGCCTTGTGTCGGATCGTTTCCATTTTTCCAGGCTCCTTATATATGTTTGATTTTCCGCTCGATTTCCGAAGCGTGTTTCCAAAGTTTTTCCACCATGGGACGAATCTCTTCCTCACGGACGATCCCCGAAGCCGCAATGGCTGCGAATGGAGGGGTCCCGATGGTTACGGCCAGACTGTAATGGTCCGGGAAGGCGACCGCGGCAAAGCACTGACGCCGGATCTCCTCCAGCACGCCTTCCATTCCCTCCGGAACGACGGCGTCCGCCTGTTCCGCCAGCAGGGCGCGCCCGATGCTGGAACTCCAGGCGTCGTAGAGAAACTGGGGATTCAGTCCCAGCCCCATGCCCTGTCCGCGGGACCTGTGGAAAAGGTAGCAGACCTTTCCCTTCCAGAGCACGCCCAGGGCCACCGTCCGGACCTGTTTCCGGAGATCCTCCAGCGATTCATACGCGGCGCGGAGCAGTCCCGAGGAAGCCATGCTCTGGACCGCCAGCACGTGCATGGCGGGACCGGCCGCATACTTCCGGGAGGCCGTCCGGTAGGCGAACCCCAGATACGCCAGCGTTTTCAGAAGCCGGTTCACCTGAACCGGACTCAGGTCCAGACGGCGCGAAAGCTCCAGTCCGGAGACCGGCGCCTGTTCGGTCGCAAGCTCCTGCAGAAGTTCCATCGCGTGGATGGCTCCATTGACTTTCTGTGCGGGCGGTTTGTTCATGATATTACTAATATAGCAATATCTGAAAAAGTCAAGAGCGATTCCGCAAAAATTCCGGAGAAGAATGACAGGACGGCAGAGTGCATCAACACTGTTATTTTCAGGAAAAATGATGCCTGTTGTTCGGCCCAGAACAACAGGCATCATTGTAATTTACTTTCCAATACTGGAAAAATCAAGTTGAATAGGAAAGAATGGCTTTACAGGGTGCGTCATCCCCCATTTGCGGACGACAAAACGGATAAAAAACGTGAAGTTGCCCTTGAACCTTTCCCGGTTCCGGTGTACAGTAACAGGTTACTGGAAAAATCTCGGAAGGATTATGTGAAAATGGCTAAGTTTCCTCTTGAAGCGATCCGGCACAGCGCGTCGCATCTCATGGCGGCGGCGGTGCTCGACCTGTACCTGGACGTCAAATTCGACATCGGGCCCAGCACGGAAGACGGTTTTTATTATGATTTCGATTTCGGCACTGCCAAGCTTTCCGTGGACGATCTGGAGAAAATCGAAGCGAAAATGGCGGAAATCGCCGCGAAAAAACTTCCGTTCGAGCGGTTCGAGCTCTCCGGCCTCGAAGCCCTCAAACTTCTGACAGAGAAGAAGCAGAACTATAAGATCGAGCGTCTGGCCGACATTCCCGAAGGCGAGGCGATCTCCTTCTACCGCTGCGGCGAATTCGTTGACCTCTGCCGCGGCCCGCACGTGGACAACACCGGCGATATCGGCGCTTTCAAGCTGACCAGTCTGGCCGGCTCCTATTATCGCGGCAAGGAAACCAATCCGATGCTGACCCGCATCTACGGAACCGCGTTTGCCGACAAAAAGGAGCTGAACGCCTATCTGACCCGCATCGAAGAGGCCAAAAAGCGCGATCACCGCCGTCTCGGCAAGGACCTGGATCTGTTCAGCGTGTCCGAAACGGTCGGCCCCGGGTTGGTCCTCTGGCATCCGCGCGGCGGATTGGTCCGCAACCTCATTGAGACCTTCTGGCGCGGCGAGCATATCGCCAACGGATACGATCTGCTGTATACGCCCCACATCGGACGCTCCACTCTCTGGGAGACCAGCGGGCACCTCGGCTTTTACAAAGAGAGCATGTATTCCCCGATGGAGATCGATGAAGTGGACTATTTCGTCAAGCCGATGAACTGTCCGTTCCACATTGAAATCTACAAGTCGCGCGTCCGTTCCTACCGCGAACTGCCCTGCCGCTGGGCCGAACTCGGCACGGTCTACCGCTATGAAAAGAGCGGCGTGCTCCACGGCCTGATGCGCGTCCGCGGCTTCACGCAGGACGATGCGCACATCATCTGTACTCCGGAACAGATCGAAAGCGAGATCGAAGAGGTGCTTCGCTTCTGTCTCCATATCTGGAAGACCTTTCAGTTCAAGGAGATCAAGGCGTATCTCTCGACCCGTCCGGAGAAATCGGTCGGAGATCCCGCCCGCTGGGAACAGGCGCAGAAGTCGCTGGTCGGCGCGATCGAAAAGAGCGGGCTTTCCTATGAAGTGGATGAAGGCGGCGGCGCGTTCTACGGTCCAAAAATCGACCTGAAAGTCAAGGACGCGATCGGACGCGAGTGGCAGACCTCGACCATCCAGTTCGACTTCAATCTGCCGGAACGTTTCGGCATCACCTACGTCGGCGAGGACGGACAGCGCCACCAGCCGTATATGGTCCACCGTGCGCTGTTCGGGTCGCTGGAGCGCTTCTTCGGCATCCTGATCGAGCATTATGCGGGCGCGTTCCCGGTGTGGCTGGCTCCGGAACAGGTCCGGCTGATCCCGATCACCGAGGCCCAGCACGAATTCTGCCTGAACGCCGCGCGGGAACTCAAGAAAAACGGGTTCCGCGTCGAATGCGATCTCCGCAGCGAGAGCATGGGCGCCAAAATCAAGGACGCCCGCCTGCTGCGGGTGCCTTTCATGGCGGTGGTCGGCGGGAAGGAAATGGAGAGCGGCACGTTCGCCGTCCGGTCCCGCCGCGAAGACCAGCTCGGGCAGATGGATTTGGCAACTTTCATGAAAAAATTGAAAAACGATGTTGACAATAAGCTCTGACGGTGATATTTTATAAGGTCACGCGGACTTTTATTGCAAAAACTGAATTGAACGGGAGGATACTGCCATTAGCAAGCTGCTGAAAAACGACATGCGTGCTTATGCCGACAAGGACCTGCTTGTCATCGGTCCGAACGGCGAACAGCTCGGGGTGCTCAAACTCGGACCCGCGTGCCAGGCCGCGAAAGACGCCGGCCTGGACCTGGTTCTGGTTGCCGAAAACAGTGAGCCGCCGGTGTGCCGGATCATGAATTTCGGAAAGCTTTGTTACGAGCAGAAGAAAAAGCTCAAGGACCAGAAGAAAAACCAGCAGGCCCAGAAGGTCAAGGAAATCAAATTCCGCCTGAACATCGCTGAACATGATTATTCGCATAAGATCCATCAGGGCGTCGAATTCCTGGAGGATGGCTGCAAGCTGAAGGTCACGCTGACTTTCAAAGGGCGCGAAATGGCCCATACGGAGATCGGTTTCGAGCTGATCAACAAAATCATCGAAGACCTGAAGGAGCACGGTGTGGTCGAAAGCCCCGCCAAGCTCCTGGGGAAGAATATCAATATGTCCTTCAATCCGAAGGGCAGTCACTGAGGCAGGCCGATTGGCATCTGCCGTCTCAGCGGAGCAAACCCCTGGCAATAAGAAAAGGAGTAAAACGATGCCCAAGCTGAAAACAAGAAAGTGCATTTCCAAAAGGGTGAAACGCACGGGAACCGGCAAGTACAAGTACTTCAAAGCCGGGCGCCGGCACCTCATGACCGGCAAGTCGGGGAAGAGAAAACGTCATCTTCGGAAGGACGGCATTCTCCAGAGCAGCAATATGAAGCGTATTGCCAAAGCCATGCCTTACGGCTGACCTGAAACCCCCTAACGGAGATCACGAAAAATGAGAGTTACATCCGCAGTTCCTTCGAGGAAACGCCGTAAACGCGCCATACAGAGAGCCAAAGGCTTTTACGGTGCGAGCAGCAAGCAGATCCGCACCGTATACGACGCCATCGACAAGGCCGATGCCCATGCCTACACCGGGCGCAAAGAGAAAAAGCGCCAGTACAGAAGACTCTGGACCGTCCGCATCAACGCGGCCTGCCGTATGTTGGATTTCTCCTACAGCAAGCTGATCGACGGCCTCAAGAAAGCCAACATTACCCTGAACCGCAAAGTCATTGCGGATCTTGCGGTGAAAGACATGGATGCGTTTAAGGCCCTGGTCGAAAAAGCCAAGGCCGCCTGCTGACCCATTTCAGTTTCCATTTTTGTTCCAAATGCGGGTTGCCGGATTCGGCGGGCCCGCTTTTTCTTTTTCTTAACGGGAGATTTGAAAATGCTCAATGAACTGCTCGAAAAACTCAAGGAGATCACCGCCGGCGCCAAAGACGCTCTTGCCGCCGCGGCCTCCGAAGCGGAGGTCGAGAACGTCAAGAACAAAACCGTCGGACGCAACGGTTCCCTGACCGCGCTGGCCCCCATGATGGGCAAGATCGCCAAAGAGGACAAGCCCCGGGCCGGCAAAGCCTTCAACGAGGCGAAAACCGCGCTTCAGCAGATGCTGGAGGAAGCCCGGCAGCGTCTGGCGGACGCCGCCGGAGACGCTTCCCGGGAAGTCATCGATGTGACGCTGCCCGGGCGCAAATGGCGCATCGGCACGAAGCACCCGGTCAGCCAGACCATCGACGAATGCTGCGCGATCTTCCGCCGGATGGGATTCGTCGCCGCCTCCGGACCGGAAATCGAGACGGTCAAAAACTGTTTCGACGCCCTCAACGCGCCCGCCGACCATCCCTCGCGCGATCCCCAGGACACTTTTTATTTCGACGACGGACGCCTCCTCCGCACGCAGACCTCGACCGTCCAGATCCGCACCATGCTGGCGAACCAGCCGCCGATCCGTATCGTTTCCCCGGGCCGCTGCTACCGCCGCGACACTCCCGACGCGACCCACGGAGTTCATTTCCACCAGATCGAAGGACTTTACGTCGACCGCAACGTCTCTCTGGCCGACCTGAAAAATACGCTGGAGGCCTTCGCCTCCGAATTCTTCGGCGAAGGCGTGTCCATCCGGATGCGTCCGCACTTCTTCCCCTTCACCGAACCGAGCGCGGAATGCGATTTCTCGTGCGTGATGTGCGGTGGAAAGGGCTGCCGCGTCTGCAAGAATTCCGGCTGGCTCGAGATTCTCGGCTGCGGAATGGTCCATCCCAACGTCCTCCGGAACGTCGGAATCGACCCGAAGGAGTGGCAGGGGTTCGCTTTCGGAATGGGTATCGAGCGCCTGACCATGCTCAAACACCGCATCGGGGATCTGAGGCTTTTCTCGGACAACGATCTCCGGTTCCTCAAACAGTTCTAAGCGGGAGAATCCGAAAATGAAAATATCTTTGAATTGGCTGAAAAACTATATCGAACTGAAAAAGTCTCCCGGAGAACTCGCACAGGCGCTGACCATGGCGGGGCTGGAGGTCGCGGAGTTCGGGTGCGGTTCCCGCCGGCGTGGTCGTGGCGAAGATCCTGAGCCGCGAACCGCACCCGAACTCCGACCATCTTTCCGTATGCAAGGTGGACGCCGGAAACGGGAATGTCTGGCAGGTTGTCTGCGGCGCGCCCAACTGCGACGCCGGATGCGTGGTTCCCCTGGCCACGCTCGGAACCGTCTTCCAGGACCCCGAGGGCGGCAAGGATTTCGTCATCAGCAAGTGCAAGCTCCGCGGCGTGGAATCCTTCGGGATGATGTGCAGCGCGAAGGAGCTCGGACTGGGCGGCGATCACAGCGGGCTGATGATCCTTCCGCAGGACTGGACGCTCGGCGCTCCGTTAAGCAATTATATTGAAAAGGACACCATCTACACGGTCGAAATCACCCCGAACCGTCCCGACTGGCTTTCGCACTGGGGCGTGGCGCGCGATGTCGCGGCGCTCTGCGGCGGACGCCGTTCGTTCCCGGACACCCGGCTTCCCTCCGCGGCCGGATTCGAGAGCTGGACCGGCCTGGTCTCCGTGCAGGACCCGGACCTCTGTCCGGAGTATACCGCCCGGGTGATCCGCGGCGTGACGGTCAAGGAGAGTCCCGTGTGGCTGAAGGACCGTCTGGAGTCGGTCGGCATCCGCGCGATCAACAATATCGTGGACATCACCAACTTCGTGATGATGGAGTTCGGCGAGCCCCTGCACGCATTCGACACCCGTTTCCTGAACGGGAAGAAGATCGTCGTCCGCCGCGCCGCCGACAAGGAGAAAATGACCGCGCTCGACGGCAAGATCTATGAGCTCGATTCCGACATGCTGGTGATCGCCGACGCGGAGAAGCCGGTCGCCATCGCGGGCGTCATGGGCGGCGAATACAGCGGCGTGGTGAGCGACACGAAGGAAATTCTTCTGGAAAGCGCCTATTTCAACCCGTCCAGTGTCCGCGCGACCTCCCGGAAGCTGGGTCTTGCCTCGGACGCCTCCTACCGTTTCGAGCGCGGCGTCGATCCGGACATGCTGGAAACCGCCAGCAATCGCGCGGCTTCGCTGATCCTGGAACTGGCCGGAGGGGAGCTCGTGAGCGAACTTGTCCAGGTGAAGACCACCCGGCCGGACTATCCCCGGATTCTCTGCCGGTTTTCCAAAATCAACCATTTGCTGGGACTGGAGCTTTCCCATACGCAGATGGTCGATATTTTCCGTCGCCTTGGATTGGGGGTATCCGACGTCAACGAGGACACCTGCCTGGTCACCATTCCGGGTTTCCGCGCCGACCTCAAGGAGAACGCCGATCTGGCGGAGGAAGTCGCCCGGATTCACGGGTTCGACAAACTGCCGTCCGCGCGGGTCAATGCCACGCAGGTTTCCCCGTTCCCTGCCGACGCCCACGCGCCGTTTGAACAGCTGCGCAATCAACTGATCGCGGCCGGGCTGGACGATACGGTGAACGTCAGCATGCTGGATGAGAAAAGCGCGCTGGAAGACCTGATTTTCGAGCCGGGCGACCTGCTGTGCATGAACAACCCGATCAGCCTCGATCTTGCGGTATTGCGTCCGTCGATCCTGCCCGGCCTGCTGGCCTGTGTCAAACGCAACGCCGCCCGCAAGAACATGAGCATGGCCCTGTTCGAGATCGGACATGTCTTCTGCAAGAATCCGGCCAAATTCGCGGAGGAGCGCGACGAGCTCGCCATCGTCATGACGGGCCGCGCCCATCCCGAACGTTATTCCGCGGAACGCGCGGTCGATTTCGACTTCTACGACCTCAAGGGCGTTCTGGAATCCGTTCTGGAAGCGCGCCGCCTGAAAAACTTCTCTTTCGCGGCCGCCGCGGACCCCCGTTTCGTGAAGGGAGTCTGCGCGGAATTGTTCATTGACGGCAAAAAAGCCGGAGTTCTCGGAAAACTCAACGACAAGATGATCCGCGGCATGCGCACGCAAAGCGACATCTTCGCGGCGGTCATTCAGGTGGAAGTCCTTTTCGGAGCCGAAAAGAAGTCCATCGACTACGAGCCGATTTCCCAGTTTCCGCCGACGACCCGGGATGTGGCGTTCTTGGCGCCGATGGAACTCGAAAACAATACCGTGCTGGATTTCATCGGCAAGGCCGGAGTGCCCAACCTGGTGAATGCCGAGATCTTCGACCTTTTTACGGGCGCGCCCCTGCCGGAAGGAAAAAAGAGCATGGCTTACACGCTCACTTTCCGTTCCATGGAACGCACCCTGACCGACGCCGAAGTCAACGAAGCGCACGAAAAACTCCGTACGGCGCTGGGATCCGGGCTGGGTGTCGAACTGCGGTAAGCATTGCGAAGAAATTCCCGGGAGGAAGAAAAACCTTTTTGAAAAAAGCTTTTTTCTTCCTCCCGGACCCTCCATCATTTTCCAAAAACTTCCAAGTTGTATTTTATCGCGCATGGCGCAATAAAATACGAGACAGAAATCTTGGGAAAGGGAGAACCTTTCTTGAAAGGTTTCCTTTTCTCCGCGTTCCCGATCTTGAGTCCTCCCGGCTCAGAGCAGGGCTTCCCAGATTTCGGGCGAGGCGTCGGACGGCATGCGCCAGTCGCCGCGCGGCGAAAGGTTGATGGTCCCGACCTTGGGGCCGTCGGTGGAGCAGCTCCGTTTGAACTGCTGGGAGAAGAACCGCCGGAGGAAGGTCGCCAGATAGGTTTTCAATTTTTCCTCGGGATAATCGCTTCCGAACGCGAGCTTTGCCAGGAACAGGAGTTTGCCCGGTTCCGCGCCGTATTTGAGGAAATGATACAGGAAGAAATCGTGGATTTCGTACGGGCCGATGATGTCTTCGGTCTTCTGGCAGATCGAGCCGTCTTCCGCGGCGGGGAGAAGCTCGGGGCTGACCGGCGTCTGAATGACGTCCTGAAGAATGGTCCGGACCGCTTCCTCCGAATGGTCGCCCACGTAGGCGATGAGATAGCGGATCAGCGTTTTGGGAATGGAACAGTTGACGGCATACATGGAGATATGATCGCCGTTGTAGGTGCACCAGCCCATTGCGATTTCGGAGAGGTCGCCGGTCCCGACGACGATTCCGTCTTCCTTGTTGGCGAGGTCCATGAGAATCTGCGTGCGTTCGCGCGCCTGGGCGTTTTCATAGGTCACGTCGTGCGTTTTTCCGTCGTGTCCGATGGAACGGAAATGTTCCAGGCAGGCGTCCTTGATGCTGATTTCCCGGAACGTCGTTCCCAGTTGGCGGCAGAGGGCGACCGCGTTGCGGTAGGTGCGGTCGGTGGTGCCGAAGCCGGGCATGGTGACGGCAAGGATGTCGGATGCCGGACGGTTCAGCAGTTTCATGGTGTTGGCGCAGACCAGCAGGGCGAGCGTGGAATCCAGTCCGCCGGAAATGCCGACGACCAGCGTTTTTATGTGAGTGTGCTCCACACGTTTGGCCAGTCCGGCCGACTGAATGG
Source organism: Lentisphaerae bacterium ADurb.Bin242 (assembly GCA_002069785.1). Classification (GTDB taxonomy): domain Bacteria; phylum Verrucomicrobiota; class Lentisphaeria; order Victivallales; family UBA1829; genus SIG94. Next base: position 36,870 of record MWCA01000008.1, on the reverse strand, counting down.
AAAAGATCTCCCGGCAGCGTCTTTCGCGGTCCGCGTCCGAGGACGGGACGAACGGAAACCGGGTCAGATTGCGTTGAATGTCGTCCGGAACGGCGGGAGCCGGAACGGGAACGATCCGGACATCCCGGACCGGGTTCGTGGCGGCGCTGTCCGCATAGGAGCTTTCGGAGAGCCGCGCGGCGCGGATGCGGGCCAGGTCGACGTCCGTGTAAAAGACTTTGCTTTTCCGCTCGAAACGTTCCGAATCGAGCAGCAGGGCGCCGTTTTCAGCCACGATGCAGTGTCCGCCACAGACCGTGTCCATGGTGGATTCATGGACTCCGGCCGATACATAGGCGTATGCCGCGACGCAGCGGGCGCTCTGCCCGCTGACGAGGTCCCGCCGGTATTCGGCCTTGCCGACCAGTTCGTTGCTGGCGGAAAGGTTCAGCAGGAGCGTGGCGGAATTGAGCGCCAGATAGGAACTGGGCGGAATCGTGCACCACATGTCTTCGCAGATTTCCACGCCGATTTTCAGTTCGGGTCCGGCGTCGAAAATCAGGTCCGTGCCGAACGGAACGCCCTTCTGTCCGGCGAAATCGACGGTTTCACCGCGGATTCCGAAGCCGGAAGAGAAATAGCGTTTTTCATAGAACTCCCGATAGTTCGGGAGATGGGTCTTGGGGATGATCCCGGCGATTTTTCCCTGCGTGAAAACCAGCGCCGCGTTGTAAAGGCGGTCCCGGTGACGGACCGGGGCTCCGGCGACAATCACGGAGGAGAGTTCCGCGGTGGCGGCGGCCAGCTTCTCCGCGGCGCGTTCGGCCGCTTCGAGCAGAGTCCCGTTGTGGAAGAGGTCGCCGCAGGAATAGGCGCTGAGGGAAAGCTCCGGGAACAGGATCACGGAAGCGTTCCGCGCGGAAGCCTCCCGCGCAAGAGAGAGAATCCGTTCCAGATTGAAGAGAACGTCCGCGACGCGGAGTTCCGGAACGCAAGAAGCAATCCTGTAGAATCCGAACATAACGCCTCCCTGATTTTCCGCAAAGGGTTATTTTACAACGGAACGGACCACTTTCCCGATCTTTTCGATGACATCGCCTTCCAGATAGGGATGCATGGGGAGCGCGAAAACATGGCCCGAGACTTTTTCCGCCACGGGCATGTCGCCTTTTTGATAGCCGAGATAATTCAGCGCCTTGAGAAGGTGCATGGGGATCGGATAATACCGGGCGGTGGGAATGTCGTTTTCACGGAGGGCCGCCTGAATGGCCTCGAAGCGGTCGGAGCAGACGCAGTATTGAGCCCAGACGGAAACGCAGTCCTTACAGACGGACGGCGTCTTGACGAGGTCTTTCAAAACCCGGTTGTAGCCGGACGCCACTTTCTGGCGCAGTTCGATTTCCTCCGGGAAGATCTTCAGTTTCTGGAGAAGCACCGCCGCCTGCACCGTGTCGAGGCGCGCGTTGAGCCCGATGCAGACATTATCGTATTTGTCGCTGCCGCGCCCGTGGACGAGGATGGAGAAGAGTTTATCGTACAGCTCCTTGTCATCGGTGAAGACCGCGCCGCCGTCGCCGTAACAGCCCAGCGGCTTGGCCGGGAAAAAGCTGGTGCAGCCGATAAGTCCGAAAGAGGGAACGCGACGTCCTTTATAGGTGGCTCCCATGGCCTGTGCGCCGTCTTCGATGACCGGCAGGCCGAACTCCTTCGCGACGGCGTGGATGGCTTCGTAGTCGGCGCTCTGCCCGAAGATGTCCACGACGAGGATCGCCTTCGGGTTCAGTTTTCCTTTCGCCTTGACCTTCCGGATGGTTTCGCGCAATTTGGATGGATCGAGGTTGTAGGTGTCCGGATCGATGTCGGCGAAAACCGGCGTGGCGCCGGTCAGTGCGACCATTTCGACAGTGGCGAAAAAGGTGAACGGAGTGGTGAAAACGGCGTCGCCGGGTTTCACGTTCATCGCCATCAGTGCCATCAGGAGGGCGTCTGTGCCGCTGGAACAGGCCAGGCAATAGCGGGTCCCGGCCATGGACGCGAGCTGTTTTTCCAGTTCGGCCACTTCGGGCCCCAGAATGTATTGTCCGTGCTCGAATACTTTTTTCACCGCCAGATCGACGTCTTTTTCGATGCGGCGGTACTGCTTTTTCAAATCAATGAACGGAATCATAGCAATACCACATTTTCCTGCTGTCATTTTTCATGAAATAATTTTACCAGTAACATACCATGATAAACCTTTTAATTCAAGCAGGAAAAAGAGTTTTTGGACGATAAGAACGGATGGGACGTCCGTAAAAAGATGCCCGTTCCGGTTTCGGCCCGGTTGTGAATAAATTCCTGTTTTTTCCTGTTCCCTGCTTGCTTTCTTCGGAATTCAAAGGTATACTTTTCCGGAAATATCAATTTCACCGGGAGTTTGGAATTCATGAATAAACAGGCAACTGACATCACCCAGATCGACAAGAACTTCGCCGCGCAGAAAGCGGATGAAAACGGCTTCGTCTACTCCAATGTCCAATGTGCGCCGTTCTCGCTGGAAGGACTGCCCTGGTTCCTGGAAAACAAACAGGCGTTCTACCGGCTTCCGAAAAGCCTGACTGCGAAAGATGTGAATGAAGGGGCTCTGACCCTCTGCAACCACACGTCCGGAGTCTGCGTCCGCTTCCGTTCCGATTCCCCGGAACTCATGCTCCGGGCGAAACTGGCCTACGGATGCGACATGAACCACATGCCGCGCGCGGGGAGCTGCGGCTTCGATTCCTACCGGAAGCTCCAGGGGAGCGAGCTTGTTTACAACAAGACGCTTCAACCCAACCCGGGACAGGCCGATGCCTGCGCCCTGATCGGAATCAATCCGGAAAAAAGACTTTGCGAATGGCTCATCAATTTTCCCCTGTATGGAGGCGTGGAGTCCGTGGAGATCGGGCTCAAGGAAGGCTCTTCGCTTCTTCCGCCGTTCTCCCGCAAGGTGGAGGACCCGGTCTTGTTCTACGGCTCGTCCATCACCCAGGGGGGATGCGCGTCCCGTCCGGGGAATGCCTACACATCCATGCTCTGCCGCAAGGTGGACGCCCCGCAGATCAATCTGGGCTTCTCCGGCTCCGGCAGGGGGGAGCCGGCCGTGGCGCGCGCCATTGCCGGACTCAAGCTCTCCGCATTTGTGATGGATTACGACCACAATGCCCCGTCTCCGGAACATCTTCAAAACACCCATGAAGTCTTTTTCCGGATCATCCGGGACGCCCTGCCGGAGCTTCCCGTGATCTTCCTTTCCAAATGCGACTTCTACGGAACCGAACCGGATGTCCGCCGCCGGAAGATCATCCATTCGACGTATGAAAACGCCGTGAAGGCCGGCGACCGGAATGTGTATTTCGTCGACGGCTCAATCCTGTTCGGGAACAAAATGCGCGACGCATGCACGGTGGACGGCTGCCATCCCAACGACCTGGGCTTCTACCGGATGTACAAACATACGCTTCCCATTCTTGCCCAGGCTCTGAAAAACGCCGCTGAAAGGAACAGAACACAATGAAAAAATGGGTTTCCGACATTCTTACGGTGCAGCAGTATGATATGCGCATGCGCGACCTCGAAATCAAATACCGCACCATCCCGCAGGAACGCGCCCGTCTGCGGGATGAACTGCTGGAAGCTTCCGAGGCCGTGAAAGCCGCCCGGGAGGAATTCTCGAAGCTGGAAATCGCCTGTAAGAAGCTCGAAGCCGCCATTGCCGACCTGAACGAAAAGAACCGCAAGACGCAAACCCAGTCGGCGATGGTCAAGAAGAATGCCGAATATCAGGCCATGATGGCGGACATCGAAGCCACCCGCGCCAAAATCTCCGATCTGGAAACGGAGGAGATCGAGCTGATCGACCGGATCGATGCGGCTAAAAAAAGGCTCGCCGAGACCGAACGCGAATACATTGCCGCCGAACGGCAGACGAAAGCCGAACTGGCCGATTTCGACGAACTGGTGGAAACGATCAAGAAAGAAGTCCTGGAAATCAAGGACGCCAAAAAGAACTTCATCAAAGTGGTCGAGCTCAACGTGCTGAATGCCTACCGCCATATCCTCGAGAAGGACAAAGGAAAACCGGTCGTCCCGATCGCCAACGGTTCCTGCTCCCACTGTCTGCTGAAAGTGACTCCGCAGCTGAGCAACCAGGCGAAAAAAGGGGAGCTGATCTTCTGCGACAACTGTTCCCACATCCTCTACGATCCGAACGCCCCGGAGTAACGAACAGATATTCGCCTTTTCCCGCCGGAACGGAATCTTCCGAACCATGCGTTCCGGTATTCCGGAGGCGTTTTACCGGGCGTGGAACAACGGTTTCCGGCTTCTTTCGATGAAATTTTTTTGCAAGTGCCTTGATTTTTGCGACTTCCACGGATATTATAATAATTATTTTGTGCGGCATTGTCTGCGGTGCCATGAATCCAAGTCAATCAGGATGTATTATGCGCTTAATCATAGGGATGAGTCTCTTTTTCAGCATGACGTTCGCCATGTGCATTTCAGTCGAGGGCGCCGCTAAATCCCATGCATCCAAAAAGATTCTGCTGATCGTTTCCTACCATCTGGGGCAGCCGTGGACGGCCGACCTGACCAATGAGATCTCCGAAGGAATCCGCAAATATCCCGAACCGTGCATCATGGATCTCCTGGCTCTGGATTCGTGGCGGATGGCGAACGCCTCCGCCAGCCGGGAGCAGTTCAAGCCGTATCTGGAAAAGATCCGGGGAGGATTTTATGATCTGATCATTGCCGCGGACGATGACGCGGTGGACCTAGTGCTGGAAAATTATGCCTCCAAGCCGGAGAATGTCCCTTTCATTTTCTGCGGGTATGAAAACTATTCGCATGCGCTCCGGGCGAAATATAAGAATATGACCGGTGTGACGCAGGAATATGACCTGGAATCCACCATTCGCGTCGGGCTGCGACTGATGCCCGACACGAAGGAGATCGTCCTTCTGACCGACTCCTCGCCCCGGGGCGAGAGGCAGGAGGCCGCGATCCGGGAAAAACTCCTGAAAAATCAGGAATTTCCCGTCAAGTTCAGCTTTATCAGCAACAAAGACACGTCTCTCCCGCAGATCCGGAGCAAACTCAAAGACCTGCCGGCCGATTCCTTCCTGGTCCTGCTGCCGCGTCTGCACGTGTACAAGGAAGGCTACGGTTCCATGACCGCGCTTGCGCTCGACCTGAAAGAGTATGCGCCGTGTCCTTTCTTTTCCCTGACCAGCCAGACACTCGGCTACGGTTCCCTCGGCGGATACATGACACGCGGGTCCACCCACGGCCGCGAGACCATGCGCCAGGTCGCCGCGGTTTTCCGGAACGGGTCCGCGGACCGGGTGCCCGTGATCCGGGGGACCGTCGAGGCTGTTTACGACTGCCGCGCCCTGATGGAAAACGGGCTTTCCCTCCAGGACCTTCCGCCCGGCGCGGTCCTTGTCAATGCGCCGAAAACCATTCTCGAAACGCATCCCCGGACGGTGCTTTTCGGTGTCGCCTTCCTGGCCCTGCTGCTCCTTTTCAGCGGCGGATATTTGTGGATGATTCATCGCTTCACCCGGAAGACAATGGCTTTCTACAAAGCCCTTCCGGTGCGGATTACCGTGCTGGACCGGAAGGAGAAAGTCCTGTTCCTGTATGCAAGCGATTTGCCGGAAGGCATATTGGGAGAGATCCGGTTCCTCCGGGATTATCCGGAGATCGACTATGAGAAGGTTTCCCGCTATGTGGAGGAGTGTTTCCGCACCGGAAACGCACGGGCGTTCGAATATGAGAAAGAGCTGACCAAGCGCTCCATGACCATTTCTCTTCTGCCGAGGCATATTTACGGAACGGACGCCGTGATTCTGGTTTCCCACGACAACTCCGAACTCCAGGACGCCCGGAAAGCGCAATCCGCGCTGATGGAGCGCCAGAGAATCCTTCTTCAGTCCATCGGAGAGGGGCTGATCGCCACCGATCCGAACGGAAACGTCACCCTGATCAATCCCGTGGCGCAGCATCTGACCGGATTCTCTTCGGAGGAGGCGCTTGGAAAACCGCTGGATGATATTTTCCGTCTGGTCAGCTCCATCGATCACCTTCCCATGGCGTCGCCCGCCGAAGCCATCCTGGAGCCGGACGGGAGTCCCGGGGTCAAGGAGCCGCCTCTTCTGCTGGCGCGAAACGGTCTGTCCCGGAATATCTCCATCAACGTTTCACCGCTGGACGAACCGGAGGGGCAACGCTCCGGAACCGTCATTGTCTTTCGCGACATCACCAGCGAATTCAAACAGAACGAACAGATCGGCTTCACCCTCCAGACGCTTCAATATGCCGCCTCCATCGCGCATCTGGGATACTTCCTTTACGACCGGACCACCCGGGAAGCCGTGTCTCTGGCGGATACCCGGATCTGGCCCTGTTCCGGCGATTCCAAGCTTCCTCCCTTCGAGAAAATCGTCCATCCCAACGACCTGAAATCCTTCAAGGAACAATGGAGCAAAATCGAAACCGGGAAAGCCGACGAACTGGACATCGCCTTCCATGATACGACGCCCCTTTCTCCCCACTATCTGAAAATGCGGGTGGTTTCCCTCCGGAATAAGAAAGAAGGCGACGGAGAAATTCATTCCCGGTTCCTCGGAATCGTCCAGGATATTTCCGAGATCACGCTCGGCGAACAGAAATATGTGGAGACCAATTCCCTGCTGCACTCCATGCTGGATGATTTCCCGAGCCCGATTTATATCCGGGATGTGGACAATGACTTCCGCCTGCTGCTGGTCAACCGGAGCTTCTGCCAGTTCTTTGGCGGGACTCCCGAACAGTTCATCGGCAGGACCGATGAGGAAAACTTCTCTCCCGCCGAGGCGAAAATGTTCCGGGAACACAATCGGATGGGATTGGAGAACGGCTCCTTCTCCGGGATCGTCGAGTGCATGACCGGAAAAGACGGTCAAACTCACTACATGCTGACCAATAAATCCGTATTCAGGCGGTCTAACGGGCAGCGTCTGCTGATCGGGATTTCCACCGATGTGACCGAGCATGAAAAAATCAAACAGCGGGAAATCCAGACCCGGGTCATCCTCCAGGCTGTCTTTGACAATATTCCGGAAGGCATTCAGCTGAAAGACCCGAACGATCACTTCCGGTCCCTGATGTGGAACAAGGCTCTCCTTCAGAAAACCGGGCTTTCCGAAACCGATGTCCTGGGGAAAACCGATTCTGAAATTCTGAAATCCCCCGAACTGCTTGAAATGGTCCGGAAGCAGGATGTCATGGCCATGCGGGGAGAGTTCACCGAACCGGTCACCTATACATGCGCGACGGCCGGGGGCGGGTCCGTCACCTTCCGCGTCACGAAGATGCCGATTCACCTGGACAACGGCAAGCAGCTTCTGTTTGCCGTCTACACGGACGTCACGAAGGAGCTCAAATACGAGAATGAGCGGGAACAGATGATCCGGCAGCTCAATCATTATGTGAACAACGAACATATCATCAACAAATGCCTGTCCAAGATCGTTTTCGAGGACCGTTTCGAGGTCAATCTGAAAACCATTCTGACCGCGATTGCCGAGCATCTTCACTGCGACCGCGCGTGGTTCGCCTGTTATGCCGGCGAGAACAGCTCCCTGAACCTCTTTTATGAACGCTGCGGCGAAACGGTTCCGTCGTTCAAAACCGTCCTCTCGACGGAAACCGTCAATCAGTTTCTGTTCTGGCGCAGAAGTTTCGAGGAAAATAACCTCCTTGTCCTTCCGGATATCTCCAATTCGCCCTATGCGGTGCCCCTGCGTTCCATCGGCGCGAAGTCCATGATTTGCGCGCCGGTCCTGCTCAAGAACGGTCTGTTCGGAATCCTGGGAATGGAATTTCTCCGGAAGGAGCATGAATTCTCCGAAACGGATGAACACATCATGGTTTCCGCCGCACGGATGGTGGCGATCTCCCGTGAGCACGAGCAGTACCGGAACGAGATGCTTCTGGCCCATGAGGAAAAACACATGATCTTTGACAACGTGGAAATCCCGATCTGGCTGTATGACAACAACGGCGTGCTGCTGAGCGTGAATCCCGCCGTTGTCAGGATTTCGGGCCGGCCGGAAGAGGAAATCCTGGCTTCTCCGTGCTCCGATTTCGGCTGCGGTGTCATTTCCAGCAGCGTCGCCTGTCCGGTTATGGAAGCGCTCCGGGAACAGAAATCCATCCGGAGGGAGTTCTCCGATCGCGGACACGACTACATCATTACCGCGAAGCCGGTGTTCAGCACCGAAGGCAAACTCATTTTTGTCGTTAAGACCGCCTTCGACGTCACGGAAATCAATGCCACGAGAAAACAGCTGGAGGAAACGCTGGCCAAGGCGCAGGCCGCCGACCATGCCAAGAGTATTTTCCTTGCCACGATGAGTCATGAACTCCGCACTCCGCTGAATGCGGTGATCGGGTTCAGCGAACTGCTCCAGGATGAAACCATCCTGCCCGGCGACCGGCATGAATATCTGCATGCGATCCACATTTCCGGGACTTCCCTGCTGAATCTGATCAACGACATTCTGGATCTTTCCAAGCTGGAGGCCGGACAGTTCAACCTGGTGCTGCAGAAGGCAAACCTGATGGAGCTCTGCCGGGAGATCCTGGCTATATTCTCCGTCCGGGCGGCGGAGCGGAACACCATCCTGCGCCTGAAGCTTCCCAAAAAGATGCCTCTGTTTTACATCGACATCCAGCGGCTCCGGCAGGTGCTTTTCAACCTCATCGGAAACGCGGTGAAGTTTACGGACCATGGCTCGATCACCCTTTCCGCGGATTTCCAGCAGACGGATTCTTCCCATGGAAAACTGGTGATCGGGGTCGCCGACACCGGCTGCGGCGTGAAAGAGGAACTCCGGGAAACCATTTTTGAGCCGTTTATCCAGAAGAATTCGCGCAGCCCCGTTCCCCGCGAAAACCGGGGCACGGGAACGGGGCTGGGGCTGCCCATTTCCCGCCGGCTCGTGGAGCGGATGGGGGGCCGGCTCGAACTGGAAAGCACGGTCGGAGCGGGCAGCACCTTCACGATTACCCTCGACAACATCGAGTTTATAACGGTTCCCGTTCCGGAGGCCCCGAAGCTCCTGTCGACGGACACTTGTTCCGATCTCAGGATGCTGTCGGTTCTTCTGATCGACGACGTTTCCTCCAATCTCCAGGTCATGGAAGCCATGATGAAGAAGATCGGATGCAAATGCGTGGCCGTCAGTTCCGGAAAACAGGCGCTGGAGGAACTGAAAACATTCACCCCCGACTTTGTCTTTACGGATGTCCGGATGCCGGAAATGAGCGGAGCCGAACTGGCTTCCCGGATTCGCGCCACTCCGGCCTGTTCCGCAACCAAAATCATTGCCGTGACGGCGGATGTGGAGATGAATCATACTTTTGACTCTTCCGTTTTCGACAGTTTCCTCTTAAAGCCGGTTTCCCTCGACAAACTTAAAGCCCTCATGCGGATTTTCCCTTGTTTATGCCGTTTTTGAAAATGAAATGATGTTTCTCCGCATGAATCGCAGAGGGAAAGTTGCATTTGAAAAGATTCGGGAGTATATTACTGAATCGTTTTATTGATGAAATGAAAAAATTGGCGGGGGAATGATGAATCAAATGGTTGAATCTCAGGAAAAAAGCAATTCTCTGGAAGACTTTTTCTGTTTGACGAATATCCTTGATACGACGCTGCGCTACTGGAAAATCTGGGTTTTTGCCGCCTTTTTCGGACTGGCGTTTTCGTTCATCGTGACCAAATATTTCACCCCGCCTGTTTTCATGGCCAAGACCACGATCTACGCCGGGATTACCAACAAGGCCTCCATCCAGGACGGTTCCGAAAAAGAGATTTCCATCAGCCAATATTCCCAGAGCATCATGATGAACTCGCTCCTGGTGAATGACTATAAAATGCTGCTGGTCAGCGACCGGGTTCAGGACAAGGTCCGTGAAAAAATGGCTGAAAAATTTCCTTCCCCGGAGGGAAAGGCCCCCTGGTTTTCCGTCGATGCGCAATATCACCGGAATACCCGGATCATCACGATTCTTGCCTATGCGCATACGGCGTTCCAGGCCCAGTGCGCGGCCAACATCACCGGTGAGATTTTCAGCCAGACCGTTCAGGATGTCCTGCGCCTGGACAATGTGAAGATCATCGATCCGGCGAAACTGCCTTTCCAGAGACACCGGCCGCTGCTCCGGCTGAATCTGGTGCTGGGCTTTCTGAGCGGGTTGTTCCTGGGGTGGCTGGCTGCCTTCTTCCTGGCGTTCCTCGACCAGACCATCAAAAATCCGGATCAGGTGGAATCGTATTTGCACCAGCCTCAGATGGGCACAATTCCATGGCTCGTGGATCAGGAAAAAAACAATGCTTTGTATAAATGTCTGGAGGAACATTCCAACTATGATTTTGTCGAAGCGCTGCGTCTGATCCGTGCGAATCTTCCGTATATTGTTCCCCTCCGGGAAGCCTCCGCCAACGCTCACAGCTGCCGCGTTTTCCTGATCACGAGCACTTTGAGCGGAGAGGGAAAATCCGGCTGTACTTCCTCGATTGCCGTTCTGACGGCGAAAACCGGGAAAAAAGTTCTGCTCCTGGACGCCGACCTCCGGAAATCCACTGTGGAACGGATTTTTGACCTTTCTCCGAAAGTCGGGCTTGCCCAGATCCTGGCGGGGGAAACCACTCTGGAGCAGTCGATCCTCAAGGGCATTGTCGAGCCGACCTTTGATGTCCTTCCCTGCGGACCGATCCCTCCGAACCCGGCGGAACTTCTCGTTTCGGAGAGCTTCGGCACCATCCTGAAAAAACTCCGGGAGGAATATGACTATATTTTCATCGATTCGCCGCCCGCTCTTTTCCTGGCCGACCCGTTGAGCATCGCCCATTATGCGGATGCGATTCTGTTTATTGTCGCCTGCCACATGGCGAAAATCGGGTTGATCCGGAAAACCATCCGCCAGATTTCCCGGGTTTCTTCGATTCCCCTCTCCATTATTGTCAACCGGTTCAACCGGAACGACATCAGTTGCAAGTACCGGTATTCGCGGTATGGAAGTTACGGCGGCTATGGCGGTTACAAATATGCTTACCGCGCCTCTTCAAAAGACTCGTCGACCCATTCAAATTAAACCTTTTCCGGAGATCGATTCCAGATGGAAACAAAAAAGTTGCGGGACTGTTTTTGGATTTGGGGCCATGACGCGGGGTGCCATCACGCTTCCGCGGCGAACAAGGCCAATATTTACAAGCTGCCGGGTGTCAACAGAATGGGCCCCTGGGAAGGGGCGGAATATCTCGGAATTCCCAACTGCTGCCGGGTCGTCTACGGAGGAAAGCCGGAAGCTCCCTTCGATGCCGAATCCGAACGCCTCCGCCCGTTCAAACAGGTGGTCTGGTCCATCATGGGGGATGCATCCTCCAAACGCAACGACAACGGCGGAGACGACCTGGACGAAGTGCTCCGTCAGGCCCGGAAATACCCGAATATCACCGGCGGAGTGCTGGACGATTTCTTCCGCGCGGCCTCCAGGGATGCGCGGATGAGCGTGGAACGCCTGAAGGAAATCCGGGACAGGCTCCACGGGGCGCCCCGGCCGCTGAAACTCTGGATGGTTTACTATGCGGCTCTGCTCGAAATCGACTACAGCGCCTGGCTGGAACTGGTGGACGTCGTTTCCTTCTGGTTCTGGAACAGTGACCAGCTGGCCGATGCGGAGGACAGTCTGGCGCGGTTTGTCCGGGCGGTTCCCCGCAAGGAACGCTTTGCCGGCTGCTATCTCTACAATTACGGGGATATCCGCCCGATGACGCCGGAGGAAATGGAATTCCAGCTGACCCTTTACCGGAAGCTGATTCACCGCGGAGACATCCATGGCGTGATTGTCTGCTCCAACACGGTGGCGGACATCGGTCTGGACGCTCCGGAATATTTGAAGCGGTTCCTGGAAAAATACGGGGACGAGGAAGTCAGGCTCTCTCTTTGAAACAGGAATTCCGGTGCGGAGATTTGCGGCAGGAAAAATTACGAATTGACATGGATGTCGCCAGGCAAGTCCCCCGGTGACTGTGTTCCATGCATCCTCCCGGACATAGTATTCCTGTAATGTCGAAAACCGGAATATAGTGTTTTCTCATCTTTTTGATTTCCAACTTACAAACTTTCCAACTTACAAACTCATGATATTCATTTTCTCCCCGGCCGAAAGCCGCGGGAAATATTTTCCTCTGGACTTTTCTGAAATCGCAGTGTATATTGAATGGATACGCATCGCCCGGGACAAATTTTCTGTGCCGGGCGCTGTTCTTTCCGCGACGGTTTCGGGAATCGGCGCGGTCTCCACAACAATCTATGAAAAGGATGAAATGATGGGAATATGAAAAAAAACAGTAACCTGCTGCTCATTCTGATTTTGCTTTCCGTGGTGCTGGGGATTCTTGCCGGACTGTTTTTCGGGGAGCGATGCCGGCATCTGGCGTTCATCGGAAGCGCCTTCATCGCGATCATGCAGATCAGTGTGCTGCCGTATATCCTGGTCTCCCTGGTGCAAAGTATCGGCAGCCTTGAGCCCCGGCAGGCCCGCTCGGTGGCGAAACGCGGGATCATCATGATTGTGGCCCTGTGGGGAATCGTGTTCTTTCTGCTGTCCCTGATGCCCCTGTGCTTTCCGTCGTGGAAATCCGCCACGTTTTTCAGTCCGAGCCTGTTGAACACCCGCGAAACGGTGGACTACATCCAGCTGTTCATCCCGGCCAACCCGTTCAATTCCCTGGCCAACAATGTGGTCCCGGCCGTCACGATTTTCAGCATTCTGTGCGGCATCGTGCTGATGTCGGTCCCGAAGAAGCAGAACCTTCTGGATTTGCTGGAGGTGACTTCGGAAATCCTGGCGAACCTGACCCTGCTGCTGGTCCGTCTTTCCCCGATCGGTATTTTCGCGCTGATCGCGAATGCCGCCGGGACCATGTACCCCGAGGAGATCGGGCGTCTGGAAATTTATCTGGTGACCTATCTGGCGATGGGCGGACTGCTGTTCTTCCTGATCATGCCGCTGATCCTGACCATGTTCACCCGCTTCCGTTACCGGGAGATCATGCGCATCAGCCGGACCGCGATGCTGACGGTGCTTCTGACCGGGAATCTTTTCATCGTGCTTCCCCTGCTGGTGGAAAATATCAAGAAACTTTTCCAGCAGCACCGCCTGGAGAGCGAGGAAAGCGACAACATGGCGAAGATCATTGTCCCGATCACTTTCATCGTGCCGTGCGCGGGACAGCTGATCGACCTCCTGTTCATCTTGTTTGCCGCGTGGTTCCGCAACATGAGCCTGGGGCTGAACGGATACATCGAATTGTACGGGGCCGGCCTGCTGACCTTGTTCGGAAGCGCCAAGGTGGCGATCCCGTTCCTGTTGTCCATGTTCAAGCTGCCCGCGGACCTGTTTGAGCTCTTCGTCGTAGCCAGCGTGATCACCGACAACCTGAAATACGCGGTGGAGGCGTTTGCCATTTTCGTTCTTTCCGCTTTCTTCACGGCCTGGATGATCGGCAAAATCCACTGGAATCTGAGGGAAGCCGTGAACCGCCTGCTCATCATCGTTCTGGGGACGTGCGTCACCCTATGGGGGGTGAACATGGGATTCCGGTATCTGCTCAAGAATCCCAGCGACGAACGCCATACGCTGGATTCCATGAAGATTCAGCCGCTGGTGGAGTTCAAGGTCTTCGACAAGCTGCCCGACAAGTATTTACCGGAGGTCAACAACCGCCTCCAGGCGATCCGGAAGAACGGCGTCCTCCGGGTCGGTTACAACTCGAACGTGATGCCGTTTGCTTTTTTCAACAGCCGGCGCGAGCTGATCGGCTTCGACATCGAAATGGCCAATATGCTGGCTCACGAACTCGGCTGCCGAAGGGTGGAATTCTATCCGGTCAGCTACGATAATCTTTCCGCCCCGCTCAACAACAATCAGGTGGACATCATCATGAGCGAAGTTTCCATTACGGAGAAACGGCTGGGGACCATGTCCTTCTCCAGACACTATATGGAGCTTTCCATGGCGCTGGTGGTTCCGGACTACCTGAAGGAAAAACTGATGGAAGACCCGGAATACATCGATTCCAAGGAATTTACCATTGCGGCAATGGTCGGCGCCGACTATGACCGGCTGGGCCATGTCGGACTCAAGGGCAAACGGATCGGTCTGACCCGCTACGAGGACTTTTTCCGCGGGAAAGTCAAGGCGGACGCCTTGCTGATGACGGCGGAAAAAGGGTCGGCCTGGACGATTCTCTATCCGGACTACGGCCTTTTCATTCCGGGAAAACAGTACAAGGACCTGATCGCCTATGCCCTTCCCCTGGATGATCTGCTGTTTCTGGAATATGTCAATTTCTGGCTGACCCTGAAAAAAATCAACGGCGACATCGACCGTCTGTATGAATATTGGATCCGGGGCGTCAATGTCACCCCCCGCCTCCCGCGCTGGTGCATCCTGGACAACGTCATCCTGAAAAAGAATTGAAGCGGAATTCTCTCTGCGGAAGAACTTCTGATGTTCGGTTCCGGCGTATTATTGATACTCCTGTATAAATGATAATGCGGGAGACGGGAAAAAGCGAATCTCAAGTCAAAATGACTTTTTTGCTTCTCCCGGGCAGTTTCTCCATGCCGGTATAGTAAACCTTTTATCAGAAATTCATCATCTTCTCTTGATTTTTAAAAAAGGGCGGATATAATAATACCATACAGGCGTTTTGCCGGCAGTAATACCACATCTTCCTGTTCCATTTGTGGAGCGGCGTCCTCTTGCTTTGTCCATCCCAACAACAAAGGAGATGATCGAATGGATACTGAGAACAAAACCACCCAACCCGCCAGCGAACCCCCGAAGACCGAAGCTCCGCCCGCGTCTTCTCCGGAAGCCATGCTGGACGCAATCGTCCGTCTGGAAAACCAGATGGAACAAACCCGCAGAAAGCAGACGGTCATATCCGTCCTCGGGGTCATCGGCATTCTTGCCGTGCTTGTGATTTTCGTCCTGAACCTGTGTGCACTGGCGCAGTCCATCGACCGTGAAGCCGTGTTGAACCAGCTGGTCCGGCAGTCCACGGTCCTGACTTCCGCCCCGGAATTACAGGCTCTCCAGAAGGACGTCCGCGACGTTTTTCTGCCCGCATACCGGAAATCCCTCTTTGACAATTTGAGGGAGAGAGAGGGCGACTTTGAAAAGGCCCTTGGCGCGGAGTGGGACAACACCCTCCGCTACCTTCAGAAAGATGTTTCGAAACAGTTCCTTTCCCGGGTGGACGCCTCTTTTGAAAAAGTCAGCGCCCAGCTCCTGAAAAAATACAACAAGCAGGTGCCCTCTCCGGAGTCGCTGGAAAGCGACCTCAAAAAACTGGAAAAAGAGCTTGTCGGGCAGTTGGCGGACACTCTTTCCAAAGAGCTTGCCGAGGCGGAGAAGAGTCTGGCCTCGCTCCAGGGGAATATTCTCACCTTCAAGGATCTGCCGGAATACAAGAATCTCAACGGAGTGTCATCCGGCGAAATAGAGAACCGGCTCATCGAAACCTTTCTTGAAATCTGGATTTATGAACTGAACCCCTCCAGAAACACGCTCTACAGTCCCAATGAGAAGGGAGGCATCTGATCATGACCGAACTTGAAAAGAAAATTCTCGCGCTTCAGGCGCTTGTGGAAGAAAAACAGAAACGCTACACCCGTTCGATTGCCCGGACGACTGTAATCTATGTGATCCTGTTCCTTCTTGTCCTCGGATATACGACGTTCCTTTACCAGAGCTTCAAAAGCACCGCCACGCCCGAAGCGCTGGCGAGTCTTGTGGTGGATCTTGTCCGCGAGCGGATGCCCGACGCGGTGCAGAGCCTCCGGAAAGAACTCCGTCCCGCCGGGGAACGGCTTGGAAAAAAGAGTGTCGACACGCTGCTCGACGCCATTCCGCAAGCCGGCAATATCCTCCGGGACATGATCGGCGTCCAGATCAACGGGCTGCTCGTCTATGTGGAAGATAAGCAGATGCCCGTGCTTTACAAGCTGCTCGACGAACAGATCGCGGAAGCGCTGAAAGCTCATAAGCAGTTGAAAGATGAAAAACTGTTGACCTATTTTCCGGCGGTTGCCACGGAAAAAATCTCCGAAGAGATGAGAAAAGCCATTACCGGGGATGTTTTCAACGGAATCCAGGATCTTGAAAAACAGCTCCAATTCCTCCGCAACACCCCGAACCAGAAACTTCTCCGCCGTCAGTACTGCGAGAAAATGCTCATCGTTTACTGGGTGTATCTCTGCGACCAGGCCGAGGTCGGTTCTCCCGAAGGTTCTCTTGCGTCGTTCGCCAAACTGGTCAACCATTCGATGAACGATCTTACAAAGAAACTGAATTCTTCCGGAAAATAACAATCTCCTTTCACGCACTCCAACCTTTCCCGGCCCCCGCCGGGAAAGGTTTTTTTCTGTCGCAGGGGAACCTTTATCCGTTCCTGTTGTTTGAACCCCTGTTTATCCGTCCATTCCCCAGGCATTGCGAAACCGGACGAAAATGGAAAGAATCCCTTTTTTTTTCAGAATTTTCCGGATTGGCACTTGACATAAATAAACCATATGGTATAATTTAAAAGAAGGAAACGGAGTATGCATCATGGAAAAACGGGGTTATACAAGGTTTGAAGAAGTGTATAAGCGGTTCGAACGGTTTTGCACGCTGAGTTTTCAGGAAGGATGCACGATGCTGCCCGGAGAACGGGAGCTGGCAGAGAAATTCGGCGTAAGTCGTCTGACGCTTCGGAAAGCGATCGAGATGGCGGAAAACAGCAGGCTGATCGAACGGGAAGGACGGCGGGCGGCGATTCTGCCGAACCGGACATTGCGTTCCTGCGGAGAAATTCTGTTCATAACCCCCAATTCTTGTGAAAACGTGCTGTCCCCCGCCTTCGAGCGGCTCTGGCTCATCCTCAAACCGATGATCGAGAATCTCGGCGGCGACCTGAAGCTGTTTGTGGATACGCCTGAAACGTCCATGGAACAATTCTGTTCGGTTTGCGAGAGGGCCGGGGTCATATTGATCTCCCATCTGGGAGGCGGAGTGTCTTCCTACTGCCGGAAATATGAATTTCTGCGAAAGCTCCGCTCAAAAAAGAAGATCATACCGTTATCCGATCCGTATCTGGAAGCTTTCGAGTATTGCGCGGCATTGGATAACAGGGGGGCCGGAGAAGTGGCCGGACGCGCACTCGCGGCGGCGGGATGCAGAAAAGTTCTTGTTCTCGGGATTCTCTGCTATCCGGAATGGGATTCTGAAAAATTGAAAGTCTTCGGCAGGCAACATGCCATCTTTGCAAAACGCCTGGCGGGGTTCACGGACACGTTTCCAGGAGAAATCCGGAATTATCCGCGTGTTCCGGAAGGCGCCTGGGACGATTACATTGCCCGGGACATGGACCAGATCGAATGCGCATATCGCGACGGCTTCGACGGTGTGTTCATTGCAACCGATGAAAATACGCCGAGATTGACCGCACCGATCCTGTCACGCGGCATCGTTCCGGAACGGTTCAAGATCATTACCGTGCATGGAGCCGGGGATGGCATGGAATGCATTCTGCCGCTCACCAGTGTCAGCCACTCCACCGGCGGTGTCGCAGCCGGTGCGGTCGAACTGCTCAAACAATTCAGCCGCGGCGTCAAGCCGCCGCAGCCCAGAATTTTAGTCAGACCCGAATTGTATCTGAATAAAACCATAGGTGAGGTGAAATTATGCGATTGACGACCCTTCTTCTCCTGTTGTTCGTTTTGCCGGCAGGCGGCCGGAACATTCTCGAAAATCCTTCCTTTGAAGTGCAGGAAGAACGCAATTCCGCGCTGCCGGAACACTGGAGCGTCATCAAGCGGGGCTCTTTTGAACCGACTCATCGGCTGGAAGAGACCCTGGCACTTGACGGCAAGCATGCGGCGCGAATCGATAACAGGAATCCCTCCTGTGAGAAGGCTTCCCTGCTCTGGATGCAAGCCAATCTCGGGGCCAAGCTCAAAAAATTCCAACCCGGCACGAAAATCGAATATTCCGTCTACGCCTTTGCCGTGGATTCGCCCGCCACGGCGAGAATGTATTTCGAATCGCTTGCTGCGAAAAAATGTTTTTTGAAAACGGAAAAACTGTCTCCCGGTAAATGGAAAAAGATTTCCGGGACTTTCACGCTCGAGGACCTGGATTACGGCACCCCTTATGTGTGTCTTCAACTGATCGGCAACGGCAGCGTCGTGTTTGACCGGGCATATCTCGGACCGGTGCAAAGCAGCTCCGAACCGGAGGTCATTGTTCCTCCGGACGCCAACCGCGTCCGCAACGGCGGCGCCGAGAAACTGGATGCAAAGACCGGACTTCCGGAATTCTGGAAAGTTCTCCGGCGCGGAAAGATCGGAGCCGGGCGCGCGGACACCGCAATCGTCTCCCGGGACGCCCATTCCTTCCTGCTGGAAGCCGACGGGAAGCCCGACGGGATGCTCGCATGGGACTGCCGGCTCGACGCGGAAGATCTTGCCGGACTCAAGCCCGGCGACGAGATGATCCTTTCCTTCGACGCCAATACCCGCGGCGATCCCTCCGTCACCTTCCGTTTCTACATCGAATTCATGCAGAAGGGGAAGTTCATCGGCACATTCATCTCCAACCCCGAGTCGGTTTATGCGGGATGGGTCCGGAAGACCCTCCGGTTCAAAATGCCGAAAGAGTCTCCGGCTTCCGCTCATATATACATCCAGCTGCTGACGGCGGGGCGTTTAAACATCGACGACGTGACGCTGCTTCCGGCAGCCGGGGCGCCCGCAAGTCCGGCGGAACAGGCGGCCGGCGACTATTGCCGGACAACCGGATTTCCCCCGCGTCATACTTACATCCGTCCCGCCTGTCCGGGCAAATTGAAACTCGAATTCTTCCTTCCGCAGCCTGTGCTGAAAGTCTCGCTTTCGGAGATTGACGGCAAACCGCTCAAGGTCTGGGAATTCGATAAACTGCCCGTACGCAAATCGGGACAGGTCGAACTGGAACTCCCCCCGCTTGCCAATGGGGCGTATGAATTGGCATACGAGAGCGGCGGGCTTACAGATTTTGACCTTTTCCGGATCCGCGACAAACAGCTTCGCGGCGTTTCCTTCCGGGACGATCATGTCATGCTGCTCAACGGCAAGCCTTTCTTTCCGATCGGAATCTGCACTCCTTCGAATGAGCTGGACGCCCTCCGGGTTTACAGCCAGTCGGGGATCAACTTCATTACGGCGGGCGTATCGGGCGGAGAACGTGCCGCCGCTTATACCTTCGAAACGCTCGGCAAATACAATCTGGCCGTGGTCGACTGGAACAACTATGGACTCAGAGCTTCCGTTTCCGATGAAAAACTGCGCCGGTCATTTCAGGAAATCAATACCTGTCTCGAAAAGCATAACAACTTCATCGGATTCATGAGCGACGAGGCGTCCTGGAACAACTTTCCGCTGGAATCTGTACAAAGGGACTACAAGTTTATTTTCAAATATTGTCCCGATTCGATCGCATGGCTGAACAACGCGCCGCGCCTGACCGGCTCCGCGGACGATCCGAGGCAGTCCTTCGACTCCGTCCGCCGGTATTCGCGCGCGGCGGACGTGACCGGCGTGGATATTTATCCGGTCCCCGGCGGCAGGCACAATAACCTTCCGAACAAAACCCTTTCGTGCGTCGGCGACTATACGGAACTGTCGCGCAAACTGATATGGGATGAAAAACCGGTCTGGATGATTCTCCAGGCGTTCAGTTGGAGCGAGGAATGGAGCGGAAAGGTCACCGGGCAGAATCCCCGTCCGACCCGGCACGAACTCCGGTTCATGGTCTGGGATGCCGTTGTCCGCGGCGCGCGCGGGATCGTCTGGTACGGCAAAGGCGCCCAGGACGTCTATTCGGATTTCTGGCGGAGCGTCGCCGACGTCAGCCGCGAACTGAGCGCCGTGGCGGAATGGATCATGAACGACGCCCGTCCCGCCTCCGCCCCTCTTCCCGGGGCGCCGTCCAAGGTGAAAACGCTGATCGGAGCGGATTTCATGATCCTCGTGAACGAAGACAGTGAGAAGACCGCGGAATTTTTCGTAAAACTCCCGAAGACATTTTATGAAACGCCTTCCGGAAAAGAGTTTACCGACCCGAAAATCAGCTTGAAGCCTTTGGATGTTCTGATCCTGACCTCGAAGCCGGTCGTGATTCCGCCGACGGAGCGTTTTACGCCCCGGGAGACGGCGGAACAGAGCAATTCCCATGGAATCTACCGCAAAAAAGTATTGCTTTCCGGTGAATGGGTGGCTCATCCCGAATATCTCCGCGGTCCTGAAAAGACGGTTTTTCTCAAGCACGATTTTACACTTCCGGCCCGGCCCCGTTCGGCCGCTTTGCGTATCTCTGTCGACGATTATGCAAAGGTTTCGGTCAATGGGATTCCCTTCGTGGAGGAATGCTCCAGTCACAGAACCGTTTCCGAATATCAGATCGCGGAGAAACTCAAAGCCGGAAAAAATATTCTTGAAATCGCCGTCACCAATGTATCCGGTCCCACCGGGATCGTGTTTGAACTGAATGCCGACGGCAAAATCATCCGTTCCGGCGAGGATACGTTTTTTTCAATGAACGGGAAAGATTCATGGAAAAAAGCTCATGTATTTGGCAAGCCGCCCGTCAAGCCGTGGGGAGAACCCAATATTTTCATGGAAAAGAAATAAATGTCCCGAAAACAATCAACCTCGAAGGAGAAATAACATGAACCCGGAAAAGAAACAATTTACTCTCATAGAGCTCCTCATCGTAATTTCGATCATTGCCATTCTGGCGTCTTTGCTGCTGCCGGCATTGAACCGGGCCAGACAGTCGGCTCAAAGGATTTCCTGTGCAAATAACCTCAAGCAGCTCGGGATCTACACCGGATTTTATTCTTCGGACTATGGAGACTATCTGCTTCAGGCCCTCAACTCCGGGGCCTATCCCTGGTGGCGGATTCTGGTAAATAACGGATACATCATGAAAACCAACAAGGCGCTTCACTGTCCGGCACAGCCGCTTACAGATTATCCTTACTCTGCGGTAACTGGCACCGTCAACAATTATTCCTACAATTCACTTCTCGGGCAAGCGGCTGTTTTTGTGAAACTCAATGCGGTTTCGCGGGGAACGTCGAAAGTTTTGCAGATCGTGGACGGCAATGTAAGAATCTCTCCGTCGATGGGGCCGTATATCTATGCGATCATCAGTATGGCCCGGTATCTGCCGGGACACACCTTCATTGCCATCAACAATGAAGCCAAGGCGACGCATGTGAACTCCGTCAACGTCAGTTTCGTGGACGGACATGTCCTGTCGGACAATCCGCGGATATTCACGGACACCGACTTTCAGCCGAATTGAGAAGAGTTCCCGCGGGAATCGCGTCCGGAGGAAACGAAGCACGTTTGAAAAATACGAAGCCGGTGAAAACGGGATCGTTGCCCATGCCGCAGAAATTACCGGCGTCCGCTCTCCAAGGAAGTTTCTCCGGGATTTCCCCGAAGGTCATGAAAAACCTTTCCCGGGCGTCCGGGAAAAGTCTCGGTTTGTTCCGGGAGGGATGTCAGATTTCAAACAGCCAGTGATGGGTGTCCGGGAGTTCGCCGTACTGGATTCCGGTCATGTGGTTGTACAATTTCTTGAGCGTCGGACCGCAGGTTTCGCCGTAGAAATAGGTCTTTTCCACCGTCACGATCTCGGAGACCGGGGTGATCACCACCGCGGTTCCGCAGGCGCCGACTTCGGCGAAATCGCCCAGTTCATTCCGGTGAATATGCCGGCGTTCCACCTTCATTCCCAGGTCTTCCGCGATCTGCTGAAGGGATTTGTTGGTGACGCTGCCGAGAATGGAAGGAGAGTCCGGCGTGGCGTAGACGCCTTTTTTTGTGATCCCGAAGAAGTTGCTGGTTCCGAACTCGTCCACGTACTGGTGGGTCTTGGGGTCCATGAACAGCGGGATGGGAAATCCCTTTTCCTTGGCGATTTTCGCCGGTTTGAGGCTGGCGCCGTAATTTCCGCCCAGTTTGATGGTTCCGGTGCCCAGCGGAGCCGCGCGGTCGTAGTCTTCGATCACCAGGGCGCGGACAGGCTTCATCCCGCCCTTGTAATAGGGACCGACGGGCATCACCATGATCAGCAGATCGTAGTCTGAACTGGGGGCGACGCCGATCTGGGGTCCCACTCCGATGTAGAGAGGGCGGATGTAGAGGGAGCCGCCGGAGCCGTAGGGAGGCACGTATTCGATGTTGTCGAGGACCACCCGGCGGACAAGATCATTGAAGAACTCCACGGAGAAGGCCGGCCCCAGAAGGCGCGAGGCGGAGAGGTTGAGGCGGTTTGCGTTTTCATCGGGGCGGAACACGCGGACGGCGCCGTCCTTGCAGCGGAACGCCTTGAGTCCTTCGAAAGCGGCCTGTCCGTAATGGAGACAGGTCGCCGCGATCGACATGGTGATGGTGGGGTCGGGGAGAAGTTCGCCTTTGTTCCATGCGCCGTTGCGGTAGGAAGCGCGGATGTGGGTTTTGACGGGCATGTAGCTGAATCCGAGATTTGCCCAGTCAATATCATCCCGGATTTTCTTCAGTTCCTCTTGAGAAGCCATTTCTTGCCAACTCCAATCTGATAAAAAAACGTTTGCCAGGGGGTCTCAACCCTGTTTTTTGTTTGTTTTTTGAGAAATCTACTTGTAAAAGCGGCAACTGTCAATTTAATTACTATTGATTTTTTCAAAAAAAAGTGTAATTTGATAGGAAAGCAAAAAAAACTGCGGAAAGGATTTTATGATGATGAAAAACAGATTTTACAGAATGAGTGTATTTGCAGTCACTCTTTCGGTCCTTGCATCGGCAACGGGCTGCTCCTGGTTTGAAAGCGGAGACGAACCGAAAGACGAGTTCTATCGTCCGATCAACAAAACCGGACAGAAACACGGCAGCGCCGCGGGGAAGGCGGACTTCAACGCGAATTCCAACCATCCCTCGGATTACAAGGAAGGCACCGGGCTTGGCAACACGTATGACGGTTTTGGAACCGTGATCAAGGATGTCACGTTCCAGCCGGTCTACTTCAAGTTCGACCAGTCCAATATTCTGACCACGGAATATGCCAAGCTGGATGAAGTGGCGAAGTTCCTCCACTCCCGGAAAGACGCCGGTGTCGTGATCGAAGGCAACTGCGACAACCGCGGAAGCGAGGAGTACAACCGCGCCCTCGGCGAACGCCGCGCCATCTCCGCCCAGGAATACCTCCAGGCCTCCGGAATCGAAGCCTCCCGGATGAAGACGATCAGCTACGGGAAAGAAAAGCCTGTGGCGGCAGGCGACACGGAAGACGCGTACCGGCAGAACCGCCGGGATGATTTTATTCCCGTCAAACTCCTGAAATAAAACATTCATAAGAAACGCCGGAATCCAAAAATTCCGGTGTTTTTTTTTCCTGAAAAAACAGCGAGGGGTGACAGAATGAAACTGAAAAAAGTTCTCGATGACCGTCGGATCAATACCGTGTATGCTGTCTGCCGCACAAAGGCGCTGCGCGAAGCCGCCAGGAAGATGATTGCGTTCAACTGTTCCGCACTGATGGTGACGGACTGCGAGGACACGCCGGTGAAATACGTCGGGATCATCACCCACTCGGACCTGGTGCGCGCCATGAGTATGGAAAACATCGACCTCGGCATCGTTCCGGTGTCGGACTTCATGACCCGGCAGATGATTGTTGCCAGCGAGGAAGACGACGTGGAGTATGTGATGAACGTGATGGTGCGTCACACGGTCGGACATCTTCCCGTGATTGTCGGCAAGCAGATCGGAGGGATCATCTCCAAAAACGACATTCTCCAGGTCCTGAATGTCGACCGCGAGATTGCGATTCAGTGGATGAATGATTTTTCGGGCGTTTCCGCCAAGAATTCCGTATATTAGGAGGTTTTCTGATTCTATCCGCGTTTCTGAAAAAAAACCGATGTTTTTCCTTTCGGAGTTGCAAATCGTACATGTTAAACTTATATTATCTTTATATGATTGTGGCTAAAATATATTTCATGCCGCACAGGAAGGAAAAATCGTTGTGAAAAAAAATACTTTTTTAATCAATATGACGGTTCTCTACATTCTGGTAGGGGTCGTTTTCTTCCTGATCACCGGAATGAACATTTACGCTTACCGCATCATCGTCGGGATGGGCGAATCCTATGCGAACCTCGCGGGAACCTCGAAAGACTTCCGGACGGAATTCAACACCGCTTTCGCCATCCTGAAGGAGATCGTGGAAGACGGAAAAAACAAAAAACTGGAGCAGGATGTCTGGCCGCATCTGGACAAGGCGCAGAAAAATGCCGAACAAATCCGAAAAATACAGACCAACCTGAATTTGGAACCGGAAATCGACAAGTTCCGGAATCTGGCTTCCGACACCTATGCCCAATCCGATCCGAAAAAAAGAAAACAATCGCTCAACGACTGCAACCGCCTGGTTCAGAACGCCATTGACAAGATTGACGCCCTGGAGACGGAACACAGCGCCCTGATCCGAAACGAAATGAGCCTGGTGGGCTTTGTTTATGCCGTCCTCCTGATCGGCAACTTCGTGGCATTTGCCAGTATTTTCTTCGTGATCTACATGAATGACCGCAATTTCAAGACCAAGGCGGAGCGTCTCCATGCCGACAACGCCAACTTCCACGCCATCATGCAGGGCCTGGACTCCATCCTCATCACGATCGACAACAGCGGTTTCATCCGTTCCTGGAACAGCAACGCGACCCGGTACTTCGAACTCCAGGAGGAAGACGTTTTCGGAAAGAATATGTATGAACTGATCCCGGTTTTCACCCAGTTCAAGGACTTTTTCGACACGGTTTTCTACTCCCTCAAACGGCACTACAAATATCATGAGCGGATGCATGTGAATAAAGGCCCCATGCGGATTGTCGACATCCTCTGCGTTCCGCTGATCTCGTCCTCCTACCAAAAAGACTATGCCGAACTCCTGATCAAAATGGATGACGTCACTTCCTTCAGCACGGAGGAAGATCACGGCGTCCGGGAGCGCTCCACCCAGCTGGTCAGCACCGCCATGGACAACGTGGTGCGGGATTCCGCCAATCTGAACGCCCATGTCGGCCAGACCATCGAGGCCCTGAATGCAATGGCCACGGATCACGGTCTTTCCGAAGAGATGATCCCCTTCACCGCCTACCTGAACAATGCTCTCGCCCAGATCAGCATGGTTCCCCAGAAATACGCGTCCACCCTCCAGAAAGGGGAGTTGAACAAAATCCAGATCGACCTCAACGAGATGGTCATGTATGTGCTGCGCATCTGCCTGCGCACGTTCGATTCCTCCATCAACATCGAAGTGTCCCTGAATGAACTCAAGTCATGGATTCTGGCCGATCCCATCGCCCTTTCCCGCACGTTCTTCTGTCTCCTCAACAACGCGGCGGAGGCCGTTACGGAAATGCGTCCGGAGGGAACTCCCCGGGGCGGGATCATTTCCGTTTCCGTCGAGAAGATCGCCGGGGAGAAGATCGTCTGCGACAAGATCATGCGGTTCCGCCACGCCATCAAGGAACCCGCCTACTGGGTCATCCTGATTTCGGATACGGGCGTCGGAATTCCGCTTGAAATCCAGAAGAATATTTACGACCCCTTCTTCACGACGAAGGACAATACGGTTCACAAGGGGCTCGGCCTGAGCGTGGCCATCAACGTGATCAACGATCTCGGCGGATTCATTGACGTGAACTCCACTCCGGGCCGTGGCTCCGTGTTCAAAATCTACGTTCCGGAACTGGCGGGCGTCGACAATACCGCGACCTCGGCGAACGCCTCGTTGGACGCGGACGACTCGGAAATCGTTCCCGGCCATGGAGTCATCCTGTTTGTCAATGACGACATCTTCATGCGCAAGATCACCAAGAAGCTTCTGGAAAAACTCGGCTATACCGTGGTCGATACCGACAACGGCTTCGAGGCGCTGGACATCTATGCGCAGAATATGAGCAATATCAAATGCGTCCTGGTGAACATCAATTCCGGACATTTCCGGAACATCGACATCTGCACCCACCTCAAGGAGATGGATCCCGACGCCAAAGCCGTGGTCATGGTCAATTCCGAATTCGACGATGACGCGGCCCGGCTGCATGAAGCCGGATTCACGGACTTTGTGAAGAAACCCTATTCCGTGCCCCAGCTTTCACAGATGCTCCGGAAATACACGGCGGAGGAAGAACAGCAGGCGTAAAGGACGGGAGCTCCCGTCCTTTCTTTCCTTCAATAGCCGAAGACCTGTTCGGTCTTGAGTTCGGTCACGGGACCGTACTTCTCCAGCTTGCCGCGGTCGATTTTCTCGATCGGTCCGAGGATGAACAGATCGTATTTCCGGGAGGAGATTTCCTTTTTCGCGAACTCCTCCACGTCTTTTGCCGTGAGGGTGCTCAATTCCCGGAAGGCGTCGGCGCGCCAGTCGTAGTCGATTCCGATCTTCTGCGCATTCAGCCAGGCGCCGACCAGATTCCCGTAGCGTTTTTCCGCGCACATCCCTTTCATGACCTGCTGTTTGGCAAGTTCGATCTTCTGCGGATAGATGGGAACTTCATGGAAAATCGTCCGCATGGCTTCCGTGGCCTCGAAAAACTTATCGGGCTGCGTGCCGATGAAGCCGATGAACACGTCGTATTTCCCTTTCTCGAAGGCGTCCGAGTAATAGGCGTAGGCGTTATAGGCGAGACTGCGGGATTCGCGGATTTCCTGAAACACCACATTGTCCAGGCCGCCCGCTCCGAAATACTGGTTGAAAAGCATGATCTTCGGGGTGTTGACCAGATCGAACAGGGAGGCGCGGGTGCGAAGCCCGATCATCAGCTGTGCGGAGTCGTAGGGAATCAGGAAGACGCGGGGCTGTTCCGTGGGAAGCTGTTTGAACTCATGTTTCGGGGGAATGAAATTTTTTGCGGACGCCAAAATCGGGTTTGTTCCAAGGGCCTGTTGAACGGTTTCGTTGACTTTGTCAATGGAAGCGGGTCCGGCATACGCATACAGTTTGGGCGTGAAGCCTTGTCCCAGGTATTTTTTCGCGAGTTCAACCAGATCGGCGGCTTTGAGCTTGCGGAGCTGCTCCTCCGAAATGGAATTGGCATAAAGGACAGGATTGTTTTCCGGATCGGCCCCGTAGGCGACATAGTTATTGAGCGCCTGGAAAACGGAGGAAGGATTCTTCTTGGCGTCGGCGCGGGCTTTGAGCACGCGGTTCAGATATCCATTCCAGGCATTTTCGTCCGGCTTGACGTTCGAGAGGAAATGCTTCACCAGTTCCAGCCCGTCGGTCATCTTGTCGCCGAAGCCGTCGAGATTGACGCTGGTGCGTTCGTTGGAACATCCGATGGAGAATCCCAGCGCGAGTTTGTAAAACTCGTTGCGGAGTTCCGAGGCGGAAAAGCGGTCCGTCCCGAGATAGTTGAGATAATCGATCGCCAGCGGGAGAAGGGGATCGTGGTCGCGTCCGGCTTCCACGATGAGCTGGAAAGTGAAAAGCGTATCGTTCGCGGGCGACGGTTTGTTGCTGTAGAACAGCTTCGTGGTCCCGTTGTCGCGGAGGGTGAAATCCTTTTTGAAGTCGATCACATCCAGCTTGGGCAGAGGCGAGGGAGGCAGCGCGGTGAAATCCTTCGCATACGGGGACATTTTGTCGGCGTTGAGGACAATGGGCGTGATGGGGGGCTTGTCGACCTTGATGCGGTTGCCGGGCTTGCCGGTCAGCTTGTCCGCCCGGACGTAATTCCCGAGGGACTTGGCGAACGCGGCGACATCCTCTTTCCGAATCTTGGCAAGGGCGTCGATCGTCCGGAGATTCTCGACATAGGACGTTCCCTTGACGAAGGAATCCAGATAGGTCCACGTGGCGTTGTCGGGCTTTTCCCGCGCCCGGACGAGATTTTTGCGGTAGTTGGCGATGACCGCCTTGAGCAGCCAGTCCTCGAATTCGCCTTTTTTCACCTTGTCGATCTCCCCGAGAAGGAGCGCCGCCACCTCATCGTGGGACTGCCCCAGTTTGGGTCGCCCGGAAAGAAGAAGCATGGAATAGTCGCGGCGGTCGTAGAAGGACGCCTCCGCGCTCAAGACCTTCTGCGCCCGGATAAGGTCCCGGTCCATCAGCCCCGCGGCTCCGTTGGAGAGGATTTCCGCGAGGAGCGTCCCGAGCAGCTCGTTTTTCCGGCCCGGCTCCACACGGTACCCGATCAGGACCTGTTCCGCCTGGGGACCGGAGATCCGGACAGTGGCATTGGCTTCCAGCGGCTTTTCCTTCGGAAGCATGCGGGGCGGGGTGTTTCCTCCCTGGAGCGGCCCGAAATAACGGGCGACCAGCCGGATGGTCTTGTCGAAGTCCAGATCCCCGGCCAGGAGAATGGCCATGTTGCCGGGGACGTAATACTGGCGGAAAAATTCCTTGATCCGGGCAATGGAGGGATTTTTCAAATGTTCCGGCTTTCCGATGAACGGAGTCCAGCCGTACGGGTGAGTCGGGAAAAGCCGGGCGCAGAGTTCCTCAAACAGGACGCGCGAATCGTTGTCCTGCCCGCGGTTGAACTCTTCGTATACGGTCTCCAGTTCGGTATGGAACAACCGCATGACGGGGTCCTGTGTGCGTTCGGACTCCAGACGGAGAAGCTTTTCCAATTCCTGGGAGGGGATGTCGACCATGTAAACCGTCATATCCGAGGCGGTGAAGGCATTCAGGCCCATTCCTCCGATGGAGGCGATCAGGCGGCTGTATTCTCCGGCGGAGGCCAGTTTGGCGGCTTCGGCGGAAAGCTTGTCGATCTGTGCATACAGCTCGGCTTTTTTCGCGGGATCGGCGGTTTTGCGGCGCTCCTCGAAGAGCTTTTCGATCTGATCCAGCAATTTCTTTTCCCGGGGGAAGTCCAGCGCCCCGATCCGCGAGGTGCCCTTGAACATCATGTGCTCGAAATAGTGCGCGAGTCCCGTGACATCCGCGGGCGAATCGGCCATGCCGCCCCGGACCGCCAGCTTGAAGGTGATCCGCGGCTTGACCGGAATTTTCGAGAGATAAACTTTCAATCCGTTCGGAAGTGTGTATTCGCGTCCGTTGTAAGGATCGTTGGTGACGTAGTTATATCGGCAGCCGTTGGAATCCACGGCGCTTTTGAGTTCCATTTCCTTTGCGGAAACCGACAATACGGCGGACAGAGAAAAAACAAAAAAAAGTACACGCATCCCAAAAATCCTTTCCGGTTGATTTTTCATAGACAGCCCCGGACCAAAAAAAGTTCAATGGGCTTTCCATGATTTCATTCGCCGGATAATACTTTATCATTTCATTTCCGAAAATCAATCCGGGCAGCCGGGAGAATTCCCTGTATCATGCGTCTGGCGCTGTAACGAACGGAAGCATGTCCTCTATCCCAAGACGGGAACTTCATTCCAGCATGAACCGTTTGAAGAAAGCCGGATTCTTGCCGTTGGCGATGCCGGGGGAAAGCTCCATGTGGTAGGACGCCTGCCCTTGGGGAGTGTCCACATCGAAGAGGGTGATGTTGAATCCGAACACGGTTCCGGATTCCGGTTTGAGCCGGCCGAGGGCGCTCCACGGGATTCGTGCTTCATAGAATTTGTGCCCGTCGGGCATGATCCGGATATTGACCTTGTCCGGGAACGGTTTCATGGCAAGCTCCTTCGGGCCGGTGTAGCAGAAATTCTGGGGGCCTTTCGGAGTCAGCGCCATGCAGAACTCGCGGTCGTCTTCCTCGTAACAGCCGGGGGAGGTTTTCAGGTCGAACGCATTGTTGGCGGTGTCGAAGGCATATTGGATGCAATCCTGGTTCCAGATGCCGTCATCCGACGCCCGGGAAATGGGAACGTCGTCCGTGACATCCGCGGCGATGTAGAAATACTTTGCGTCGTATCCGAGATACAGCCGGCAGGAAAGGTCATCCTTGTTTTTCCAGTAGCCCCAGGCCTCGGCATCCAGCGGCTTGAGGAAAACGGAGGTGTCCATCACGATCGGCTCGACAACGCCCGCGAATCCGGCAAGGGTGCCGTCCATGGCAGGCTCTTTTGCCAGTCGTTTCACCGGATGGAAAACATCTTTCCATTTCACGGCGTGGGTGATTCCGTTGACGGTGAACCTTGCGGAGATTTCCGCGCCGTTCCGTGCCTTGGAGGCAAAGGGAACTGCCATCCGGGCCAGAGGCGCCAGCCGGACCTCCTGTTTCCGGTCCCCCATCTCCACGACAACCGAAAGTTCTTTGTGGGTCTTGTTCTGGATATGGGCGAGAACGGTTTCCGCATTCTGACGGTTCAGGGACGGATAGATTTCCGGCATGGCGTATTGTCCGTTCCGAATCCTCTCCGCCACGGTTTCCCGGGGCGCATCGAGCTCGATGAAAACGGGGCGGTCATTGATTTTCAAATGAACGGTTCCTTTCTTTCCGCCGAACCGTTTTCCCATGAGGTCCATGCCGCTCCAGTCCGCGGGCAGGTCGAGGCCGGCGTCGATCCGTTCCTTCGTCACGGCCCAGAGCGCGAAGAGGGTTTTCCCCCGGCGCTCGAATACATAACAGTAAACATCCTTGTGCGGCTTCACTTCGACGGCGTTCCGGGCGAACGCCAGCATTCTTGTCGCCAGGGCGTAAGTGGCCGCGTGCGGACGCGGATTGAAGTGCTTCCACATGGCGTAGTCGAAAATGCCGTTCCACGCCGAAGGGGCGTCCTCCACCAGGAACCACGTCCAGCGCCGGATGCAATGGACAGACTTCGCAACGATCAGGATGCGCGCATTGATGACGGCGAATTCGCGAAGTTCGGGGCTGTCCAGCGTCAGGTTCCGCTGGATTCCGCTGCCGGTTTCCTCGTTGATGTAGTATTTATCCGGTCCGATGATCCGTTCGGTCTGGAGGAAACGTTCCCGCAAGTTCAGCTGTTCCGGTCCCAGATAATTCATTCCGACGCCCACGCTGATCTGCTGCGGATACGCGTCGGAAGAGAGTCCGTCCACACAGTCCTTGATTTTATCCCAGATCAGGGTTTTTGTTTCATCGGACGGGGCTTCGGTCAAGGTTTCCCCGCCCGCGGCAAAGGTGCTTTTCGGGAATTGCTTTTTCAGTTCCCCGGCAAAAATCCGGACGGACCTCACATAATGGTCGTAGACAAACTTGTTGTCATGTTTCAGCAGCGTGATTTCATCCGGAACGCACCAGTCGGTGATGACGTTTCCGTAGCGGGCGATCACGGCCTGGCAGAATTTGCGGAATTCCTCGAAATACCGGTCGTCGCAGGGATCGATCCCCTGCCGGAGTTTTTCCAGAATCTCCTTCCGGTTGTATTGAGGCTGTTTGATGTTGCTCAGGATGATGACTCCGTAGATGTTTTTGTAACCGGCGTTCTGGAGAGACTTCAAGCCGTCATCGATCCAGCGGAAATTGTAAACCCCCGGGGCGGTTTCGATGCCCCGGTCAATGATCATGGCGGTGGAATTCCTCGTTCCGAATCCCATGCGGACATGTTTCTCGAGGCTGCTGCATCCCTTGGTTGCGAAAAAGGGGTCCCGTTCTCCCTGCTGCGGTTCGACGACGATTCCGGAGTATTCCCCTTTGGCGATGCTGCCTCCGTTTTGGGAGAGGTCCAGTTTCAGCACATAATAGCCCCGGAAATCTTCCGGCAGGGGGAACTGCATTTTGAAGCTTGTTCCCAGCGGGATTTCCGATTTTCCGGACCGGACCGGCTTTCCGTCGAAATCCAGGATTTCCCAGCTTGCCAGGGCGGCTCCTTTCAGGGAAGCGCCGTCCCGGATGAAAAATTCATAGGCCGGAAGTTCCCCGGGATAATAAATTCCTCCGTGTTTTGCCGTATGCACCCCTTTCTCGATGACGATTTTGCCGCTGACATCCGCCTGGTCTTTCTGGACGGACGGCCCGAGATAGACGTTGTCCAGCCAGGAGACGCCGTTCTTATTTCCGTGCGTGGCAATATGGAAGACGAGGGAAGCGGTGACGAACTCTTCCGGAATGGTGAAAGTCGCCGTGAGCTCCGTCCATTCGGGATACAGCTTGTTCCATTCGGAACTGACCATCTTCACCTGATTTTTTTTCCGGTCGGCCGTGTAGAACTCGGCCCGGAGGATATGCTGCCCCTTGGTGCTTTTTTCGTATCCGGCGGATTTGATCCAGCAGGAAAGGGTGTATTCCCGGAGAGCTTTTGGAAGTTGAATCGGTTTCCGGTACGGCAGATAAACCTGGTATCCTTCTTTCTGGTCGAACCGGAGCGACCTGGAACCGACCGAGCCCTGGGACATTTTTTCATCCACGGCTGGAACCGTGTGTTTCTGTCCCTGCTCCACGGCCCACTGTTCCACGGCCCAGGGGGCGGCGCCCTCTTCAAAGGAGGAATTTTCCAGGAGATTTCCCGTTTGCCCGAATCCCGCGAAAGATGCCAGCAGCATTGCGGCTGTAAATGGTTTGAAAAACATTTTTTCCCTTTCTTCCTTTTCCGGTTTCAATTTTCAATACGGACTGAATGATCCGTCATAAATGCCGTAATTGTATCCGCCGGTTCCGGCGTTGTTCTGATTCCACGGATGATACCCGATTCCCTTGCCTTGATAAAACAGCAGGGGTTTGGGTTCGACATGTCCGTCCGTGAACATTCCGTTGGCTCTGCGGGTATGGCGGAAAGCCGTCCAGCGGGTATCGTCGATCCGGTATTTTCCCCACAGCCGGCCGGAAGCGCCCATTCCGTTCCAGGCATCGCAGAGGACCACGCTTTCGGACGGGCGCAGGACCTTTCCGACCTTCATGACGTTTTTCCATTTCGTTCCGCCCGAATCGGCAAAATCTCCCTGGCCGAACAGCCACGGATTGTACCCGTAACTGATCAGGTCGCATCCGCCGCCAGTTTGCCAGTTGCGCTGTTCCGGACAGGCAAACGGGCCTTTCGGAGACTCATTATAGAACAGTCCTCTTTTTACCGGCAATCCAAGATAGGGCCGGAACGCTCCTATCCAGACAAGAGCATTGCCGCTGTTGACATCTCCATCCGGTCCGGACTGCTGGCTGCACATGAAAATATCCCGGTTGTCGACGGCATAGCCCTGAAAAGCCAGCGACAGTTGTTTCAACTTCGATATGCATGCGGCGGAATGTGCTTTTCTCCGGACCGTATTCAGCGCCGGCAGCAGCATCGATGCAAGAATGGCGATAATGGTTGTAACGATCAGGAGCTCAATCAGAGTGAAAAGCCTCTCCTTTCTGTGGAATGAAAACATCCGCCTGCCCATTTTCTCCTCCTCTTCCGTTCCTGTAAAGTGATATAGTTTCATTCTGTTTATTATTGTATTATAATGGAATTAAAATCGTTTTCAAGTTTGAAAAAAAATTTTTTTGGAATATAGTGATATAGTTGGTTTTGGATTTATGGTGTCCGGATGGAAAATACGGAGAAATCATGAAGACGGAGAAAATCGCGGAAGAACTGGAGCGGGAGCTGCTGTCCGGGAAATATTCCCGCGGAGGTCGCTTCCCGTCCGAATATGAGCTTGGAGAACGTTTCGGTGTCAGCATCATTACCGCGAACAAGGCGGTCAGCATGCTGGTCCTCAAAGGGTATTTGTCCCGTGGAAAACGCGGAGCCGGCACGACTGTCCGCGCCGTCCGGAGCTTTCCGGAAAGACAGATCGGCTTTATCGGAAGCGCGGCCTCCTTTTCCTACGACATCATCAACGGGATTTCCGCCGCCGCCACGGAAAACAACTGCTACCTTGTCCTCCTGAACCCGGGCCGCTTCGAGCTTCTGCCGGAACTTCTTGAAAAGATTGACGGTTCCAGCCTTTGCGGGATCATTACCGTCGGCATGGGGCGTATCCCGTGCGAAACCCGGCCGGTGCTGTATTTGCACGACGAAAGCTGCGGCGAAAAGAATCCCGACTTTGTCACCGATGACGGATATGGAGCCGGATGCGCCATGATGCGGGAACTCCTCCGAAGGGGGCATCGGGAAATCGCGGTGGCGCATTACCGCCTGGACAATATTTCCTTCTGCAGAGGCTTGTTCGATACGCTCCGGGAAGCCGGTATTCCCCATGCGGGGGAGAGGTCTTTCCTGCTGGAAAGTTATAGCAATCCCTATGCGGCCGACTTGCTCCTGGCGAAAATGCTGAAGCGGTTTCCGAAGCTGACCGCAGTGGCGGGCGGAAACGACTTCATCATTTCCAATCTCTGCCAGGCCTTCGAAAAACGCGGAATCGACTGGCGCGGAAAAATTGCAATGACCGGATTCGGGAATATACAATCCATTTACTGGGGATTCCCGATCGCCAGTGTTTCCACCTATCCGGTTCTGCTCGGACGCGAGGCCTTTTACCACCTGATGCAGATGGTCGAAACGCCCGGCCTCCGGGTCCGGGAATATCTTGAGACGTCATTGATCAACCTGTCCAATATTCCGATTCTGCCGGGCCGGTAATTTTGGCGGGCGGCATACTTCCTTCCGCTCTCATTCCGTGAGGCGCTTGAAATTTCCCGAAAGAACCAGCCGGCATTCGGCGTCGGTCAGGTTCTCCGAAAGAACTCCGTACAGGTTCATCCCCGGATTGCATATCGGGAAATCCGAGCCGAAAAGGAAACGGTCCGCCCCGCAGAGTTCCACGCCGTATTTCAGCATGTTCCAGCGGAAAAGCCCCGTCCCGGAAAGATCCATATGCACATTGTCGTGCCTGGCCATGTAGTCGAAACGCTCTCTGGCTTTACCGGGTTCCCCCGGATGCGCCAGTACCAGCTTCAAGCCGGGAAATTTCTTCACGGCGGGATCGATCATTTCCACAGGCCATCCGTCATGAAGGTTGACGGGAATCCCCCGCTGCTGCGCAAGATCGAAGATTTGCATCATTCCGGGGGTATTGTAGTCGCCCGTGTTCATGATGTAGGGCACCAGTTCGCCGATCCAGCGGACGCCCTGCTGAACCATCGTTTCGATCTCCGCGCAGGACTCCTCCGGAAAGCCGCCGTGAACATGGATTCCGGGCAGATAGAAGTCCGGATACCGGTCACGGAAACGCAGGGCGATCCGGTTGGCTTCGCGGACATCCTCCATCCGGCAGTCTCGCCGCAGGATCACGGACCCGCAGGCTTTTGCAATTCCGAGCGACTTCAATTCGGAGACAAATTCATCCGGCGACGCCGGACTTCCATATGCCGCGATATTCGCGCCCTCGTTCTCCAGAAACGGATGAATGTGCGCATCGATCACCTCGAAACCGTGACCGGCAAGAAATTCTCTTTTCATAATGGACACCTCGGTTCCATCAATATAGGCCGGGAATCCTTTTTTTTCAATCAGCCGAGGATGAGGACCGCGGTTTCTTCCGGCTCCAGGCGCACCCTTGCCTTGAGATACGCGGGGGTGTCCTCCAGCAGGAAGAACGGTTTGTCCGAGGAGACGATTTTCCGGCGTCCCTTCCGCTTGCGGATCGTGATTTCGGGCGTGAGAACGGCTTCTTCATCCGGGTTGGTCACAATTACGACATCGGCTCCGTTTCCGGAATGATAGGCGATGAGGCGTCCGCCGGTTGAAGAAACCTCCGCGTCCGACATTTTCCGCATGACCTCCGCGGTTGCGCGTTCGATCAGCTCGCTGATGCCGTCCTTGCCGTAGCCGAGGCGTTCATGAAGCTGGTCTTCGCGCACGAGCATGGGCGGGACGTTGAAGAACGCGGCCAGCGCTTTGCCGTTGCGCTTGAGCATCAGGACCGGGATTTCCGCGTCGATCAGGATTTCCGCGTCCTTCGCCTTGTATTTCCCTCGGCAGAGAGGCTCTTCGCAGAATTCGGTCATCCCGCCGAGGAAATCCTTCCGGGCGGCAAGATGCGTCACATTCCGGTATGTTCCGGTGTCGGTTACGCCGAAAAGATCTTCCAGCCCCGGGACGTCCTCGAACGCCAGCAAGTGCACTCCTTGAGCATGGAGTTTGCGGATAGCTTCCAGATACTTCCGGGAAACGCCTTCCAGCGGCGGAAGCACGAGAAGATCGACCTGATCCGCGCTCAATTCCGGCAGGTTCTCCATCCACAGCTGGAACCCCGCACACAACCCATTTTTCCGGGCCGCCTCGTACGCGAACGGGACGTCCTCCGTCGCGGTTTTCCGCACATCGAGAATGGCAGCTTTTTCGATGGGTTCGTTCGGGCCGTGTCCGGAGCGCACAATCGCATTCTTATGGGCGCGGCGCGACTCCTCGCTGGAAACGAAGCCGGATGATTTCAGCGGGCGTTCGGGCGGATAGTCGATAACGGTCCGCCAGCCTTTCAGCAGGGCCTCGAACCACGGACGCGTGAAGCCGCACGCCTGGAATCCGCACCGGTCCCAATACCGGAAGCCGCGTCCCGTGAAACGCGCCGAAGCGCAGGCGTAGTCATACACGCGCCGGGTCATGCGGATCGGCACGGTTTTCGTCCGCCGTCCGAACGGCGGATGGGCGTAAAATACGGCGCCGTCGGGACACCCCTGAATGCCGCCCGTGTAGATTTCGGGGTAGATTCTCATTTCCAGGAAAACCATCAAGCTCGAGGTAAGAAAATAGGTTCCCCGCTCCAGTCCGTAGCGGCACGCGAACGGATAGTCCTCATATTGCCAGAATCCGATGGAATCGGGCGTTTCCTTTTCCTTGAGGTTGAGCCGGGTGAACTCGGGGCCTTTGAGGTGGGCGGCGTAAATGGGAGCGGGGCCGTAACTGGCGAATTTGAGTCTCGGATTGTCTTTCCGCAGTTTCT
>MWCA01000007.1 GCA_002069785.1 Lentisphaerae bacterium ADurb.Bin242 | reverse complement strand
GTGAAGAGAGCCCGCGACGATGGTACTGCACTTCGAGTGTGGGAGAGTAGTTCGACGCCGGAGTTTTTTTGTACCGATAAATCCTTTTTCAACAGGACGGAAAGGACGGAAACATTTCCATCATTCAGGGGATTCCGCACATTTCCATTCTTTCTTCAATGCCAACGCGAGCGCCGGCCGGTCCGTATAAACGCGAAAAACGCCCATCTCGAAAAACCGGCGCATTTCCGCCTCGTCATTCACCACCCACACACCGGGTTCCAGTCCTTCCGCGATGACGGCATCGACCCGTTCGCGGGTCAGGCTGCCCTTGTGGGCGACAATCCCGTGAAATCCGGCCGCTTTCGCCCGGCCGATCCCATGTTCGAGTTGTTCGATGCCATAGGTATCATAGAAAATCACCGCTTCCGGAATCCGTTCCTTTGCCTCGGCGATCCAGTCAAAGTTTCCATCATTGAAGGCGATGCGATTCGTAAGATTCACTTTCTTCACCGCTTCGCAGATTGCTCCGACAGCCGGGCATTTCGGCTGGAGAGAAAGCCGGATGCGGGAATGCGACGCCACAAGTGCCAGCAATTCATCCAGCGTCGGAATCGGCATGGAAACTCCCTGGGCAAATCCACAGGCGGCGTTGAGTTTCCGCAGTTCCGCCGCCTCCGTTTCGGCAATCACCAGATCTGTTCCGCAAGTGCGTCCGGTCGTTGCATCGTGACAGAGAAAAAGTACATGGTCCGCGCTTTCACGCACATCCGTTTCGAGAAAATCAACCCCGAGTGCAATCGCATTCTCAAAACCGGGCAGCGTATTTTCCGGAACCTCTTCGGGATTGCCGCGGTGTCCGGTTACACCATTATGGAGGAATCGCATAAAAAATCTCCTTCGTTGTTTATATAAAAGTTTATTAAATATAACCTTTATTGTAAAAAGTAGCAATCGCCTTCCCCGGGAAATGAAAGATTTTTTTGCAAGATTCAAAAATTACTTCCAGTTTGTGGCAAACTGCAACGCTATATTGGTGAACATGAAAACAAAAAACGGCCTCCGCCTTTCCGACCTTATCCCGGTGTATCATGGGTAGTTCAAGGTAAG
The DNA here is from genome assembly GCA_002069785.1 of Lentisphaerae bacterium ADurb.Bin242. Classification (GTDB taxonomy): domain Bacteria; phylum Verrucomicrobiota; class Lentisphaeria; order Victivallales; family UBA1829; genus SIG94. The sequence continues at coordinate 98,429 of MWCA01000007.1, read as the reverse complement.
AAATGACGGAGACCGAAAAATAAGGAAATGCCCGGCGTCCGTCATGAAGGCGGCAGGTTCATTCCGGATGCATGCGTTTCCCGTCTTTTTTTTATTTTCGCGACGAACGGCGGCTTCCGATCAGGATCGCCGCAATTCCGAGAAGCACCAGAAGTCCGATCCAGCCCAATGCCTTGGCCGGATTTTTCTTTTCGCTGTCCTTCTGCAGCGTGATTTTCTTTTCCTTCAGGGTTTGCCCGCTGACTTCTTTATTTTGTGCGCTCGGCCGACGAACTTTTTCGATTGCCTGCCGGTATTCCTGCCGGACTGCGGAATTTCCAAGCTGGTTTCCGATCATTTCGCGGAGCTTGGCGTTGTTACAGGTGTAGCCGCCGCACCCCGCGCCGAAACCCCGGATCAATTCCGTATGGCGCAGCGCCAGCTGCCGGGTCGTTTCCGGAGACGCTTTCCAATATCCTTTGCGGATGGATTCGAGCATGACGCCGGTCATCTCCTGGAGGGCATGGGATTTTTCTCCTGAAAGAAATTCGTCATTCCGAGTTTCAGGGAATCGTCGACGAAAACTTTTTTGTAGTCTTCCCAGAGATGGTTGTCGATCATTCCGGGGCGGGTGACTTCCCACCCTAACGTGTTCCGGAACGCTTCCGCAAACGCGCCGGCCGCGGAGGGTCCTTCCTTGAGCATCTCCTTGAGATATTTCGGATTGAGGAGTGTGCTCCGGGCCTCCACCATGGCGGCTTCGCCGGCCTCCTGAATGCGGACACGTCCGGGCGTGCGCAGATCATTGAAGTAAGCCGACGGATTTTTCCCGGTGACCTGACGGGCCGCAAGGCTGATGCCTCCGGTGAACTCATAAACATGGTCCAGCGAAAGCGGCCCCCAGGAGTTGGAGGAGCGGGACTGCACCACGGTGTCCGTGTCGGAGAGCGCGGCCCGGAAGACGCCGTTGACCGATTCGCCCCAGTGGGAATCGGTATAAAGCGCGCTCATATTGCGGATATAGAGTTCTCCGATGACGGCGGGATCCTCCCAGCGGTCTCCGGATTGAATGATCCCGGTGATGTCGGTGCCGAAGTTGCCGTTGACCCCGCCAAAGAGGCGCGCGTTTGCGAAGGTCTTCGCATCCTCCGCGGACATTCCGCCCGCGATCAGCGTTTTTGCCACGGTCAGGCTGCCTTCCCGGACGTAGTTGCCGAATTCCCCGGCGGGGGCTTCTGCCGCGAGACGCACGGCCTTGTCGATCAGCCGCATCCGGCTGGTGGCCGCTCCACGGAACTGTCCGGAGGTCTGCACAACGACATCGATTCTCGGGCGCTTGAGTTTTTCCTCGGGGATCAGCCTTACATCGACGACCCGTCCACGGGAATCCCAGACCGGTTCCACACCGAGCAGAAAGAAAATTTCACCAAGGTTGGTTCCCTGTGTCCGGATGAATTCGCCGCCCCAGAGGGAGAAGGCCACTTTTTTCGGATATTTTCCGGTCTGTTTCAGCTTTTCCGCGATGAGGGCCTCGCCCAGTTTTTTCCCGGCGTTGTAACTTTCCCGCGTGGGCGTGCGGTCCGGGTCGATTCCATACAGATTGCGACCGGTCGGCACAACGTCCGGATTTCCAACCGGATCGCCGCCCGACGACGGCAGCGTGTATCCTCCCGCAAAGGCGTTGAGCATGGCGTCCAGTTCCGCCTGTGTGGAACGAAGCAGCTCCTCCCGGGCGCGGACCGCGCCGTATTCCGGCGGGAGCGCGGGTTTTTGTTCTTCCTTTCGAACCGGACGCCGCCTCATCTGCCGCATGGCGTCGCGCATGGTGGGAGGAATGTCCCGTCCGTCCGGAAATTTTCCGGACTGGAGCATGGCGTTCATCTGAGCGTCCGTTGCTTCTATTTTTCGTACCGGAACGGTGGCTTCAGGTTTCGGCGCCGGATGAAGGAAGGCGGAGCGGATGCGTTCCCTGGCCATGGGAAGGTAGACCCGCTTGAAGAAGACGGAATCGTCTTTCTTTTCGGGCGCGACTTTGCCTTCTTTCACATCCTGATCGAACAGTTCGGAAGCCACGGCGTCGACGGTCATCAGGAGCGCCGTTTCCTCCGCTTCGGAAGAATTGTACGGGCGTCCGATTACATAGAGGCCGCGATGCACCTTGCTGTCCTCGATCTCATGGATGTGTTCATGAATCCGGTGGAAATCTTCTTCCGAGAGAGTTCCTTTTGCGAAGTTGTCGGACAGCTTCAGATCCCTGTCGATGTGAAGTTCTTTTGCCGCCAGAATAATAGACTTCGCATATTCATTTTTGAGCAGCGCGCTGTCGGCATCTTCATAGTGATCCATTTTTTCCTTCAACTGAGCGAGGGGCCCCTGCGACTCGGCGTTCATGAACGGTGCGGTGAGGTGGCTGAGAATGGTGGCGTAGCTGCGGCGCCTGGCGATCAGAGCCTCCCCGATGTTGTTGATGACATAGAGGTAGAAATGGGGCATTTCGCCGATCAGGGCGTCGGGCCAGTCATAGGAGGAGAGAGCGACCTGTTTCCACGGAGTGAATTCCATGCTTCCGTGCGTGCCGAAGTGCATCAGAGCATCCGCCTGGAATCCGAAGCGGCAATAGAAATATGTCGCCAGATAGGCATAAGGGGGAATCTGTTTGACGCCGTGAACCAGCTGGTTTTCATCGGAGCCGCTTCCGGGCGCGCCCTGCGGCATCAGCAGAACATTTCCGAACCGGAGCACTCCCAGCCGGATCATCGCGGGCGGTTCGCCGTGCGTGCGGAGGACATCCTCCGCGAGGTCCTTCGGCACGGCTTTGCGGAGCCAGCGCAGGAATTCCTCCCGGGGAATGTTCACCGTGTTTGCCTGCTCCAGAAACTCTTCGCGCGCGCCGGCCGCGTAGCTCCCGAAGACCGGCGCTTCCTTCTGAATCCGGGCGGTCAGTTCCTCCGGCGCGGCGGGAAGGGGGCCGGTGTTGTATCCGGCGCTTTGCAGATGCCGGAGCGTGTTGAGCAGCGAGGGGCCGACTTCCAGCCCGCTTGCGATCAGGGCGTTTTTACCGGGGCCCTTGTAGTAAATGATCGCCAGTTTCTTTTCGGAATTCGATTTACGCTTCAGGTCAAGAGTTTTGCGGACCCGTTCGCAGAAGGTTTCCACGCGGTCCGGGATCATGCGGTATTCCTGAAGTCCGCGCTTATTGCGGAAGAGGGCGGAGAGGACAAACGGCATGGCCGCCCCGTCGAGTTCCGGCATGATGACGCTCTGGCTCAGCATGCCGCCGGTCATGCCGCGCTGGTCGCGGAGAAATTCCTCATACGGCTGGTTGACCTTGATCGGGCAGAGAAGAGGGATGTTGCGTTCGTTCAAAAAGGCGATGGCGCCGTCCGGGTCGTCGATGGAGAGCCGTCCATGGGGCATGGAAATGACCAGGTCCGGCTTGAGTTCCTTCAGTAATGGAAGATAACGTCCCATTCCGGCCACGCCCGCCACATTCAGACGCTTGGATTCCAGCGCCAGGATGAGGGTGTCCGTCTCTCCTCCGCCGTTTCCGGACAGTACGCAGACGGTCGGGGCGTCCTTCCGGTAGCGGCCTGTCTTCTTGTACCATGCCCAGTATTCCGCGGAGGTGCGGAATACCGTCTCCTCCGAAGCATGGAAAAAGCCGGAATGGATTGTTTCGGAGGCCGGTTCCAAAGGAAGCGTCCCGAATGTCTTGCCGTCGATTTTTACCCGGATGAAGTTCAGCATCCGGAGGAAATTCTTCCGGTTCAGATGGTTCAGATATGAGCGCAATTCCGCGGCGCTGGATTCCGGAAGCGTGTTCAGCGCGGTTTCCCTCCGGGTGGAGGAGGTGACGAAGACCGGCTTTTTCAGATTCCGGAGAATTTCCTGCTGGCGGTCGGTGAAGTTCAGTCCCATCCCGAAGAAGAGGATCATGTCGTAATGCTTCAGTTCTTTTCCGCTTTTTTCATTCCACGGGAACGGGACGGCCTCGACGGAGGAGGGGAGTTCCTGGTCCAGAAGCGGCGCGATGACGTATTCCGGATAATTGACGAATGCGATTTTAGTGGGTGCGAACCGCTTTTCATAGAGGAATATGCCGGAAAGCAGCAGCAGGAATGCGAGTCCGGCGATGAGAGCGGTCTTTTTATGTTTTCCGAAACGGCTGAAAAGCATTTATTTTTCCTCCTCAGGGACGTAAATCACCTCGCCGGATTCCAGCCGGTAGGCGATGCCGACCCGTTTTCCCCGGCCCGAACCGGTGGTTTTTTCCGACTTGTAACGGGTGACTTTGTTTCCTTTTTTTACGATGATCTCCATATCGGGGCGTCCGGCGTTCTTGATGACGGTCGCTTCCTTGGAAGTCAGGAATTCGGTCATGTGGCTCTGGAGGGCGAAAGCGAACATCATCGCCACCGCGAACACCATCGCCACGTCGAAGAGATTGAGGAGACATTCCCGCGGATCGGGTCCGCTGCATTCTCCGGACGGGCGGAAGCGGTCAGTGAACTTTTGCATCCGGCGCCTCCCCGTTCCTGCATTCCAGCAGATAAATGAGGTTGGAGACTTCATCGGCGAACCCATGTCTTTTCACCGAATAGACCAGCAGGTTGACGCCGGCGATGAAGCAGCCCACCACCGTGGTGGCAAATGCGATCTGAATGTTGTAGGCCATGGTCGCGATGTCGCCCGAAGAAAGACCCGCCAGCGCCGGCCCCATCGGGATCAGCGTGCCCATCAGGCCGAGCATGGGGGCGGCTTTGATCATGAAGCTCAGATGTTCCAGCTCGCGGTCGTATTCCGCCCGCAGGTCGCTGATGAACTTTTCGCAGTCCAGCCGGTTCCAGCCGGTCTGTTCCATCTGCCGGACATGCATGGCCAGCAGTCCGGGTTCTCCGCTTCCGGAGAAATCCCCTTTGCGGAACTGTTTCATCAGTTCGCGCGCCCGGGCTCTTTCGCGGAATGCGGAGAGCACATACGACGCGAAGCCTCCCAGCGTGATCAGCGAAGCGGCCAGTCCCGCCAGCAGCAGAACGATGACCGGCAGAAGAAGTCCGTTCGAGATCCAGTTAAGAGTTTGTGTGATGAGCGTCATGAAAAAATCTCCTGTATTTGTATTTTCGGTAAAGGGTGTAAAACAGGGCGACGGTCCCCGCGGGCGCCGCCAGAGCCAGCAGAACCAATCCTCCGTTCAGCCAGTCGAACGAGGCGTCCCCGACGGGTTGGAACTCGGGGGCCGCGACCGCCGGCAGGAAGGTTCCCAGCAGGATGAAAAGAAGTTCCCCCTGAAGGAGTTTTTCCGTCAGGGCCTCCCGGTCGGGGAAAAGCATGCGTGTTCCCTCGGCGATTCCCCACCCGGCAAGCGGAAGAATGACCGCCAGAACGATGGAGATGACGGTGAAGTCCCAGTCCAGCAGACAGTTGAACAGGAGCAGCTTCAGATAGAGAACTCCCGCCGGCAGAAGCATCGAAGGCAGCAGGGCGAAAAAACTCCATTTCGGCGGGGCCCGCCCTTCCTCCGTGGAGGAGAGAAGATTGGCTCCCGCGATACAGACCAGCAGCTCCTGCACGACCACCAGGACGCACCACTCCCGCAGAGCGTCCGCGCCGGTCAGGACGCGGGTCAGGTTCGCAAGACTGCTTTGCGCCAGGCGCTCCTGAAACAACAGCGCGAACGGGATCAGCAACAGCGCGGCGGCGATCGACCACCCTCTCGGCAGCAGCGCCAGCTTCGCGAAGCTCATGATCCCCGCGAAGATCAGAACGGTTCCGATGAAGAGTTCCATGCAGCGGTTCCCGTGTCAGACTTCCGCGATGGAAAGAAGGCGATAGGCCTTCCCCTGCGCCCGGAAGGAGAACCGGAGCGTTTTTTTGCCGTCCCGGGTTTTTGCATTGACTTCAAACTGTTTCGGATTCTTCTCATAGGAGTTCATTTCGTAGTCCGACCAGCGCAGTTCGGAGGCGTGGGATCTCAAAACCTCCAGACTGGCTTCCACCGGATCGGCTCCCTCCGTTTCCTTGCAGATCAGCCGTTCCTGCGGAGAGATCCCGAATGCTTTCTCCAGCGTCTGGTACTGTCCGTCCCGGCAGAATTCCATGACGGCCTTCATCAGGCGGTTCAAGTCCTGCTGACGGTCCGCCGGCACCGGCGCGGCGACCATCTGGTATTTTTTCATCGGATCGGGCGAGGGCCAGTAGGTATATCCCAGCCCGGCGATGGCGAACAAACCGAAAATCATTGCGTTTTTCCACTTCATGGTATTTCCTCCTTGTCATTCCTGGCCGTAGGTCGAGTCAGGATTGTAAAGACGGTCGTCCGTGCTGTCTGCTCCCAACCCTCCGACACGGTAGCGGATGTTCAGGTCTCCGGAACCGATGTATCCGGGCGCCTCGGGGCTGGCATGGCCGTCGGCCCAGGACACGTTGGCGCGTCCGTTGTGGCGGAACGCTGTCGAGGTCAAACTGACGGAGTATCCCCACATGCTGGTAGCGGTCACGCCGCTCATTCCGCCCATCTGGTCGGCGAAACTGACGATGGACGAAGCTTTGATTTTCCCCGGTTTCCGCAGCGGAAGCGCAGTCCCCAGAGACCAGCCATGAATACTCGTATTGATTCCGATCCCGCTTCCGGGCGAGGCCGACGCGGTGGCTCCGGCGGTTTCCATCAAAGAAAGGAATTCATGATCCGGACAGAAAAATACATTTTCGGAAGCTTCTTTCGAGACGGCAGCCGTTCCGGAGCGGGCTTTTTTCAGGTAGGGAGTAAGATACCCTTCCGAGGTATAGTCGTTGACAAGCACACCGTCGACTTTGAGACGTGTTCCCGCCCAGATAGGCATCGGGCTCGGAGTCATGACTCCCGTGCCCGCGGCGCTGCCGGGCGTCATTCCCGCCGATGAAGGGCAGAAATATCCGTAGTCGCTCTGATACAGGGCGTCTGCCGTTCCGATCTGTTTCATCCGGCTCAGGCATGAGGTGCTTTTGGCTTTCTGCCGCGCATGGTTCAACGCGGGCAGGAGTATTCCCGCCAAGATGGCGATGATCGCCACAACGACCAGGAGTTCTATGAGTGTGAACAGGTTACGGATTTCCGGGTGGAAGAACATTCCTTTCCTTCTTCCGGCGCGTATCTTGTCCGATGGACTGGAACTATTGAAACGGAACATTTTGTATTTCCTCCTCAATTTTTATGAATGATGTCTGTTTATGGGTGAAGACTGATTTTGAAACGAAAAAAACGGTCATGATGTTCGGATTGCGTCCATATCCGATCCTCCTTTGTATCTCATGAATATCGGTGTCCTGTTTTTTATTGCCTGTTAGTTAGCTCTGTCTAATTTGGTTTTTCAAAAAAATGCTTGCCTCCGAACGGGAGGAAGCATATAAAACCCTGGAACGGCCTTTACTATATCACCGGTTTTTTGTTTGTCAATTAGTTTTCTCTAATTTTTTTTGAAATTTTTTTGAGGTCGATGAAATCCGGGCGGATGGTTTCCTGTTTTCCCGATGTTTCCGCGTCCGGCGGCCATCGGTTGAAACCGGAAAGAAATCATGGAAAAAATCGGAAGAGGCAAACCGTTGTTTCGCTCCGGCACGAACTGCGCTCCGGCGGTGCTCGAGACTTTTCATCGGGAATGCGGTCTGGATTTCGATACGGCTGTTTGTCGGGTCAGGGCATCTTCCAATGTGCTGACCGCCTTGATCCGATAGTCGTCCCGGCCGGAATTCCCGGTCAGAATGAAGGTGCAGCCATTGCCGGATCGGTCAACGGTGCCGGTCAGCCAGATTTCATCGGGTCTTCCCTGGAGACGGCGTGCATCGAGCAAGATGAATTGACAGGCAGTCGGCGGCAGCTTTCGTATTTCAACGGCAATGTCCGAGTCGGAAAGGCCGGCAATCCAGCATTTGCGCATGGCTTCGATATTGCGGTCGAGACCGGCTTTGAACATCGTTTCTATCACCGCGACGGCCCTGGCGGCTTCAGTTTCATTTACGGCTGTCGTCAGGCTTTCCCGTGCGGCGTTTGCCTTGAGCTGCTGCAACAGGAAAAAGACGGAAGAAAACAATAAAAATAACGCGACCAGCAATTTTTTCATGATGACGTCATCTTTCCTCGTGTTTGAATGACTTGCTTGTATTTCCCTCGATCCGGCAGCCTCGATCCGGTCAGTTCTTGCGATTCTTCCAGCGATTGGTTTCCTTTCGCAGGGTGTCGAATGCCACCATTTCGGCATGGCCGTCCGCTTCCCCCGTAACCGCGCGTTTCGACCAGCGGGCGTGAACATAGCCGTAAGCGTTGTTCGGATCGAACGGCAGGGTTTCCCAACCGCCCTTGATCGGATCGATGCAATACATATAACCATAAGGCTGTGTGCCGCTGAATGCGGAAACGAACGTAATCAACCGGGACGGCTGCTTGATTTCATTGGTCTTGACGGCGACATCCGGGTCGTTCATGGCATTGTTCTTCGGGTCCGGATACTGGCCTCCGATGTTATAGTAATTATAGGCGAACGACGGAAAGACACTGATGTAGTAATTGTAAAAAGTGTCCGTAAGAGGATAGGATTTCATAAATTCGGACATCGCTCCTGTCAAAATGGTTCCGTGCAGACTCTTCAACTGCGGATAAAGCCGCCACGGCCAGCGCATCGAAACGATCGGCATGACCATGGAATGGCCGCGGTCATCCACCAGCGGGGTGGTCCAGCTGGTATACCCCGGCAACAGGTAACCAGCGCTTTCATCTGAATAATACTGATAGCCCAGCATTAGTTGCTTGACAGCGTTCAGTTCAACTGTTTCCTTTCCTTTGTTCCGCGCCTTGTTCAGCACAGGCAGCAGGATTCCTGCCAGAATGGCGATGATCGAAACAACTACCAGAAGTTCTATAAGTGTGAATTCATGAGAGGTTTTCCGGTTGGAGAACATTCCTTCCCTTCCATCCTTCCGGAATTTGCCTTGCCCGATTGATTTGGAATCACTGAACTGAAACATTTTTATTTCCTCCTTGCGTTTTATGAAAAACGGATGTTGTGCCTGGAGAGCTTTGACGAAATATGACTTTACTTGTGCATCTCTATGCGATCCTCCTCTGTATTTATGAAAACGGATCTTCTTTCATTTTATGATTCTTATTTAATTATTAGTTATGTCTAATTATTTTTCCGGTAAAAAAACATGCTCCCTGTCGAATTGGATGAAAGCATGTAAACTCTTGAATGGCCTTTACTATATCACCGGTTTTTTATTTTTCAATTAGTTTCGTCTAATTTTTCTGAAATTTTTTTTGAGGTCGATGAAATCCGGACGGATGGTTTTCTGTTTCCCGATGTTCCGGAACAGGAGATGGGAGGGGACGAAAGAGAATTTCTGAATGCGGACTGTCATTTGAAGAAAAAATGTTTTTTTTTCAAACGAAGGCTTGACATTCCGGAAATATCCATTATAATTATATTATATAAACCGGTTCACGTGAACAAAACAGGCAGGAAATATGAAAACGACAATGGAAGATGTCGCCCGCACGAGCGGAGTGTCAAAGGCCACCGTCTCGTATGTATTGAACCAGAAGTGTTCTTCGCTGGGACTTTCTTCGCAGACCATCCTGAAAGTACTGGATGCGAGCCGGAAGTTGAATTACCGTCCCGACCTGGTCGCCGTTGCGCTTTCCAGACAGAAGAGCATCCCCCTTTCCGTCCTGATTCTGAGTCCGTGGCTTCATTCGCAGTTTTCGGACTTCATGGCGCAGGTCAGCCGGACGCTGGAACGGATGAGCCGCGAGACCCGGATGAAACTGGCGTACGAGCTCTATCGGGAAAATGAACTGTCCAGGATACTGAAACCCGCACGCTGTGCGAAATACGATGCGGTTTTTGTGCTCGGTTCTTCGCGGGAGGACAATGCGTTCCTGAAGAAAAACTGCGGACTTTTCAGGAATGTGGTCCTGCTGAACCGTTTTGTGGAGGGGTATCCCTGTTCCTGCAGCAACGACGCGGAATCCTGCATGGAAATGGCCCGGCGGATTTCCGGACGCGGATATTACCGGAAATATGTGATTGCGTGCGGAGCGGCTCCCACGGTCTGCGAGGAAAAACGCGTTGCCGGCTTTCTGGGCGGACTGAAAAAGGGAGGAACGGATATTTCCCTTATCAGGATGGATTCCGCACTGTCTTCCGAAAAACAGGTCATGGAGCTGTCCGGGCGTTTCGGAGCGGAGGACCGGGTGCTTTTTTTCCTTCCGCAGTATCATCCGGCGGCGCTTTTGTTGAGAGTTTTGCAGAAGCACGGGGTGCCGGTGCCGGAGAAAGCCGGAATCGCGTGTTATGACCGCCACTCGCTTCTGTCGGATTTCATTTCGCCGGAACTGACGACGATCGACCCGGACATCGGCGCCATGACCCGGCAGGCCATGGAGCTGGCCGATGAAATCAAAAACGGCAGAACTCCGCGAAGCATTGTCACGAAAGGGGTATTGATTCCGGGCGGTTCCGCGATTCTCTGAACTTTCGACGAAAACATACAACATTCCATGGAGTGGAAAAAATGAATGACAGAATCCAGTTCTCCGGTCACACGATGGGGGCGCCCGGACGCGACATCTACGAGGTGATCCAACTTTTCAAGGGCATCGGATACGACGGCATCGAGGTGCGCGTCGCCGCGGACGGACAGATCGACAGCGAAAAAATTACCAATGAAGAAGCCGGCAGGATTTCGGCGGCGGCGAAAGCGGAAGGGATGGAATTCTCCTGTCTCACTTCCTATTACCAGAACTTTGTGTCGCCGGAGGAGCGCCCGAAAGTGATTCAAAATTTGAAGCGGGTCATTGAAATCGCCTCGATTCTCCATTGTCCGCTGGTGCGCGTATACGGCGGCGTGGAGCCGTTCAGCCAGCCGGGCGTCTGGTTCAACGACGTCTGGAGCCGCACGGTGAGCGGAATCCGGGAAACGGCGGAATACGCGGCGCGGTTCGGCGTCCGGATCTGCATTGAAACGCATATCGGTTCGCTGACGATGAGCGTGCGGGACGGGGTGCGGCTGATCGAGGACGTCAACATGGCGAATGTCGGAATGCTGTTCGATTACGCGTGGGTTGAGCTGGCAGGCGTGGAAACCGGCGCGGAAGCGGTCCGTAAGGCGGCGCGGTACATTTTCCATGTCCACGTCAAGGACTGGACTCTGGAATCGCGCCTTCCGCTGAAGAAGAAATCCTGCTTGATGGGCAAGGGCACGGTCCGGTGGGAGGAAACCCTTGCCGAACTCAAAAAGATCGGCTATACCGGCTACGTCAGCGACGAATATGAGAAGTACTGGTATCCGGCGGAGCTTCCCGAACCGGAGGTCGGCATGAAGCACAATCTCGAATATGTGAAGAGATTCATCCTGTAGAAAACCGGCAGAGATGCGGGATGTTTTTCCATCGTGCGCAAACAAAAGGATCAACTGAAGGAGAAGGAGGAAGAGGGAAAATGAGGATATTACTGAAAAACTTCCGTAAGAAAACCGAATGTTTCACACTCATCGAATTGCTCGTTGTGATTTCGATCATCGCGATTCTGGCGGGCATGCTGCTGCCCGCGCTGAACAAGGCGCGGGAGATGGCAAGAAGGACCCAGTGCCTCGGCCAGTTCAAACAGATTTCGAACGCCTATGCGTTTTACTCCAACGACTATTCGGACTATCTGCCCGGACCCGCGGTACAGCTTCTGTATTCTCCGCGGGCGGTTTACAATTATAAGGACAATAATCTGATTTACGCGCTGGACAGCCTGTATCTGAAGGGAAGAAGCACTTCCGTGGGAAAGACAAAGATCTGGCTCTGTCCGACGAACGGATTCAAGCTCGATTCGCAAAGCGATCCGCGGATTGCCGCCTGCAACAACCTGGGCTACACCGCCACCGACGTCCGCAAAGCCTGGCAGTATGTTCACGGATATGCCTACGCTTCCGGCGACGATCTCCTCCCGAAAAAGTTCAGCGTATTCCAGGGGAAAATCAACGGCAAGCCGGTTGCCCTGTCGCGGGCGGCGCTGTATTCGGAGTATGTGACCGCCCTGTTTCCCGCCCCGCACAACGGATACTACAATGTGATTTTCGCCGACTTTCATGTCGAATCCGTGAAAACCCATGCATGGGCGCCCCTGAACTGAAAAAAAGAAAACGATTTGGGAGAGATCGATGAAAATGAAACGTATTTTTCGGATGGCAATGCTGGGGGTATTTTCCCTGACGGCGGCGGAATACCGGATCGAAGCGGAAAACTTTCCTGTCAAAAACCGCTGGCGCATCGGCATCGATCAGGGCGCTTCCGGCGGGAAAATGCTGTTTTCCGCAGAGAAAAAGGACAATCAGGCAAAGGCGGAATACAACCTGCCGGAAGGCGGCCGTTATTCCGTGTGGGTGAGGACGATGTCGTTCGGGGAGGGCTACCGCCGCGCGGAAGTGCTGATCAACGGAAAATCGCTGGGCCAATTCGGCGACGACCCCTTGGAAAAAAATGCGAAGAAACCGTCCTATCTCTGGAAACGCGCAGACGTTCCGCTGGAATTGTCCAGTGGAAAACTGGAAATCGTTTTGAACCCGAATTCAGGGCTTGAACGGGTGGATGCGATCCTTCTGACAACGGAGGAAAATTTCGACCCGGCGAACGCCGGAAAGGTCCGGGAGCTTCTGCCGCTGAAAAGTGAAGTCAGGGAAGAGGCCGGGGCGCTCCCGGAAGCGGTCGGGAAAGGACCTGCCGTGCTGGTTCTGACGGGAGGCCGTCCCTGGGTCGGAAAGGGGTTCGCGTCCATGCTTGCCCGGAGCGGGTGTTCCGTGACGGGCCTGGATTCCGTTTATCTGGACGGTCTCGGCGGCGCTTCCATCAAGACTTTTCTGACGGATCTCCGGGAGCCGGAACCGAAGGACGGCATTACTCCTGCGCTGAAAAATCTTGACCGGTTCAAACTGGTGATCGTGACGGGAATTCCCGAAAGGTTTCTCGTAAAACTCTATACTCCGGAACGGATCGCGGCTTTGCGCCGCTATGTGGAGTCCGGCGGATGTCTTCTCCTGGGAAACTGCACTCCGCCGTCGGCTGCGGAACTTCTTCCCGTGATTCCCGGAAAAATGAACTCGAAAATCGAAGATTGCAAGGTGAAGCGCCCGTCCGGAAAGAATTTCGAAGCGATTCCCGGGGAATGGAAATTGACTTCTCCTTACCGTGAGGCGGAATTGCGTCCGGATGCAAAACTCCTTGCGCCGATTCTGGACGGTTCCGGAAAAGAAGCGGGAATCTTTCTTGCGGAACGGAAAACCGGGAAAGGAAAAGTCGTTTTTTTCAATGATGAATGGGCACAGCGGAAAGGACTCGTGCAGCTTTGTTCCTGGGCTTACGGAAACGCGCTGCTGATCGGGATCGCCGCCGAAGCGGGCGGCTTGAGCCTGAACCCGGAAAGCGGCATTTACAATCTGACTCCGCCGCCCGCGCGCAAAACGCATGAATCCCTTGCCCTGAAAATCGACCGGCCGGAACTTTCCCTTCAGGATTCAAAGAGTCCGGCGAAAATTGCCGGACGAGAAATCACGCTCGGAGAAGGGATTCGTCTTGCCGTCGAAGCGGATGGTTCCGTCGAGGTGTTCTGGCCCGGCCGTCCGGAGGCGCTGGTCCGGAAACTGACGCCGCCCGTTTTTACATTTTCCGAGGGCCCGACCGTCATGGACGATGCTTCCTTCGAGGCGGTCACCCGGGACCGGAAACTGAAACAGTTCACACTGACATGGCATCTGGACCGGATCGCCGTGGACGGTCCTCTGGCGACTCTGTTTTTTACGGGAAACGACGGCAGCACGCTTGCCTGGCAGTTCAAAAGCGGCACCCTCCGGCTGGACGGCCGCACCTTCAGCGGGTTTGCGGAACGGATTTCCATAGAGAAGTCGCCGCGTCCGCTGGAATCGATGGAAATTTCCTCGCGGATCGCCCTGAGTCCGGAAGGACGCCGGGTCCGGCGTTTCGCCTGTTACGTCCCTCCGCGCGGATATGCGGAATTCGACCTTTCCGGGAAGAAGGACACAGAGGTGCGTTACGGCGGCTTCTTCGGAGACGGACAGCCCTTCACCTGGCTGGTTTCCGGGAACGGCGTCTATACAGATTTTGTGGATTCCCCCTGTTCGATTTCGGCCCGTCAGGGAGTGAAGGCGGGGGATGAAACCGTGGCGCAGCGGATTCAGCTGAAGATCGGGCGGCGCAAAGCCCCGCTGTCCGCGAATTTTGTCTGGCACATGTATTCGCCGGGCGCCGAACGCGGCAACAACGACTGGATGGCGATGTACCAGTTCCAGCGGGAAAATCTCCGTCGGAGCATCGGCCTCCGATCGATTCCGCCCGAACCGATGGCGACTCATCAGAACGTTTGTACAAATAACGAGATCGCGGCTTCCCTGGCCGCCGCGCGGAAACTCGGCTTCAAAATGTATCATCTTCCATGGTGTCCCTCGGCCATCGAAAAGCTGGACGGCGAAAGTGCCTTGAAGGTTTTTTCGGAGGTCCGCGCCGCGGGGCTCATTCCCTCTCCATGGACGGCCGGGGATTATTCCCACGGAGACAGCGAGAAAATTTTTGCGAACAAGTCCTGGTATCTTTATGACGCCAAAGGAAAACTCTTTCAGTATTTCGGAATTCATCCGGTGCTGGACCTCAACAACCAGGAATTCCGCAAGTGGTATTTTGAACTCATGGGAAGGGCCGTGAAGGGCGGAATGGGCGGGCTCTATCTGGATATGTACGGAGCCGCGTCCGGCAACGTGAATTACGGGACGCCCGAGTCGGAAACCGGAATTCACGCAATGGCCGGGATTTTCCGTTTCTTCGGGGAACGGGGAATTCCGGTCCGGATCGAGGGACAGAATCCCCTGGTTCTCGATACCTGGTGGTTCCGGAAGCAAGTCTATGCGCCTTTCACCGGCAGGGAATTCGCCCTGGTCGGGACAGCGCCCGGAACACATCTCGTCGGGGACGGTCTCGAGCTGGATTATTTCCGCATGGCGATGTACAATTCTTTCGGCATCGTCAGCACGGATGGATACGCGGCCGGATTCGAGCGTGTGCCGGGCGAAATAGCCGCTGTACGGCGGATCGGGACCCTGAACCCGCCTATTGCCCGTGCCCGGGAGAACGTCGGAATGCCGTTCGTGCGGGAGACCCCGTTCGGAACCGTCTGGATCGGCGACAAGGGAGGAGCGCTTTTCTTCTATGATGCGGTGAAGGAAATCAAACTGGATTTGCCGGAAGGCTGGATGGTCGAGGGCCACGGCGGAAACATCCTCCGCAATGTGCCGGAAGACACCGTCATTCTCCTCCGGAAGAATTGAGATAAGGCATTTACAAGGAGTAAACAAGGTATGTTCAAAGTGGGAATTGTCGGATGCGGCGGAATCGGAATGACGCACGCAAGGAGCTGGAACTCGATCGAAGGGGTTGAAGTCGCGGCCGTGATGGACCTGAACGAAGAAAAGGCCCGCGCGGCGGCGGAGGCCTGCAAGTGTCCCTTTTACCGGAGCCTGGAAGAACTTCCTGCCGGACTGGACGGAGTCAGCGTCGTCACGCCGCCCGCCGCCCATTTTCCGGTGGTCAAACGGCTTCTGGAACGCGGTTTCAACGTGTTCTGCGAAAAACCCCTGACGATGAATGTCGCCGAAGGGGAAACCCTTGCCCGGCTTGCGGAAGAAAAGAAGAAAATCCTTGCCATCGGATTCAAGATGCGTTTCGAGCCGATTTTCATGGAGGCGAAGAAATACCTTCGCGAAACGGGAGAACTCCGTTCGATCGTTACTACGAAACTCCAGGCGTTCAATCCGCGTCCGGAAGGGACGTGGGTGAAAAAAGTCGGCGCAATGTATGAGCTCTCCATCCATGATTTCGACCTGATTTCGTTTCTCACCGGACTAAGTCCGCGGAAAGTTCTTTTTTCATGTCTTCAGCACCGCTTCGGATGGGAAAAGGAAGACGCCTTCGCGATTGTCGCGGACTATGGAAACGGGGTGACCGCGCAGCTTCAGGGGATGTACGCCGTCCAGAGCACTTTCTGTTTCCGGGACCTGACCATCACCCTGCTCGGCGATCACGGATATCTGCGCATCGAACGGCCGGACCGTCTCATTCTCCACACGCGGAAGTATGAAGTGATCGAAGTTCCCGCGGCGGAGAAGAGCGCCTTCGTGCTGGAACTGGAGCATTTCCGCGATTGCGTATGCGGCCGGGCCGTCAACACGCTGACGCCGGAAAGCGCCATCCGCATGACCGCCCTGATCGAAGAGGCCCGCCGGATGTCCATCTGAATGTTTTTTCCGGGAGACGTCCGTCTTTTCGGAAAATACGGGTTTCCATTCCGTTCTCTTCTTGCTCTTTGCCTGCGGCCGGAGTATATTTCCCCGTTCGAGACAGCCGGCGGCAAGGTCGGGCCGCTTCTGTCGGGGAACTTATTTCGGGGAGAAACAGAATGTCCACTTTTGAACGGGTTCCGTCCGGACTGCCGGGCTTCGACAAGATCGTCGATTTCATCCGGATGGGCGACAACGTCGTCTGGCAGACCGACGATATTGCCGAATACTCGTATTTTCTGCGTCCGTTTGTCCGGCACGCGTCCGGGGACGGCCGGAACCTGATCTACATTCATTTCGAAGGACACCCCCGGCTGATCGGGGAAGAGGAGGGCGTCAAGACCTTCACCTTTCATCCGGACGCCGGTTTCGAGACTTTCACGGTGGACGTCCATGCGGCGATCACGCGCGAAGGGCGCGGCGCGTTTTATGTGTTCGACACACTTTCCGAGCTTCAGACCGCCTGGGCTTCCGACCTCATGATGGGAAACTTTTTCCGGGTCATCTGTCCCTATTTGTTCGACCTGAACACGGTTGCGTTTTTCTGTCTGCTGCGCAACCGTCACTCGCTGGATGCGGTCGCCCGGATCCGCGACACCACCCAGCTCCTGCTGGACGTCTTCCACAGCGGCGAAGCGCTCTATGTGCACCCGCTGAAGGTCTGGAACCGTTATTCCAAAACCATGTTCCTGCCCAGCAAGCTTACCGCGGACGGCAATGACAGTTATCCGCTCACCGACGCGGTCGAATGCGCCGGATTCTTCCAGCTCGCCAACGCGTCCGGCGGCAGCGAGGTAGACTGTTCCCTCGACAACTGGGACCGCGTGTTCCTCAAGGTGCAGAATGAACTTTCGCTCGGAATCCACTCCGAAGAGTCGCGGAAACGTCTCCTTTCGCTGCTGATCGGGAAAGACCCCGGCATTTACGCGATCGCGGAGACCCAGTTTTCCACGAAAGACATCCTGCGGCTCAAAGAACGCATCATCGGCAGCGGGCCCATCGGAGGGAAGGCCGTCGGTATGCTGCTGGCGCGGAAAATCATCGAAAACAGACTGCCCGAAATCCAGAAGCGCATTGAAATGCACGACTCCTTCTTCATCGGCGCGGACGTTTTCTACTCGTTCCTGGTGAAGAACGGCTGGTGGATGCTGCGGTTGAAGCAGAAAACGGAGGAAGGGTATTATCCGGTGGCCGAACAGCTCCGGGAGAAGATACCGAACGGGGAATTTCCCGAGCATATCCGGGAACAGTTCCGCCGGATGCTGGCTTACTTCGGACAGAGCCCGATCATCGCGCGGTCGAGCAGTCTGCTCGAGGACAGCTTCGGCAACGCTTTCGCGGGAAAATACGAGTCGGTTTTCTGCGTGAACGCGGGCTCGCCCGAGCACCGGCTGTACGCCTTCGAAACCGCGGTGAAACAGGTTTTCGCCAGCACGATGGACACCTCCGCGCTGGCCTACCGGCGTCAGCGCGGACTGGACCAGAAGGACGAACAGATGGCGATCCTCGTGCAGCGGGTGTCCGGGTCGCACCTCGACGATATTTTCATGCCCACGGCGGCGGGGGTCGGATATTCGCACAATTCGTATGTGTGGAACGAGCATATCGATCCCGCGGCGGGGATGCTGCGGATCGTGGCGGGGCTGGGAACCCGCGCCGTGGCCCGGACGGAATCGGACTATCCGCGGATTGCCGCGCTGGACAATCCGGGCCTCATGCCGGTGGCCAGCGAGGAGGACAAGGCCCGTTTCGCACAAAAGCATCTCGATGTCCTCGACCTGAAACACAATGTCCTTGCCGCGAAGCCGCTGGATGAGGTTGCGCCTTCGCTGCCCGCCTTCCTGCGTGATCTTCTCTGTGTTCACGACGAAGCCGCGGAGGAGTATTACCGGCGCGGCGGGACCGCGAAGGACGTCTATTACACGAACTGCGGCAAAATACTGGAAAACGCCTCGTTCGTTTCCGACATGCGGACCATTCTGGAGACGCTTCAGAACCTCTACGACTATCCGGTGGACATCGAGTTCACGGTCAACTTCAGCGCGGGCGGGGACTACATGATCAACATGCTTCAGTGCCGTCCGCTCCAGATCCGGGGACGCGGCGCGAATGTCGATATTCCGCATCTTCCGGACGACCGTATTTTCTTCCGTCTCAAGGGCAACACCATGGGCGGCGGATTCAACCAGAGAATCGACTATGCGCTCGTGGTCGATCCGGCGCTCTATTACAACTCCGATCTGCGGACCAAATACAAGGCGGCGCGCTGTATCGGAAAGATCAACCGGAGTCTCGGCGCGAAATCGAAAATTCTGCTGATCGGGCCCGGGCGCTGGGGAACCTCCTCTCCGGAACTCGGGGTTCCCGTCAATTTCTCCGAAATCAGCAATATCGCGGCGATCTGCGAAGTTTCCTTTCAGGGCGGACACATCCTGCCGGAGCTCTCCTTCGGGAGCCATTTCTTCCAGGACCTCGTGGAGACAGGCATGTTCTACGCCGCCATTTTCGAGGGGAAGGAGGAGTGTTTCTACAACAGCGCGTTTTTCCCGGAAGAGAGCGATATTTTCCGTGAGATTGCGGAAGAGGCGGACGCCGACCTTGCCGGGCTGGTCCGCTTCTACAAACCGGAGAATCCCGTCCTGACCTTGAAAAGCGACGTCCTCTCCGGCATCTCCGCCTGCGGATATTTTTAATGCAAACACTCATGAGAAATTTCAAGAAAATTTCTCACAGTATCCTTTCAATTTTTCAGTCTCCCACGGAATCGGCGGTGGATTCCGAAGTAAAATTTTGCCGTTTCCGGGAAATCTCCTATCGTGGACTCAATTCTGCCTGTTTTCCGGCCTTCACGACACGCATGTCATCCACATACACGGCTTTCCCCGGCGCAAAGTCCCGGAAAAACAGATAGAAATTGATTCCGTTGCTCTTCGGATTCGTACGGACAAAAAGAGTCCATTTCTGCCAGACGCCTGCGGACAATTTTTTCCGGGGCAGGATATACCAGTCCTGATTATGGGAATTCAACGCAGGAAACGCGCCATATTGGAGAGTGGCTCTGCCGGGGTCCTCCGGGACAAACGTCCGGAACGCGGCAACATATCGCGAATCAGGGTCCGCCGGAAGTTCCAGACGCACAAGACTGTATTCATCCGGGATGATTTTGAAGGATTTCTTTCCTGAAAAATGGAAGTCGGAAGAAAGAATCCCGGAACCGGTGCGCCGGTGTTCCGGAATCAAGCGGAAATTGCTTTTTTCAAAGGCTTGTTCCATGTCGCCTTCCGGGAAAATGTTTTTGTATGAACCGCTCCGGGCAAGCGCATCCGCAATATCCCGAACGGACGGCGGAAAAGCCCTGTCCTCCGCAATTTTCGCAACGGCGGCGGCAACTTCCGGCGAATCCAGGAAATCCAGCGTGGTTTCGAACTGGGATAAGATCGGCGTCGAGACATCCTCATCCAGTTTCATGCGTTTGCTGTACATCGGTGAACGGTAGTAAAATCCCATGACCGGTTCTTTTTTGAGCTGTTCGGCAAACTTCTTTTTCCGGGTCACATATTCCGGCAGTTTCGAAAAGGAATTCAATAAAGCGAGCGCCTGTCCGGAGGAGGAAAGAACGCCTTCCGGGGGAATGAATTCGGCTCCGTACATCTTCAGCAGGGCTTCCATATAGTTGAAGTGAAGCCGGAGCCATTCCAGGCGCTCCTTTTCCTGTGCATTGCCTGCCAGACGGCAGGCGTCTTCGATCCATCCCCGGAGCTCCTCCAGGTCGCCCGGACGAAGGGCGTAAATATGACTGATTTTGCCCCAGTTCATGTAAGTGCTGCCGACACTTTCAAACCACGGGGTGCGCCGCATTTCCGGACTGCTGAAAATCTCTTCCCAGCGTTCGTAGTATTTCCGGAGGAGTGGCGCGGCGCTCTTTCCGGCGCACCGTTCGTACCATTCCGCAAGAATTTCTTCCGGATCGGAACGGATGTTCCACAAGAGCTTTGAATACAAGTATGTCTTCCCGCCGTCCCGGCAGTCGAAACATTCATTTTCCCCGAAGTAAACCCGGACGTTCTTCGAATGGAGGAATTGCAGCATTTCCGCCTGAATCCGAAAATACACACGAGGCATCATATAGCCGTGTCCCCACGAATAATCCCAGACGCCAAGCGCGGCCGCTTTCCGGCTCCACTCGGAAATCGTTTCCTTATGCTTCCGCATGGTGGCCGGATCCGTGCAGGAATACAAGTCTATGGTGCGGTTGACAATGACATTCGGGTGAAGTTTGAACGAAGGCGGTTCGGCGGTTTGCACATACGCATTGGCGGTCAGGATCAGTTTCGGAACCCTGGAAGCCACCGCTTCCGCAACGGCGTTCACCCACTTGTAATAGACCTCGGACTGGCTGTATTTCCTCCCTCCGTTGGCGTGTTCGCAGTTTCTGCATTCGCAGAAACCGCCGCAGTCGTTCACGCTCAAGGAAATGGAAGTTTTTTCCGGATGTTCTTTCAGATATTCCAGAATGTTTTCGACGGCGATCCGTACGGCGGCCGGATTCGAATAACACGGCTGCCAGTAGCCGCGCGGCGTTGTCCGGTTCGGCGGCTCCTTGATTTTCGCCCCTTTCAGGACAGGCATGATTTCCGGCGGAAACCCGGTTTCCCGGTATTTTTTCAGAGGAAAAACATAATCCGTCAAGGCATGATTCAGTTCAATCGGAGGTTTGAAATAAGCTTTGGGATAAAATGCCGAATTCGAGCGTTCGATGAAACGTCCGATGTTGAACGACGGAGCTTCCGAAATCTTCCCGACCGGCAAAGCGATTTTTGAAAGCGGCAGGTAACTCAGTCCGCATTTTTCCGGAAACAGCCATCGCACGCCCGCGAAACGTTCCAGAAGGTGATTCAGAGCCCAGACCATGGAGGTTTCGCTGCATTTCACAACCATGGTCTTTTCCTCCGGAAATTCGATGGAGAAGGCGTCCTCCGTGCGCGGATCGGCGTCCGGACGTATTTCAAACCGGATTTGCCGTTCCGTCCGCCCGGCTTTTTCGACGATTTTCAGCGGAGTCCCGCAGACGGTTTTCAGGGTGGCATTGAAATCGTCGAGAACGGCCCGGTATTTCTCTCCCGGCAGGACGAGGACAGCGCACGGCCGGTGCTGATCGACCAGAACAAATTCCCCGGCTTCAACCCGGCATATCAAAAACAGCAGCAGCCCACAAAACAGATTTTTTCTCATGGCGCCCTCACAATAATAATTCGGTCCACGGCATAAACAGGATTCTGCGAAGGCGCATCTCCATACGGTCCGCCGGTCGCTTTGATGGAGACCCAGGCTTCGACTTTGTTGTTCAAGCCGCTGGGATCGTAGAATTCGGAAAGGTCCGCCTGAATGTTCCACGACCAGTGCGTCCACAGGAAACAGTGTTTCGTCAGCACAAACGGACGGGTCGTATAAAAATGAAATTTTCCGTCCGAAACGAATTGACCGCGCGGAAGAAAGACATTCCGGAGATGTTTTTTCTGTTCCGGATCATAAACACCGAATTGAATTCCTTCTTTCTTCCCGGGCCTGCCTTCGATCGCCGCACAGCGGCCGCCGGCCGCCGCCGGATCGTCTTTCAGGACAACATACCCGGCTTTGCGCTGAATCCGGGGCCAGGCCAGATCCGCCAGGACTTCTTTCTCCCGGAACTCCGGAGGAAGCGGAATGTCGATTCGAAGTCCTTCCAGATAATTGGAAAGCCATTTTTTATTCTGCTCCCTGCGGGCGGCCGTCATAACGGATGGATTGCACGCCTCCATGAAGTTGGCGGAAAAGCGGCGAATCTTTTGTTCACGGTCTCCTCTTTTTTCCGGGGACAGTTGATTCCACCGTTCCAGATGGGCATAGTCGATGCTGACCCGTTCGCGGCGGATCCTCTTCAAAACACGCTCCTCTTTTTCCGCCGCTTTTTCGGCATGGTCCAGCAGACGGTTGCTTTCAACGAAAAACGCATCATCCAGATCCGCACGCAGGCCGACCGGAAGCATGCCGGACGGTTCCTTAAGTTCCATTCCGCGTTTCCATAAAGTATTATGACAGGCAAGCATGAATTCCGAGGCCGGACCATAATAAGCGTCCATGAAGCGTCGGATTTCGGCGGAGGCGTCCAGGCCGGGATGGTTCATCATCCGGGCTCCCAGCCACAGACGCAGGGGGTGGAACGACGCAATATGCGCCGATTCACATTCGGCAAAGACGGAAACGACATTGCATTGTTTGTAGATTTTCATATTTTCCGCAATGGCATAAGTGTTCAGCGACGGCAAGTTGCTTTTTCCCGAATACAATATCCAGTAATCCCAGATTGCCAGCCGGGCAAGACGGCTCCAGTCCTTCAGTATTTTCAGGGGAATGACGTTGTGTTCATCCGTCAGGGCGCGCATGGTGTCGCGATTGGTGCGCGTACCCCATTCCGTCCCCAGTTGAGCCAGACGGATGATTACGTTCGGTTCGGCGCGAATCCCGGACGGCGGGTTCTGCGTGAACATATAGGCATTCGAAAGCAGGCGTACATCCGGATGGATTTTCGCGGTCTCGCGGGCAAGGTCATTGAGAAATTCGAGCATGACACCGGAATACGCCCCGTATTTCTTCGCAGCGGCAAGGCAATTTTCACACTCGCATTTCATGGGACTGTCGTTGGCTTCGACAGTATAGATTACCGGAGGTTTTTCCGTTCCGGCGTTTTCCCGGTCCGACTTGATATATTCCAGCAGTTTCCGCAGGAAGATCCGCCTCGTTTTCGGATTCGTGTAACAGATTTGTCCCGGTCCGCTCGGATTGACCGCACGAATCCGGATTCCGGCCGCCGACAGGGAAAAGCAATCCAGGTCGCTTTCGGGAAGGTCTTTGGTATAATCGTAGAACGTATGGCAGAAGCGCGGCGAACCGAAAACCGGAGAAATTCCCCATTGCCGCATGAGAGGGGATATTTTTTCGTCGCAGAAGAGATTGAGCCGGTTCCGGAGCATGAATTTCACGCGGGGCGCCGGATCATTCGTAAAATAGGAATAGATCCCGCGGAGTGGAAACGCCGGTTTGCCGCGCCGCGAAAGACTTCCGTCCCAACGGTAATCCGGATGCTTCGGAATACAGGTGAAAGTCTCGTCGGCAAAAACGATTCCCAGTTCCTGCTCGAGAAATTCCAGAACCCCATACAACGTCCCGCGCGGACATCCGCCGGTAATGACAAGGGAATCCCTGAACGCCTTCATCTGCCATTCTTCCGCCTCGAACTGATCCGGGACCATCCCTTTTTTCCCGGCAAACCGGGTATTTCCGAGATAGATTTTTCGTCCGCCGGCCCTTGTGGATTCGGGGATGACACGAACGTTTTTCCCTGTGGCTTTTTCCAGATGGGAAGACAACTCGGCGGCAGCCTCCGACTCCTGGCCGGTCGGGCGGTCCGGAAGAATCACTGAAAAATCTCCGAACGCCGATAACCCAGCCAGGCACAGCAAGGCGGCCATTTGTTTTTTCAGGACTTTCTTCATTTGATGGGACTCTGGGTTATGAAGGCGCCCGACTGCGTGCAAAGGTAAAAATTATCGCCTTTCCCGGCGGCCTGGGCAATCTGCCTGAACAGAAGGGGAGAGGCTTTCTCGGCATGACCGTCCCAGAACCATGTGTTTGCATTCCCGCCGTGCCGCAGATGCACACTTCCCCGTGTACCGGTCGTGGAAGTATAATTGACCGCCACCACGGCCGACTGGAAAAAATTGCCGGTATGCGTGGCGACGGAATCGGTCAGCCCGTAGGCCAATGAAGTTTTCGGAATCCGTCTCAGGGACACATACCACGGGTTGTAATCGCTTCCGTTGGGATTGTTCGCGCTGACTACAGATTCAAACGGCAGCAGAGCTCCGCGCGTCTGCGAACTGACTCCGCCGTAGCAGTTGTTCCAGCTCTGAACCGGCTGATCCCCTTTGAGCGTAGGACAGAGCATGATTTTCAAGTTCGTGATGTACCCCAGGCGCCACCAGTTTCCAGTCAGCAGGTGCGGCTTCGCGACGGCTCTCGTCGCCGGGTCGATGTTGAAATACAATCCCGCCCACGCCGTATTCGGATTATGCACATATACGTAGTCATTGTAGTCTGCGGCATACATCAGGAAGCCTCCCAGTCCGGTATGTTTCTGATTGTTCAGACACTGAATCGCCTGGGCTTTCTGCCTCACGGAATTCAAGGCCGGCAGAAGCATTCCCGCCAGAATGGCGATAATCGAAACAACGACGAGCAATTCAATTAATGTAAACGGCTTTTTCATTTGCGTTTTCCCTTTCGTTTCGTTCTGTGTTGCCTGTTTTTATTTATAAAGGTCGGCGGAAAGTTCCATTTTTTCACGCGTCCGCCTGTCCAACCTCGTTTTCAAGTAAAGCCTGGAAAGATTCAGTGCATTCTCGAGCGCTTTTTCGACGTCTTTGCCGAAAAGAATGCAGTCCCACAGTTCCACATTGATGATGTTCATTCCGATATACTGTTCTTCTTTCGAATGGAAGAAGAAACGCCGGCCGGACCGGTAGGCGCTCTTCAGGAACGGGTCCTCTTTCATATATGGAAGGACATCGCAGTTTTCAAGGGAGATCGGAAACGCGCCGCCCGTCGCCGCATATTGGCGCTGGATCGGATCGCTTTGAAGAAGCTCCACCAGGCGGATCGCCTCGACCGGCACCTCCGTGGCGGCGGAAATCGTCAGGGGAATACTCCGGAGCTGGAGCGTGTCATCGGTCATCAGGAACGGATGCACTTCCACAGGGAACTCGCTTCCCCTCCGGTGTGAAACAGGCCATGAGGAAGCGTTTCCGAAGTAAAACGGGGTTTGCCCGTCGAGAAATTTCCGGAGATTTTCCATGGCCCGTTTCGGACGGCTGATCGTGTATTTTTTCCATAGCCCGGTTGCCCGGCGCGTGAGCTCGATGTATTTCCCGACAAAACCGGAAACGTTCATGGAACCGCAAATATCCTCAAACATGCGGAAAAAGCATTCGGACATCCGGAACAGCGGCTGCTGGTTGGTGCCGGGAATTTCCAGTCCCGCGGATTCCAGGGAAGAGAGCACCTCCTCGAGATACTCCAGCTGTCCGGCAAAAGTCCGGTACGACGGCGGGGGAAATTTCTTTTTCGCCAGGAGTTCCCGGTTGAACAACAGCAGATCGGCCGTATGAATGAATTCGGCGGTTTTCCCGGTCAGGAGTTTCAGGGAACTTCCGGCGGCTTCGGAAAGGTCGAGCAGACTCATTTCACCCAGTTGATATTGCTGAAACGGACTGCTGCATTCGCGGATGTCCGGCAGATCGGACGGATCGATGTCCATCCGCGGATCGAATTGAATCCGGACAAAGTGAAAACGTTCGGAATACGCCTCCAGGACGTTCTTCCAGAAATCCTGCAGAAAATCGGGCGTATTGCCCGTCTGAAAATGGAGAACGACCTTTTCCTCCTCGTGTTTGCCGGCGCGGACCGCATACCGGCCCTGTTCGCCCGAAATGAAAACCCCGACTTTGGGAATGCTGTGCAGAACTTTATCTTTTTTCAGCCGCTGGATGGCTTTCCTCACATTGTATACACTGCCGTCATACATCCGCGAAAGTTCGCCCTCGCCCTGAAGCCGGTCCCCCGGACGAAGCTTTCCATGCCGGATGGCGTTGAGGATATCTCCCGCAATCCGTTCTCCCGCTTCCGAGCGCGCAAGTGTTGCTTCCTTATTCATTTTTCATGGCCGTCCATCTGCGTTGAATCTGCAATTTTCTTCAAAGAGTATACAACATTTTTTTGAAATGTCAAGAGGGGATATAAAAAATATCCGGATTTTTTCTTTCTGCGAAAGAGAAAATCCGGAGATAAGGCATACCCAGGCTTTGCTGCGGGAGGAATTCAAAATTCACACCGGCGGCAAACCGCTTCATGCGGAGGCCGGCCCGAATTCCTTTTTGAGTTCGGCGATCACACGGTCCCGGACTTCCGGCAGCCATTCGTTCGAGTGGGGATAATGGCTCATGTCGATCGGATACGGGACTCCCTGCTGGAGAAGGGCGACGCATTTTTCACGCCCGATCTTGTCTTCCAGCAGCTGGAACAGCCGCAGGTCCTGGAGCGCCTCGCGGTAGACCTCGAAATGAATCGAATCGACCGGTCCGTCTTCGCCCGGATACACATTGAACGAGTTGCCGCCGCAGAAGGCGCGTCCGGCCGTCGTGTCTTTCCAGGGATCGAGATGCCAATTCACGGAATATTGAGAGAACCAGAAATTGTATCCCCAATGGAGAAAGCCGTCCATCCGGTAAAGATACAGCAGGAGCCCGAGAACGCGGTTCCGGACCGAAGGCATCCCATATGACCGGTTGGGGAGGTCCGGCGACCAGTTGCCGCAGTAGTAGCACCAGCGCTGACGGACTTCCTCCAATGGAAAATGGTCGACGTGGTGGGTGCACGGGACGGGCCGCCGGACCAGTCCTTCGCGGAAAAACTCCACATTGGAAAGGGCGTCGATGACCGGGAATTCCTCGTCGTCGAGATATTTCCGGAAGAGGGCCGAAGCCTTCCTGTAGTCCTCCAGAACCTCCAGCGTGGGTTCATCGGAGATATGAAAATAGCATTTTCCGGACAACTTCATTTTACGCAGGAAGGCCGTGAGCTCCGGCAGCAGGGCGTTCAGGAAATCCGTATATTCCGGAGACATCGCATCCGTATGCCAGCCGAATTTTTTGATCTCTTTTCCGTTCTCGTTCACGAAGATTTTCGGGGCGTGTTTCGCGCCCCACTGGGTGAAGGCGTGGGCCATTTCGAACAGTTCGATGCCGTTTTCGCGCGCCAGTTCGATCCAGCGTTCCAGCAGGGAAAAATCAAACGTGTATTTTCCGCCGGACAGGGATATTTTCAGCAGCTGGACGGTCGGGCGCTCCCCGCCGATGGCCGTATCCAGAGGGACGGTCCACAGCGGCGTATAGAGGATGTTGTTCCCGTGGTCCGCCATGTTCCGGAAGTATTTTCCGAGCATGCGCCAGAACTCTTCGGACCAGGGCGTCAGCCTGTAATATTCCGCGATGCAATCGGCGTAGAACCAGTTCACGGCAATCAGTTTCTGCGGAGGCAGCGCAAAGGACAGAACCTCCAGGAAGACGGTCTGCGAAAGATGGATTTCGACCGCGGATTTCCAGGGGCATTCCGGAATTTCGACCGTGCCGATCAGAATTTTGACCGGGTACACTCCGGGGGCGAAGTCCTGCGGAATGCGGACCGTTACCCATACGCTGTGCCAGTTTCCCACGGAAAGACGCATTGATCCCTTGACAGGCAGCAGGGGATCCGGAAAAATCCCCGGTTCATGGGTCAGCACAAACGGGTCCGCGGGGTCCGCCGGCTTTTCGCACGGGACCAGCCCCACTTCGCGGAATTCCACCATATCCGTCAGCGCGCCTTCCGCCCGAAAGGTCAGGTGAAAATTTTCCTCCGCCTTGACCGCGAGCTGGAAAGAAACGACCTCTCCTTTCGCTCCGGAAAAATGATTCCGTTCCACCGGCGGACATTCGGTTCCGAATGCCTTCCATTCCGGACGGCAGAACACCTTCTCCAGCGAACTCAGCACTTTGCACTCGAAAAACATGGATGCTCCTTCCTCTGTCATCATTCCATTCCCGGACGTCCGGACGGAAGCCCGGCGCCTGAATAATATACTTCATTAATATACTCCATGCGGGTCATTTGGAAATGGGATTTTTGCTCTCCGCGCTGGATTTTTGATAAAACGGGGTGAATTGATCCCAAAAAAGGAATAAAGGTCATTCCTCTCCGTAATGGAGCTTGTGGTAGGCCATCGGCGTAATGCCGAAATGCTTGCGGAAAAGGGCGCAGAAGTAAGCGGGATTCCGGAAATTCAGCTTTGCGGCGATGGCGGCGGACGAGGCGCTGCGGTCGCTTTTCAGGAGGCGGCAGGCTTCGTGGAGGCGAAGATCGCTGATATATTGTGCGGGCGTGCTTTTACAGAAGACCGCCCAGTGCCGCTGGAACGTGCTCCGGCTGAGTCCGTGGTATTCCAGAAGCTTCGGAAGATCGATCTCCTCCCGGCAGTGGAGCTGGAAATAGGAGGCGATGGTCTGCATTTTCATCCGGTAGAAATCCTTCTCCGCCTCCCGGGGATAATTGCAGTCGAACAGGAGGAGTTCCAGCAGTTCGAAACAAAGGACATCGATCCGGTCGGCGACCCCGTATTCCGAAGCGTGTTCCATCAGGGTCGTCAGTTCATTGATCAGGTAACTTTCATTTTCCATGTTTTTGAGTTCCCAGATCGGAATATCCGGGAAAGGGAGGATTTTTTTCAGCACCGGCTCCAAATCCGGTTCGTAAGCAAAAGAAAATGTATCGATCCGGGTATCCGTTTTATATTTCGTCTCGACGCCGCACTCCTTGACTTGCACGTGCGGGAAATGGGTGTCATAGCGTTTCCCGGCAATATAGTTCACGAATTTCTTTTTGTGGGAAACAAGGCGCAAAGCGATTTCAAACTGGTCTTTTCCATGGGAAACCATTTCATTCGACAGCCGGCCGCGGGTGATGCTGAGGAACTTGACCGGATACGGGAAACGGCTCAGACGGGGAAGCCGTCCCAGTTCAAGGTTGCGATAGGAATATTTTCCGGATTCCATGTTTTTTTCCTTTCTTCCTGGAAAGATAATCCGGTTTGACTAAAAATCAATATCAATTTGACTAAAAAGATCATTGCAATTGCATGGAAAAGGATTAAAATTATAATATGGAGAATAAAAAACAGCCATAAATGGGAAAGGATGCGTCATGAAAAGAAAAACACGGCCGACTGTTCCGGATTTTACTTTGATCGAACTCCTCATTGTGATCGCAATCATCGCGATTCTGGCCGGCTTGTTGCTGCCGGCTATGAATATGGCAAGAGAAATGGCAAGAAGAACCTTCTGTGCCAATAACTTGAAAACAATAGGCCTGGCCTCGACACTTTATTCCATCGATTTTAACGATTGGATCGTTCCGGCGACATTGCCGAATTATACCCCCAGTTTCGCCAATTTCCATTTACTTTGGTTCGGGAACCTGGCCGGCATGGGTGGAAAAAGCAATCAGGGTATCTCGTTTACACCGGAAAAAGGTGTTTCGGGGACCTATCGCTGCCCGTCGGAAAGCAGTTCCAAATTGCGTTACACCGACTATGTGATGAATGACGGGCTCAGCGGCATAGCCACTTCATCGGGCGGCTATTCCCCGCTGAACAAGATGCGGAAACAAATCTATGTCAGCAGGCCGACCCTTGCGATCCTGATCATGGAAGATAATCCTTTTTTAACGGGTCATGGCTATGCGTCGGCTTCCGCCGCGGACGATGTCAGCTTCCGGCACGGAGCTGCAGATAACCGCACGGGCTACGACGGCACCTGGAATGCCCTTTCGCTGTTGAACCTGAAAGGCAAGACCAATGTGCTTTATCTTGACGGCCATGTCAGCCCGCAAAACAGCAGCGCATTGATAAAACCAACGCAATGGGCGCGTTTCCGGGATGCGGATCCAGCCAATTGCGGCTTCAATAAAGACACGACCGGAGTCGTCTTTTAATTTTCAGAAAAACAGTCATCTTCATTATTTAAAGCGGGGCAATAAAGCATGCGGAAAATTCTCTTCTGTCTTCTTTCCATCGCGTGCATGGGGCATGCCGGTGAAAATCTGCTGTGGAATTCCAGCTTTGAACTCGGGTCTGCCGGATATGGCGGAAACAGGGGGTCCCGCTATGAAAATAACGGGCAAATAAGAGATCCTGGCCCGGTTGCGGAAATAGACGCCGCTGCGGCTGCATACGGACAAAACTCTCTCAAGCTGGAGTTGAAAACCAATGAGCAGAATACCATTTGGCGCTTTGTGACACATGAAGTCGCTTTGCTTCCCGGCAAGAGCTATACGTTCTCCTTTTTCGCCAAAAGCAATGCGGCAAGTACAATTTCGTTCTTATGCCAAAGCAATCAATACGCATGGCAGACCGTCGGCTCCGCGGCTTTCAATGCCGGGCCGGAATGGAAGCGCCACTCCATGACGCTGCAAGTCCCCGACAGCCCGGAAAAGCAGAAGGCGAATGATAAATTCATGATGATCCTGGCTTACTCCGGCGATCAGACATTGTGGCTGGACGCGCTGCAAATGGAAGAGGGGCCCCTGACGCATTACCAGCCGCAAGGAGCGGTGGAATGCGCGGTGTATATGCCGTCGTGCCTTGTGGAAGACGATTCGCTGGAAGCGGAAATACGCGCAATTTCCTACGATTCGGATTTCACCGGGAAGTTTCACGGAAAGTTAAGCGCCGTGCCGGCGGATAAACCTTTTGCGGTACAGGAATTGACCATGACCCTGCCGCAAAACAAGGCAAAAAACGGAACGATGAAGTTCAAAAACCTTCCCTATGGCATATTTGAATTGACCGGATTGAACGGGGTGCAGAAAAATACCGTGGTCCGGGTGCGGAAACCCGCTGCGGAATACCAGCCCGACAGGTTTCAGATCGGCGTCATTTCCGGATGCCTGGAGGATATATGGCCGAAGTGGGGCGCAGTGGACAATACCCTTTACTGGCGGGGGCAGTTCGGGCGCCCCGGCGCCATGGCGCAAATGATCCGGCTGTCCGGCAGCACCTGGAATGATTCCTGGCTGTCGCCGGTCGGGCGTATCGGACTGCTGCAGCCGACGCCGGGGCAATTCGCCTGGGATGTGGTCGATCTCCATCTGAGACTCGCAGCGGAGGCAAAATTGGCACCCACCTTCGTCATCCCCGCTCAATCGCTGCTGGTATCCAGGCAGGGTCAGGACGAAGGGCACCAGGTACCGCAATACATTCGCCGCGCCGACCGTTTTGGCCGTCCCGAAGGAGCCCGGCTGGGGCCTTGGGAGAACTTTAAAATCGTTGCTCCTCCGGCCGGGCTTGTGGCTGACCATATCAAAGCCATCGTCATGCGATACCCCAATAAATTCGTCATGATCCAGCTCTTCGCCGAATTCAACGGCTACATGCCGGTTTCAATGATCCGGGAGTACGCAAAATTGTCGCAGCAGGCGGTCAGGCAATACTCGCCGCAGACCGTATTTATCAGCATGACGCCCACCGGAGATTTCAACGGCAGCGTCGGCGGCAGTTATCAGGAGATCATCAGGGAAAAGGCCTGCGACCTGACCGATGCCTACGGCTTCCATCCCTACGACAGTCCCATGGACGACAGTGTGGAACCGGCGCATCTGGCAATCCGTAAACTGCGCAGTTTCCTCCAAAAATCCGGTGTCGAAAAGCCGCTGTGGCAAACCGAATGTTACTATCTGCACAAGGAAAATTACTATAACCTGCGCCACCCTAATATGGAGCTGTATTACGCTCCCGATCCGGGCGCGCTGGTCCGCCGCCTGGCAATCGACATGGGAGAAGGCTGCCATGCATCTTCTCCGTTACCCTACGACGCCTATTTCAGCAACAACCATGCCCCGAACAATCCCCGTTATCCCACCGGGATACTGGTTCCCAACGGCTTCTTCGCGGCGCAGAATGCAGCCGGGCATTTCATGAACGGGGCCAAAGCGCTGGGCGTCATCGAGAAAAACGGCATCCTGTGCTATGTTTTCGCCAACCGCAGCAAGATATTCTCGATCCTCTGGAGCCGCGACGGCAGGCGCACCGCGGAGATGCAGGGAGCCTTCAAGGTCTACGACCTGTACGGCAACCCGATGGCCGGAACCGGAAACACCCTGCAACTCGATCGCACCCCGGTCTACCTGGAGTGGCAGAGTGCCGCGCCGCTCGAGGAGTTGAAAAAAAGTGTCTTCTCCGGTGTCAACGACTTCGCGGCCTCGGATCTGAAATGGCTGAACGGTACCGTCGGAGTACGCCTGCGCAATGAATCCGGCAGCGCCGTGTCCGGTTCCGTCCGGTTGTCTTCGCCATATTTGCAGGGTCAATCACTCAAATTCGACCCCTTTGAAGGGGAAAAAGAGTTTCGCATTCCTGTCGTGCTGAAACCGGGAGCGCCGCAGGAGTTCCCGGTCAAGCTCATCACCGCCGGCAGCCGGGTATCGACGCTTGAATGCACCCTGAAGCTCAATCCCGTGCTGGAAAACGCTCAAAAATATACATTCGGCGGCAACAACGCCTTCCGCGTCTCTTACGGTTCCGGCAAACTGGTGCTCGACATCTTCATCCCGGAGTGCAAAGGCTTGAAAGGCGCCGACGTATTTGCAAGCGACAGTGCGGAGATCTTTTTCGACCCTCTCCCGCTGGAAGGCAGGATCGAAGAGTTCAAGCGGTACAATGATTCCACCAGCCAGATCGTCATCCCCCTCTATCCGAACGGTGAATCCGACATCCGGATACTGGGCAAAAAGCTGCCGGTTTCTTTCAAACGAATCTCGCCGGAACGGCTCATCGTTGAATTTCCGGCGCAACCCGGAGTTGCCGGATTGAATCTTGCAATAAACAACAACGGTAAACATGAAGCGTTCAGCGGTCAAAACAATTATTGCGACCGCTCCGGCTTCGCAATTATAACCCTGGAGGAGTGATCAAATGATGAAAGTACTGTTCCTGCTGCTGGCAGCCGCCCTGGGCGCCTGCGGCGCAACCCCGTCCAATGCAGTCGTAAAAATGGACAACGCCCACGGCTACGCCACGATCGCCATGCCTCCCTCCGAAGACGGCCGGCTCTACCGGGTCACCATGCAGCTCAAGGGAGACAAGGGTGCGGATATTATGTTCAGTTACCAGAAAAACAATGAAGAAAAAGCGGTATGGGGAATTTTAGGCAAAGCGGGCGGAAAATGGACCGAAGTCCGCTACTATGCAAGCGATTCCGGGAGCGGCTGGAAGCTCAGCTTTGTCCGCCGGAATCAGCAGAACACCGTCAATTTCAAAAACATCAAGGTCGAAATCCTGACTCCGGATGACCTCAAGCAGAATCTTTTGCCTGCCACCGATCTCCTCTCATGGCGCAGCGTATGGTTCGAAGAGGTCCCAATGACACTCGAGAGCGCCGAAGACGCTCCCTCCGAGTCTCCGGTATTGCGCATCGACTCCAAGCCGGGCAAGGGGTTCCCCGCTACCAGGGCTTTTCCCGGTGTGCCCGGCGGCACATTGAAAGTCAGCTTGTGGATCAAGGGCGACCGGGAAAAGGTCTGGGCCGCCACATTATGGGGAGGCAAAAATTTTCACATGATCCGGGTGACGCCGGAATGGCAGAAGCATGAATTTACCCTGTTCCTCGAAGATACCCTCAAAGAACAGCCGTGGCTGCTTTTACGTAACCAGCCCGGACAAAAACAAGATGATTTTACCTTTTACATCTCGGATGTCGAAATCAGTTATTGAATGCCGGGAAGCGGACATGCATCGAGTTGCCCGAAGAACTTATTGAAGAAGATTTTCCCGGTTTGATCCCGCCGCCGTATGGGTGAATGAATATACCGGCACAATTCTTTCCGGTTCCATCGCGCGCTGCGTGCCGGAAAACGTCGCCGCCGCGGATATGCATGCCATTGATTCCGATATCCAACGGCATGCGGCACATCATTCCGAAAAATTTCGTTTCACCTGCCGGAAAAGCCGCAAAAGAATCTTGACCCGGGATCGAATGCCGTCGTTTGCGGCCTCCCCCGGTCATTGAAACAGTACCGGATCGCTGCATGGGCTCAATGATCCGGTTTTCCGGGAACCTCCCGCATTATCCATGGAACCGGCATCCGCCGGGCGGCCGACCTTTCAGGAAAATATATGTTTAACAAAAAGGATGTGAATGAGTTTTTATAATTGGCTGATCGTAATCGTGCCGTTCTGTGTGATTTTTGGGATGGCGATCTATATGAGGCGATATGTCAGGGATATCGTGGATTTCCTGTCTGCCGGCAGGGTATGCGGCAGATACCTTATCGCGGTTTCTGAAATGGGATCCAGCCTGGGGGTTCTCGCGTTGGTGGCATATGTGGAGGCCAATTACAAAGCGGGTTTTGCCTATGGTTTCTGGGGGGCAATTGCGACTCCGTTTGCCTTGATTCTTTCTCTGACCGGTTTTTTTGCTTACCGTTTCCGGGAAACCAGGGCCATGACGATCGGACAATATCTTGAGATCAGGTATAATCGTTCATTCAGAATTTTTGCCGCCTTTTTACGCACGTTCGCAGAGATATTGGCCAATGCCATCGGCCCGGCGGTGGCGGCGCGTTTTTTCATCTATATGTTCGGATGGCCGGGCACCCTGAAATTCGGGGGAATGGAAATACCGACTTTCGGACTGGTGATTGCCCTGGCATTGTGTTTTGCTCTGGTCATCATCTGGTCCGGCGGTATGATCTCCCTGGTGGTGACGGATGCCTTCCAATCCATCCTTTGCTATCCGATATTCGTTGCTCTCGCGATATTTCTGCTGATCCATTTTTCATGGTTCGGCGAAATCGTTCCGACCTTGGCAAACAGGGTGCCGGGAGAAAGTTTTTTGAATCCGTTCGATATCCGGGAATTGCGCGATTTCAATCTTTTTGCCGTTTTTGTTCTTGTTTTCGGCTCGATTCTCAATCGGGGCGTCTGGTGCGGCGGAGGCACCGATACTGCGGCACGCACCGCACATGAGGGAAAAATGGCTGGAATCCTGGGGACATGGCGCAATGGATTTGCTTATATGATGCTGTTGCTGATGGCGGTGGCCGTCATTACCACGATGAACGCCCAGGCTTACGCAAATGAAGGATGGACAATACGAAGGAGCCTGACCGGCCAGATTCTTGAAGACACCGGGACCGAACCCGGCCTGAAAGAAAAAGTGATTGCGGCGGTGAATGCGATACCCGAACCGGCCGTCATTCCCAGCCAGTCCGTCAAAAGCAATGTGGATACACAATATTTTGAAACAGTGCAGCAGGTTTTCATTGCGGAAAAAGGAGAAGCAAAAGGAAATGCTGCAACGTTGGAGTATCGTTCTCTTTTCAATCAGATGATGTTTCCGGTGACGATGCGTCATATTTTGCCGGAACCCCTGCTGGCTTTGATATGTCTGCTGGGCTTGATGTTGATGCTTACTTCCGACGACGGCCGGATATTTTCATCCGCGCGGACTTTGGCACAGGATATCGTCATGCCGTTGTGGAAGAAAAAGTTATCTGTCAGACAGCAGTTGTGGATGATTCGATTGCTGGCGCTTTTCGTGTGCATGGTATTTTTTTACGGATCGATTTTTCTTTCACAGCTCGATTACATCAATTTGTATGTCACGATCACCGCCTCGATATGGGTGGGCGGGGCCGGCGCTGTCACCTTGGGCGGCCTTTATACCCGTTTTGGAACCACATGCGGGGCATATTGCTCGATTATTACCGGCGCGGCAGTTTCCGGCGGCGGAATCCTCCTGCAGCGGAATTGGCCGGATCATGTCTATCCGTTTTTGAAAGAAATCAACCTGGTGCCGCTGCTG
Source organism: Lentisphaerae bacterium ADurb.Bin242 (assembly GCA_002069785.1). Lineage (GTDB taxonomy): Bacteria > Verrucomicrobiota > Lentisphaeria > Victivallales > UBA1829 > SIG94. The sequence continues at coordinate 62,607 of MWCA01000007.1, read as the reverse complement.
GATAAAATCCTGAAAACGATGGCGGCTCCTTTTGTGCCGTATATCCGGTGGGAGATGGATCCGGTCAAGTTTCCAATCAATTCGCTGGAACTGTTTTTTCTGGCAATGCTCTTGAGCATGGCGGCGTATTGCATCGGGTCATGGATCACATACCGCAAACCATACGACCTTGACAAGCTGCTGCATCGCGGAGTCTATGACGATGAAGGGAAAGTGAATTTGAAAACGGAGTGGACATGGCGCAATTTTACCGCAAAGGTCATCGGCATTACTCCGGAATACAGTAAATTCGACCGGGTGATCGCGTGGAGTGTTTTTGCGTACAGTTTGGTCTACGGCTTCGGAATTTGCTTTCTCGGCATCCTGATTTGGAATTTAATTTCGCCGTGGCCGGAGCATTGGTGGGGATATAAATTTTTCATTACGGCGCTGATTGTGCCTTGTATGATCGGCGTCATTTCCACCGTATGGTTTTTTTGGGGAGGGATTGTCGATTTGCGGCGGTTTTTCCGTGATATTGCGAACCGAAAACATAATCCGTCGGACAACGGGCAGGTTGACAAAGCGGATTGATTGACAGCCGCGGAGTTCGAAATAATAGAACCGGTGTATGCACTTGACACAATCCAAGGCTGCGACAGGAATATTTTCCGGGTTCCGTGTCCTTTTCTTTCGTTTCGGCAATATAATGTGATTTGACTAAAAATCAATATCATTTTGACTAAAAAGATCATTGAAACTGCATAAAAAAGGATTAAAATAATATGGAGAATAAAAATCAGTCAGAAAGAAGAAGAGATGCGCCATGAAAAGAAAAACACGGTCTGCTGTTCCATTTTTTACTTTGGTAGAACTCCTCATCGTCATTGCGATCGTCGCCATTCTGGCGGGAATACTTCTTCCGGCGTTGAATACCGCAAAGCAGAAGGCCTATGCGATTTCATGCATGAACAATGAAAAAGCCATCGGGCTGGCGCAGAAGATGTATTCCGACGACTTCAACGAATGGATTCTTCCCGCGCTTCTGCCCGGCTTTGTCCCCCCGAACTACAGTCCCGGTTACATCTGGTATGGTGTGCTGTCTAAATACGGATATGGAGTGAACTACAAATCCAAGGCGAATTCGTTCACCTGTCCTTCCGAACCGGTGGCATTGGGGAACGCCGTCAACGGTCTGTTCGGATTCACCCACTACCTGGTCAATACGGGTTTGTGCGGCGTTTATAACTCGGTCAATGTCAACGAACAGAAAATCCGCAAACTCAGTCTTGTCCAGAAGCCCTCGATCGCGATCTACGGCGCTGATTCCTCCGAACGCACCATCTACGGAACGATCTTCATCCAAGCCTTCTCTTACCGGCATGGAATGAAAGATCAACGGGTCAATCCGATCTATTCCGATCCGCTGCCCATCTCCAGGGGAACGACCAATATCATGTATCTGGACGGACATGTGGAGTCGAAACTTGTCGGAAGCCTGTATCAAGGAAACGTTTACGCAGTCCTGACATCCACCAATATTGATCGTTGCGGATACGACCGCTCCACCGGCATTATCTTCAAATAAATCTCATCCGGGATAAGAGTAAAGAATATCATGAGAATCTTCGGCGTACTTATTTTTCTGTTTTCGGCACAGTTCATTCTTATGGCAGAAGGGCCTCTCCAAAACGGCGGTTTCACAGAAGGCCTCGATGGCTGGAAAGTGGTTGGGACAAAAGCGGCCGTCGATCCGGGAATCAAACTTTCCGGAAATCCCGTTCTGAAAATCAGCATTGAAAAACCCGGCTGGAACCGCGTCTCCCAAAATCTCCGGCTGGAACCCGGTGCCGAATATGAACTCATATTCTACCTCAAATGCGAGAATGTGGTCCGGACCGACAAAAAACTCAGCGGAGTCTTTGTCAGCCTCTCGAACGGAAAAAACATTTTGAATTACGGTATCGATGGTCTTTGGAAATATTCTTCCGGCACATTCGACTGGAAAAAAGCGTCCTTTTCTTTCTCATCCAAATATTTTGCGGACAATCTGAATGTGGATCTATCCCTTCAGTTGTCCACGGACGCAATCGGCACCTTCTATTTCAGCGGACTCCGTCTGAAAAAAAAAGAACCGTCCGCAAAACAGCTTTCTTTTCAGATGAACCTCTTCCCGATGAATTTTCTGAAAGGGGAACCGTTCGGGATCTGCGAAAACCTGCCGGGCGTGCTTGAAATCGGCGGCAAAGCCCATGGAAAATACGCGGGAAAAGAAGCGGTTCTCACACTGGATGTCCCAATGTTTTTGACATTGTCCGGCGTCTCTGAGAGCCTGGCTCCCCTCAGGAACGGAAAATGGGAGCCTCTTGCGCAGAAATGCACGGAAAAAGAAATATCGCGAGACGGCATTCCCTACCGCCGTTATACTGTTACCTTTGAAAAATACTTTCATCTCTGGTTCGGCAGTAACTGGTATACCCAGCTGGCTTTCCTCAAGGCCGAGCCGGGCAGTACCGGCAAGAACGGAAGCGTTTATTGGACATTCCGGATCGGCGATGAGTTTCAGAAGGAAGAAAAGGGGATCATCCGCATCCTGCCTTCCTTAAAAGCGGATTTTGCTCCCTGTAAATCATTCGGATTTCTCATCGCGCGCCCACAGGAAGTTCATTCCCCTTTTCCTGAACTGGAAAAAAGAGCCACGGAGTTCTGGAGTTCCCTCTCGCAAAAGCCGTGGAAATTCAACGATGCCTATGAAAAAGAAAACAAGGCCTATACCAATGCCGTCATGATCGGGGGAGGGGATCTCATGTTTCCCTATCCTGAATCCAGAAGAAACAGAACAGCACTGCTGAAATCCGCTCCGGCGGATGTCGATGACAAAGGAAAAATTCTTCCAAGGATTGCGCCCTGGTATTGGCTCGATGATCCGGAAAAAAAATGCGAAGATTACCTCAAAGCCGCCATCCGCGAATGGCGAACCGCGGCCCCCTGGGCGAAAAAAATCGTATGGGACTTCGAACCCCATCCGTTCGGACTGGATAAAGGCGGGCGCACACGGTTTGCAAAAGAAATGAATCTGTCATCGGTTCCATCCATCGATGACATCCAGACAAAGTACCGGCGTCTCTATTTCGACTACATGGTCCGGCTTCATGCGAAGCTCATCGAAAAAATCGCCGGAATCATCCGCCGGGAGGCGCCGGGCACCGAATTCTGGCTTTGCACGGACAACCTTCACGCTTCGGGAGAACGCGTCGCCCTCTGGTGTGCCGTGGATGCCTCGCTTTCCGACGGTGTTGTCGACGGACACATGCACATGCCGTATTACTCCGGCACCCGGTATTTCGACGACATGGCATACAATGTTCAGTCCTTCCGGAAACCGTATTTCCCGCTGGTCGACCCGGCGGAACGCCTGCTCCGTTATTATCAACAGTACACCCCCCGGAAGCTTTGCCAGAATCTCCTTGCCGCGGCGGCTCTCGGCGGAGCCGGATTCGGTCTCTGGCCGGATAACGCGCTGACAGGGGAATACTATCAGGAGCTCCTGCGGGGATACGGCATGATTTCCCGCGCGGAAAAGTTCTATACTTCCGGGAAACGCTGCGAAGAACGTTTCACTTTCACGTTTGAAAACACGATCGTGAAAGAAGTCCGGACCGATTCCGGTGAAAAGGTCCGCATCCATTTTCCGGACTTCTTCCGTTCTATCCGGAGCGTTGCTCATGCCCTGGATTCCAGAATCCTTTTCACCCTTTTCAACTACGATGAGAAACGGGATGTAATCCTCCGGGTTTCCGGCAAAGATTTGAAACAGGCGTTTCTGGTCAAAATCCCCGCGGGCGGCGTCGTCACCATCGACAGTGCGGTCCTCCCGGATCAGGAACCTCTGCGGAAAGAACTCGAAGGCTTCCGGAGAACGGCTTCGGATGATCTCTTTCGTGAATACAAAGAGGGAAAGTCCTCGATTTTCTGGGGAGCGACCGCGGAAAAGATTCCTGTTTTGAAACTTTCCAACGGAACGGTCACGGCCGGAATCGATACCTTTTCCGGCGGAGAAATCATTACGCTTCGCGATGAAAAGGGCAATGAACTGCTGAATGGCGGTTTCCTGGGCCGGGTCTCCTTCTACGATCCGACACAGCAGGCGCTGCCGTTCCGCACAAGCGGTATCGGAATCCGAAACGGCGTTCCTTTCATCGAGTCATCCGCGCCGGTACTTCCTTACGAAGGGGCCGATCCGGCGCCGAATCCTCTTTACGGGCTTCAGGTCAAACGGACCTTCGCTCTGGAAGGGAATGCCGTCCTCGTCAACATCTCCTTCACCAACACGGCGGACAAGCCGGTCGTCTTCGGTTTCCGCGTCGGGAATCTTCCGCGCCCGGGCATCCGTTTCGGGATGAAAGGACTCCGGGTGAAAGCCGGCAATGTCGACGTTACGCCGGAATCGGTCGAAAATACCGTCCTGCTGAAACAGGGAAAAGACGTTCCCTTTCTGGAAAAGCTCAAACGCGGTATCTGGGACGGAGGAAGTCTCCGGGATTCTGCCTCCGACGGAGTCCTGACCGACAGTATGACCCTTATGCCGGGCAAGGGGTTTTCCGGAGTCTACTTCTGGAACGCCGGGCCGTTCAAACCAAACATATCCGTCGAGTTCCTCAGCGATATGTCAACCCTTCAGCCCAAACAATCCAAGAGTTTCGAATATCGTGTCGAAACCGGAAAATAATACAGATTCACATAGCAAGGAACCGTATGGATTTCTCAAAGAAGTATGACATCGTCGTCGCGGGCGCCGGGATTGCCGGAGTTGCCGCGGCGACCGCCGCCGCCCGGATGGGATACTCCGCGGCGCTCATTGAAAAACAAAATCTGATCGGCGGACTGGCCACGTCCGGCCTGATCTTCGTCTACCTCCCGCTCTGCGACGGCGAAGGGCGCCAGGTAATTTTCGGCCTTGCGGAAGAACTTTTGAAGATCAGCCTCCAATACAGTCCGTTCGGCCTTACGGAAAAATGGGGCGGCCAGGAAAAGCATTCCCGGGAGGACGGCGACCGTTATCTGTGCTATTTTTCTCCCGCCGGATTCACGCTGTCCCTCGATCGTGTTTTGAAGGAAGCCGGAGTCGATCTCTGGCTGGACACGCTGGTTTGCGCGTCCGGGGTCTCTTCCGATGGAACCGTGACCGCGGTCGAAGTCGAAAACATCTCCGGCCGGGGCCGGATCGGGGCGAAATGTTTCGTGGACGCCTCCGGGTCCGCCCAGCTCGTGCGCCGGGCCGGGGGAGAGGTCTTCACGGAAGCCAACTACAATACACCGTGGCTGGTCCAGTGTTCGCCGGAGAACAGCCATTATCATTGGAAGGATTCGCTCCACGTTCATTACCTGAATTCATGGGAGGAGAAGTTCCGCGCGGGAGACGCCCTGAACGCCCGGGATGTCACCGCCTTCACCCGGAACGCCTGGGAGGACATCCGGCGCTTCTACGACCATGCCTATGCTTCCGCCGGGAGTGACAAAAACCATCTTTTCCCGGTTCATCTGCCGGCGATGCCGCAATTCCGCAAGGTCGCGGCCGCCAAAGGAGTATGCACGCTCAAAAACGGACAGGAAGGACAGCGTTTCGAGGATTCCATCGGGCTTTGTCCCGATTGGCGGCAGCCCGGTCCGGTCTGGGAGACGCCGTACGGCGCGCTGGTGCCGGAAAAAGTTCGCGGCGTCCTGACCGCCGGCCGCTGCATCAGCGCCGTTGATGACGCCTGGGAGGTCTTCCGGGTCATTCCTTCGGCGGCCATGACCGGGGAAGCGGCGGGCATGGCCGCGGCGCTGTCCGTAAAGAATCAGTGTGATCCTTCGGAATTGAAAATCGGAGAACTCCAGCAGGAACTCCGCCGGAAGAATTTCAGGCTCCACCTGGATGAAATCTGAAAAAACTTTCCGTGACGCATAAACGCAGGGAAGGAAGTTTCCCGGAATTTTTCTCTTCCCTCCAATGCTCCATCCATGTTCATGAGATTTGTTCCGCACCGGTCAACCCAGATAAAATCCTCTTCCTTCCCATTGATTTCATTGCTTCCGTAAGTCCGGAATCCATAGATACATGTGTGATATTGATTTGCAGTCTTAAAGTCAATAAGATTCCCATGGGATTGCTTTCTTTTCTGTCAAAAGATATATTACATTATGATAAGTTTTCCGGAAAACTCGCAAAACAGAATAAGAAAACGCGTTTCCGGAACGTCTTATCAGGAAAATCGAAACAATGGGGATTGGCGGCTTTGACGGACAAGGAATCAATAAATATTTTTGCCGATTTGATTCGAAGCAAACTTGGTTTGTACCGGGCGATCGCCGTAAAAATCGTCCATTCCGCCGCCGATGCGGACGACGCCGTTCAATCCGCTTTACTCAAGGCCTGGAATCGGCGGACAAGTTTTCGGAGCGATCCGGCGGCGTTGTCCGGCTGGATTTCCCGGATCGTAGTGACCGAAAGCTACGATCTGCTCCGCAAAAAAATACGGGAACAAAAGAAACTCGCGCTGTATCGTCCAGATGGAGACGATACGGAAAATCCGGCATTGTGCCGACTGGATGACGCGATTGCCGCCTTGCCGGAACTTTACCGTGAAACCATCCATATCGCCGTATTGAGTGAATTGGACGGCGAAAGCGCCGCACGGGAACTGGGGTGTTCGGCCAACACGCTTTATCAGCGGATCCATAAAGCCAAAAAACTCCTGAAAGAAGCGTTACGGAGGAATGAAGATGAATGACAGACAACTGGATGAACTGCTCGATTTGAAGAAATCGGCCTCGGTTGAATTTCGCAAAACGCCGGAAGAATTCGCCGCCGATTTTTTCAACAAAGTGGCCGAACGCCCGGAACGGAAATCCCACTATCTTGCGTGGGCGGCCGGCTTTCTGATCGTCGCCGGAGTGACGGCGGCATTGATGCTGCCGCTTCGGAATACCATGCAAACGGATACGAAATTGGCGGAGGCGGTCCGGTTGTTCGGCAGCGATGCGGCGGTGCTGTTTCTCGAAAACGAACTCGTTACCGGGGAACGGGATTCATTGGAGCGCCCGAACAACTTCATTGACATCATTCTGGATGTGGGCAGGAAAAAAATAAGATTGGCGCTGGCGTGTTCCGACGACGATTCGATCACGGTGGAAAATCCGTCCCTTTCCGGCGCGGTGGTGGTTTCGCGCCTCGACGCCTCGACGCTGGTGCTGGATTTGGAACTTTGCGTAGACGGCAAACGGATTCGTACCGCGATACCGGTCGTCAGACAGGGTCGAAATCACTATACGGAGGACAAGCTGTCATGAGATGGGTCTGGATATTTTTTCTTTGCCTCTCCGCCGCCGCTTCTCCGGTGAAGCTGGCGCTGCTGGGCAATCGCCCGCTTTGCGACAAAACCATGGAGGAATTGAGTGCGAATGACCAATTCGACCTGCTGGAACGCGCCGAAATCGACAAGGTGCTGCAGGAACAGCGCCTGTCGTCGTCCGATTTCAGCGCCGGAGTGCTGAGACGCTGTTTTCCGCATACCGATCTCTTTGCTGTTCTGACGGAAAAACGGCTGGTGGTGTTCAATGCGAAAAACGGATTCCGGCTGTGGGACGATTCCCCGGAGGATGCCGCGCAAAAAATTCTCAAGGCGAAAAATAAACTTGCCGTGAAAGATCCCTTGTATCTCTCGATCGTGTCGGTGCGGGATGTGGGGGTGCCGGGGAAGTTGAAGCCGAAGATCGAGGATTTCGTCATGCACCTGGAACAGGTGTTGATGAAATTTCCCGCAATTCAGATGCTCGAACGCGCCCGGCTCGACGCGGTAAACACGGAACGCGAACTTGCCGGCCCCGTCTTTGCGCTCACCCCGTCCGCAAGACTGCTGACGCTGGAATTCGAGCCCGGAAGCACCGGGGATAAGACGCATGCCAGGATTTTGATTCTCACGCTTGACCGCCGGATCGTCGGCAGAGTGAACGTCCACGATGTATTTAACAAATGCGATGAACAGGCCATTGTTTGCGGAAAAGAACTTTACCAAAAAATTACCGAGCCGGTACAAGAACAGCGTTCCTCCGAGGGGATGCAGTTCGCCCGCGAGAGCATGGAGCTTTTCCGGAACGGACGCTGCGGGGAGGCGTTGAGCCGGATTCATTCGGCGCTCGCGCTGGAACCGCAGAACGGAGCGTTCCGTTTGCTTGAATTGGAGATCCGGACCAAACTCTGTACATCGATGCCGTGGAATTCCGAACGAATCCGGGCTATGGAAGAGCTGATGAATCATTATGAAGCATATATTGCGGCATATCCCGATGCGGAAAGAATGCGCATCGCATTTACCGCTCTCTGCGAAGCGTTTACGGTTAAAAACCGCGCCCAGTTGCAGGATATGACGGCTTCCGGCCGGAAAGAACTGTGCCGGCTGGGAAAAACTTTCCGCCGCTTCCGAAGCACCGCACGCAGGACGGTTTTTCCTTCACCGCTTCCCGAGCGCATGGAGAACATCGCGGACCTGATACAGTATAACAGGCGTACATGGTTCGGACCTTTTCTGCTGGAGATCGACCTTGAAGGAGAATTGAACGAAAACCTGGAGGAATACCGGAAATTTTTTCCGGCGGTGGACGCGTTTATCCGCAGGCATCCGGAGCAGGCGGAACGGGTGAACTCCATACTCGCTTTATATCATGGACACCTGATGCGGGGAGAACTCGCCCGGCAGAAAGAGTGGGAACCGTATATCCGTCAAACCTTGCCGATCGTTGATTTTCTGGAAAAGTCGCAAATCACGGCATTCCGTTACGAATGCATCGCAATCCGTTTTCTGGCGCGGCTTCTGGATAAACCGCGCACTCCGGCGGCGCTGATCCCGGAAATCGACCATTATTTGCAGGAGCTGGCAAAATGCGATCCGGAAGCCTTGCCGCAAATCGAACAGACCCGTCTGATGCCGGAAAACCTGGTTCAGAACATCAACAACCGGACGTTTTATTTTCTGACGGCGTACACCGGAGACAACACGCCGCGAAATGTCGCCCATCTGATCCGGGAACGCGCCAGGAAACTGAATCCGAACCGGGACGCAAACAGCCATATCCGGGAATGGATCGAAAACCTCTCCCGTTCCACGGACGAAAACACCCTCGAAAAACTGATTGCGTTCCGGGACCCTCTGACAGACTATGCGAGGCAGCGGGTTTTTTCCAAACAGACGAACGACTGGTTCACCCAGCTTGGCGAAGTCATTTTTTCGGAATCGGGAAACACTCCGGCGATCCTTGGGTTGAAACAGCGGTTGTTCACCCAGCTGAACCGCGATTTGCAAGTCCGGCGGATTGCATGGCGGGAGTTGACCGGAAGCGGAAACGAAACCGTTGAATGCATCGCGTCCGATGTCTCCGGAGGGAAACTCTTTGCCGTGCTTCGCCGGGCGGGGAACCGCTTTTTTCTCGCGGAAGTGACGCTGCCGGATCAATGCCGCATTCTGGGCGAGCTGAAGTCTTTGACTCCGCTGAATACGGAGTTGTATCCCAAACGCGGGGCATCCGTTTATCTCGCAGCATCGGATGAAATTGTGGCAGTCGTCGACCGCAATACACTGCGGATGTACGACCGGAAAGAAAACCGCATGAAGATGGCGGATGATCCGCTCGGCGGAATCCATCCATCCGGCGCGGCGATTCAGGGCAACCGGATTTATCTGCTGGGTTCCGGGCGTGCCGCCTTTGCGGGGGAGACTCGGACACGGGAAAAACGGCATGGCGCATCCGCTCTTGTTTCTTATGATTTTGACGGCGCCGGACGGGAAACCATTTTCAGCACGGAGCGTGTCGAGAAACGGAATCCGCTGGATTTCACCGCGGCGCAGATCGAACTTTATACGGGATTGCGGGCGTTCGGTGAGAATGAACTGGTGTTCTTTTCCGAAAGAGCGGTCTGGAAATACCACACGCGAAGGCGTTCGTTTCAGAAAGTGCTGTCGTTCCCGGTCTCTGTTGTGCGCTCGACCGTCATCGACGGTACGCTCTATTTTACATCGACCAATCCGGCTTATCAGTTCAGCTGTCTGGAACCGAACAGTGAAAAGCTGAATTTTCTGCTCGGATTTTCCCCGTACAAACCGCGAATCATGCCGCAATGTCTTCTGAGTAATGCATTTCTTTTCTTCGATACGCAATACCCGTTCCGTAACGCGGACCAGCACTTTTTCCGGCAGAGAAATTGGCTGTTCATCGCCGGATCCCGGCCGTTTTGTCTGAATCTGGAGCATCCGGAAAAATCGCCGGTTTTGCTGCTGCCGCCATGTTTCAATCTGCATAAGGCCGGTAATCATGTTGTGTTTATCAACGAACAATGGCTGTTCGTCATACGGGGAGAGGAGCCGGCAAAATGAGAAAACAAGTCATCCTGTTTTGTTTTCTTCCGCTGCTGCTTTTGGCGCAGAAAAACGATGTGACCGACCTCTGGTCGGGACGCGAACAAACACTCCCGGGAAACGGCGCGTGGATTCTCGCCGCTGAACATGGCAGAATATTGTCCTCCGGTAATGGAGACGTGAAAATTCATTTTCCGGCTCTGGAAGACGGTTCCACGCTGGACGCGGTATTGACGTGCGGTGAGAAAAGACAGAAAGTCAAATTTCATTCTCCCAAACCGCTGATCGGGCTTACAATGGTCTCGGACAACACGGCTGGCCGAAGAGTGTCAACCCTGCATCGATATGGCGTCGGATTGCTTGCGGAGCCTCCATTGGCTCATCCCGGAGCATTACTGGTCACAAGCCAATGGCCGAATCAATTCAATAATGAACGGATTCTGCTGTTTCCTGACAAACGCGATTTTCCATTGAATATCGCCGGCAACAGGAAAGAAATCTCCCTTCATTGCGCTAAGAATCCAGGTTCTTTGAGCGTCTTATATGATAAAAAGGAACAAGTCCTGGATTTGCGCGGCACTTTTAGTTATGTTGTGTTGCGCGATGGAAAAAGAAAAGTCGTTGTATTCACGCCGGAATTCGATTTGGATCAAATAGACAATGTGCTTTTCATCAGACAACTCGCGGAGGAAAAACAAAAATGAAAAAAATGCTGTTTACGCTGTTGTGCGGCGGTATGCTCACCGGGATGTTCGCAGAGGAAGTTCCGGAGCCGATTCAATTCATTCCGACCGTGGCGGTGCTGCCGTTCGAGGGACGCGGCCGCGTTTTCGAGGATGACGCGGCGGGGAAATCCGTGGCGGAGCTTCTGAGCGTTGCTTTGATGGAACGCGGAACCAATACCGTCGAGCGCGCCGAACTCGACAAGGCGCTGATGGAACTGCATCTTTCCGCCGTCGGACTGGTCGATAAAGATTCTCAAGTGAAGTTGGGGCGTCTCGTCGGTGCGAAAATCCTGATCGCCGGTTCGGTGTTCAAATCCGGAGACAAGACCTTTGTCGTCGCCAAAGTGATCGGCACGGAGACCAGCCGGGTCGTCGGAGCCAGCGCCGGCGGAAAATCCACTCCGGCGGAATTGATTCCGGAATTGAGCAAAAAAGTCATCGCTCTGCTGGAAAAGCGCGGTGAAATCCTGCTGCCTTCGCCGCTGAATCAAAAGAGCGTCGCTGAAACGCTGGCACAGACCGTTCAAGGCAGACAACGCACGGTTTATGTGAAAATCACCGAGAACATCAATTTGCCGACGCCCGATCCGGCGGCCCAGACGGAAATCGAAAGATTGCTGCTTGCCCTCGGATTCAAAATCGTTCCCTCTCGGCAGGACGCGGAATTCACCGTCACCGGAGAAGCCTTCGCCGAACAGGCTCCCGCCTACGGAAAATTCATTTCGGCGGCGGCGCGGATCGAGTTGAAGGTCATTGCCGTGAAGGGAGAGAAACTTTTGGCTTCCGGCGCTCAAAAGGAACGGCTCGCGGGGGTGACCTATCAAGTCGCCGCGAAGGAGGCAATTGCCCAGGCCGCGCTGTGCCTCGCCGGTGAACTCCTTTCTGTTTTGAAGTGACGAAATTTTTTATGACTCTGAAAAAACTTTTCATGGCGTATAAACGCAGGGAAGGAAATTTCCCGGAATTTTTCTCTTCCCTCCGATGCTCCATCCATTTTCATGAGGTTCGTTCTGCACCGGTCGGCGCCGCGTGAACAATATTGCGGAAATCCTTTTTTTTTGAGTTTTCTCATAAAAAAGTTATTTTTTTTTCAAAGGACTATTGACTTCTTCTGAAAATGTGGTATAATCTAATATACCAGATTGAAAAGGGGCAATACTCGATGAAAACGGCAAAGTTCAAACCGGAAATCCATCTGGACCGCGAATCGGTCATTCCTCTGCGTGTCCAGATCGTGGAACAAATGCGGCGGGACATCATCCGGAACCGCCTGCCCGCGGAAACGCGTCTGATTTCCGAACGCCAGCTTGCCGATGAACTGGAAATCAACCGGAACACCGTTCACCAGGCCTATGAACAGCTTGCCTTGGAGGGGCTTCTCCGCGGGATCGACCTCCGGGGCGGCGGCATGAAGATTTCCGAGAAAGCGCCGGATCACTACAAAAACCCGTTCCCCTCCCTGAACCTGATTCTGCCTTACCGTTTTTCCGAACAGTTGAAAAGCTTGTCCCGGCTCGGATTCGAAATTGTCGCGGCGATCATGGACCGTGCCGCCGACCTGAAAATTTCCGTGAGCATCACCGCGCTTCCGGAACCGACCCTGGCGCCGGAACAGATCCGCGAATGGCTGGAAAGCTTCATTCCCCGTTCCATCGGAACCATCACGATCGGCCAGCGCAATTTCTGTTTCGACCCGGTGTTCGAGGAACTCCTGAAAGACCGCACGATTCCCCATATTTTTGTTTCCGGAACCAGCCGGTATCCCCACATCAGCAGCATTGTTCCCGACATCCGGCCGGGGGTTCGGGAAATGCTGGACTGTCTCCGGAAATCCGGCCACAGAAACCTGTGCGTTCTGTCGCAGGGGGAACGGATCAAAGCGCAGTTCCAGAATTGTGCGCATGAACGGGGCAAGGCCATTTCCGCTTTTGCGGAACAGAAGGGAATGTCCGCCTCGAGGATTGACGTCGGAAACGATCCGATCGACGCGGCGGCCATTGTTGATAAAGTCCTTGCTTTGAAACCGCGTCCGACCGCCCTGTGCGCCCATAACGACCGGATCGCGGAGCTCGTCATGGATGAACTGATTGCGCGCGGATTCCGCATCCCGGAAGATTTCTCCGTGACCGGATATGACGACGTCTGCGGCAAATACGAGTTGAGCACCATCAACCATTCCCGTTTCGACTTGGGTTGTCAGGCGGTGGACATTCTGGCGGAGCTGTTCGATCACGGAGTTCCCGGCGATGCGATCCATAAAACAGTGAAAAGCAGATTCATCAACAAGAAAACGATATCGGATGCAAAACAGGAGAAGAGCAGATGATTAAACTGTTATCAGGCGCCTTTGCATGGATTGCCTTGACCGGACTTTACGGGGCCGCGGTAACTTCGCAGAAAGATATTGCGTTTACGGCAGAAGGGGCAGCGATTGAACAGGTCGGCCGGGTGGCATATGAGGAAAATTTTACCGGTTCCCCCTCCATGACCATCCCCGCTTACAACTATAAAAATTCATCCATCTTCAATGTCCGGAAATACAACGGACGCCCATGTTTGACTGTAACCTCAAAACCAGGAAGCAAAGAGACGGCATGGTCTGTCCTCACACCGCCGGTTCCCGTTCAGCCCGGGAGGGATTTCATTCTTGAAATGGATGTCAAAGGCACCTTTTCAATGCATAATGCGCGGGGACGTAAAAACTATTCGAACAAGCTCCAGTGGCTTGATAAAAATAGAAAACCAATCGGGGACGTCGATTATTTCTATTATGAAAGTCTTTCAAAAGAGTGGCTGCATAACAAAATACGAGGAAAAGTGCCGGAAGGGGCGGTTTTTCTTGTGGTTCAACTGGGCGGCGGCCCCTCGATCGGAAAGGACGATTCTATTGCCTTCAGCCGGGTGAAAGTGAGATTGATGGAAGACCTTCCCAGATACGGAGAATCGGCCGAATTCATTTCCCGTCCGATTCCCGCTGAAGAGAATACAAAACTCACATGGAATGCGGAATGTCCTCCGGGGAGTTCCGTCAGAATTCAACTTTCCAGTGCGGCGGACAATAACGGACGCCCCGGAAACTGGAGCGCTTTTTATGGTCCTGACGGCAAAAATGAAAGTTTTTACACCGAAACCGGAACTTCCATCCGTCTTGCAAAACCGGAACATACATGGATACGCTGCCGTGTCATATTGAACTCTTCGAAAGGACAGACACCCCTTCTGCGCCAAATCCGGGTCGGGACGGCCGTTGATTCGGGCTGGCATTACGGTATCGACCGTGAACCGCCGACAGTCGAACGCATCAGCGAATCCCCCGTTGAAAATCCAAATGCGCCTGTCGTTTTCAAAATTGCCGACGAAACCGGTGTGAATTGGTCAACCCTGAAATGCGTCATGGAGCAAAACAAAGCCGATCTGACAAAAGCTCTTGTCCGCAAGGGCGACACATTGACCTGGAAGCCGTCCGTGCCGCTCCAGTCCGGGGTCAATGCTTTTACCTTTACAGTCGAAGACCTTGCCGGCAACAAACATACGGTAACGCGGCACTGTTTCATCGGTTCTTCATTCACTGGCAATGTTGTCACGCAAAGGGAAGACGGATTGATTCTGCTGAACGGCAAGCCGTTTTTTCCGATCGGTTTTTTTACCATCGAAAAATTTCCGCAGAACCAGTTCAACTACGATTCCGCCCTCGCGGAACTGAAAAGTTGCGGAGTCAATTTTCTCCAAAGTTATCTGGGGAAGCCGGATGTCAAAGAACTGATTCCGGCTGCGGAAAAATATGGAATCATGCTGTGTATCCGATATTGGCTTTTCGAGTTCAGAAACAGCTCATCCGTGATAGGCATGTATCTTGCGGACGATACAAACCGCTTCTCCCCGTCTCAACTTTCATCGTTCCAGAGTTATGCAAAATCTTTTGCCCCTGGTCTGCTCGGCATGCAATCGGAGGCGCCTCTCTGTTCTTATTCGTCCAACTATAAGCAGTACGTGCCATACTCGGATGTGTTTCTGCCGCAATTGTATCCGATCAGCGACAAATATGCGGCCATCCGGAACGGTCCGCAGCGGGTCATTTCGGATGTCAGGACATGCCTGCGCGACATTCGCGTTTCAGGACATGCGCCCAAAATCATTCTGGCTGCCCCGCAGGCCTTTATGCTGCCGCCGATCTGGACACGTTACCCGACACAGGAGGAATTGAGGCTGATGACATACCTTTGCATCATCCACGGGGCTAATGGAATCGTTTGGAATTCGTATATAAGCGCTTTCAGCACCCCTGAACGCCGGAAGGACATATTGGCACTGGCAAAGGAATTGAGTGTTCTTTATAATGTTTTGACGGAAAAGAAAGGGCTTCAGCCTCCTCCTCCGGAAATTCTCAGCGGTCCTGAATTGGATTCCGATGGAAACCCCTCCATGAATGTTCTGCTGAAAAAGGCGGATGGAAAAACGTTTCTCCTTGCAGCCAATTCTTCAAAAGAAAATGTCACCGCAAGTTTCGCCTTGACCGGCCTTCGCCCTGGAAAAGTTCTCTTTGAAAACAGGTCCATCTTCGTGACGGAGAATGGATTCACGGACGCCTTCAAGCCGTACGAAGTTCACGTTTATGAATTTGAAACAATTCATCCGGGAGGAAAAAATGAACGCCAATAAGTCCAGATTCACTCTTATAGAACTCCTCGTCGTAATTTCGATCATCGCAATTCTGGCATCCTTGCTGCTCCCGGCGCTGAATTCCGCAAAAAACAAGGCTGTTTCTGTCCTGTGCAAAAACCAGATTCGTCAGACCGGACTGATTGCCACGCAATATGCCGGAGACTACCGCGGCTGGATTCCCGCCTATGGAGATGCCGACTCCAAAAAAAATGACTGGTTCGACTTTCTGGGTCCGTATTCCGGTCTGCCTTCCATCAACAGGACACAGGTCCGGACTTTCGCAGGATATAAGAAATTCGGATGTCCGACCTATCCCATGCCTCAGGCGGGCACTCTGTCCTACCGTTCAGAAGTCCGCCTGTATCTCTACGGCATGCTCATTTTCCCCAATACGGCAAATTATAACGCACCATACAATATTGCCTACTGCGACAGCGCGAGGTACCGGAATATTTTCATAAACAGCATCCGCACCAGAAGTCTGATGCTGGGAGACACGATTGATTCAGCGGGCCAGAATCCGAGGCCTCAGAACAACTATTTCTACTTTTCTTATCAAGGAGATAATCTTTCCTATCTCGGGGCACGCCATTGCGGTGAAATGAATATGTGCTTTACAGATATGACCGTTCTGGGGTGCAATGTCAGAAAAGCCTTTGAATATGTCAGTACCTACCGGTCCGAAACCGGTGTTTTGTTCACAAAATGAATTATTTTCCCCGGCTGGAAAACAGCAGGAAAAACAATCCCTGGAATCATAAGGCGAGAGAAAACAGGTCATCCGTCATCGGATGGTCTCACGGATGAAGTTCCGGAAAAAGATATTCTTCCGATTGCAAAGATCGAATAAGCTTTTTACACGGCGGGGACCAGGGCCATCACCGGCATGATTCTGCAATCCGTAGTATCTTTTTGAGGATTCATGATTTTTACCTTTCGTCTGTTCGTAAATCAAAGGTAACATGAATCCTCTTTTTGTCAAAACTTCAAATTTTCATGCGGCGGCGATGAAAAAATTTGAATTTTCTTCAAAGAGGGCTTGACAATAACCGTCAAGCAGAATATAATTAGAAATGCAAAAACGTTTTTGCATCTATAAATTCATCAGAGGATTTTCATACAATGTCGGTTACCTTGGAAGATGTGGCGGCAAAAGCCGGAGCCAGCATTACAACCGTTTCTTTCGTTCTGCGCGGAAAAACAAAACAGGCCCGCATCAGTGACCGGCTGAGCCGCCGGATCCTTATCGCGGCGCGTGAGCTGGGATATCGGAAGGACGATTATGCCGCCGCCATGATCACCGGCAAAGCCAACGCAAGCGGATTCCTCCTCTTCGACAATCTGAACGAATTCAGTTCACGTATTCTGAACGGGATTCTCGATGCGGCAGGCCAATACGACCATCTCATAAAAATCGTCAATGTTCCGTACAGCACCCCTTTGGACGAGATTGCCGATATTTGCGTCCGGCAGCGCTTTACCGCCCTGATCACATATAACGATATTCAATTGAGCATCCAGCTCGCCAGACGGCTTTCCAACTGCAATATCCAGACCATTGCCCTCGGTGCTTTCGGAAAGAATCAGGAAGCCGGTCTTCCCGCAACCATTCCGGTGATCGAGACCGACAATTACACCGGCGGACGACTGGCGTTCGAACATTTTTATTCGCTGGGACACCGCCGGTTCTGCGTAATGACGCTGTGCGACAAGCGAAAATGGGCCTATGACCGCTTCCGGGGTTTCTGCGACGCCGCCGCGGATGCCGGGACACCGGTGCTTCCGAAAAATATTTTGTCTTTTGAACGCATGGTCACCGAAGTACCGGAAGCCGAACTTCCCCCGGCGTTTCCGGGGGCGTATTTCCGGGGGAAAAACGGCGCCACCGCGCTGTTTACCTACAGCGACTACTCGGCGCTGCATATGATGATGAGACTCCAGAAAGCCGGCGTCCGGACCCCGGATGATGTTTCCGTGATCGGCTACGGCGATTCGTTTTTCTCGCCGTACTCCTACCCGGACATCACAACGCTCCGGGAATCCTTCGATGAGATGGGGGCGCTGTGCGTAAAACTCATTATCGAGGCACGGGACAATCACTCTGTTTCCGGCAGCGAAGGCGGACGGATGATTCCTCCCAAACTGGTTGCTCGCGGTTCCACTTCGGCCCCGAGAACTCATCTTCTTTCGAAACGAAAATCTTCCAACCCTTGAGGAGACTGTACAATGAAAATGGCACATCCAAAAAAAACCTGCCGGACGATGGCGGTAAACCGGATATCCCGGTTTGCATGGACAGTAAAATTCACACTTATCGAACTCCTGATTGTTATAGCGGTCATCGCGATTCTGGCGGGAATGCTCCTGCCGGCGCTGAACGCCGCGAGGCTCAAAGCCAAAGCGATTCAATGCACGAGCAATTTGAAACAGTGCATCCTCGGCATGACAATGTATTTCAATGATTTTGCGGAGACATATCCGTGGACGCGCCGGACGACATCGGTTGCCGTCAATCAATATGCGTGGCATCAGGTTCTTACGGCCAACCGTTATCTGCCGGCGGCATCTGACAAACCGTGTCCCGCGTATGCGAGCTGTCCGGCGGTTTCGTATGACACGATTAGCTACGTCAGGAGTTACGGATGCCGTTCCATCGGGCAGGATGCGCGTAAATGCATCCGGATCAGGGGGAACAAAATTCTGCTCAGCGTCTGGCCGGACAACAATGATTTTTCGATTGCGGCTGTTTTCGACGACGGGTTCAAAACGGAAAATCTGATTCTTCTGGGCGACTCATGGCAAAACAATCAATCCAAGGATGTTGAGTATTCCGTGCTGGATCAGAATAATTCGAGCAATATGGCTACCGCCCTTCCGGGAATCAGGCATAACAAAAACGGCAATTTCGCATTCATCGACGGTCATGCAGCGCCGATAACGGGGCCGGAACTGATTTACAAACGGCAGAATGCCGGGGCTCCCTACAAATTCGATGCGTATATTTTCAAAAATGTGGTTTTCGGCAACCAATAACAGGATGAATCGAGCAATGAAAACAACTTTTCTTTTTCTTTCGCTTTTTTTTCTTGCGTCCGGCGTTTCCGGAGATGTTCCGGCACTTGCTGAAATTGTCGTAAACCGAAAAAATGCAATTCCGTCCGAATTGACGGCGGCAATGGAATTGAAAACGTTTCTGGAAAAGGCGACGGGGCGCACTTTCCCAATCCGCGACGAATCGGAAAAAGGAGCGTCCGATGCGTTTTATGTGGGGCACACGGCGTTTGCCGCTGAAAACAATCTGACTTCGAATTCATTCGGACGGGAAGAATGGCTTGTCAAAACAGTCGGTAAATCGGTCGTGATCACCGGGGGCAGGCCGCGCGGAACGCTGTATGGCGTCTATGAGTTTTTAGAGAAGCAATATGGAGTTCGTTTTTTGGCGCCCGACACCACTATTGTGCCTGAAACTCAAACCGCGGAGCCGGATCCGAAACTCTTTTTGCGGGGCAAACCCTTTATGGAACAGCGTTATGTTATGCGCGGCGGACCCGGTCCGAAGGAGGGCGACTATGGCGCGTTTCTGGCCCGGAGCCGAAACAACGATCGGGTAAAAACCAACCGGCACGGCGGCGGATTTGAGTTCGGTTCGCCCGGATTCTGCCATACGTTTTACGCTTACTCGAAAGATTTTCCGAAAGACAAGCCGGAATACTTTTCCTGGCGGAACGGTTCTTTTCTGCGTGCCGTCAGCGACGCCGGGCCCGGCCAGCTTTGCCTGTCGAAGCCGCAAGTCAGAGAACTGATCTGGGAAAAACTGCAATCATTCATTGCCGCCGACCGGAAAAAGAATCCGGATTTCCCGCCGTCCATCTATGTCGTCACCGGCAACGACAACAATCTGTATTGCCAATGCGCGGAATGTATGAAATTCGTCCGGGAACACGGCAATTACACCGATCTCACGATCAACTTCATCAACGATCTTGCCGCCCGCCTGAAAAAAGTTCATCCGGAACTGAGCCTCATGACCATGGCATATACCTTCACCGTTCCGCCGCCTGAAAAGGAGCGTCCGCTCGACAATGTAATCATTCAAATCGCCAACCTGGGAAAAGAATTCAACGGCGGGACGAGCGAGACGCTTTTTTCGATTGTTTCAACTCAAAATGAGGCATTCCGGAAAACGTTTCTCGCCTGGCGCAAAATTGCGAAAACCATCTTTGTCTGGGACTACTGGATTCTCTATGGAAAGGGCTTCCATTATCCGTGCTTCAATACCGAACGCTTTTTCTCGGACATGCGTTTTTTCGCCGAAAACAATGTGCGCGGAATTCTGATTGAAACGCAATATCAGCGATCTCCGTTTTTCGCTTTGCGCGGCTATCTGGCAAGCCGCCTTGCCATGGATCCGTTTCAGAACGGCGAAACACTGCTCGACGAATTTTTCCACGGATACTACGGAGCGGGCGCCCAACCGATGCGGGATTATTTGGCGCTGGTCGAGAAAAACGTCCGGAACGAAAAGAAGTCCATCGCCCTCACCGCTCCGTATCACATCGGCTATTTGACCAATGATTTTTTCGACGCTGCCGACCGATTGCTGGACGAAGCTGAAAAACGTTGCGGAAACGACATCCGTTCCCTTGAGCATGTACAAATGGAACGCATACCGGTGGATTACGCCAGGTTGAAACTCAATGCCGCCGGAAAATCCAAATCGAAAATCATCGCCCGGCTCGAACGCAATCTTGGAATTCTTTTCGCAAAATACGCATATCATGCCGCGCCCCGATATCAAAAAGAGCGCTCCGATGTGGAAAACAGCATCCAGGTCTTTCGGCTTGACATCCGGCCTCCGCGGGAATTCGAAGGCAGGAACATAACCGATTTCATCTGGATCGATCTACCCGTCAGAAACAGGAGAAACATTGTCCTGACCGACGATCCGGCCGCGTGTGGAGGACACGCCGTCCGCATGGGAGAACCGGCTGACGCAAGAACCCAGACGCATACGCTTCCGTTTATTATCGGACTTTACGATTCGGCAGTCCGGAAACGCGGTCCCGAACTGGCATTGCTGGAATTTCCGCAGGACGGCAAGTATCATTTGTACAAGATCGGAACTTACGATGTGAAAGCGGACGTTGCGCTTCATGCGCTCAGGACAAGTGACTTCTGGATGCCGCTTGCCCGCGCTTATCCGAACAGCCCGGAAAATATCTGCGACGTGTACGCTTCCCTGAAATTCGCCGGCCCGCTTTATGTGAAAGGCTCGAAAGAGGAGAATGCAGTTTTTATCGACCGTGTCATCGTCGTAAAAAAGGAATAGCTGAACTCAGTGACGAAGAGATAAAACGGTGTCCGGCCGAAATAAAGTTCGAATTCAGGGGCTGCGAAGCGCACGAAGCCGTTTTCAGACCGTCGATGCGCTCTCCGGTTCCTCTCGAAATCGGGCTTCTCTCAGGGACGGCATCCGGAAAATCCGACGTGTTCAAGAGGATCGAATGAACTTTCACATGGCGAGGACCAGCGCCATTACCAGCATCCCGATCACCAGTCCGTAGACGGTAAGATGGTGCTCGCCGTATTCCTCGGCCAGAGGCAGGAGTTCGTCGAACGAGATGAATACCATGATTCCGGCCACCAGCGCGAAAATCAACGTCATCAGGGTTTCGGACAGGAACGGCATCAGGAACAGCCATGCGGCGAGGGCTCCGACCGGTTCCGCCAGCCCGGAGAGGAATGAGATCGTGAACGCTTTTTTCCGGCTCCCGGTCGCAAAATACACCGGAACCGAAACGGTAATTCCCTCCGGGATGTTGTGGATCGCGATCGCGACCGCGATGGAAATGCCGGTCATGGGATTGTCCAGCGCCGCGATGAAGGTGGCCATCCCTTCCGGGAAATTGTGGACGGCCAGCGCCAGTGCGAACAGAATGCCGCTCCGGATCAGGCGGTCCTTGTGGTGGGGATGGGTCATTTCCTCGACCTTCCGGACTTCATGCGGGTTTTCATACGGGGGAATCAGCTTGTCGATCAGCATGGCCAGCCCGATCCCTCCGAAAAAGGCCGCGGTGGCATAAAGCGCTCCGGGCCGGTGTCCGTACAGCGCGGAAAGTTTTGCGTGGGAAGACGCCAGGAGCTCCACCATCGAAATGTAGATCATGACGCCTCCGGAGAAGCCGAGCGAAACGGAAAGGAAGCGGGTGTTCGAACGGTCCGAGAAGAAGGCCAGACAGCTTCCGATGCCGGTGGAAAGCCCGGCCAGCAGCGTCAGCAGCATTCCCCACAGGACTTGATTCGTTGTGATTTCCATCGTTGTTCTCCCTCTCCGGTTATTGCGTGGAAGTCATCCGATACTTTTTACGAAGGCAGTTCAGAATGGTCACGGCGTTTTCCGCGGCGATTCTGTACAGGACCTGGCGGCTGTCCCGGCGGCAGGAGATGATCCCCGCCACGCGCAGCTTGTTCAGGTTCTGCGAGACGGCCCCCTGCTGGCCGGAAACCCCTTCGACGATCGCATTCACGGAGCTTTCTCCATAGAGGTCCAGATACTCCAGAATCCGCAGTCGCTGAGGGTGTCCGATCAGTTTGATGACTTCCGCCATCGAAGCGAGATACTCCTCCGGCAACGTTTCCTTTTTCACGGTCTGTTCTCCCGGTATTGGTCTCCGGTTTTCACGCCGGAAACGATTTCCACGCGGTTTCCCCCCGGAGCCGGTACGGTTTTGACGAGTTGACGGACGGTTCTGCCGTCCTGTCCCCTGAGATCCAGATATTCGAGCTGGCCGATCCGGATCAAAGTCTTTTCCGGGACGACCAGAGCCGACTTTTTTCCGATCGGAATTTCGCAGCGGGCGAACATGCCGGGCATCAGCCCGGGAATGTTTTCCGAAAGATAGGCGTTCACGAAGAAGGTGCGGCTTCCGGGATCCACGGAGGGGATGATCTCCCTGATTTCCGCGGAGAATGTTTTTCCGGTGGATTCGACCTGTGCCTCCAGGCGGTCGCCGATTCGGACCTGGCGGAAGAGGTTTTCACGGATCGGCACGTGGAGCTGGAGTTTGGCCGGATTGAAAATCTTCATCAGGGGATTCAACGGTGTGGCGAGGTCGCCCGGATCGCATTTTCGTTCCGACACGATGCCGCTGAACGGGGCGCGGATGGTCGCGTAGTCCAGGTTGGTCCGGGCGTTTTCGAGTTCGTGCTTCATCATGGCGACTTCGGCTCTGGCCGCGTTGAGGCTGCTGACGGACTGTTCGTAGATCCTCTGCGCCACCGCGCGGGTTTCCACCAGCTTGGAATTCCGGTCGTATTCCGACTGCGCGAAGGCCAGGCGGCTTTCCGCTCCCTTGAGGTTTTCCGCGGCCGCGTCGACCTTGGCCTGAAGATCCCTGTTTTCCAGACGGATCAGGACTTCGCCTTCCTTGAAGGATTCCCCGCTCCGGAAACGGACGTCGACCACCCGCGCAGTAAGGAGGCGCGAGACCACCTGGATTTCCTCCCGGCTGCGGATCGTCCCCACGGCGGAATAATAGACGGGAATTTCAACCGCCGACAAGGTTTTCCAGTCCGTTTTTTCAGTCGTTCCCGGAGAGTTCTTTTCTCCGGCCGGGACCTTTGGACCGGCTCCAATGATCCCCGCCTGGTAAAGCATTGCCCATAGAATGAAAAGCGCCACGAAAACAGCAAACAGTATAAATCCGGATTTCTTCATTTCGCCACCTCTTTTGTATCGGAAATCAGCAGATAGATTGCGGGAATCACCACCATGGTGAAAAGCGTGCTGGCCGCCAGGCCGAAGATCAACGCCCACGCCAGGCCGGAAAAGATCGGGTCCAGCGTGATCGGCCACGCGCCCATCAGGGTCGTGATCGCGGTCAGCATGATGGGACGGAACCGCACCGCGCCGGAAATGGAAATCGCCTCCCGCAGCGGCATACCCCGCCCTTCGCTCTCCTGAATGAACTCGAGCAGAACGATCGAATTGCGGATCACGATTCCTCCCAGGGCGATCATTCCGATCATGCCCGTCGCGGTGAAGAAGATCGGGCTGGCATAGCCGCCGGCCGTAGCGGCGCCGAGCACGTTCAGCAGCCAGAATCCCGGCGCAATGCCGATCAGTGTCAGCGGAATCGCGCACATCATCACCAGCGACAGCCGGACGCTTCCGGTCTGGACGATCAGCAGCAGGAGAATGCCTCCCAGCGCCACCCCGAACGCGATTCCGAGGTCCCGGAACACACGGAGCGTGATTTCCCATTCGCCTTCTCCCGCCCATTCAACAGTGATGCCGTCCGGAAGCGGATTTTTTTTGAGCGTCTTGAACTGGGTCTGGAGGATCATTTTACTGGGCGCGCGGCCGACGGTTTCAGCCGTGACGAAAACCACCGGCCGCAGATTCTTGTGCATGACCGGCATTTCCGGAGGAACCCGGACGAATTTTCCGAGTTCGGCCAGCGGAACCGAACCCGTGGTTCCCTTCAGTGTCAGTTCCCCGAGACGGTTCAGGTCGTTGCGGTCGGCATAGGGCAGGCGCAGACGGATTTCCAGCGGCTGGCGTTCGCCTTCCACCCGCAGGTTTCCCAGGTGATTGCCGGAAACAGCGGCGGCCAGACAATGCGTCACGTCTTCCTGACGGATTCCGTGAATGGCCGCCTTGTCCGGATCGAGCTGAAAGAGCCAGCGTTCCGGAGAGGGA
The DNA here is from genome assembly GCA_002069785.1 of Lentisphaerae bacterium ADurb.Bin242. GTDB lineage: Bacteria > Verrucomicrobiota > Lentisphaeria > Victivallales > UBA1829 > SIG94. The sequence continues at coordinate 38,149 of MWCA01000007.1, read as the reverse complement.
TCGCTCAGCGTGTCGACCTCGCGGAAATGACGGCTGTCCGTTTCGCGCAGACGGTCCTGCAGCGCCTTGGCTCCGGCCTGAAGTTCCGCGTGGCTCTGGTCCGGACGCGCATACACCTCGGCGGTCATGGTCGCCAGCACGGGCGGGCCCGGCGGGACTTCGACGATGTTCACAACCGCGTTATGGCGCCGGGCGATTTTTTCCACTTCGTCGCGGATGCGCAGCGTCAGTTCATGCGAGGGCATTTCGCGTTTCTGTTTCGGAACCAGACTGACGCGGATGTCGGCATTGTTGGACGATGTCCGCATCTTGTAATGCCGGACCAGTCCGTTGAAGTCGATCGGGGAGGGCGTTCCGATATAGCTCTGGTAATGGAGGACTTCATTCTGGCGCGACAGGAATTCCTCCATGTCCATGACCGCTTTCGCGGTGGTCTCGCCGGTGGTGCCCGGCGGCAGTTTCAGCACGATCTGGAATTCATCGCGATTGTCGTACGGCAGCATCTTGAGAGGGACCTTGAAGAACATCAGCGCCGCCGATGCCAGCAGCATCAGCACGATTGCCCCCACCAGGAGCCATGCGTTTTGTTTGTTCAGGAAGGGCCGGATCATCGCGCCGTACAATTTGAAGACCCATTCCGGCGCACCGTCCGCTTCCGTGACGGAGGCCGTTTTCTGAAGCTCGCCCGCACGGTTCTTCAGGAGTTTCAGCGCCATGTAGGGAACAAACGTCAGCGCGCAGACCGTCGAGAAGGTGACGGTCAGCGGCACATTGATCGCCATGGGAGCCATGTAGGGCCCCATCATGCCGGTGATGAAGAACATCGGTGTGAAGGAGATGATGATCGTGATGGTGGACAGGATGACCGGCGGGAGCACCTCGTAAACGGCGTCCAGCGTTGCCTGGACGGGCGACTTCTTCCCGAGCCGGATATGGCGCTGAATGTTGTCCACGTTGGTGATCGGATCGTCCACCACCAGGCCGAGGCTCAGGATCAGCGCGAAGAGGGTCACGCGGTTCAGCGTGAAGCCGAAGAGGTAATTGGTGAGGAGCGCGAGCGCGAAGCTGACCGGGACCGACAAGCCGACCACCAGGCTTTCACGCCAGCCCATCGTCAGGGCGATCAGAAGAATCACCGTGACAATGGCAAAGAACATGCTTTCCACGAGTCCGTTCACGCGATCGTTGGAGGACTTTCCCTGATCGCGTGTGACCGTCATCTGAACATCTGCCGGAAGGATCGTTCCCCTGGCCGTTTCCGCCCCGGCGATGATTTTCTTTGCGAGGGGCACCGCGTTGACACCCGCCTTCTTGCTGAACGCGACGGTCACCGCGGGCTCGCCGTTGTGGCGCACATACGAGGAAGGCGTTTCCACCGAATCGGAGACTTTCGCCACGTCTGCCACCCGGACGATCCGCCCTTCGCGGGCGTCGAGGACGATCTTTCCGACCTCCTCCGCGGAGATCGGCACGGGCGCCGTCATGACCAGCCGTTCCGTGCCGCCGCCGACCACGGTTCCGATCGTGGCGGAGACATTGGAACGCTGGACGGCCTGTCCGATTTCCGGCAGGCTGATCCGCTGCGAGCGGAGGTTTTCCAGAACCGGTTCGATTCGGATCACGCGGGGCAGCCCGCCGATGATTTCGGAACGCGAGATGTCCGGGATCGAATCCAGCCGGGCCGCCAGCTCCTCCGCCATGCGTCGGAGCTGGGCGGAGTCATATTTTTTCGAGGAGAGAGTGATTGTCACGATCGGGACGTCGTTGATGCTTACTGGAACCACGCGCCAGCCGGTTACGCCGTGGGGAACGATGTTCCGGTTTTCCTCGATCTTGTCGCGAAGCCGGACCATGGCGCGGTCGCGGTCTTCCCCGACGTGAAAGCGCACCGTCACGACCGCGCCGTCGCGCGAGCTCACGGAGTAGACATGCTCCACGCCATCGAGCTGCCACAGGAGCCGTTCCAGCGGACGGGTCACAAGCTGTTCGGTCTCCGCCGGGGAATGCCCCGGAAACGCCACCTCGACATCCGCCATCGGCACGATGATCTGCGGGTCCTCCTCCCGCGGGGTCGCAATGAGCGCAATCACGCCCGCGATAATCCCCGCGACGATGAAAATCCCCGACAGCGGTCCGGACAGGAAAAGGCGCACAATGCGCATGATCAAGGATTGCTCCATCTCTCTTCTTTCCTCTCTCCGGTCAGATGAACAAGGTGTTGTTGCTGTGTTTCGCCATTTCCACGAAACTGGCGACCCCGGCCACCTCGTCGATTTCAACCAGTTCTTCGCGGGTGATTCCCATCACGTCCATCGCCATCTCGCAGGCGACGAACTTCACCCCCAGCTGACGGGCCTGTTCCAGAAGCTGCGGAAGCGTCAGCACGTTTTCACGCGCCATGACCTGCTTCATCATGAGCGTTCCCATGCCGCCCATGTTCATTTTGGAGAGGGCCAGTTTGGAAGCTCCTTTCGGGAGCATCCACCCGAACATCCGCGAAATCAGCGGTTTTTTCACCGGCGGAGCGGGATTCTTCCGCAGCACGCTCAGACCCCAGAAGGTGAAGAAGATTCCCACTTTCGCGCCGGACGCCGCCATGCCGCAGGCGATGATCAAGGCGGCCATCGCCTTGTCGAGATCGTTGCTGAACAGCACGATCGCCGCGCTGTGTTCCCCCGCGGAAGACGATTCGTTTTTCGGCGTCGCATCAGGAGCCCCTTTGCGGACGACCGCCTCCAGAAAATCGGTTTTCTTTTCCATGTGAACCACCTCGTTGCCGCTGGCTTTGGCCCAGGCGAGCAGATCGGGGGAGAAGGACGCGGGCGCCAGCAGTTTGAGCGTCTCCCCCGGAGCCATTGCATTTACCTCATTTTTCAGGCGGACCACCGGCCCGGGACACGCCAGGGCGCGGACATCCAGTTCGCGGAGATTCGCCGCAGGACGGTCGCCCGCGTCCGTTTTCCGTTTCGCCGGAACAAACGGGGCGGGGTGGAAATATTTCCATGTGATGTACCCTCCGGAAAGATTGCGGACGTTGAAGCCGTGCTGGCGCAGAATGCGTTCCGCCAGATACCCGCGCAAACCGGCCTGGCAGTGAACAATGATCTCCCTGTTCCGGTCCAATTCGTTCAAACGGCCGCGCAGCTGTCCCAGCGGGATCGCGACGGCCCCCGGAATCATGCCGAGTTCCGTTTCCGCCGGTTCGCGGACGTCCAGAATCAGCGCTTCGGCGGGAATTTCATCGGCATGCGCGATCCTGGAATTCCCGTTCAGCACGTTTTCGGCGATGAAGCCGGCGAAATTCACCGGATCTTTTGCGGAGTTGAAGGGGGGCGCGTAGGCAAGTTCCAGCGTGCCGAGCTCCGGCGCGGTCAGATGATTCCGCATCGCGCACGCAATCACATCGATCCGCTTGTCCACGCCCTTGCCGCCGACGATCTGCGCCCCGAGGATTTTTCCGTCCGGTGCGAACAGAAGCTTGATGTGAAGCTGGGTCGAACCCGGATAATAGGATACGTTCGAACCGGGGTGAAGATAGATTTTCTCATAGGCAAGGCCGAGCTGACGGAGCCTGCGTTCGGTCAGTCCCACGCCGGCGGCGTTGAGGCTTCCCACCTTCACCACGGCGGTGCCGATGCTTCCGAGGTAACGGGAGCTGCCTCCGGCCATGTTGTCCGCCGCGATCCGTCCCTGTCGATTGGCGGGGCCGGCCAGAGGAACGGCCGTGGAGCCTCCGGTCACGGGATCGAACACCTCGACCGCGTCTCCGGCGGCGTAAATGGACTCGTCGGATGTCCGCATGGATTCATCGACCCGGATGTGTCCGCGCGCGCCGAGCTCCAGTCCGGCGGCCTTCGCCAGCTCCGAATTGGGCTTTATGCCGATGCTCATCACGACCAGGTCGGCGGGAAGCTTTTCCCCGTTGCCGAGAACGACGGAAAGGTCCGCGGCGTTCTTTTCGAACGCGACGACTTTGCATCCCAGCTTCAGCGCGATCCCGAGCGAGCCGAGTTCCTGCGCCAGCGGCGTCGCCATTTCGCGGTCGACGGTCGGCAGAACCTGGTCCATCTGTTCCACCACCGTCACCTCGAGGCCGCGCTCCATCAGGTTTTCAGCGGTTTCGAGGCCGATGAAGCCTCCGCCGACGACCACCGCCTTTTTCGCGCCCGCTTTCATCCGTCCGGCAATCGAATCCATGTCGGGAATGGTCCAGAGCGGCAGAATGCGCTCGTCGCCGCTTCCCGGCATGGCGGGAACGATCGGACTCGAACCCGTCGCCAGCAGCAGCTTGTCGTAGGATTCGGAATATTCCGCTCCGTCGCTTCCGCGGATCGTCACGGTTTTCGCGCTCCGGTCGATGGCGATCGCCTCGTTTTTCGTCCGGATGTCGATATTGAACCATGCTTTGAACTTTGCTTCCGGCATGACCAGAAGCGATTCCCGCTTCGGAACCACGCCGCCCAGATGATACGGAAGTCCGCAGTTGGCATACGAGATGCAGGGACCCCGTTCCAACAGAATGATCTCCGCATTTTCCTCCAGCCGCCGCAGCCGGGCCGCCGCACTGGCCCCGGCGGCGACCCCGCCCACAATGATAAATTTCATAGTATTCCGCCCGTGTTGAAGCTGTTCTGTTTATTGAAGCGCGGCGATCAGATCGTCCGCCGACTGCACTCCGGTGAAGCGTTCGGTCTGCTTCCCGTTCTTGAATACGATCAGGGTCGGGATCGTCATCACGCCGAACTGTTCCGCCAGCTCCGGCTGCTCGTCGACGTTGACCTTGCCGATCACGGCGCCCGGAGGCAGTTTTCCTCCTTCGATCATGCCGTCGATAATTCCAAGCTGGCTCCGGCACGGACCGCACCACGAAGCGAAAAAGTCCACGAGAATGGTTCCGCTGCTGATCGCCTTCGCAAAATCCGCTTTCGTCAGCACCTGAATCTTTTCACTGCTCATTTCATACCTCCTTGAATTGATGGGACATCGTCTTTTTGGGATTACGATATCAATATATCATGATATTTTAATATATCAAGCCCCCAAAAATATTTTTTTCAGATTTTTTTCCGGACGCAGGAAATTCCGTCTTTTTATTTTCCGGCGACGGTCGGAATGTATTCCGGGTGGATGACCTCCGGCGGAAAGAAATCCCGGACGGGTTCCGCTGTATCCCCGGATTCGATCCGGTGGATCAGATGGTTGCATGCGGCGGAACCGAGGCGGTCCGGAAACTGGTTGACGTTGGCGATGTTCAGTCCTCCGCCGTAATTGCCGATCACATTGCCGAAACCGGTGACGGCGATGCGTCCGGGCAGGTCGATTTTCCGCTTTGCGGCGGCATCGAGCAGCACGGAGACCGCGTCGTCCGAATCGCAGACCACGATGGACAGTTCCGGGAAGTCCCGGAGCATCCGGGCGAGCTGTTTTTCGGCGTCCGCGCGGCACCATTGGGCGCCGTAGTAAATCCGTTTCTGGATTTGCGGAATCCGGGCCTTTTCCATCTCCGCGACAAAGCCCCGGACCCGGCGCTGACGGTCGAGATTGATCCGGATGGTCGAATAGACCGCGATCTCACGGTGTCCCCGGGCGATGACTTCGCGCATCATGGCGTGTCCTCCGGCCAGGTTGTCGGTGTTGACCAGGTTTCCGCCCGGAAAGTCGGCCGCGTAGTCGTAGTCGACCGTGATGGACGGAATTGGAACGCAAACGCTCATTCCCACGGAAATGATGCCGAGGACCGCGGAGCTTCCGAGGGCGTTCAGATAACGTTCCAGTTCTCCGGAGGGCGGCGCGATCACGCTCATCAGATATTCGCGCGCAAGAGCGGCGTTCTGGGCGCCGTCCAGAATTCTCGCATAAAAATAGTCGATGGGAGCGGGCAGAATGATCGCAAGGTGTCCCGCCGGGAAAAGATGCGTCTGCTTTACATATGTTCCCGAGCCACGCTTTCCCCTTGCCAGATACCCTTTTTCGACCAGCCGCGCGACCGCTTTGTTGGCGGTGGCCTTGTCCACGGAAAACTCCTCGGCCAACCGGTATTCCGAGGGGAAGCGGCTTCCTGTTCCGTAGACTCCGGATTCCAGCCGCGCAATCAGTTCGCGCTTGATTTCTTCCACTTTCATGAGGATTCCTCCCGCTGTTTGAGTTCATGGCTTTCAATATACTTCCCTAAGTGAATGATTCAATAAAAAATCAAAAAATATTTTATCCGCATTGAAACACGGAATCCCGGCAGTATTGTAAGTCGGAAAGAAATTCAAAATTGAATGATTCACTTTTTCAGTCCGGAAAAAACGGTGCAGCGAAAGGAACACGCTATGAAGGAAGAAAATTATGATTTCAGGAAAAGACGGACGGTCATCCATCTGCCCGGACGCCGGGACTTCTCCCTCTCCCCGGGAAAGGGGCAGATCGTGCTGAACCGCGGCTGGCGCATCCTCCTTTCCCCCGATCCGCCGGATTGCATGCGGCGGGCCGCGTCCGACCTTCAGGATTTCCTTTTCGTGAGCATGGAGGTCTCTGTCCGTGTGGAATATGAGGGGTCGGAAACGGAGAAGACGAAGTCGATCCGTTTTGCGTGGAACGAATCCATTGCGCGCGGATATGACATCGAAGTCGCGGGGGAATCCGTTCTGCTTTCGGCGGGATCGGTCCTTGGAATTCTTCAGGCGGGAATCGCGCTGGAAGACCGCATGAACCTTGCCGAAGCGCCGTTTTTAAATCAGGGAGTTGAGCCTGTCCGGCCGCGCCTTCACAGCCGTCAGGTCCATTCGGGATGCGGGATCGACGAATATCCCGACTGTGAGCTCAATGCGATCCTTCATGCGGGCTACGACACGATCGTGGTGTTCATCAAGGGGATCGACCGTTCCGCGCGCGGCTTCTGCAATTTGAACGAGCTGATCGCCCGCGCCGCCGGATTCGGGCTTCGGACCCTTCTCTACAATTACATGGAGAGTTTCAAGCACCCGGACGACCCGGATGCGGAGGCGTTTTTCGATTCGGTCTACGGCGAGTTTTTCCGTCACGTTCACGGGGCTTCCGCGATCATGCTCTGCGGCGAATCGCTCGAATTTCCCAGCCGGGACCCGGCCACGACCGGCAAACCCTGGCACCAAAGCGTGGTCGACGGCATTCCGGATGTCCGTCCGAGTCCGGGCTGGTATCCCTGCGAGGATTATCCGCGGTATCTCCGGAAAATACGGGAGGCCATTCACCGGGCCGATCCGGGGGTCGAAGTCTCTTTCAGCACCTATAACTGGGGCTATGCCCCGTTCGAACTGCGCAGACATTTCCTTCAGGTGTTTCCGAAGGAACTGACCGTGGAAATGCCTTTTGAAAACTTCAAGGTGAAAAAAGAGGACGGCCTTTCGCGTCCGGTCATGGACTATACGATCAGCGAGCCGGAGCCGGGATACTACTTTCTTTCCGAGGCGGAGGAGGCTCACCGCAACGGTCTTTCCATCGCCGTGATCTCCAACACGGCGGGCGCCACCTGGGATTTCGGAACCGTGCCGTATGTGCCGGTTCCGTACTGCTGGCTCCGGCGTCTCCGCGCGCTCAACGACGCGCTGGAAAAATGGAATGTCGACCGCTACTACGAAACGCATCACTACGGCTGGCAGCCGAATGTGGTCACGGAGCTTTGCAAACGGTATTTCGTCGATCCGCAGGAGACCAATCTCGAGGCGCTGCTGGAAAAACTGGCCGCGATGCAGTACGGCCGGGAAGCCGCGGAAGGCATTCTCGGAACCTGGCGCCTCTGGAGCGACGCCATGAACTTTTACGTCGCCTCGAACGAGGATCAGTACGGCCCTTGGCGGACCGGTCCCTCCTATCCGTTCATTTTCCAGCCGAACATTACGCGGACCATGACCGGCAAGGAGATTCAATTCCCGACCGCGCCGCACGCCCATTTCGGTCACCGCATTATCCAGACGATGTATCAGCCGTTCGAAAATGAAAACCAGTCGCCCGGATTCCTCCGGTATCCGAAGGAGATCGGATCGCTCGAAAAAATGCTGGAACTCTGGAATCGGGGGCTGGACCGGCTGAAAGAGACTCTTCCGTTCGTCCCTCCGAAGAAAAGGGCGGAGGCGGACCGTCTGGAGGCGCTCGGACACTTCATACGGAATTCAATCGTCACCACGCTCCACATGAAGCGCTGGTGGCGGCTGAACATGCGCTTGCAGATCGCGGAAGGCCGGAAAGAGGCGCTGGAAATCCTGGACCGTCTCTTTGAAATCGCGGACGCCGAGGCGGCGAACGCGCTCGACACCATTCCCTGCGTCGAGACGGATTCCCGGCTCGGCTGGGAACCGAGCATGGAATATGTCTGCGACCGTTGGCATCTGGAATGGAAGTTGCGTCAGCTCGACAGCATGAAGCTGGAAATGGAAACCTACCGGAAAATGATCAACTTGTAGGAGGATATCATGCGTTACGAAAAAATGTTTCCGTGGCAGATCCGGGAAGCCATCCGGAAAAATTGTCCGCTCGTCATCCCCATGGGAGTGCTGGAATATCACGCGGAACACCTGACGGTGGGCGTTGACGCCCATGTGGTCCGGGGCGCGATCGATCTTCTGGAAAAGGAACATCCGGAAATGGTCGTGTTTCCCACGTTTTACCTCGGAACGCCCAGCTATGCGGTGGCAGGACCCGAAGGAAACGGAAGTGTCGAGATTGACTCCAAAGTGGTGTCCGCCGTGTGCGAACAGATGTTCACGAGCCTGCTGGAGATCGGGTTCCGGAACATCCACGGGTTCAGCTTCCATCAGGGGGAGAATTTCGCGCAGGGGATGCCGACCGATCTGGCGTTCCGCTTTGCCGCGCGCCGCGTCCTTTTCGCTTTCCTCGAAAAGACCCGGGGACGCGGCTGGTGGGGCAGCGAATCCATGGCGGATTATTATGGAGGCAACGATCCGTTCGAGTGGATTCAGATTCATCCGATCGCGAATCCCGAAAAACCGTTTCCGGGCGACCACGCCGGGCCTCTCGAGACCTCGCTGATGATGTATCTTTCTCCGGAAGAGGTCGACATGGCCCGGCACTCCGACACGATGTGGTATGCCCGGGAAGCGCCCGGCAATTCCTCGGCGGAATACGGAAAGCGGATTGTCGAATCGTATGTCGAAAACATGAGGAGTCTTCTTTTTCCATTGGAAAAGCCGGTACCGGATTCCGCCGTTTCCGCAGAAGGGACATAGAATGCTTTCCCGTGCTCATTTTATCCATTGTTTTTCCCGAGGGAGGGTCATCTTTCCCGGACGGCGATCACCAGGATCATTCCTATGACCGGAAGCAGCAGAAGAAACAGGAATCCCGTTCCGTCCTTTTCCTGGAAACAGTCCACGGCGCACATCAGCCACAAATAGAGGTAAATCAGCACCCAGAATCCCAGAATGCTCCCCAGCGCAATCATCGCATTCTGCTGAACGACGCCCAGCAGCAGTCCCCCGGCCGATAGAAAGGCGGTGCTGATGCACAATACCGTGAAGTTGAAGGAGGCTTTTCCGGGTTCGTCGTGGAGCAAGACGGATTGGGCCGGTTCCCGGCAGTGAGGACAGACGCATGCCTCCGCCTGAAGCATTTTGCTGCATTTCTGACAAATCTTTATTCCCATTTATTTTCTCTCCGGCAGGTGACCCGATAGTTTTGCAACATTTTGCAAATGATGGATTTCCGTAATTCTTGCTAACCCGGGAACCGGGTTGATCCGTTCCGGGCATTGCCTGGCCCGTGTGATTTTTCTTTCCAGCTTATCTGTTGCGACAAAAGCGACTTTATCGGCGAAGAAAGAAACGAGTGCTTTTTGAATGACAGCGCTCCGGTTATCGTGTCCGTCGTCCTTTGCTTGATTGTCGATCAGGTAGACAAGCTCCTCCGGAATTTCAACTCCGATTTTCATGATGAACCCCTTCCTCATGGTTTTACTGCATTTGTATAATAGTCGCATTCGTCGCATTTTTCAATGGCGCTCCCTAAACTTTTTCAACTTTTTTTTCGCTTAGTTTGAAAAAAGTCAACCAATGGGTTATAGTAAGTTTGTGCAACAGAAACAAAGATGACAACGCAAATATGAAGTTTAATGAAAAAGTATTTTTCTTTTACCGGGAACGGCGGAAAATGACTCTCCGGGATGTCGGCGAAGCCATTGGCGTTTCCAAGCAGACGGTGCAGAAATGGGAGGCCGGAAAGGTCATTCCGCGGAAGGGACACGTACAGGCTGTCGCCAAGCTGTTCGGCATTTCGGTGTACGATATTTCGGATCTGCCCCCGGAAGAAGAAATATCCCATAAAACCGAAAAGCTCCAGACGGCCTTGTCGGATCCCATGTTTGAGATCATCGTGAATAATTGGGAATTCCTGACGGCCGCCGACAAAGGGGAAATCATTGCCGACCTGGTCGTGCGGACCGAAAAAACGAAGAAACACATTTCCGAATAGAATCCGGGAAGGTTTGTGGTTTCCGCCCGTCTTTTGAAAGCGCCCCGGAGCTTCCGGAAGGCGATGTCATTCGATCTCGGTTTCCCGCAGCGCCGGCTTCTTCGCAGGAATGGAAGTCTCCTCATAGGTCTTGAACAACAGTCCGGTCAGTTCAAAGAGAGGCGCGGTGTATTTGGTATCCTTGTAGCGGTCTCCTTCGGAGAGGAAGAGCCAGCAAAGCACGAGATCGCGCTGGCATGCCTCTTTCCGGGAGAGTTCGGACGGGGTTTTCCCGCGGATGCTGCGAAGCTGTTCGCAGAAGTGCCCCAGGGAAAAAGTGAAGTGGGTGTTGACGGTCCGTTTGATTTCTTCGTCGGAAACGGACGCCGCGATTTTCTCGGCGGCATCCACGGAAGGAGCCGTTTCCGGAGTTTTTGTCCTGAGAATCCGGTCGATCTCCTGATTCTGCGCGGATTTGTATTGATTCCCGAGTTCAGTTGAGATGCGGTTGAGGTCCTGTTCCATGGTCTCCCGGAAGAAATCGCCGGAAAGAGGAATGACGACCGGAAGCACGGCCAGGGAAGACTGCGCCAGGTCTTTTGCGAACGGGCGCATATCGGCTTCGAGGTTTTTCCTGAGGTCCGGAACCATGGCCTCCCGGAACTGGTCCGCGATGAGAAGGGCGATCGTGGAGGGTGTGGCCAGTTCCCGGATCTTATAGCTGAGGAGGGCGGCGTACAGGGAGAAGAAAAGCAGAACGATCACGCAGAAGATGATGACGTTCCGGAAGGAGCTGCGGTAGCGTTTGTGCTGGCGGCGGATTTCGATGGTCAGGATTTCGAGTTGGTTTTTGAGTTCGGGATTCATGGCAGCACTCCTCGGTTGGCGGGGACAAGGCCCTTGCTTTCGTTGAGCGAGTAGATGATGGTTTCGAGCGTGTCTTCGATGAGACGGCTTTCAATGAAGTCCCTGGGTTCGGTGGAAAGGTCCATATAGTCCCGGCTGTTCCGCAGGAATTCCAGCTCCTCGTGGAGGGCATACAGTTTCTCCGGGGTGGGCATGATGACGGAGAAGACCGAATCGGTGATCCGGTCGGCCAGCTTGTCGTTCATCTGTTTCAACAGAGACTCCTGGTTTTTGTCGGGGGTGAGATTTCCTTTTTCGAGGCGGTCCTGCGTGTTTTCTTCCAGGAGGGTGCGGATCCGGGTGCGGAAATTCTGGCGCAGGTTGTGCTGCGCATAGTGGACGGTGGACCTGGCCTCCATCCGGATCTCCTGTTTCAGCAGAGAAAGCTCCTTCTGGAGATTTTTCTTGAATTCGTCGGCGAAGAGGGGAACGATTTTCCGGTCCAGGCCGTGGCGCATTTCCAGCAGATAGGGATTGGAAAGCGCGTAGCGCGAGTTGCGCAGGACTTCCAGCATCAGGGTTCTTTTCGGATAGTTTTTGAAGTAGCTGGCCAGTCCGATGATGAAGGCAGTCAGGATGATGAGCATGAGAAGCAGCGACGCGCTGGAAATGAAGAACTGTTTCCGGCGGAGCTGCTCGGCTTCCGCGATGAGGCTTTCCAGTTCGGTAATTCTTTCCCCGACGAGCTGTGACTCTTCTTCGACGTCAGTGATTTCCTGCAGTTTCATGACTTTGCTCCGGTTGTGCTTTCTGCCTGAGTGCTTCTTTCGCCTTTCGGATTTTTTCTTTTCTGGCCCGGTATCGGATGACCATGAATTTTACTAAATAATAACAGGGCGGAATGGAAACAAGTCCCAGGATCAGGCCGCCGAGCAGGAACGAGAAGAGAGTTTCCAGGCCCAGACTGAAAAGGGCGTGGAAGTCCTGGTCCCGGATGACCCCTTCCAGCACTTTGGTGATCTCGGCGATCGTCAGGTTTCCGCCCAGGATCAGGTTCCCGAGCCAGCATTGGAACGGATAAATGAAGATCAGGGTGAAATTGTTGGAATTGAATGTCCCGAGGACCGCCCCCATCTTGGAGCCTTTGACAACAAAAGCGAGCGGAATGGCCACCACCAGCTGACAGCCCACGGGAAACGCAAGACCGACGAAGAACCCGAGCGCCCACCCGCGCGCAATATACTCCGGGGAACCTTTTTCCCGCATCGCCTTGTTGTAGTAATACAGGATTACCCGCCGGGCTTTTGCACGGAATGTTTCTTTTTCAGGCAGGATCCGTCCCTCCTTCCGGATGGAAAAACCCAGGCCCCGGAAAATGTTTTCCAGAGAGGGCGGCGCGGCGGAGACGGTATAGGCCGGAAATTCCCGGCGCAGGGGATACGCGCCCCGCTGTTTTTCGAATTCGGCGGGTGCGGCGCGGAGACGGCGGTCATCCTCCCGGATGTCGTAGGCGGCGGCGACGGCCCGCCAGAGAAGCTCTTCCCGGGGTTCGCCCGCTTTGGCGTCCAGTCCGATCAGCGGACCGGGGGGAGCCGGAGGCGAGAGAAGAGCCGATGCGTCGAGCTTCAAGGAAAAGAACTTTGCCAGGGCCAGGAGGCTCATGGCGGTCCCGTTGGCCTTGCCGTCCGAGGAATATCCCGCGATGTGGGGTGTGGCGAAATCCAGCTTTGCCATGAGATCGAGGTCGATGTCCGGTTCATTTTCCCATACGTCGAGAGCGGCGCCGGCAAGCTGTCCGTTTTCCAGTGCGTGCCGGAGCGCCGCGTTGTCCGCGACTTCCCCGCGGGAGGAGTTGATCACGAACGGTTTTCTTGCAAGACTGTTGAAAAATGCTTCATCCGCATAGTGAAAAGTGGCGTCCGGGCCGTTCCGGATCAGGGGCACGTGAAAGGTGATGAAGTCGGCCTCCTTCCGGATGGCCTCGATGGAGACGAACTGTTCCGGGCCTTCCGCGCGGGCCCGGGGCGGGTCGTTGAGCAGGACGTTCATCCCCAGCAGGCGGGCGTTGCGGGCGACTTTCGATCCGACGTTGCCGACGCCGACGACCCCGAGGGTCGCGCCGGCGAGCGGCTGTTTCGTCCGGACCGAGAGGCAGAGGAGAAGCGACGTGATGTACTGGGCCACCGACGAGGAGTTGCAGCCGGGCGCATTGGTCCAGAAAATGCCGCGGGACCGGCAGTAGTCCGTGTCGATGTGGTCGTACCCGATCGTGGCGCTGGCGATGAACTTGACGGAAGTGCCGTCGAGAAGTTCCGCATTGCACTTCGTACGGGTCCTCGTGAGCAGGGCGTCGGCGTTCACGAGATCGGCGCGGGCGATCTTCGAGCCCGGCAGATAACGCACCTCCGCAAACGGTTCGAGCACGCCCTTCAAAAACGGGATTTTATCATCCGCGACCACATGGAGCATAATCCAAATCCTTTCAGGTTCCGGCTATTTTGATGACCAGGTTTTCCAGAGCGAGACGCATATCCCCTCCGGTCACCATGAGTTTATTTGCGTGGAAGATCGCCTCGAAGGCGCGGGCAATTTCCTCGTCGGTGAAACGGACGGCGTTTTCCCAGATTTTGAATGCGCGGAAGGGATGAAGCGAGAAAAAAACGCTGTTGTCGTCCGCGCCCTTCCGGGAATCGAAGAGACTGTAGAAATAATCGGCGCCGGCCCGGACGGGAATGGAGTACCGTTCCGTTTCGCATTTGGCCATGAGAAGGTTCTTGAATTCGGAGTGGGTGGCCGCGATGAGCGCCAGTTCGGCGCGGGAGGAGGAGCCGCGCTCCTGTTCCAGGGTTTCGAGGATGCCCGGGATCATTCCGATGGCTTTTGCGGCGTTTTTCGAGGCCAGCGCGGCGGAAAATTCCCACGAGACCGTTTCCGTGCTTTTGCTGCAGATGGCCAGGCAGTCTTCCAGGGTGACCTGATTTTCCTCCCCGGCGTAGGAGACCAGCTTCTCGACTTCGTTTTTCAGGCGGGCGGCGTCGCCGCCGATGGTTTCCGCCAGGAAAGCCGCGCCCTGCTCGTCGATCCGCTTGGAATACTGGCTCATCATCTCGCGGATGCGGCGGTGGAGCTGCTGCATGTATCCCCGGGCTTTCGGGTCTGCTTTTTCATACCATTCCAGCGCGCCTCCGGTGGCCGCGCAGACCTTCTCGCAGAGCTTGAAGAACGCCTTGCGGCGGTCAAGCCCGGTGCCGTCGATGATGACGGTCAGCTCCGGGGGGAGTTCCTCCTTGAGGAAATCGCAGAGGAGGTCGATGCGGCTTTTCTGTTTTTTGGCGGAGTTTTCCGCGAAGGCGTCCTCGAACTTGTTGAAATGCTTGAGCCAGACGAATTTCTCCGGGGAGAGGAAAGGGGGGGTTTCCAGCGCGGAAATGAATTTTTCGAGGACGGGACCGAACTTTTCAGTGTCGTCGTCGCCGCGAATGATTTCCAGCGCGGTATTGTCCTCGGGCTTTTCGCCGCAAAGGGAGACGATCAGCTCGTAAGCGCGTTCCTTGACGGTGAAGTCTTCATTGCCGGAGATGAGGAAGAGTTTGCCCATGGAGCTTTGCCTTTGTCAGTTGATGCCGGGGATGAATTTTTCTTTTCCGGTGAACGACGCGATGGTTTCGGCGATCAGTTCGACGGCGCCTTCGACGTCGCGGATATCGCAGATTTCCACGGGGGTGTGCATATACCGGTTCGGAATGCTGACCAGCGCGGTGGCGACCCCGGACCGGGTGAGCTGCACTTCGGCGGTGTCGGTTCCTCCGCTGGCGCGGTGACCGCAGTCGATCTGACAGGAGATCTTGTGTTTCGCGGCCGTTTCGGACAGGATGCGGGTCATCACGGGATTGTTGTCCCCGTTGCGGGAAAGGATGGGGCCGCCGCCGAGCTTGACGTCGCCCCAGGTCTTCTTTTCCACGCCGGCCGCATCTGTGGCGAATCCGACGTCCACGCAGATGGCGGCGTCCGGGGCGATCTCGAAGGCGCTGGTCTGGGCGCCGCGCAGCCCGAGCTCCTCCTGAACGGTTCCGACCGCGTAGACGCCGACCTTGATTTTGCGTCTGGCGAGGAGCTTCAGGGCTTCGATCGCCACGAAGGCGCCGATCTTGTCGTCAAGTCCCTTGGACATGATCCGGTTTCCCATGCGCCGGTAATTGACGCGGAAGGCGATCGGGTCGCCGACCCGGACCTTTTTCAAGGTTTCGTCCTTGCTTTCGGAGCCGATATCAATCCAGAGGTCCTTGATTTCGGGAGGCGTGTCGCGTTCCTTCTGCGTCTGGAGATGGATCGGCTTGCGCCCGATGACGCCCGGCACTTTCCGGCCGTCGCCGGAGAGGATGTCCACCTCGATGCCGGGGAGGGTGAGCCTGTCGATTCCTCCGACCTGCCGGAAGGTGAGGAAGCCGTCGTCGTCGATGTACACCACCTGGAATCCGATCTCGTCGTAGTGTCCGGCGAGCATGACTTTGAATTTTGCCTTCGGATTCAGGCAGGCGATGGTGTTGCCCGTGACGTCGGTGGAAACGCTGTCCGCGAAGGAGGCGGCGTATTCGCGGTAGAGTGCCGCCGGCTCGAACTCGAACCCGGAGGGACCGGAACTTTTCAGGAAGCGCTCGAGGAAGTCGAGGCTTGTTTTTGAAAGCATATTTTAACTCCTCATACTTGAATTTTCATAAAGAGAAACTAATGTTAATAGGAAATATATCACGCATTCGACACGAAAACAACGCACCGGATTGAGAAAATATCATGCTTATTGAAGAAATCAAGGCTTGCGAACAAAACGCGGATACAAGACTGGCCCATCTTTATGATTTTCTGAAGATCGAAAAATACAAACAGGAAATGGCGGAGATCGAAAAAACAATGTCCCGGCCGGATTTCTGGGACAACAAGGAAAAGGCGCAGGAGACCGTGCAGCGCCTCAGCGCCTGTAAAAACGCCACCGAACCCTATTTCAAGCTCCTGACTGCCGTCGGGGACTTCCACGCCACTGCCGAACTCGCCCTCGAAGATGAAAGTTTCCTTGCCGAGGCGGACACCGCCTGGGCTTCCCTTTCCAAGTCTCTGGACAAACTCGAACTGGTCAGCTTCCTGTCCGGCAAGTTCGACCGCAACAACTGTTTCTTCTTCATCCACGCCGGCGCCGGCGGCACCGAATCCTGCGACTGGGCCAGCATCCTGATGCGTATGTACCGCCGCTGGTTCGAGCGCCGCGGCTTCAAGGATGAGATCATCGACATGCAGCCCGGCGAAGAAGCCGGCATCAAAAGCGTGACCCTCCGCGTGGAAGGCGAATTCGCCTACGGCTATCTCCGGGCGGAACGCGGCATCCACCGGCTGGTCCGCATCTCCCCGTTCGACAGCAATGCGCGGCGTCATACCTCCTTCGCTTCCGCGGACGCCTTCCCCGAGCTGACCGAGGACCTCGACATCGAGATCGACGAGAAGGACCTGAAGATCGACACCTACCGCGCCAGCGGCGCGGGCGGGCAGTACGTCAACCGGACCGACAGCGCCGTCCGGGTCACCCACATTCCCACCGGCATCGTGGTCGCCTGCCAGGTGGAGCGCTCCCAGCACAAGAACCGCGCCATGGCCATGCGCATGCTCCAGGCGCGCCTGTATGAACGCGCCGAGGAACAGCGCAAGAAGGAGGCTGCCGACATTTCCGGCGAGAAGTCCGAGATCGGCTTCGGCAGTCAGATCCGTTCCTATGTCCTGCAGCCGTATCAGATGGTCAAAGACCTCCGCACCGACTATGAAACCGGCAACGTCAACGCGGTGCTCGACGGCGATCTTGATCCCTTCGTGGAAGCCTGGCTCCGCCACTCCTCGAACTCGAAAAAATAATGAGCCCGGACCGCAAAATCATCGCGCTGGACGTCGGCGGAGTCTGCTGCTCCATTCATCCGGAGCGCCTGATCGCCCGTTTGAACCGCGCCCCCGTTCCCGGATTCCTGGAGAAATGCCGTCTGCTGGAGTCCGGCCGGATCTCCGAAGAGGAGTTCCTGGACGAGTTTGACGCTTTCACGGACGGGAAATTCTCCCGCGCCGAACTGGTCGGACTCTGGAATCTCTGCATCGGACCTTCGATTCCCGGCATGGCGGACGCCGTCCGTGCGGTGATGGAACGGGGCTATTCCTTCGCGTATCTTTCCGACACCTCTTCGATCCACATCCGCGAGTTCTTCCGCCGGAACGACTTCTGCCATCTCGCCCTCGGCGGAGTGTTCAGCTTCGAGGTAGGCGCGATGAAGCCGGACGAGCGGATCTACCGGGAGTTCGAGCGCCGCTACGGAGTCCCGGAGGTCTACTTCGACGACCGGCTTGTCAACCTCGAGGGCGCCCGCAAGCTCGGCTGGAACGCCGTACACTTCCGTTCCACGGAAGATTTTGCCCGATTTTTCGGATGTCCCCGTTGATTCTCCCGCTTTTGATGGTATATTGACAAAATCGCATTGTGTGTCTGGAAGATCAACCCGTATACAAGGATAGTCGGAATATGTATTCTCTGCTGATTGCCGTTCTCGCCGGAGGCGCGGCCGGAGGGATTGCCGCCCTCTGCGGAGTCCCCCGGGGCTGGAGCATCGCCATCGGAATGTTCGTGATGCTCGCCGTTGTCATCATCATCTCCCAGGTCATCCGCATCCGGATCAAAAAGATCAACGCCGCGATTCAGAACGTCATGCAGGAGGTTCAGAAGAAGCTCACCTTGAAGCAGAACCAGTTCATGCGCAAACCGGCCGGCAGTCCGAAGACCATGATGCAGGCGCTCGAAAAGGAGCAGAACGCCGGAATCCGCCAGGCGCTGGAAGCCTGCGAACTCTTTACCCCGGTTTACCGCTGGAGCTTCCTGCTGGACCGTCAGGTCAACACCATGAAGATGGCGTTTTACTACCAGCTCCGTGAATTCGACAAGGTGGACGCCCTCCTGCCGAAGTGTCTGCTTTTCGACGTCCAGGCGATCTGCATGAAAATGGCCCGCATGCATATGCTCAACCAGGACGGAATCGATAAATTTTTCAAGAAGAAATGCCGGAAGCTCAAGGAACCCGCCTGCGTCCTTCCGTATTCCCTGTATGCGTGGATCCTCGTGAAGCAGAACCGTACCGACGAAGCTTTCAAACTGCTGGCCGACGCCAAGAAAAAGACCGACAACGAGGTCATTCTCCACAACTGGGAGGCGCTTGCCAACAACAAGGTCAAGAGCTTTTCCAACGCCGATCTGGGGGAGATGTGGTACGCCCTCGGACTGGAGGAAATCAAGGTGCCGAAAGTTCAGCAGACCTACCGTTACCGCTGAACCCGTTTTTTTTCGCAATCCGTTTCAACGGAAAGGGGGCAGGATCATGAAATACGTCGGAGCTCATGTGTCTATCGCCGGAGGCGTGGAGAACGCGCCGCTCAACGCGGCCGCGATCGGGGCGAAAGCCTTCGGTATGTTCATGAAGAACCAGCGCCAGTGGAGCGCTCCGCCGCTGACCGCGGAATCCATCGCCGCCTTTCGAAAAAACTGCAAAGAGCATGGCTTTCCGCCGAAGTATATCCTCCCACACGACGGCTATCTGATCAACCTCGGCAATCCCGATCCCGAAAAGCGGGAAGGCTCGTACCGGGCGTTCAAGGATGAGATGGAGCGCTGTATGCAGCTGGGATTGTGCTGTCTGAACTTCCATCCCGGAAGCCATCTCAAGCTGATCCCGCCGGACGACTGCCTGAAGCTGATCGCCGGGTGCGTGAACCGGGCGCTGGACGAGACGGAGAATGTCTGCGCGGTGATCGAAAACACGGCCGGACAGGGCAGCAACCTGGGGGCTTCCTTCGAGGAGCTGGCGCGTCTGCTCGAACTGATCCGCGACCATTCCCGGGTTGGAATCTGTCTGGATACCTGTCACGCGTTCGCCGCCGGATACGATATCAAGGACTCCTATGACGCCGTGATGAAGCGGTTCGACTCCCTGATCGGTTTCCGCTACCTCCGCGGAATGCACCTGAACGATACCAAGAGCGTCCTGAACGGACGCCTCGACCGTCACCAGAGCATCGGCGAGGGTGAACTGGGCCTGGAAGTCTTCCGGCGGATCATGAACGATCCGCATCTGGACGACATCCCGATGGTGCTGGAGACCATCGACGAAACCCGCTGGCCGGAAGAAATCCGCCTCCTTTATTCCTTCGTCCGCTGATCACTTTTTCCGTTTGCTTTTTATTGGATTCCCGGATCGACGGTGCTTTGCGTCTTGTACAGCCGGCGGTCGAGGAGGAGCAATATCCAGGCGATGACCGTGCAATAGAAGAAATAAGCAGGAAGCACGGTTAAAATAAGAAACCATTCTCCCCGGGAAGAAAAAAGCGCAATTACGGCTTCGATCATGAGGATTGCCGGCAGATAGAGCAGAAGCGTCAAAGAGAGTCCGAAGTTCATGGAACCGGACGATGATAAAACCAGGATTCCGAAGGGAAGCAGCATGACCAGCAGCGTATATTCAATGTGCCGGATCGGGGAATAGGGAACCCGTTCCCCAAGCCGGTATCCGGCCAGAAACGGAAGGCAGGCCGCGAGGATGGTAAAGACGGCAATTCCCAAGACAATCCAGAGGGCTCCGTCGGAAGCAAACTGAAACTCCCACGGCAAAAGAATAACCGAATGTCCGGGGTGGGCATGGGTAAGCCAGATCATTTTTCAGCTCATTTGGAAGACAGGGTTCATGAGTATCTCCTGATCCGCTGATTGCCGGTTTTCGGGTGTGCCTTACTATATCCCCGGATCGACGGTGCTCTGCTTTTTGTACAGCCAGCGGTCCACCTTGAGCATGATCCATGCCACAACCATACAATAGAACAGGTATACGAGAAAGCCCGCCAGAAGCCCAAGGATTTTGGGCAGTTCGAAGGAAAGGGCGGAAGACAAAATACCGATCAGTGTATAAAACGGCAGATAGAACAAATCCAGAAGCGATCCTCCGAAGCTGAGCGGATACGGCGACAGGATGAAAAATCCGATCGGAAGCAGCATCAGAACGAGTGTGAGGATGATGTGTCTGGTCAGAGAGTAGGGCACATGGCCTCCCAGCCGGTAGCCTTTCAGAAAAGGAAGGAATATGAGGAATACGGCGAACAGGACAATTGCCCATGCGAGATACACATGGTCCGGATTCACAAACTGGAGTTTCCAGGGCAGCGGGGTGAGGCTGCAACCGTAACAGGCGATGGTCGGGATAAACATGGGCGGACCTCCTTTCTTGAGTCGTGCTTTTACCTGTTCCGACAACCTAGCACCCCATTCCGGAAAAGTCAACCGCGAAAAACGGAAAAATGTGCGAATGGACTTGAAAACAAGGGGGGTATGCGGTATCTTATATATCGCTTTTTGATTGAAACGAAGGAGAAGCCGACTATGCCGTTGATCGATCTGCCCCTGGAAAAGCTCAAAGTGTACGAAGGACGCAACCCGAAGCCCGCCGATTTCGATGCTTACTGGAACAAGGCGCTTGCCGAACTCCATGCGGTCGATCCGGAATTCCGAATGGTCCCGGCCGAATTCAAAAGTCCGGTCGCCGACTGTTTCGAGCTCTATTTCATGGGGACGAACGGCGCGAAGATCCACGGCCGTCTGGCGCGTCCGAAGAAGCTCGACGCCCCAACGCCGCTCAAGATCACGTTTCACGGTCTCGGCGGAAACGCGGGCGACTGGATGGGGTATCTGGCCGACGCCGCCAGCGGGTTTACCGTGGTCGGCCTGGACTGCCGCGGACAGCACGGCACTTCGCAGGAAACCGGTCTGCGCACCGGCAGTTCCTTCGGAAACAGTTATTTCACGCGGGGCTATCTGGACGGTCCCGAAAATCTCTATTACCGGCATGTGTATCTGGATTGCGCCCGTCTCGCGGAGCTTTCCATGGAACTGGAATGGGTCGACAAATCCCGTGTGGGGGTGACCGGCGGTTCCCAGGGCGGCGGGCTGACGCTCGTCTGCGCGGGACTCGTCAAAGGGTTGAAACGGGTTGCGCCGGTCTACCCGTTCCTCTGCGACTACCGCAGGATCTGGGAAATGGACCTGGCGCTCAACGCCTATCACGACATCCGGGACTTCTTCCGCGTATACGATCCCCGGCATGAACGCGAAGAGCAGCTCTTCCGCGACCTCGGCTACATCGACGCCCAGTTCTTTGCCGAACGCATCACCGCCGAAGTCAAGATGTTCACCGGACTGATGGACACGATCTGTCCGCCGTCGTCCCAGTTCGCCGCCTACAACAAGATCAAATCGCCCAAGGACATCGTCCTTTATCCCGACTACGGACACGAGGCGCTTCCCAACAGCGGCGAGATGATTTATCAGTATTTGCTGGAAATGTAATTTTTCCGTTTTTGAAAGGATATATCATGAGTGAAGAAAACGTCGGCAATCCTACAGGGACCGAACCGAAGAGCGAGGATATTTTTGCACAACGCGCGTCCAAGGCCCGTGAATTCGCCGAGGGCGGGGTTCTCCCCTTTGGACGCCGTTTCGACAACGTCGTGAAGATCGAGGCGGTCCGCGCCGCCTTCCGACCCGAATCCGAAACGCAGGAGGAATTCACCATCGCCGGGCGCATGACGGCGTTCCGTTCCATGGGCAAGTCCATTTTCGCCGACATCAAGGATTCCTCCGGCCGGATGCAGATCTACGTCCAGCGCGGAACGATCACCGACGATGACTTTGCGTTCTTCAAGAAACTGGACCTCGGCGACATCGTCGGCGTGACCGGCGTTCCCTTCATCACCCGCACCGGCGAACTCACGCTCAAGGCGCACAGGATCACCCTCCTGAGCAAATCCCTGCGTCCGCTTCCCGAAAAATTCCACGGCCTCACCGACATCGAACAGCGCTACCGTCAGCGGTATCTCGACCTCATATCCAACGACGACAGCCGCGCGGTCTTCATGAAGCGTTTCGCCATCATCGGCGAAATCCGCAAGTTCCTGATCGAAAGGGGCTTTCTCGAAGTGGAGACCCCGATGCTCCAGCCGATTCCCGGCGGCGCCGCGGCCAATCCCTTCAAGACCTATTACGAGGCGCTCAGCAGTCCCGTCTTCCTGCGCATTGCGCCGGAACTCTATCTCAAGCGTCTGCTGGTCGGCGGCTTCGAGCGCGTTTTCGAGCTGAACCGCAACTTCCGCAACGAAGGGATCGACCGCCGCCACAATCCCGAGTTCACCATGCTCGAACTTTATCAGGCTTACGGCGACTGCCGTTCCATGATGGAACTCATCGAGGAGATGGTCACGACCATTGCGCAGAAACTGTTCGGCACCCTCCAGATTCAGCACGCCAACGGGCGCGTCATCAACCTGGAACGCCCCTGGCGTCGCGCCCCCTACTGCGACCTGATCCGCGAACACGCCGGCAAGGACTGGTACGAACTGTCCCTCGATCGGAAACGGGTCCGGGCCGGGGAACTCGGAATCACCGTGACCCCCGAAATGAACGACCTCGAAATCGCGCATGAGATTTATGAGAAACTGATCGAACAGACCCTGATCCAGCCGACCTTCGTGATCCGTCTGCCCGCCTGTCTGGTTCCGCTGGCGAAGGTGTGCGAGGACGATCCCACCGTGGTGGACGTCTACGAGCTGGAGATCAACGGACAGGAGATTTCGCCCGGGTATTCCGAGCTCAACGACCCCATCGAACAGCGCCGGCGCTTCACCGAGCAGGCGATCCGCGACGGCAGGAATCTCTCCGAAGCCATCGACGAGGACTTCCTGACGGCGCTGGAACACGGCATGCCGCCGGCCGGCGGTCTTGGAATGGGCGTGGACCGTCTCGTCATGCTCCTCACCGGAGCCGAATCCATCCGGGACGTTCTGCTTTTTCCGCAGATGCGCCTGAAATAATTTCGAATGGAAAGATTCAGCGGAGCCGGTCCCAGGGGATGTTCACGGGCGCTCCCTGGTTGATGATCTCATCCAGATGAAGCAGCAGGGCGAAGTCCTGAAGGTCCACGCGTTTCTGCTGTGCGAGGACCCGGAGCGCCCGGGCGGCGCGGGTGATGATGACGACGGATTCGAGTGTGATCCCCTTGAGTTCTTCCTGGGCTTCGGCATAGCTTTTACCCAGTCCGAGAAGGTATCCAAGGCGGCGCGTCCGCCCGCCGAAAATCGTTACGAAGAGGTCCCCGGCTCCGGGAATTCCGGCGGCCGTCAGGGGGTCTCCGCCGAGCAGCCGGACGATCCGCGCCATTTCGCGGCAGCTCTGTCCGAAGAGCGCGGCCTGCGGATTGTACATATAGGCGTCTTTTCCTTCGAGTTTTTCCGCCATGCCGATCGCAATGGAGACTCCGACCGCAAATGCGTTTTTCATGGCGACGCATCCTTCGACGCCTTCGATGTCCGTGGTGACAGCGATGTGATAATAGTCGGTGGCGAGCAGTTTCCTGAATTTTTCAAGCGTGGCCGGATTTTCGCCGCAGAAGCAGACCATCGTCTGATGACGGTCTGCCAGTTCGTAGGAGGTGCACGGACCTCCGATCGCGTTGAATTCGATTCGTCCCTTCTGTTTTTCGGAAAGCCTGGATTTCAGGAAACGCGGAAACGTCACCAGGGAACCATCGGGGAAGTCCAGCAGCCCCTTGGTGACGGAGAGCACCGGCACATCGAGGGGCAGGCGCGGCAGGACATATTCGGCAAACCAGTCCACACCGAAGCTGCTGACGCCGCAGATGACGTATTCCGTGCCTTCCAGGGCTGTCTCAAGTTCCTCGACCTGAAAGCAGCGTATCCCGTCGGGGAGCGTCCGCTTCATCGGGATATGGCGGGAGGTTGCGGAGACTTCTTCAATGATCGCGCAGTCGAGCGGGGTTCCGACCAGGCGCACTTCGTGATGGTTGTCCCGCGCGGGACGGCTCATGGCCGAACCCATCATACCCGCGCCCACAATGGTGACAATAGACATGGACAAAAAACTCCTGACCCCTCAGAAAGAGGGAAAAAACGGAATCCTGCCGGAGGAATGGAAAGCGGGGAAAAAAGAGTTCATGACGTGCTTACTTGGATTTCTTTTCATCGTCATCGAAATCGTCAAAATCGATGTCGGCAAATTCATCTTCCTCTTCGATATCCTCGTCGTCGAATTCGTCCGTGAATTCATCATCGTACTCGTCTTCCTCATATTCGTCGACGACCGAATTTGCGGTAATCAAAGTACCGCATTCAGGACAGCAGCCATCCTCGGCTTCCACCAGCTTTTCATTAATTTCGATGTCACAATACGGACAAATCAATACCATGACTGCTTCTCCTAGGTTAGAGGTTCAGGGAAGATTTTTCCTTCCAGAAGCGAAGTATACGGAGTATTTTCAAAATTGCAAATCGAAAAATAAAAAAAAATGAAATTTTTTCAACCGGACCCGTCGACGCTCAAACCCGGGAAAGGGAAAAAAGGGGGCGGCAAAATATAATTTCCGGTTCGCCTGTTGAAAAAATGACAGCGCGGATTATCTTTTCCATGCAGCTGTTGACATCATCGTTTTGCGGAATTCCCGGACGAGAGGACTTTCATGTGGAAATATTATGCAGTTTTATCGGCCTTTTTTGCCGCGCTGACCGCCATTCTGGCCAAGTGCGGAGTCTCCGGCATCAATTCCAATCTTGCCACGGCGATTCGGACCGCCGTGATCCTGATCATCACGTGGGGCATTGTTCTGGTGACCGGCGGCCTTTCCCAGATGAAGGAACTTTCCCGGCGCAATCTGATGTTCCTGG
Organism: Lentisphaerae bacterium ADurb.Bin242; assembly: GCA_002069785.1. GTDB lineage: Bacteria > Verrucomicrobiota > Lentisphaeria > Victivallales > UBA1829 > SIG94. Next base: position 13,084 of record MWCA01000007.1, on the reverse strand, counting down.
TTCTTTCGGGGATCGCCACCGGGCTTTCCTGGCTTTTCTATTTCAAGGCTCTTCAACTCGGGGATGTTTCCAAAATTGCGCCGGTGGACAAGTTGAGCGTAGCCTTTGCGGTGGTTCTCGGCTTTCTCTTTCTGCATGAGACCGTTTCGATTCATGTATTGATCGGCACGGCTCTGATTATAAGCGGCAGTCTGGTCATTCTTGCCGGCGGAAAGTGAAGGCTCCTTTTTTCGGGTTCTTCTCCAAAAAATTTCAAACATCTTGACGTCAATTTCACACAAATTCATGGAAGAAAGCCTCTTTTTTTTCCGGCTTTTCCATAAAAACTCTGGACTTATCCGTTTTTTGCGGTTATATTGATTTGTCCGCTTTTGGGAAAACATTTTCAGAATGAAAAGGATGGAAATATGGCATTTCTGGATGACAGGTATCTGCTGGGAAACGATACGGCGCTCGCGCTGTATGAAGAAGTGAAATCGCTGCCCGTCGTGGATGCGCACAATCATGCCGATGTGGCGGAGATCGCGGCCAACAAAAACTATTCCGACGCCTGGCAGGTCTGCGCCGCCACGGACCACTATGTCTGGGAAATGATGCGGAAGCGCGGGGTATCCGAGGAATTCATCACCGGAAAAGCCGCCCCGAAGGAAAAATGGCTCAAGCTGGCGGGGATTTTCCCGGAACTGGCCGGAAATCCCGTCTATGAATGGATTCATCTGGACCTCCGCCGCGGACTGGGGTTGCGGGATGCCCGGATCAATCAGGACACCGCCGAAACACTCTGGAACAGGATCAACGAAACGCTTGCTTCCAGCGCCAAGCGTCCGCAGGAACTGCTGAAGTCCATGAATGTGGAAGTGATGTGTTCCACCGACGATCCGGCCGATCTCCTCGAAGCCCATGCCGCCGTGAACGCCGCCATGGGCCGCCGCCTGGTCCGTCCGACCTGGCGCCCGGACAAGGCCGTCAATATTTTTTCTCCTGCCTGGAAATCCTATATTCAGCGTCTCGAAGGACGCTTCTCCGTGACGATCTCCTCCGTGGACGAGCTCGCGGCCGTGCTTCAGAAATCCCATGACTATTTTGCGGAAAGAGGATGTGCTGCCAGCGACCACGGAATCGAGTATCCGCTGTCCGGGGACGCCTCCCGGGCCGATGCCGAACGCGCCTTCAAAAAGGCTCTTGCGAACGAATCCCTCTCCCGCGCGGAGATCAATGACTATATGTCGTATATGAGCGTGAAGATCGCGGAGATGGACGCCGCATCCGGCTGGGTTTTCCAGATGCATATCGGGGCGGTCCGCGACATCCGCGACGTTCTGATGAAGACCCTCGGACCCGATTCCGGCGGTGATGTTTCCGATCACATGATTGATATCGTCAAGCCCCTCGGACGCTTCCTCAACAAGTTCGACGGTCGCCTCAAGGTCGTTCTTTACTGTCTCGAGCCCGGCCATCAGGCTTCCCTTGCAACCGTTGCCCGCGCGTTCGGCGCGAACGTCCGCCTCGGGTCCGCGTGGTGGCTGAACGACACTCCCGTAGGAATGCGCCGCCAGCTCGAATACATCGGCTCGGTCGATCTGCTTTCCAACTTCGCGGGCATGGTTTCCGATTCCCGCAAGATTCTCAGCTACGGTTCGCGCTTCGAGATGTTCCGCCGCGTCCTATGCGATGTGGTTTCGGCGTTCGTTCTCCGCGGCCAGATCCCCATGGATGACGCGGCGGCGCTTGTCCGCCGCATGGCCTTCCAGGGACCGAAGGACTTTTACAACCTGTGATTTCCGCATCCGCTTCCACCGGCGGAACCGGTGCTTTCGGACGGCTTTATCTGTGGCATTTTTCAGCATTTTTTGATATGCGTCATTGAAATGTGCGGCGAACTGTATTATAGTAATAGATCGGTAATGTTTGCTTCATTTATTAAACGGGAGGAAAAATTGTTATGGCAGAGGTCAAGGTTCCTTTTTACGGTCATGTAAAGCAATACCTGAGCATCAAAAAAGAGATTGATGCGAACATTGAAAAGGTTTTGATGAGCGGCAGCTATGTGCAGGGTCCCATGCTGAAACAGTTCGAAGCCGAACTGGCGAAGTATGCGGGAGCGAAATACGCGATTGGCGTGGGCAACGGTACCGATGCGCTGTGGCTGTCTTTCATGGCGATGGGCATAGGGGAAGGCGATGAAGTCATCACCAATGCCAACACTTTCTTTGCCACCGCCGAGGCCATCTGGATTGCCGGTGCCACCGCGGTGCTTGTCGACTGCGACGAGAACACCCGCTGCATTGATCCCAAGGCCATCCGCAAGGCCGTTACAAAACGCACCAAGGCCATCGTTCCGGTTCACCTGTACGGCCAGTGCGCTCCGATGGATGAAATCCGCAAAATCGCCGACGAGTTCGGCCTGCTGGTCATCGAAGACAATGCCCAGGGCATCGACGGCGCGGGCAAAAACTTCAAACAGGGCGAACTTTCCGATGTGGTTTGCACCAGCTTCATTATCCAGAAGAACCTCGGATGCTTCGGCGACGGCGGCGCTTTGTGGACAAACCATCAGTATGTGAACGATACCGTCCGCAAGCTGCGCAACCACGGCTCCGCCGCCCGTGACCACCACAGCTTCGGCTTCAACAGCCGCCTTGACGACCTCCAGGCCGGCGTTCTGAGCGCCAAGTTGAAGCACATCACCGCATGGACCGACCGCCGTATCGAGATTGCTGCCAAATACGACAAGGGCTTGAAGGGTCTGAAATTCATCACCATTCCCTGCCATCGTCCCGGCTACCGTCACGTCTATCACCTCTATGAGATTGAAACCGTGAATGCCGCCGACCGCGACGTGTTGCTCAAGTATCTCAACGACAACGGTATCGACGCCAAGACGCATTACTCCATTCCGATCCACAAGCAGGAAGGCTTCCCGTGGGGCAAGAGCGCCCGCATCGCCGGGTCTCTTGCGAACGCCGAGAAGAACGCCGCTTCCTGCATTTCGCTGCCCATGTTCCCGGAGCTGACCGATGCCGAGGTTCAGTACGTCATCGATGTGCTCAAGGCCTGGAAGAAGTAATAATCTCCATTCATCGCACAACATGCCAAACATAAAGGGGCGGGACTTTACGCCCGTCCCTTTTTCAATGATCCATATAAAGTTGCAGGAGGAAGACCTCATGAGTAAAACCTACACTGTGGCGGTGCTGGGCGCTGGAAAGCGCGGCAAGATGCACGCCAAACTTTTCAGCCGTGACCCCCGTTTCCGGCTTGTCGGACTGTGCGACACGGATACCGAGCGTCTGAACGCCGCTGCAGCCGAGAGCGGCAATCCTCCCCTCTACACCGACGCGGAGAAGATGCTGTCTGAAACCAGTCCCGACGTCTTCTGCTTCTGCACCCCTCCCGCCCTGCGCAAAGGGCTGTTCAAGCTGGGCATCGACCACAATGTTAAGTTGATTGCTTTGGAGAAGCCCCTTTCCACCAATTTCAACGAGGCCAGGGAAATTTATGATATGGCCGGAAACGCCGGAATTAAATTCTGCGTCAGCCATCAGCAGAAGTACGGCGACCATTATCAGGCCGTCAAGAAGATTGTTGACAGCGGCAAGCTGGGCCGCATCCAGACAATCTACGCACATGTCTGGGGATGGTATTTCCACATGGTCACTCATGTGATGGATTACATCCGCATGTACAACGGCAACGACGATGCGCTGTGGGTTTCCGGAACCATACACGGACGCGGCAAGCTGGAGGACAATCATCCCTCGCCGGAGTATGCCGGCGGCTTCATTCAATTCAAGAACGGCGTGCGCGGCATCGTCGAGTGCGGCGAGCTGTCCCCCGATGTTCCAGAGAGCGAATATCCCTGGCACAAGGGGCGCTTTGTCGTGCAGGGAACCAAGGGCTTCGCCGAAGTTATCATCGGCGCGGGTTGGAGGGCCTGCACCGAGGCGGACGGCTATCAGGAGGGTCCCGGCTGCTTCAATTACGAAACGGACGGCGCGCGCTACATCGCCGACATTGCCCTGTGGCTGGACGGCGTCAAGGAGCATCCCTGCAACGGCGAGGATACCTTCAAAGGTTTCCAGCTTGCCATGGCGCTGCTGCGTTCGGCGGTCGAGCGCAGGATCGTCCGGCTGCCTCTGGAAAATGGTGAAAACGAGGTTGACGCCATGAAGCGTGTGCTTCCGAAGTAATTCCATACAAAACAGCTTTTTCATTGATAATGCGCAGGGGTTGTTTCACCGGTTTCTTCTTCCGCCATTTGAAAATGATTATGTTCCAGTGTAAATTGCTTTCCGTGCAGACGGTTCATCCTTTCTCCGGTTTATCCCCGCAGTTCAAGATGAACCTTGCGCCATTCTTTTTCATCCCTCAAAATAAATACTTTTAAAATTGCTTCAGGAGTCATGGCAAAATGGAAATCATCATTCGTCCCACCTCGGAAAGCGCGGCAATGCTTACCGCAAGGCTTATCGCTGACGCGCTAAGGAAAAAACCCGGCATCACACTGGGGCTTGCCACGGGAAGAACAATGGAAAAGCTTTATGCGATGCTGGGGGAAATGCACAAAAACGAAGGCCTCGATTTTTCGCTCTGCAAGACATTCAACCTTGACGAGTATGTGGGGCTCAAGCCGACCGATCCGAATTCATACCGTTCCTACATGAACAAGCATTTGTTCTCGCACGTCAACATCGACATTCGCAATACGCATCTCCCCAACGGATATGCCGGCGACCTTGCCTTCGAGTGCGCCGAATATGAAAAGGAAATAGTGGAATGCGGCGGAATCGACATCCAGCTCCTCGGCATAGGCCGTTCCGGGCACATCGGATTCAACGAGCCGCTTTCTTCCCTCGCGTCCAGGACGCGTGCAAAGGCTCTCTCGCCTACGACGTTTGCACAGAATTCCCCGCTCTTCGAGAACCCGAATGACATGCCGAAATTCGCCCTTACGATGGGCGTCGGTACCATCCTTGAGGCGAAGCGGATACTGATGCTCGTCACCGGCGAGGAAAAGGCCGAAATACTTGCGAAATCCGTCGAAGGCCCCGTAACGGCCATGGTTTCCGGTTCAGCGCTTCAACTCCATCCGCACTGCACCGTCATCGTCGATGAGGATGCCGGCAAGTTCCTGACGGAGAAACCGTATTACCGGTGGATATTCGACAATGAGCCCGAGTGGGACGCATATCGCACGCTCTGACCATTCCTGAAAAACGGTCCCGTTGAATGAAACATGAGTTCGCCGTACGGCCGGATTTCCGTCGCCCGGCGAATTTTTTTTCGATGGAAACAAAAAATGACACCCGGCTTTTTCCGGAGACCGAACCCATGAAACCCTGTTCCATCTGTGCCCGAAAATGCAATGCGGTCCGCCCTGTGTCCGTGAAAGCCGGAGACGGCCCCGGCGCGTGCCGCTGCGGTACGAATCCGGTGGTGGCACGGGCCGCTTTGCATCACTGGGAGGAACCGTGCATCAGCGGGACGAAAGGTTCCGGTACCATTTTTTTCAGCGGGTGCAACCTCCATTGCGTTTTCTGTCAGAACTATGAGATCAGTTCCCGGTTTCAGGGCAGGGAGATCGGCGCGGCGCGTCTGCGCGAGATTTATTTTGAGCTGATCGGGCAGGGCGCCCACAACATCAATCTGGTGACGCCGACTCATTTCACGGAAGCGATCCTGGAAAGTCTTGCGGAGCCCCTGCCGGTTCCGGTGGTCTGGAACACCAACGGATACGACATCCCCGAAAATCTGCGGCGGCTGGAAGGCAGGGTTCAGGTCTATCTGCCCGACCTCAAATATTCCGACGACATTCTGGCGCTCCGTTACAGCCATGCGCCGGACTATTTCGAGGTCGCGAAGGCCGGGATTCTGGAAATGTTCCGTCAGCGCGGGCCGTATGTCATCGGGGAGGACGGTCTGATGACCGGCGGCGTGGTGATCCGCCACTTGCTTCTCCCGAATCATGTGGAAAACACGCTCCGCGTCATTGACTGGGTGGCGGAACAGTTCCGTCCGGGCGAAGTCCTTTTCAGCCTGATGCGCCAGTATGTGCCCTGCGGATGGGCGAACGAATTTCCCGAGCTTTCCCGCAAAGTCACCGACGAGGAATACGACCGGGTGGAAAAGTATCTTTTCGATTCCGGCATCGAGGATGGATTCGTCCAGGAAGGAGAGTCCGCCAGTTCGGACTTCATTCCCGGATTCGACGGCAGCGGAGTGTGAGTTTGTAAGTTGGAGAGTTTGTCTTACAACTTCAACTCGTCGCGGACGGCAATCACCTTTTTCGCCGAACAGCTCCAGAAATTCTTCGAGAAATCCGCCGAGAATGCCGCCAGATGCGGGGAAAGAATCACCTTGTCGCAGCGCAGCAGGGGATTGTCCGCCGCGGGCGGTTCATCGGTCAGCACATCCAGCGCGGCGCCGCCGAGATGTCCGCTTTCGAGCGCCTCCAGCAGGTCCTTTTCATTGATGACCGCTCCGCGCGAAGTATTCACCAGCAGGGCGTTTTGCTTCATCAATTTGAACTTGTCCGCGTTGAACAGTCCCCGGGTTTCCGGCGTCAGCGGACAGTGCAGCGAAACGTAGTCTGAACGGGCAAGGAGCTCATCCAGCGGAATGGAGTCCGGCGCCATGGGGTCGAAGTGAATCACCTCCATGCGGAACCCCTTCACCATCTGTTCGACCGCGCGGGCGATCCGCCCGTAGCCGACCAATCCGAGAGTGCGTCCGGAGATGTGCCAGCGGATATGTGTGGCGGCCCCCCACTTCCCCGCTTTGACGCTGGCATCATAATACGGAATCTGGCGGACCAGCGCAAAGAGAAGCGCGACGGCGTGCTCCGCGACGCTTTCCGCGATGGATTCGGGCGTGTTGTAAACCCGGATGCCCCGTTTTTGCGCCGCTTCCACGGGAAGGGCGTCGAGTCCGCTTCCGCTCCGGAAAATTCCCTTGCATTTCGGGAGACGCTCCAACGCGCCGGGGGTCAGCCCGCGGTTGGGACCGAACATCCAGATGAGATCGGCGTCCCTGGAAAATTCGACCACTTCGTCTTCGGTGGTGCAAGCCTTGCATTCGAGTTCGATTCCGGCATCGCGGATTTCCTGAAGGTACGGGGCGGGCACCGCGTCTTCCCCGCCTGAAATCAGAACTGTTTTCATACGTCGCGCGCCTCCTTGAGAACCTGGCGGAATCCCTGTGCCATGCAGCCGCAGTCGCCGGCGAGGGCGATCCAGTTCACGCCGCGCTGTTTCCAGCGGGGGAGTCCTCCGGCGGCGGTCCCGAGCAGGATTCCCGCCTTTTTCGTTTTCAGGCAGATTTCGTCGATCACCTTGTTGAGTTCGGGATCGTTCGTCTGGTTCAGGATGCCCATGCTGCCGGAGAGGTCGCAGGGACCCACGCAGATGCTGTCGATGCCCGGCACTTTAAGAATGGCGTCAAGGCTGCGGACCGCGTTGATGTGTTCAATCTGAATGATCACCAGCGGCTCGGACTCGGAATATTTGAGATAATCGAAAAAGTTGGTTTCCCCGTAGCGGGTTGCCCGGCGGACGCCGCAGCCGCGGAATCCCCTCGGGGGGTACCGGCAGGCCGCCACGGCGTATTCGGCCTCCTCCGCGCTGTTGACCATCGGGATGATGACGCCCGCCGGAGCGAGGTCGAGCACCGGCTTGAGAATCCCGGCATTGTTGTCGCAAACCCGCACGAACGGGGCGCAGCCGGTGCCCCGGACCGCGGTCACATGTCCCTTGATCGTGTCGAGCGTGTGCGGCGCGTGTTCCGCGTCGATCCAGATGAAGTCCATGCCGCAGTCGCCCGCGCATTCGCTGACCGCCATGTCCGACAGGGTGACGACCGCCCCGACCGCAATTTTCCCCGAAGACACTTTTTTCCTGAAATCTTCCAGATGATTGATCTGCATTTTGCTGTTTCTCCTTGGTTTCGGATTCTTCAATTACCATATATCCATCCGGATGAAAAACAAATTTTTTTATATAAAAAAACGATATTTTATATTGTAAAATAATAGAAGCGCGCTATAGTGTCTGAAAAAGGAGAATTTTCATGATCCAGGTGATCGGCAGGGTGTTTCAGATTCTGGAGGAACTCAGTCTTGACGGAGAGGTTTCGCTGGAAGCGCTGTGCCGTGTGACCTCCCTGAACAAGGGAACCCTCTGCAACATTCTCCGCAGCATGATTGAACCCGGATATGTCCGGCGGACCCGTTGCGGACACTATCAGCTCGGGGAGAATTTCCGGGAGCTGGCGCTGGGCGGCCCGTTCGATTTTCCGGCGCTGGAACAGATGCGCGGCGCCGTGCGCGCCCTGGCGGACGACACCCGGGAATCGGGCGTGATCGCCACCCTGCGGGGTACCCGCGTTTCCATTCTGGCGCAGGCGCAGTATCAGCGGTCGCTGATGGTCAACACCCTGGAGATTTACGCCGCCCTTTCCCTCTATCACAGTGTCTCCGGGCGGATTCTGCTCGCTTGTCTGAGCCCGGAACGCCGGGCGCATGTGGTGCGGGAGGAAGGAATGCCCGGCCCGCAGTGGAACAACATCGATTCCCCGGAAAAACTCGAGGCGGCCTGCGCCGCGATCCGCCGCGACGGAATTTCCGTCATGGAGAATCCGTCTCTGGAAATCGTCTCTTTCGCCGTTCCGGTGCGGACCGCCTCCGGAGACAACATTGTCTCCATGGGGCTGACGGTTCCGCTGGCGCGTTGTCACGCCGGAGACCGGAAAAAAGTGATTTCCCTTCTCCGGGAGAACGCGGAAAAACTGGAAACACAGCGTAAGAATACCCGGGAGGTCTGATTTTCGAGCTTGAATCCGATGAGCCGCAATGTCTCAGGTTCAGAACAGGTCCGGCTGGATGGCGTCCGGGGGATTCAGGATGGATTTGACCGGCTCGAAGGTCCGGCGGTGAATCGGGCAGGGACCATATTTTTCGACCGCCTCGATGTGGAGTTTCGTGCAGTATCCCTTGTGGATTTCAAACGAATACTGCGGATATTGTTTCGCGATTTCTTCCATGTAAAGGTCGCGGTGCGTTTTCGCCAGGATGCTGGCGGCGCCGATGGAAAGAGAACGGGCGTCCCCCTTCACGATCGAGCGGGAGGGAACGGGCAGTCCCCGCACAGGATTTCCATCCACGAGCGCGAACTGGATTTTCGGAAGCCGGGAAAGAGCCGTTGCCATGGCTTTCCAGGTTGCCCGGAGAATATTGATGCGGTCGATCTCTTCCGGGGAAACTTCGGCCACGGCCCAGAGGACCGAGGGTTCGGCCAGCAGTTTTTCACGAAGCTCCATCCGTTTTTCGGGCGTGAGCTGTTTGGAATCGTTGATCCCTTCGGGGATTTTTTCCGGATCGGTGAAAACGACGGCGGCGGCGACCACGGGACCCGCCATGCAGCCGCGTCCGGCTTCGTCGACTCCTGCGACAAAAGAAAACCCCTCGTCCCATTGAATCTTCTCATAGGCGAGGAGTTCAAAAAAAGCGGTCCGTTTTTCCGGATTGGATTCCGTCCGCTTTTGTTTCCGCGAGGGCATGAAAAACCCCCGGAACTTACTCTTTGTACTTCTTTTCCTTGACCTTCGCGCTTTTGCCGATCTTGTCGCGCAGATAATAAAGCTTTGCGCGGCGGACATGGCCTTTGCGCTCCACTTCGATTTTCTCGATGCGGGGCGTATGAAGGGGGAAAACTTTTTCAACGCCGACGCCGAAGGAAACCCGGCGGACGGTGAACATCTCGCAGATGCCCTTGCCTTTGCGTGCGATGACGACGCCGGTGAAGAGCTGGATGCGCTCGTTGCTGCCTTCCACGATCTTGTTGTAGACTCTGACGGTGTCGCCGACATTGAATTCCGGAATGTCCTGCCGGCACTGCAATTTTTCGATTTTGTCGATCACGTTCATATTCTCAATCCTCCGATTTCAATTCCTTTTTCAGCAGGTCCGGGCGGTTCTTCAATGTCTCCAGAAACGCCTCGTCCCTGCGCCATTTTTCGATCAGCGCATGGTTGCCGGAAAGCAGCACCTCCGGCACCTTCCACCCGCGGAACTCCGCGGGCCTCGTATATTGCGGATATTCGAGGAATCCGGATTCGGCGGAAAACGATTCATCCGCATCCGAATCGCCGCATCCGAGGGCGCCGGGCAGAAGCCTGACCACCGCATCGCACATGACCATGGCGGGAAGGTTTCCGCTGGTCAGGACATAGTCTCCGATCGAAAGTTCGCGATCCGCGAGATGGGTCCGGACCCGTTCATCCACGCCTTCATAATGTCCGCAAATAAAAATCAAATGGCTTTCCCGGGCCAGTTCCGCCGCGATTTTCTGGGAGAACCGTTCTCCGCGCGGACCGGTCAGAATCACCGTCGAGTTTTTTGTTTTCAAAGATTCCACCGCTTCGAAGAGGGGTTCGGGCTTCATCAGCATTCCCGGGCCGCCTCCGAAGGGCTTGTCATCCACCGTCTGCCGGCTGTCATGGGTGAAGTCCCTGAGATTGACCGTATTGATGCACACCCGGTTTTCCTTGACGGCCCTTCCCACGATGCTGGAGCCGAGCGGGCCGAAAAAGATTTCCGGAAAAAGGGTGATGATGTCAATACGAAGTCTCAGTCCGCCACCTCCACTTTCACACGGTTCTGCATTCTTCCGGCCGCACCGGCGACCAGGGCGCGCAACGCGATGATGGTTTTCCCTTTCTTGCCGATGATCTTGCCGGTGTCTTCCTTCTTGCATGTGATCCAGATGACTTTGTCATCGCCTTCCGTTTTGGTGGTGACCTGTACTTCGTCGGGATAGTCGACCAGCGCCTTGACCACATAATCCACGAAGCCTTCCAGATCCTTCACGCTGACGGGACGGCCGGCGTTTCCGGATGCTTCATGGGACGGAGCGGAAGCCTTCTCTTCGGTTTTTTCCGAACCGGCACCGAAAAACTTCATTAATGCCTTGATAACCACGGTAACAAATCTCCGCAGGAACAGGGCCTCCTGAACGTATCCGCCTCCCGTCGAATATTCTCACCGGGGGAAGCGGTGAACGCAGCCGTTGCGGGCTGTCCTCAGGCTTTGGCCGCTTCCTTTTTAAAATTTTTCTTTTTGGAATAAGGATCCGCCACACCGCGAACTTTGGATTTTCCTTCTTTGGCGCGCTTGTAGATATCCGCCACGGTTTCACTCATCTGCGCACCTTGGGAAATCCAGTATTCGGTCCGCTCGACGTCGAGTTTTTCGTTGCTCTGTCTCGGATCGTAGAATCCGAGGGTTTCGAGGGTGTAGCCGTCGCGGGAGGAACGGATATCCGTTGCAACCACCCGGAAGCTGATCCAGTTCTTCGCACCTGTCTTTTTCAGTCTGATTTTGACCATTGTGGATTTTACCTTATACTCATCCTGTTTATAATCCGGCAGAAACGGTTCCTTCCGTTCCGCCCCTGTTTTCTTTTTTGCCGCCGCGACAAGGAATCACAATTGGCGACATAAAGACAACTAATATAGCAAACTTCCGTTGAAATTCAAGTCTTTGTTCCTTTTTTTTTGCAGGAAGGGTCTTTTTTTTGAAAAATTCTCTCCGGCGGAGGAATCGGGAAGAGGATTCTCCCCTGTGCGCAATGCGCGGCGGAATGCGTTTTCATGGCGTCCGGCCTTGTGGAAAACTCCCTTCCGGAGCGAATCGCGGAGGATTTGAAAATAGCACAAAATTACCGCACAAAGCACATCGTTTCCATTCTTTCCCGGAAAAACCGCTTTCATTTTTCAGAACGGAATTTATAGTAACCGTCAACCTGAAAATCAGGAAATTCAACCAACAGGAGTTTTCAATGCCGAAAATCACTTTCATGGGAGCGGGCAGCACTGTTTTCGCCAAGAACGTGCTTGGAGATTGCATGTGCCGGGAATCGCTTCAGAATTCCGAAATCGCGCTGTACGACATCAATGCGGACCGCCTGAAGGAATCCTTGGCCGTTCTGCAGAACCTGAATAAAAACATCAATCAGGGACGCGCGAAGATCTCCGGATACCTGGGCGCGGCCAACCGGAAGAAAGCTCTCAAGGGAACCCATTTCGTGGTCAATGCCATTCAGGTGGGCGGCTATGAGCCCTCGACCGTGATCGACTTCGAGATCCCGAAAAAATACGGGCTGCGCCAGACCATCGCCGACACCCTCGGCATCGGCGGCATCTTCCGCGCCCTCCGGACGATTCCCGTCATGCTGGACTTTGCGCACGACATGGAGGAAGTCTGCCCGAACGCCTGGTTCCTGAACTACACCAATCCGATGGCGATGCTCACCGGCGCGATGCTCCGCGGAACTTCCGTCAAGACCGTCGGCCTCTGCCATTCGGTCCAGGTCTGCGTGGAATCGCTGCTGAACTCCTTCGGGATGTACGACTATGAAAAGCATTACGGCAAAGGAATTCACGCCGCGGACCTCGGTTACCGCGCGAAGATTGCCGGAATCAATCACATGGCGTGGCTTCTCGAACTGACAAGGGACGGCCGGGACGTCTATCCCGAAATGCGCAAGCTCGGCGTAAAGACCGTGAAGAAATTCCGCGGACATCTTTCCGAAAAAAACAGACACGGCAACCTGGTCCGACTGGAAATGATGAACCGCTTCGGCTATTATGTGACCGAGTCCAGCGAGCACAACGCCGAATACGCCCCCTACTGGATCAAGTCCGCCTATCCGGAACTGGTCGAAGAATACGGAATTCCGCTGGACGAGTATCCGCGCCGCTGCGTCAACCAGATCAAGAACTGGAAGAAACAGTATCAGGAGATCACCCATCATTCCAATCTTACGCACCAGCTTTCCCACGAATACGGCTCGGGCATCATGAACGCGATCGTCACGAACAAACCGTTCCAGATCGGCGGAAACGTGCTGAATCACGGACTGATCGAAAACCTGCCCTCCGACGCGGTGGTCGAGGTTCCCTGTCTGGTCGACTCGAACGGCATCCAGGGCACCTACGTCGGACGTCTGCCCGCCCAGTGCGCCGCGCTGAACATGACCAACATCAACGTGCAGCTGCTGACGATCGAGGCAGCGCTCACGCTCAAGCGCGA
>MWCA01000006.1 GCA_002069785.1 Lentisphaerae bacterium ADurb.Bin242 | reverse complement strand
ACCTGAAACTCCCCGGCAATTTCCGCGATCGTCTTGTCATCCCGCAGCGCCGCCAGCGCCACCCGACTTTTGAACCTACTGTCAAACTTCCTTTTCATTTCGATGCCCCTTTCGTGTAAAACTTGAGCTCTGTAATTTACGACCCGTTTTACACCAATGCAACCGGTCCAGCTTTCGGGGTCAACCGCAAACCAATGTAAGCTCTTCTACAAAATCGCAGAAATCAAGATTTTTGTACATACGCCTCGATTTCCACTGCTACATGAACGCCTTAAACGTAGGTCAGACAAAAAGTTTCTGTCAGAATATCAGATCTCTTAATAGAGAACGGAAGATCTCCTTAAATGGATACGCGTAGAGATCTGGGATCCAATCCGGTGCTTGTAGGCAACACTTGCTAAGTATTCGCCTTGCGTCTGTTTGACAATTATCTCCCCATAGTGATCCATTACCTGCTCCCTGTGTATATCGACCTGGACGATCTCCATCTTTTATTGGGTCTTCAGCCCTCCCCGCTGTTCCCGCACATGCTCTAATATCTTCCATTTTTGCACATTCACATAACCTTAACCAATCAGGAAACAAACCTTTTTCAAACCCTTTTTCTCAGAATGTGCGAATTTTTTTGGACATTATCTATTGAAGTTTGCTTCTCAACCTTTTTTGTAATCTATTTAGTCTAATTACGTATGATAATAAACAGATTAAATGCCACAAATATAAGCATATAAAAATTACTGAAAAAGGCGCTTGATTTATAATTTTAAGAAAAGTAATTGTATTAGTATCTATATTTGAGCGCATAATAATTTTCGTTTGCAATAATATTACAAGAAATATGAAAACAATATTATTGATAAAATCAACCTTGCTGGTCATATTATACTTAATCAAATTCACAATATCCATGGATAGACTTTTCCTGATTATAGCAATTCCTGTATTTAGTTGTATTGTTTTCTTGAAATATGAAAAAAATTCAATTTGTTGAATCAAATATAACAGGAAAAGCATAATCCATGACGGAATAACTACATATGAAGGCTCAAAACATTTTATATATAGTAATAATAATATTATTATAAAAGCATTTACCATAAATATGCTCCAAAATGTTTTCATCAATATTTATTCCTTTCTGTCACATTGTCTTGATTGGGATTTCATACCGCAATACTTTGGTCAGCCTTATCGGTAGCCAAATTTTATATTCCTTTTTTAACTCATTTTCTTTTGTCATAAAAAAACACATGCTCAAAAAAGTGTTACTTCATCTTCACTGTATCCTCATTTTTCAAGAGAGGCATTATCGTTTTAGATATGTTACTCTATACAATCAAGATTCATGCATCGCTGGCGTATATAGTTGCATTCTTTTGCCTTTTTCCCTTCTGTTTCCAAAAAACTTCTTACATTGATGAAAGTCACGATAGTGCCGGGGATTGCTGCAAGACCACCTCCCATCTCTTTTGCATATAAAAGATTCGGAGCAATTTTTCCCCTCCATAAGCACCTACACCCGCAGATGTCACTGTTGAAAGTACAGCTGGCCCTATACTTTCATCCGTTATTAAGGCAAGAATACCTTTATTTAGTGATTTTTGGCATTCCAAATAAAGTTCGTTACATCTTTTTTCTGAAATTTTTCTATAAACCATTCCCTCTTCTTCGTTACAACAATTTTTTCTGAATTTATATGGATATTTTCCTGCGCAACAACGTTCTCCTGGATAAAGTAATTTTCCTCCACAACATTCCAGTCCTAACTGATCCCACTTGTCAATGACATTATTCCCGACCATCCCGTATAAATTTACTCCACTCTTTTCTCCGATGGGATATTGTTTTGTCCACCGCCCGAGCTGAGGGGAGTAATACCGGTAGTTGTAGTAGACCAGCCTGGTTTCGGCATCATAATATTCGGAGCTGAATCGGAATGGATTCTCATTTGCGAACGTCCCCGTGGCGACGGTCTGTATTCCGAACGGGCTGTATTCATAGTGCGCCGCGAGAGCGCCCAGGTTGTCGGTCAGCTCGGTAACGTTTTTGTTGGCATCGGGGTGATAGAAGTACACACTGCTCCCGGAGGTGACGGTGAGGGATACATCCAGCCCGACGGCATCGGGCTGCCAGACATAACGATGAGAAAGAGCATCGGAATTGAGACCGTCCAACTCCTCGACCAATTTATAGCCATCATAGACGAATTTCAAGTATTTTGTGAGCGTTTCCCCGGAAACCTTCTTGAAAATACGCCTTCCATATAATCATAGGAAAATTCCACTCTTTGCGTCCCATTGACCGCGGAGACGAGGCGGAAATCCCAAATCAATCAGGAATCATTCATCGATCACTAATTCAAATTCATTCTTAAAAGTATATCGCAGCCATGAATTGTTAACACAAAAAACTATCATCTTTGCATCTTCACCATAATATTGGGCGAATTCATATACAACAATGGAATATTGATTTGAAAAAACCAGTCCCAATTCTCTCTGTTTCAGGATCACCCTCACTTTTTTTAGTTTTTCTCCAATGAGCTGATTTAAAATTCTCTCACATTTTGATAATGAATAAAATCCACTTGTCAGTAATATTTTTTCGCCTTTATAAATTTTCCAATGCGCTAAATTGATTCTACAATAAACACAAAAGATTGGCAAGGGAACATCCTTTTTTCTTAACTCATCGGGAAGAGAAGGCGATTTTAACAATATTTCCTCTTTACAGGCTTCCATGCATATAACAGATCCTATACTTCTGTATATGCGATACACTTGCACATTCAAGTTGGAATTGATTATCCGCAATGCTTCCGCATTAGACAACTTAGCAGTATGTTCCATTTTTGTGATGGCCTTTGCTATTGCTTCTATTTCCTGTATATGTAAAGTTTCTTCCCGTCAGGCAGCGGGATGCCAGACATAACGGTATTCATGAGGAATGGAATTCAGACTGTCCAGTTCCTCAGCCAATGTATACCCGTCATAGACGAATTTCAAGTATTTTGTGAGAGTCTCCCCCGGAATAAACTTTCTTGAAAATCCGCCTTCCATATAATCACAGAAAATTCCAATCTTTGTGTTCCCTTCACCGCAAAGATAAGGCGGAAATTCAAAATCAATCGGGAATATCAAATGTGCGAAAAAGTCCGGACACTACCAACGCTCGATTGCATATCCCAGAAAAATGATTGCAAGCAAGGCAATGAAGAGAAGATATGCGGAATAGATAACGAGAAAAACCGCTTTTGAAAATTTTGCCGGAACAGACATTTTCAATTTTCTCTCCATCGATCCTCAAAAATCTCGCCGGGAATCAGTCGGAAACATATCTGTTCCGCGAAAAAGCCATGATTATCAAAAATCGAATTCCCACCCTTCCGATTCCCCCTTGATCGGGCGGAGGAATCATTCGCGGAGGAGGAACTCGAAATCTTCGAGGTTCATGGAACCGGCGGATTCGGTCGAGGCTTCCACCAGATCGTTGAAAAGCCCCGCCTTGTACCGTTGAAGGTCCAGCACTTTTTCCTCGATGGAATCCTTCACCAGCAGCTTGATGCAGTTCACGCTCTTGGTCTGGCCGATCCGGTGCGTCCGGTCGGTGGCCTGCGCCTCGGCGGCGGGATTCCACCACGGATCGTAGAGGATCACGGTGTCGGCGGAAGTCAGGTTCAGTCCCAGCCCGCCGGCTTTCAGGCTCAGGAGGAAAAGCGGAATCTCGGGGGTGTTGTTGAAGGAATCCACCCGCTCCATGCGGTCATGGGTGGAACCATCCAGATATTCATAGCGGATGGATTCCGCGTCCAGCCACTGACGGACGATCGCCAGAAGGGAAGTGAACTGGCTGAACAGCAGAACCTTGTGTCCGCTGTCGATGGTTTCCAGCAACAGTTCCTTGAGGAGCTCCATCTTGGCGGAGCGGACTTCTCCGTAGTCCGGCAGAAGGGCCGGATCGCAGCAGACCTGACGCATCCGGAGAAGGGAGGAAAGCACATCGAACCGGGAGATCTGGGTGTCCCCCGCCCGGAGCCGCTGGAATTTGCTGCGGCTTTCGGAAAGGAACTGGTCGTACAGGGTGCGCTGCCCTTCCTCCATCTCGCAGTAGAGAAGCTGTTCGGTCTTCGGCGGGATTTCCGTATAGACTTCCGCCTTTTTCCGGCGGAGGATGAACGGGGAGATCCGGGCGGAGAGCTCCGCCCGGGAATCCGGCGCGGACACCGGATTGATGTATTTCCGGCGGAAGGAAGCAAGCGTCCCCAGGATTCCGGGATGAAGGAAGTCGAAGATGGACCACAGGTCTTCCGGGGAATTTTCCAGCGGGGTGCCGGTCAGCACCAGCCTGTGGTCCGCGGAAATGGACTTGCATATCTGGGAGTTGCCCGTGGAGGGATTCTTGATGTGCTGCGCCTCGTCCAGAATCAGATACTTGAAACGAAGGTTGCGGACAAGCTCCGCGTCCCGCTTGACCAGGGCATAGGAGGACACGCAGATGTCATGGAAGAGAGCGTTTTCCCAGAATTTCGCCCGGTCCGGCCCGGTGATGGCCAGGACTTTGAGGGAAGGCACGAATTTCTCCGCCTCCCGCACCCAGTTCTCCAGAAGGCTGGTGGGACACAGTACCAGCGCGGGCAGATGGGCGGCCTTGTCGGACGCCAGCAGCGAAAGGGTCTGCACCGTTTTTCCAAGCCCCATTTCGTCGGCGAGGATCAGGTTGTAGCCACGGCGGCCCAGCGTCTTCATCCAGAGGACGCCCGCCTGCTGATATTTCCGGAGGTTTCCCCGGAACAGCGGATTGTCGAGGGCAAGTGTTCCGGCGAGTGCTTCCTTCGCGGCAAATTCCATGTCGGCCTTCAGGCGCAGGAACTCCAGCGGAACGGCTCCGGGAATCTCCGCCCCCAGCTCGGCCCAGTGGACGGCCGCCGGACGCGGCAGACAGAGAATGTCGTGCAAAACAGGGGCGGCCTCTCCTTCGGGACGAACATTTTTCGGAAGGGCGGTTTCGCTCATGGCCAGCGCGAGGTTGCGCAACGCACGCGGAACCTTGATGAAGCGGTTCGGCGCATTGGCGATGAACAGTTCATTGTTGCGCGCGGCGGACACCAGGTCGCGCCAGGGAACCGGCGCCGAAGAGGCGCTCAATTCAACGGCGATCTCGTATCCGTCGCCGTTCTCGGAGAGAAGTTCCGTCCGGATGGCAAGTTTTCCGGAATCTCCGCAAAGATTCGCCAGTTCGGAACTGAGCAGGAACTCGCGTCCGCAAGAGAGCCATTGGGGGACCAGCTCGTCGATGAACGCGCCGACCGCCTCGCGGTCCCGGAGGATCAGACGGGTCTCGCCGTCCGCCGAGGAGCTCCCGGAGAGCATTTCAAAACCGAAGTTGACCAGTTCCCGGACCAGCTGTTCTTCCTCGCGGGTATTGCGCTTCCAGAACTGTCCGCCGGACGAAGCCAGACGCGACTGGTCCGCCTTGCAGAGGTGTCCGCCGTAATCGAACAGGATTTCCAGCTCCAGTTCGGAGTTGGCGTTGAGGGAGGCCTGGTAGCACGGCTTGACCTTCCGTTCCTTGACCTTGACGCTGCCGGTCACGATCAGTTTGAACGGCAGGGAATTCTTGTAGGCGATCAGGAGCTTCGCCGCCTTGGCATCGCAGGGCTGGACCGTGGTGCGGAGGAAGTTGCGCAGCCATGCCACATCCATCTGGGCGGGAATCCACCAGTATTCGCCCAGCATGCCCATCCAGCAGCCGGCGCGTCCGGTGATGACCTTCACATCCTTGAGCGGGAGGGGCGACCCTTTCACGATCACGGCGGAACGGAGGATGCACCCGCCGCGGACCCGTTCGACCATCACGACCGGCTCGGCCGGATCGCCGTGGATCACCACCTTCTCCCCGAGCCGCGTGAAATTCTGATAGCCGACCAGGCAATGGAAAAATTCGGCGGTCTGCTCCGCGTCCAGCGAGAGGCGGGAACCTTCCTGCTGCGCGTTGATCGCCAGGAAACGGATGATCTGGCGGTCCTGGAGCGAAAAGGAGTCCAGCTTCAGGGACGCCGCCAGGTTCTTGCCGAAATGAAGCTGCCGGAGATTGTTCAGGTTTCCGATGTATTCCCGTCCGCTCAGCGTCAGGGTCAGGGAGAAGATCGTGCGCTCCCATTTGCTGGGGACATGCGGGAATTCGGAATCGGCGGTGATGGTCACCTGGGCAGTCTGCGGGGCCAGCACCTGGGTCAGGAGCTCGGGCATTCCGGAGAATTTCAGCCCCGCATACTGGGCCGGAGCGTCATGGAGCACCTCCTTGGCGGAGCGGTCCTTGATGGTGTATTTCGCATGATACAGGCAGGCGGCGACCCCATGGGGGCAGAGCCCCTGGGTCAGGGTTCCGCAGGAACAGACCGTGGAATACGGACCGTAGGGAAACCCCGAAACTTCGACGCGGGTCACGATCCCTTTGGAGTCGCGGAAAACGGTGCGGAGCGTCTTGGCCGCACTCTCGTGACAGCAGAGAAGTTCGCCTCCGTGAAGAAGATGCTTGGCTTTCCGAAAGCTCTCCGCGGAGGAATTCTTCACAAGCTTTGCTTCAAAACTCTCGCTCATTTTATCCTCCTGCCCCTGAACCGGCATTCTTTCAAAAAACTACAGGTATCATTGCAATCTAGCACAGGAAAAAGAGAAATAAAGCGTCGAAACAAAAAAAGTTGCGATTTTTCGGAGAATCCGGTCCGGCGGCCTCCGGTCCGGCGGCCTCTCCGCGCACCCTTACAAAAAACCACAAATTCCATTCATCCGCATTGCGAAACGGCGGAAAACGTGCTATAGTACGGGTGTTGTCATATCAGGAGATTCAACTTGAGCGGAAAAGCAAAAAAAAACACTGCGGATGAGCCCGAATTTCACGGCATGGTCCGGATCACCAGCCTGGGATGCCCCAAGAATTTCGTCGATACGGAACTGGCGTCCGCCTCCTTTCTCTGCGCGGGATTCGGCCTCGCCGCGGACGATGAAAGCGCGGACATTCAATTTGTCAATACTTGCGCGTTTCTCCGGGAGGCGCGGAAGGAGGCGTCGTCCGTCATCCAGTTGCTGAAAAGCTGGAAACGGAAAAAGAAAGGCCGCCGGGTCCTCGTCGCTGGCTGTTTCGTCGAATGGGCCAAAAAGGAGGACCTTGCCGGATTTCCGTTCGTCGACGCCTGGATTCCCATCGATTCCGCCGCCGATGCCGGAAAAATCGCCCTTTCCCTGTTGAACGGCGTCCCGTACACTCCGGAAAAACACCCATCTCCGAAATATCTGTATTCCCATGAAACGCCGCGCATCCAGCTCACCCCGCAGCATTATGCCTACCTCAAGATCGCGGACGGCTGCGACAACCATTGCGCCTACTGCATGATTCCGTCCATCCGCGGCCCGCTGCGTTCCAGAACGGCCGACTCGGTGGTCAAGGAGGCCGGAGCGCTGCTCGAATCCGGCGTGAAGGAGCTCATCCTGATCGCCCAGGACAGCGGCGCGTTCGGGCGGGACGCCTACGGGAAGCCCGGTCTGGCCGGACTTCTCCGCAAGCTGGACAAGCTGCCGGGGGATTTCCGGATTCGCCTGATGTATCTCCACCCGGCCAGCGTCACGCCGGAACTGCTGGACGCCCTGGCGGAATCCGCCCATCTGATCCGCTGCGTGGAAATGCCGGTTCAGCACATCGCGGACCCGGTTCTGCGCGCCATGAACCGCAAAGTCTTCGAGAAGCGGACCCGCGAGGTCGTTTCCGAAATCCGCGCCATCGGCTATTCCATACGGACCACCCTGCTGACAGGTTTCCCCGGTGAAACGGAAACGGATTTCCGGAAACTGCTGGACTTCGTCAGGGAGACCCGGTTCGAACGACTCGGGGTCTTCGCCTACTCGAAAGAAGAAGGCACGCCCGCGGCGGAGCTCCCGAATCAGGTGTCCCCCGCCCTGGCGGAAAAACGGCGCGGAGCCCTGCTGGAACTCCAGAAGAGCATCTCTCTGGAGAACAACCGCGCCCTGGTCGGGAAGGAAACGGATGTGATTGTGGATGAAGTTGTCAGCCGTTCCAGGGCAGTCGGACGGACCCTGTTCGACGCGCCGGACATCGACAACCGGGTATCCCTCCGGACCCGGCGGCCGGTCGGACAGGGGGAAATCGTCCGCGCCGCCGTGATCCAGGCCTCCGAATACGAAATCGAAGCAACTGTTCCCTGAAGGAAAACAGACCTATGAGTTTCATCAAAAATCTGCCGAACCTATTGACCATCAGCCGGATCGTCATGATCTTCATCTTTGTGGTCTTCGCCAATATTTCCGCCGACAAGATCAACTTCGTCAAAATCCCGGACGAGGTATCGGATGCCTGCCACATGATCGCCTTCATCATCGCGGTCCTGGCCGGGTTGACCGACTTCCTGGACGGCAAGATCGCCCGAAAATACAAGTGCGAAAGTGACTTCGGACGGCTGATGGACCCCGTGGCGGACAAAATTTTCATTGCGGCGGTCTTCATCATGCTGGCGGACTACCGGATCATCCCGGCCTGGATCGTGGTGGTCGTGCTGTCGCGTGAATTCCTCGTGACGGGACTCCGGCTTCTCGCCATCAGCGACGGCGTCGTCATCGCCGCCGACAAGTCCGGCAAGTTCAAGACCGCGTTTCAGATGCTTGCCCTGCTGATCGGCGGCGCCGGCTGGGTCCGCCTTTTCGGCTTCAACATCTTCCATCCGACGATCTGGGTCGCATGGTACTGCATTCTTCTCGCGGTCACATTCTTCACGATCTATTCCGGAGCCTCTTATTTCGTCAAAAACTATAAACTCTTTCAAAACAAGTTTTAAATGACAATTCCAGACGAAAACCGCAAAGAAAAAGATCCCTCGGAAGCTCCGCCCCCGGCCTATCTGGTAGGGGTCCTGGAACAGCACTCCTCCTTTGCCGCCGCCAGGGAGTATCTGGAGGAACTGCGGGAGCTGGTCAACACCCTCGGGCTCCCCGTCTGCGGGGAAATGGTCGCGCCCCTCCGCAAGATCAATCCGAAATTCTATGTCGGGTCCGGAAAGCTGGAGGAGATCCGCCAGAACGCCGCCTCGCGCGGAGCCTCCCTCCTGATCTTCGACTGCGAACTGGGACCTTCCCAGCAGCGCAATATCGAAAAAGCCTGTTCCATGGAGGTCTACGACCGGCAGGAGGTCATCCTGGACATCTTCGCCCGGCGCGCGCACACCAAGGAAGCGGTCCTTCAAGTCGAACTGGCCCGGAACCGCTACTATCTTCCGCGCCTGACCGGCGCATGGTCCCATCTTTCGAGACAGCGCGGCGGCGCGCTCGGCACCCGCGGCGAAGGCGAAAAACAGATCGAATACGACCGGCGCATGGTCAAAAAGAAAATCGATATCCTGGAGGAGGAGCTCGAACGGGTCCGGAGCCGCCGCGCCACCCAGCGCAAGGAGCGTCTCCGCGGACCGGTTTCCAACTGTGCCATCATCGGCTACACGAACGCCGGAAAGTCCACGCTGCTCAACACGCTCACGGGTTCGGACGTCCTGGTGGAAAACAAGCTGTTCGCCACCCTCGACCCCACCACACGGCGGCTGGTCCTCCCGGACAAGACCGAAGTGCTTCTTACCGATACGGTCGGATTTGTCCGCAAGCTTCCGCATTCGCTGGTGGAAGCGTTCAAATCCACGCTGGAGGAAGCGGTCCTCGCGGACTTCATCCTCCTCGTGCTCGACATCTCCAGCCCGTATGTGCATTCCCACTGGGAAACGACCTTGTCCGTCCTGAACGAACTGAACGCCGCGGACAAGCCGATGATCGTGGCTTTCAATAAGTGCGATCTCCAGAAAGACCCGGTCGTCCGCGCACAAATCCGCGCCGCCGCGCCGGACGGCATTTTCATCTCCTGCACCGAAAAAGAAGGCCTCGACCGGCTGCTTCAGGCGATTTCCATGCACGCCCGGCGGCAAACTTTCATTTTCCGGCTTGAAATTCCGGCCTCCAGGCCGGATATTATCGCATTGCTTCATGAGAAAGGACAAATCCGCGAGTCTTCCTGGACGGATGACGGCACGTTTCTGGCCACCGCCGAACTGTCCCGGGAACTGGCCCGCAAACTTGCGGAGTTTGTCCGTTCTTCGACTTCAGACACGGACTCTTTACCGACGGAGGATTGAAAAATGAATATGAGAACACTTCTGCTGAACGGGTTGATCTTCCTCTTCTTCCTGAGTTCAGCGCTGATTTGCACGCCGGAAGCCAGCGCCCAGGGAGACCGTCCCATGAGCACGCCCGACAAACGGGTTTCCCGCGAACTCTGGGATATCTGGCGCCAGGGCTTTGAATTCTATGAAAAAGGCGAAATGAAGATGATCTCCGGCAAGTATGCCGAGGCCGTTCCCCTGTACCAGAAATCCCTGGACTCGTTCAGCGAAGTCCAGAAACAGAACCCCCAGTGGAACCGCAGCGTCATCGAATACCGCCTGAACCTCTGCCGCCGCCGTCTGGTCTCCGCCAAACAGAAAGCGGAAGAAGCCGTCGATGAAGCCCGCCGTACAGCCCGGCGCGAAGAGGTTCCCGCCGAATCCGTTTCCACCGCCGCCGTTTCCTCTTCCAAGCAGGATGCCGCCGAACGCCAGGCCTTCGACGAGCATCTCAAGAAAGTCATGCAGGAAAATGAACTCCGGAAAAAACAGATCGAAAACCTCCAGTCGGAATTGACCAAACTCCGGCCCGACGCCGAACGCGGGGAATCCGCCATCAAACAGATCAAGGGACTTATGGAAGAACGCGACCAGCTCGACAAGCAGCTGGCCGCCCTCAAGCTCCAGTTTGAAAAACTTCAGGAAGAACAGAAAAAAGCCACGCCCCGCGCCGCCGAACTGGAACGGCTCCTTTCCGCCGAACAGGGCAAAAGCGCCGCTTACGCCAAGGCGTTCCGCGACCGTTCCACCGAATACGCCCAGCTCGAGGAGCGCCTGAAAGCCCTCTTCGCCGAGAAAGCCAGGCGGGACGATGCTTTCGCGGAACTGAACCGGAAATACACCGCCAGTCTCAAAACCACGGAAAATGTCCTTTCCCAGAATGCCGAAAAGATCAAATCCATGACGGACTCCCTCAAAACGGCGGAAAACAATCTGGCTTCCCTGAATGCCAAACTCCAGGAAACCACCCGGCAATACAATGAGTCCGTCGCCGAAGCAAGAAAACTCCGGACGGGACAGGTCTCCGCCGGCGACGCCGCCCGCAAAATCGAAGAGGAAGCCGCCTCTCTGCGCAAGGACAATGATTTCCTGAAACGCGAAATGGCCGTCCTCAAGGAGGAACGCTCCAAACAGGAATCCCGGATTTCCGAACTCAGCGAAAATGTCGCCAAACTCAAGAAGGACCTCGTCGTCAACATCGAACAGCGCAACGACTTCGCCAAGGCCAACGACTCCATTTCCAAACAGTACGGTGAACTCGAGGCCTCCCTGAAAAAAGCGGAATCCGAAAAAGCCGCCCTCCAGAAAAACCTCGAAAAGATCACCGGGGAACGAAACCTCTTTGCGTCGAAAGTCAACGACCAGCTTTATGACAGCCTCCGGAAGCAACTCGCCGACCAGAAAAAGGAAATGGAGCAGCTCGCCGCCTCCCTGAAACAGGTTCAGGATGAAAATACCCAACTGAAAGCCCCCGGAAACGTGGTTCAGCTCCAGGCGAAGCTCGCGGCGGCGGAAAGCAGGCTCCAGAGCGCCCTTGCCGCCACCAAAACCCTCGAAGCGCACGCCGCCAAAACCCTCGAGGCGCAGGCCGCCTCCTCCAAAGCGGCCCTTGACGTCGCACAGACCGCCCATACGGCCGAAAAAGCCGCCCTCGCCGCTTCTCTCGAAAGCCGGAAAGCGGAATCCGCCGCCCTTGCCGCCACTCTCGAACGGGTAAAAGGGGAAAATGCCAAACTGACGGAAGCCTTTGCCGCTCAAAAAGATGAGGTCTCGAAACTTGCCGCGTCCATGAACGCACAGAACGAAGAGAACGCTCGGCTGGCCGCCGCGTTAAAGACCCGCACGGAAGAAAATTCCGGTCTCCTGGCCTCCCTGAACTCCCGGAAAGAGGAAAACACCAAACTCACCGTGGAACTTCTCGACCAGAAAAGCAGAAATGCCAAGTTGATCGCCGCCTTCGATTCACAGAAAGCGGAAAATGCGAAACTTGCTGATTCCGCCAACTCCCGGAAAGAGGAAAACACCAAGCTCACCGCGGAACTTCTTGACCAGAAAAGTAACAACGCCAAGCTCACCGAAGCCCTCACCGACCAGAAAAGCAACAATGCCAAGCTCACCGCGGAACTTCTTAACCAGAAAAGCAGCAACGCCAAGCTGATCGCCGCCCTCGATTCCCAGAAAGCGGAAAACGCGAAACTCGCCGATTCCGCCAACTCCCGGAAAGAGGAAAATGTCAAGCTCACCGAAGCCCTCACCGACCAGAAAAGCAACAACGCCAAGCTGATCGTCGCCCTCTCCTCACAGAAAGAGGAAAATGCCAAACTCACCGCCTCTCTTGCCTCCCAAAAAGAGGAAACCGCCAGACTGACCGCCGCCCTCGATTCACAGAAAGGCGATCAAGCCAAATTCGCCGCCTCTCTTGCCTCACAGAAAGAGGAAAATACCAAACTCGCTGCCTCTCTTGCCTCCCAAAAAGAGGAAAGCCTGAAAGTCACCGCGGAGGCAAATTCACAGAAGACTGAAAATGCGAAGCTCGCCGGGGAACTGGCCGATCAGAAAAGTCAAAATGCGAAGCTGACCGCCGCGCTCTCCTCCCGCAAAGAGGAAACCGCCAGGCTGACCGCCGCCCTCGATTCGCAGAAGGAGGAAAACGCAACCCTCGCCGCGAAACTGAAAGCCGTGCCTCCCTTCCCGACCGAGGAACTGGCACAGTTGAAGTCCAAGCTGATCATCGCGGAAAAATCCTCTGCGGAACTCTCGCTTGCCAACAGCGGCATGAAATCGGAGATCGAACGGCTGAAAAACCAGCTGATCGCCCTCTCCAACAAGGACACCTCTCCCGCCACGAAGCTGGCGACGCTGACCGGCGAGATCAAAACGCTGAACGAGAAGCTCGCGGCCTCGGAAAAACAGGCACAGACCCTTTCCACGGAAAAAACCCGGCTGGAAGCGGAAATCGCCCGGTTGAATTCCATTCCGGTGACGGTCAGGGAAGTCGTCCCCCCCGCCCTGGAAAAAGAACTGGCCGCCTTGAAGCAGGATGCCATCCAGAAAACCGTGCTTCAAAAAAATCTTGAAACCGTGAAAAGCGAACTGGACACCGCCCGGAACCGTCTGGCATCTTCCGGGAAAGAACTGTCGATGCTCCAATCCCGGCTGTCCGCTTCCGAAAAGGAACTGACCGCCGCGAAAGCGTCCCTTGTTTCCAATGAAAAAGAACTCACCGCCGCAAAAGCAGCCCTTGTTTCCAATGAAAAAGAATCCGCCGCCGCGAAAGCAGCCCTCCACACGCGCGAACAGGAACTCGCCGCCGCAAAAACAGCCCTCCACACGCGTGAACAGGAACTCGCCGCCGCAAAGGAGAATCTGACCGCCAAGGAAAAAATTCTGACCTCGACCGCTCCGAAACTGGATGACACGGCCAAAGAATTGACTGCCGCGAAAGCAACCCTCCACACGCGCGAACAGGAACTCGCAACCACGAAAGCGGCTCTGGCTTCCCATGTGAAAGAACTGACCGCCGCGAAAGCGGCCATCGATGCCCGCGAACAGGAATTGAACGTCACAAAGTCCACCCTTGCCTCTCATGAAAAGGAACTGGCCGCCGCGAAAGCGGCCATCGGTGTCCGCGAACAGGAACTCGCAACCACGAAAACGGCTCTTGCCTCCCAGGAAAAAGAACTGGCCGCCGCGAAAGCGACCATCGGCGCCCGCGAACAGGAGTTGAACGTCACGAAGTCCACCCTTGCCTCCCAGGAAAAAGAAACGGCCGCCCTGAAAACCCGCCTGGAGTCTTCTGAAAAAGAACGGAACACCGTTCAGGAAACGTTGTCCGCAAAAGAGAAGATTCTGGCTGCCGCCGCGCCGAAGCTGGAAGATACCGAAAAAGAATTGGCTGCCGCGAAAACGTCTCTCGCGACCCACGAAAAAGAATTGGCCGCCGCAAAACAGGACCTCACGCTTCGCACGCAAGAACTGAATACGCTGAAAACACGGCTGGCCTCCTCCGAAAAAGAACTGGCCGACTCGAAAAACACGGTGGCTGCGGTCAACACGGAGCTGGCCTCCGCCAAGACACGGCTGACCGTGTCCGAAACGGATCTGGCCGGTTCCAGAAAATCCGCTTCGGACGCCGGATCGGAATTGACCGCTGCCAAAGCGCAGCTGGCCGCGGCCGGAAGCGAATTGACCGCCGCAAAAGCGCAGCTGGCCACGGCCGGAAGCGAATTGGCCGCCGCCCGGAAATTGCTTGCGGCGCGGGAGAAAACCCTCCTTGACGTCAACCGGGAACTGACCGTCGCACGGAACGGCGTACAGGAAACCGCGGCAGAGAAAACCCGTCTTGAAAAAGAAATTGAAACGATGAAAGCGACTCTTCCGACCGAAAAAGAATATGCCGACATGAAAGCGGCCAGAGCGAAAGCGGAACAGGAGATCAAGCGGATCGGGTATCAGAAAAACGCGCTGGAATCCAACATTGCAAAACTCCAGGAAAAGCTTGGCTCCACGCAGGCGGCTCTTGAAAATGTCCGGAAAATCGTCCTTGCCCGGGAAGAGGATATCGCCCGCCTCCGGGAGTCGCTGACCGACTACAAGGCGACTCAAGCGAAGCTGGCGCAAACGGAAACCGCCGTCACCGAGGCCAAAGCAGAAACCAAACTGGTCATGAAGAACGCCGCCGAATCCGAAGCCAGGCTCAAGGAGGAACTCAAGAAGAATACGGAACTCCTCTTCCAGCAGCGCGAGGAGAACACGAAATTCAAGTATGCCATTCGCGATCTTACCGAAAAGAGGGTCAAACAGGAAGCGGAGCTCGCCCGGTCCGCCGCGGAGATCGACAATCTGAAAAAACAACTGGAGAAAGCTCTCTCCGAAGAGGAAAAAGTCCTTCTGAAAAAACGGATCGCCGACCTTGCCGCCGACATGAAAAAAATGGCCGATGCCTCGGAAGACGAACTGGTCAAGGAACTGGCGAACAAAAACTTCGCCCTCAACGAGATTCTTTCGGAACAGCTGAATTACAAATCCGAGATGAAGAAGCTCAGCCGCTCCATTGAAGTCTACCGGGTCCAGGCGGTCCGGCAGAAGGAGATCGCGGACAAGGCCGAGGACGCCGCCAAGGTGGCCGCTTATGACGCCCGCCGTTCCAGGGCCGAACTCAAAATGCTCCGGGCCGACATCGAGGACGGTGTTGTCAAGGTTCCGTCCAGCCAGCTCGCCTCGGTCCGGAAAAGATCCGACTCCAGCGTAACGGTGTCCGGAATCGAAACCCCGGCGCCGGCCCGGGAGAATACAGCCGCAAAACTCATCGAAGAAGTGAAAACAAAAGAAAAACAAGCCCCGGAAGAAGCAAAAGTAAAAGAAAAACAGGCGCCGCCCGAGGTCCCGAAAACGGCTCAAACAAAGACCGTTCCCCCGGATGCCGCGGACAAGGAATACAAGGATGCCATGGAACAGGGTGCCGCCTCCGAAAAGAGCGGAGACCTCGGCATGGCTCTCTGGCATTACTGGCGCGCAGCCGACATGGGCAACCGGCCCGAACCGTATTTTGCCCTGGCCCGGCTTCATCTCAAACGCAAGGAACGGGATTCCGCTCTGAAAGCCTACGAAAAGGCCCTCCTCTACGGAGGCCGGCGTGACGCGGCTCTCGAAAAAGACATCAAAACCAAATAAGCACAAAACCGAAGGAAATCACATGTTTGGAAATCTGGGCGAAATGGCGGGTCTCATGAAAAAGTTTTCCGAGATCCAGAAAAATATGAAGCAGATGAAAGAGGATCTCTCCCGCACCGAAATCACCGGAAACGATCCGGAGGGACACGTTGAAATCCGGATGTCCGGCGACCTGAACGTCCGGCAGATCCGGATCGATCCGGCGCTGGTCTCCGCCAACAATCCCGCCCTTGTCGAAGCCGCCTGCTCCGCCGCGCTCCAGAACGTTCTCATCCAATTCAAGGAAGTCAGTGCGAAAAAACTCAGCGACGCGACCGGCGGACTCAACATCCCCGGTCTGACCTGAGTTCATTCATCCGGAGAAAACCGATCTCATGAACCATCCGTATCCAAAGATACTGGAAGACCTCATGGAGCTTCTGCGCTCCCTTCCGGGAGTCGGACGCCGAAGCGCCGAACGCATGGCCATGTCTCTTTTCTCCTGGGATGCGGAGAAGCTGGAGGCGCTGGCCCGGCTGCTGGCCGAACTCAAGAAACGGGTCGGGACCTGTTCCGTGTGCGGCAACCTTGCCGACACGGCGGAAGGGACCCCGCTCTGTCCGATCTGCGCTTCGCCCGTCCGCGACGCCTCCTTCCTCTGCATTGTGGAGAACACCCCGCAGATCCGGAGCATCGAAGCCAGCGGCAGTTTCCGCGGCGTGTATCACGTCCTCGGAGGACGCCTTGCCCCGCTGGAAGGAAAAGGCATTGAATCCATTTCGCTCGACGCGCTCGAAAAACGTCTCGAATCGGGAATTTTCCGCGAAGTCATCCTGGCCCTCAGCCCGGATGTGGAAGGCCAGGCGACCGCGGTTTTCCTGGCCGGCCGCCTGGCCCGCTTTTCCCTCCGGATCAGCCGCCTGGCGCAGGGACTCCCCGCCGGGTCCGACCTGAGCTACGCCGATCCTGCCACCATTGCCGCCGCCCTCAGCGGCCGGACATCCTTCGACCGGGAGGAAAAATGAAAACATCCACTCTCAAGATCGCCCTGCTTCAGGACAAGGACCGCGGCGGAATCGAAAAGGCCGCCGCCCACACGGAGCGGCTGATCCGCCGGGCCGCCGCCGCCGGAGCGAAAATCATCTGCACCCAGGAACTTTTTTTGACCGAGTATTTCTGCTGGAAACAGGACAGCGATTTCTTCAACCTTGCCCATCCGGTCCCCTGCGGAATCACGGATCGTTTCCGCAAGGCCGCCAAGCGGCTGGGTGTGGTCATCGTGGCGCCCATGTTCGAGGCGCGCGGCAGCGAGGTGTTCCACAACACCGCCGCCATCATCGACGCGGACGGCACCTGCCTGGGCAAGTACCGCAAGATGCACATCCCGCAGGACCCCGGTTTTGAAGAAAAATTCTATTTCGCCCCGGGCGACCTCGGCTTCCGCTCCTTTCAGACGAAGTTCGCCCCGATCGGCGTCCTTG
This sequence comes from Lentisphaerae bacterium ADurb.Bin242, assembly GCA_002069785.1. Lineage (GTDB taxonomy): Bacteria > Verrucomicrobiota > Lentisphaeria > Victivallales > UBA1829 > SIG94. The sequence continues at coordinate 86,344 of MWCA01000006.1, read as the reverse complement.
TCTGCTGGGACCAGTGGTTCCCGGAAGCCGCGCGCCTGACGGCGCTCGCCGGGGCGCAGATCATCTTCTGTCCGACCGCCATCGGGGGAATCGCCTCCGAACCCGCATCGCTGGGCGCACTCCAGCGCGACGCCTGGCTCAACGTCCAGCGCGGCCACGCCGCGGCGAACACCTGTTATTTCGCCGCGGTCAACCGGGTCGGCACCGAGCACGGAACCCGGTTCTGGGGCTCTTCCTTCGTCTGCGACTACTACGGCAACGCCATCGCGCTTGCGCCGCCGGACAAAACCGCCATACTATACGCGGAATGCGACTTCGACGCCATGGAGAAGCACCGTCAAATGTGGCCTTTCTTCCGCGACCGCCGCATCGACGCCTATTCCAACCTCACGAGGCGCTTCGATGACTGACTTCTTTCCCGAAGGACAGTCCCCCCGGGAACTGGGTTACGCCATGCCGGCCGAATGGACCCCTCAGGAAAGTGTATTTTTGAGCTGGCCGCTGAATCCGCGCACCTGGCCGGGTTGTTTCCCGGAAACCGAACAGGCTTATGCGGAGTTCGCGGCCGCGATTTCCCGTCATGAACTTCTGCGGATCCTCTGTCCGCAGAAGGAAAATCAGCGGATCGCGGAACTGCTTTTTTCCAAGGACGCCGCCCTGGAACAGGTTGAATTTCTCGATATTCCGACCAATGATACCTGGTGTCGCGACCATGGTCCCGTTTTCGTGCGGAAGCCTTCCGATGGCAAACGGGCCGTCGTGGATTTCCTCTACAATTCCTGGGGCGGAAAATTTCCTCCGTGGGACAAGGACAACGCCGTTCCGGAAAAAGTCGCCCGGGCTCTCGATATCAGACGTTTTCCGGTTCCGTTCGTCTGCGAGGGAGGCGCGCTGGAAACCAACGGGAAAGGCGATCTGCTCACCACCCGTTCCGTGATCCTCAACCCGAACCGCAACAAGGGCGTCACCGAGAAAACGGCGGAGAAACTGCTGTGCGACGCCCTCGGCATGCGCCAGGTCCTCTGGCTCGACAGCGGACTGCCCGGCGACGACACCGACGGACATATCGATACCCTTGCCCGGTTCTTCCGGGAGGACGCCGTGCTGGCCGTTCCGGGAAAGAAAACGCATCCCGGACATGAGACCCTGAAACGCAATTTCCGGGCTCTGGAAAAGATGCGCACCGCGGACGGAAAACCGCTGCAGGTGGTTCCGCTGCCCGTTCCGGAGCCGATCCGTCCGCAAGGCTGGCGCGAGGAAATCCTCCCCGCCACTTATGCGAATTTCCTGATCGTCAACGGCGCGGTGCTGGTCCCGTCCTACCGTCAGGACAGACTGGACCGGGAGGCGCAAAAGATCATCGCGGAGGCGTTTCCCGGCCGGGAGATTCTTCCGGTCGACTGTTACAACATCATTCTGGAGGGAGGCGCCCTCCATTGTCTGAGCCAGCAGCAGCCGCTGTAAGGAAAAGGAGGCATCCATGTTCAAAATCACCTCGAAAATGTGTCTGAACGGCGACGTTGGAATTCATGGAAACATGTTCGGAGGACGTCTGCTCTCCCTGATGGACGAGTCCGCCGCGATCTATGCCAAGCTTTACACGGGGGAGGAGCATATCGTCAGCCGCAAATTTTCGGGTGTCGAATTTCATTCGCCCGTCAAGCTGGGCGATATTCTGGAAGTATATGCGGACAACCCGAAACGCGGCAATACCAGCTTTTCTTTCAACATTGTCGTCATCGTCGACTCGACCCGCCGCTTCGAAGCCTCCTGCGTCTTTGTGGCCGTGGACAAGAACGGAGACAAAAAAACCATCGACTGGTCCAAAGCCCGCGAACTCTGAACAGACCGGTTTCCATTCGCCATTGTGCTTGTCTGACCCGCTTCCCGGGGCGCCGTAAATTTTTCCCCCACCTCCGGCGTGGCGGTTGCGGTTGAGGGTGAATCCGAAGGATTTTCCGGCGTTGATCGCCGTTTTCGGCAGCCGGAAATCCAATTCCCAGCCGTCGGTGCGGCATTCGGCTTTCAGCGTTGCGCCGTGACTCCACGACCAGTTCCAGCGCGGCCCGTCGCATTCGCTGGCGCTCATCCGGCCGTCCGGAGCCAGCAGAAAATGGTGGCATTTTTCCTTTGTCAAGCACATCCGAGAAAAAAATCGGCAATTTTTTTTGTTCGCGGAAGTCATCCGGCTAATTTTCAAGCGCCATCCGACAAATTTTCCCCTATCGGAAAGATACCCGCACAGGAAATCCGGGGCCGATGATGAATTTCGATCCGGATCAAGTCTTTTTTATGATTGCGGAAAGAGGCTTTGGCTTATTTCAGCAGTCTGCTGAACATTTCCTTATAGTCATCCCGGAGTTCATACGTCCCGGGATCTACAAGGTGCATGTATTCATAAAACAGGAAAAGTCTTTTTTTGACATGGATTTTATCCAATGCGGCAGAGAGGAGCTTTATCTCGGATTCAAGGCGTTCAGGAGGCTTGCACGATTCGCCGGGAAATCCATGTTTTCCGGCTATCATAGCGAGAAATTCCGAATCGGCGACAGGGTTCATTTTACGGTTCAGTTCACTGAAACGTATCGTGTATTTCTCGACGGTATCCATCGGTTTCCACATTCCTTCAAGACTGCGGCTTACATATTTTGTATGCCAGTCCACAGGATATTTGAAAAGCCATTTGTCATCGCTTTCATTGGGGGTCATGGTGTAAAGAATCGTCTTGATATCCGGGCCGAGCTCTTTGCAGAGCCGATGGAACTTTCCGGCATATTCCGTCAGTGTTTTTTCAGCGAAGGCCGCGTCTATGTCTTCCGGTTTCATGTTCGGGTTTGCCGCGGCGAATTCTTTTTTGCGGGCCCTTGAATACTCACAGTAACAGGAAGAGGCATAATCGTCGCAATATCTTATGAAATCGATATACATATAATCCGGATGATATTTCTCAATCTGTTCCCGTACGACCTTCAGGCCGCGCTCCTGAATTCCGGGATAGTCCGGACAAAGCCAATAGTCCTTCGGCCAGAGCTTTTTGCCTGCAAGATAATCTTCCTTGGGGATATTGTGCGGAAAATCAGCCGGGGCCGGGCTGCCCGCGCACGGCATGAACAGACTGAACGTGAATCCGCATTTCAGTCCGAGTTTCCGGCATTCCCTGACCAACACATCAAGCTGATCAATGGAGCTGATCATGGCGTTTTTATCATAATATTTGCTTGGATAAGAAGTCTTTTTCAGAACGCTGTTGACAATAAGGCCGTCAAATCCCATGTCCTTGACATTTTCAGCAAGTTTCCTGAGATGCTCCCCGGTTTTCATTCTGTAGATGTGGCTGAACATTATTTTTTCATCAAACCGGGGTTTGGGAAGGCGGATATATTTGTCCAGGTCTTCCTTTGCATCAGCCGCTTCGGCCCTTCTGACAGCCGCGAGCAATCCCATCCGGGTAACCGCCGGATCTGTTTTGTACAGGTCTCCTGAACCTGCCCACAATATTGAGTTTTCCAGCAAGCTCTTTTTATAACCCGTCATTCCGGGATCAGCGCTTTCCGCAAAGCTCAAACCGGATGCGACAACCCTGCCTCTCGGATATCGGCTTGCCGCCAGAACCGTCTTTTTATCGGACGCGGCAATCAGCGGAGTTGCCGTTGTTCCAGTCCTGAAAGTGAAGAAGTCTTCCTTTCCCCATTCAAAAAGCGGAGGCAGCCCCTCCGTTATCCGGTTTGGCGCACCTTCTTTTGTCAGCCGGTTTTTTCCTTTTCTTTCAGTAATGTCCTTTATGAATTCAGGGAATAGATTGCTCTTGCCCCAAATCCTGCTGCCGAGACAGTTGCAGCCAAGTACCAGGCCGCGGCCGGAATCGACGAACTCAAGGATATTTGTGACAAAATCAGTTTCTTTTATGTTGTTGTCACTCTTGCCCGCATCCGTTTTTGAAAGCCTGGAAACATCGCTCAGGACGACTACATCATATTGAAAAAGGTCTTCCTTTTTCAGACTGGAAAACTCTTCGATTTTCAATTTTCCCGAAGCCGCAAGCTGTGAAATTATTTTTTTTGAAACCGCATTTCCGTCGATCCCGGAATAGATACCGACCGCCAGGGGGGAACGCCTCTTGCCGCCGACAAGCTCAGGCGCGGGAAGGCTTTTTATTACGGCATCCCTTACGGCAATATAATTTTCTTTGGAGGCCGCGGGCAATATTATGACCAGGGCAAATCTTCCGGCGCCTTCCGGAAGGCTGAAACTTCCTTCAATTTTTTCCTATTTTGCCGAAAGTGCCGGGTTGCCTGAAAAATTTATTTTCGTGTGCTTTGCCGTCATCTCGTCTTTTCTCCATGTCAGGACTCTGACCTCGTATGCGCCGGCATTGCCTGAAACCATGAAAGAATAACAGTACTCGCCCCCCTTGCCGCCATTGACAATCGCCCTTCTGCCGCCGTCCAGGCCGCTGCAGTCGCCTATGATGATTCCGAGCCGGCTTCTGGCATTATCGATATCTTCCAGGAGCTTCATGTAAAAGCATTTTCCGTCATTGACCTGACGGATGCCCCATTCAACCCTTACCGGCACGCCGCCCATGAAAATCCCCCAGTCCTCGGGCAGCTGCGACAACGGCAAACCTTTCAATCCGCGTAAATGATTTATTTTCCTGTACTCATCCGGTGTCAATGCTTTTTCCAGCGCCGGATTGCCAAAGAGATTTGTTGTCCCTTCAGCTCCCGCGGCGCTGAAGATTGCAGCCATGGATGCCAGCAGATAAAAGAACAGCTTTTTCATTCGGTCTCCTTTTTTGACTCGTTGAAAATCATTTGCTCCAATGCCGTTTTCCCCGATTATGGAAGAGTGACACTGTCTCCATTGACTTATTTTGAATAAATGCACTCGTTATAAAGTATGTTATAGTCAAGGGGCTTGCGTTTGCCGACATGTCCGTCGAGGTACAACAGATTGAATGAACCGGAATGCCTCGTCGCGAAAGTTTTCATAACCTGACCGATAGAACTGAACGAATAAGCGTCATAGCTTATGTATGCGTTCATGCCGTCACCAATATAAACAAGGGTGGAAGTTCCCTTGAGGAAAGAAATTTTCACCATCGGTATGGCATCACCCCACTCGTTGGATCCGGACTGTCTGCTGCAAGCATAATCGACGTAGCCGGAAGTATTGTAATTTTTGCCGTTGTAAGTGAAATTCAACGCCTTCAAAGGGGTCGGGTAAAGTTCCTTTTCGGGACATTGCATCGCCGCAAGCCCAACGTAAGGGCCCATCGTATTATACCACCTGGATTTCGCGCCGGATCCAACCTCGGTACGGGAACATGGAATCAGGAAACCGGAATAGTCGGATTCATATCCCAGCACCGCAATGTTGCACTGTTTCAGGTTATTGACGCATGAAATTCCTTTGGCCTGTGTCCTGGCTTTGTTGAGCGCCGGCAGCAGCATCCCTGCCAGAATGGCGATGATCGCAATCACAACCAGGAGTTCTATCAGTGTGAATTTCGACGTTGTTCTGTTCATAGATTCTATCCTCCTCCTTTATAGTTTGACGTCAAGGCGTGCAAGAACATCGGACAAATCAGCTTTGTAAAATATGAAATTTTCCATGACCGCAGAAAAATAAGCCCTCAGCTCCCTGTTGAACATGCTGCTATGGAAAAGATAATCGCCTTCCGCGGGGAAAAATTGTGAAAATTCTTCCGAATACCATTCATGTTCCCGCGGCGCGATATCCCTGCGTACCGATATGGCCCCCGTAAGACCGCAGAATTCTTTCTGGAAAGGCCTGGACAAAATCACCTTGATAAGTTTCCATATCCTGTCTGTATCATTTTTTGTTATGTCATGGTCAAGATGAGCCTGAATATTGCACGTGTCTAAGAGCACTATTTTTCTGCCGTCCACGGAATAGGGCTTGATCCTGAGTTCATCGATGCATATGTTCTGCCTGTTTTTATTCTGCCGGCTTATCCATGAGCCCAGGGCAAACCCCATTCCGGAAGCATTGGAACAAAACGAATCATCCTCTTCAAAATGTATGCCTCTGCATATTTCCAGAAAATCCTTTCCTGCCGGAGTATTAAAAAATGGAACGTTTATGCCGGTATCAACGGAGGATATTTCATGACGCGCCACCTTCAGAGAAAGCAGGAGAGGCAGAAGCTTTATGAAAGGCCATCTGGAATTCTTTTTCCAGCAGATGCTGGCGGGCATTATGCTTCCGGCACGACAGGCTTCCATGTAATTTTTCCACCATTTGAAATCGCCGCTTACAGAATCAATGTCAAAGCCTGTTTTCTTCATAAGCCGTCCATTGAAACCCATCTGGTAGGAAAAAGAATAAAACGGCAGCGCAGTCCCTATATTTATCTGCGGATAATGATGCAGTTCCCTGAAAACTTCCTCGTAATCGCCATATCCCGAAAAGGTGCTCAGCCCCGGTATCGGATAAGACATGCCGTAAGGACATAAAATGATCTTGGCACGGCAGTGTTCATTGCATTCCTCTCTCGTGAAATAAGGATTCAGGGAAAACACATTTTTCAGCTCAACATCTATGAAAAGCCTGTTCAGTTCTATATACTTTTTCAGGAGCGCATGCATCGTTTCGGCATCAAGACTGCTCATCAGATGGTAAAATTCTATTTTGATGGGCCGGGCGCCCGCAAGAAAGGAACCGTTTCCATGAACAAGTTCGACTACGCCTTCTCTTTCCAGACACGCCATGGCAGACCTTACCGTGGCATAACTGGAAGAAAACTTCTCGCACAATTCATGGTAAGAAGGCAGCCGGTCGCCGGGGTTGAGGTCGCCCGATTCAAGCCGTTTTTTCAAGAAACGTCTTAAAGTGTCAATCAGTTTAGGCATTTCATCGACCTCATGAATTTTTAGTGGATCCCTGGTTATATACATAAATATATATCAACTCATTTTCATTGTCAATAGCTTTTCTCAAAATATTAAAGAAAAGTGAGAAATTCCTGTTTTTTTAATCAAATCCGCTTGATTTTTTTAAAAATTCATTTATAATGAATATAATTCATCAATAATGAATAAACAGAGGATGTTATCATGAATGAAAAAAATGGACTGTATCAGGCGGACACTCCGGAAACCATGGAAATCAAGCGTTATGCGCTGGAAACACTGCGTGCGGACCTGGTCGGAATCGCCAATATCGAACGCTTTGCCGGAGCGCCGGAAAAAATGAGTCCGCAGGGGATTCTGCCCTCGGCACGTTCCGTGATCGTCATGGCGGTGCACCATCCGGACGCCGCGATTGAACTGGGCGGACTCAAGCATCCCCAGGAAATCGGCCCATACTGTATTCAATACCACATGAACTGGCGTTTGGATGACATGTCCTACCGGATGGGAATATTTCTGGAAAAACTCGGCTGGAAAGCCGTCCCGATCGTATCCTCGAACATCTGGCGCTATCGCGGCTACAAGGACCTGAAGGAACAGTTCGCTCCCGATGTTTCCCACATGCACGCAGCCGTCGCCGCAGGACTGGCCGAATTCGGTTACAGCGGGCTGGCCATCACACCGGAATTCGGAGCGCGCCAACGGTATGTCACGATTATCACAGACGCCGTCCTGACCCCATCTCCCCTGCTCGATCCCGGTTCTGTCTGCGACAACTGCATGATCTGCCGGAAGGAATGCCGTTCAGGCGCGCTGTCCAAAGAAATCGACGGCTGGAACGTTGTCGAAATCGAAGGCAGACAATACCGTTACGCAAAAAAAAATCTCTGGCGTTGTTCATGGGGAGAGCACTTCGACATTGACCTCGACCTGCCGATCCCGGAACATGTCGATGAAAAAGTCATCATGGAAGCCACTGTAAAATACGGCCGACGCGGCGGAGAAATGGGTTCCTGCCTCCGATACTGCGTCCCGAAAAGCGTCCGTTACTGGGATCGGGATTACACCAATGCCCCGCGCCGCCGCAAGTTTTTTCAGTCCAATCCCGAGGGGGGAACCGCCTTCCATCGCGGGCTCTTTGAAGAAGTGCGCGCCCTGGGAGCGGGCTGGGGCGTGGACCATGTTGTGGTTTCCGACGCTTCCGAACTCCGGGAAAAACTCGATATCGACATTCAGAAATTGATGCCCGGAGCGATCCGGGCAGTCAGCATGATCACCGTGCGCAATCAGATCGATGAAGAAATCGCCTCTCCCGAGATGCATCTCCAGATGACCGATCAGTCATTTACCCGAATCGTCACCCAGTCGGCTTATGATATCGTGCGTCTGCTGGAAAAATTCGGTTTTTCCTCCTGCCAGCACCTCGGCTTCCCCGACGAAAAACTCGCGGCGGTACTGACGGTTCCCGTTCAGGGACGTGATGTACGGGTTCATACATTGCTGACAAACGCTCCGCTGCCGACAACCTCATGGACACTTCCCGCCGGGATTGTCCGTCCAGGCAGCAGGAAACAACTCACGCAACGACTCCGGCGGGAATTCGAACTCCACGAAGGCGACCTTTTCGCCATCGCACCGGCGGAGCGGATCGACGCGCTGGTGCCGCATCTGCGAAAAATCTACGACGGCGAAGTCGAACTCATTTCCCGCAATAAAGCCAAGACCCCTTATGCCCCCTATGATCCGGTAATCACCGAAAATATCCGGCGGGTCGCCGGATGCTCCGATTACCTGGCCGGCGCAAAAAGCGTGATCGTCATCGGACTGCGGATGCCCGCCGCCACCGTGGACATCACTGCCCGGACTCCCGCCGAAGCCGCCGGACCGTATGTGTTCGCACAGTACGAAACCATCATACGACTGAGGTTGCTGGCATGGAACCTGATCAGCCGGCTGGAGGAAGCCGGATTCAAAGCCACCATGACGGACGACCTGCATCGTACCGGATCGTTCTGCTGCAACCCGCGCGGAGAATTTCCGGACGCTTTCAGCAACGTTTTCGCAGCGGCGGCGGCAGGACTCGGTTCCATCAGCCACTGCGGAGCGCTGGTCAATCCCGAATTCGCTTCCAACGCCCGTTATCTGGCGATCATCACCAACGCCGAGCTGGAATACAATGAAGTCCGGCGCACACAACTCGCCAATTGCAAAAACTGCAAAAAAACCTGCATTTCTTCTTGTAAAACCGCGGCGTTCGAAGACAATCTGCAGACCATTGAAATCGACGGAGTGCCTCAGCATTTCCACAAAATCGATGTCAACCGCTGCAACTGGGCCAAACGCTGGAGCCTCGTCGGAAGCGAGGGAAACCAATACACCGGCTGGAACCTTGATGAACCGTTCCCGGAAAACTTCAACGGAGACGCCCTTGCCGCTGCAATCCGAAAACTCCCGCAGATCAAAAAACTCCGGTCGTGCAACTTCGAGCAGTGCCTCCTCAACTGTCCGAATTGCCGTCCGCAATAGCTCTTACAGAAAACCAATCCCGGCGAATCAGTCCTTTTATTTGCCGTTCCAGGGCAATCCGAAACATTTTCGGGTTGCCTTTTGACTGTACCCATATTATATTACATCATGAAAGAAGATACCGCCATTGTCAAATCCGTTCTGAAGGCCCTTGCCGCCCTCGACTTTGTCCTTGAAAAGTCCATGGTCTCCCGCGGTGCCGGCCTTGGCGAAATCGCAGCAGGCCTTGACCTTCAGCCGACGAACACCCGGAATATCCTGAAAACAATGGAACAGGCCGGTTACATCGGACGGACGGCGGACCGCCTCTACATTCCCGGCCCAAAATGTGAAGCCATGAACCGGACAATTCTGGTCGGCAGACAACTGATACCGGAAATCATGCCGGTTCTGGACGCGCTGATCGCGGAATTCGGAGAATCATTCGTCGTCACGACCCTGTTCGGAGGCCGCCGGAAAGTGCTGATGTGGAGAAAGGGAACATCCCCGATTGTCGTCGAAACACAGAACGCGGAACGCAACTGCAAGACTTACCAGCTGGTTACCACCCGGATTATGCTTGCATTCGCTCCCGCGTACGAACAGGAAAACTTCATTGCTTTCAACGGTCTGCCGCCCGCTTCCGACTGGGCCGAAGCGGACACTCCGGCCAAACTGAAACACTGCCTCGAGAATCTTCGGAAAACCGGTTATGCGGAATATTACCCCGGCAAGGGAGAAATCTACGCGGCCGCATTTCCCATTATCGACAATGAAGACAAATCAGTCGGCGCGCTGGGGATTTATCTTCCGGCTTTCCGCATGACCCCCGATTTGCGCAGCCGGATCTTTGAAAGCATCCTCCTGAAATTATCCCATCTGCGGAAACAACTGTAAATTTTTTAATTTATACTGACTTGCGGTCTTAAAGTCAGTAACATTCCCAATAATTACAGAATAATATTATAAACGATCCGGTCAGGAAGGGCGCAGCTCAAAAAATCGGTTTCTTTTTCTTATGACGAACCCCCTTTACTTCACGAGAGGCCTTTGTTTTGACACAAGCCGAGGTAGGTTCATGACTCCGTCGCGAACTGAGTTGACGCAGTTCGGCAGGGGACTGCCGAACCTACCCGGAACGTCGCAATATAAAAAAGGCGTTGAGCTCAATGTGACACTATCTTTAAGACAAACCGGTTCAAGGGCTTTCTGCCCCTCCGTCTCAACCAGAACAACTCTTTTCGAATGCATCATGGCACACGTAAGTACACAAAAAAAACCGGAAACGTTGGTTTCCGGTTTTTTGTGCACTGACAGCTGAAAGAAATCAGACCGTCTTGCCGCTGATGACGCCGTGGCCTTTGAATGTACGGGTGGGGGAAAACTCGCCGAGACGGTGACCGACCATGTTTTCGGTTACGAACACCGTCGTGAAGGTTTTTCCGTTATGCACATTGAAGGTGTGTCCCACAAAATCGGGAATGATCATGGAACGGCGGGACCAGGTCTTGATCGGCCTCTTGGCTCCATTTTTTTCCATTTTCTGGACTTTCTCGAGAACGTGGGTATCCACGAACGGACCTTTCTTAATGGATCTGGCCATGATTACTTCTTCCTCCGTTCAACAATGAATTTTGTGCTCGGCTTCTTCGGATGACGGGTCCGTTTTCCCTTGGCAAGCTGGCCCCACGGAGAAACAGGATGTCCGCCGCCGCTGGAACGTCCTTCACCGCCGCCCATCGGATGGTCGATCGGGTTCATGGCAACGCCGCGGACATGAGGCCGGAATCCGCGGTAACGCTTCTTGCCGGCCTTACCCATGGAGGCGTTCATGTAATCGAGGTTGCCGACCTGTCCGATCGTGGCTTTGCATTCCAGGTTCACTTTGCGGACTTCCCCGCTCGGCAGCTTGATCTGGGCATAGTCGCCGTCTTTCGCACGGAGAATGGCCACCTGGCCGGCCGCGCGGACCAGAATGCCGCCTTTGCCGGGAACCAGTTCGATGTTGTGAATCTGGAGGCCCAGGGGGATGTTTTTGAGTTTGAATGCATTGCCGGCCTGAATCTCGCCCTTGTCACCGGAGATGACGGTCTGTCCGACCTTCAATCCGTTGGGGGCCAGAATGTACGACTTCTCCCCGTCCGCATAAACGATCAGGGCGATGAACGCGGAACGGTTCGGATCGTATTCGAGTTCCTTCACCGTGGCGGCGATTCCGTCCTTGCTGCGGCGGAAGTCGATCATCCGGTAGCGGCGCTTGTTGCCGCTTCCGCGGAAACGGGTGGTGATCCGGCCGTTATTGTTTCGGCCGCCGGTGCCGATTTTCCCTTTGGTCAGGCTTTTTTCCGGTGTTTCACGGGTCAGTTCGGAATAGTCGACGACGGAAGAACCGCGGAGGCTTTTCGTAGTCGGTCTGTACGTTTTAATAGGCATCGTGCGTCTCCTTAAGCAAGGTCAATGGAGCCTTCCGCGAGGGAGACGACCGCCTTTTTCCAGTTGGCGCGACGGCCCGGAACAGGAGATCTTCCCGCACGTTTGAGCTTACCCATGAAGTTGAGCATGTTAACGGATTTGACCTTGACGCCGTAGATCTGCTCCACGGCATCGGCGACTTCCAGTTTGGTCGCTTTCGGCGCCACCTTGAAAGCATACTTGTTCTGCTCTTTGAGAACGGCGCCTTTTTCGGTCATCATGATATGCTTGACAATATCGTAAGGACTGTTTTTAATCATTTCAGCGTCTCCTTATGCGAGCCGCTTGACAAATTCGTCAAGGGCATCCTTTGTGAAGAGGAGTTTGTCCGCATTCAACACGTGATAGGTATTGACCGAAGCCGCCTTCAGCGCGCAGACCATCCCCATGTTGCCGGTGGCGCGAAGGAGATTTTCGTCATAATCCTTCACGGAGACCAGAAGTTTGCCGTCATCCACTTTCAGCGCCTTGAAAACCGTGGCGATGGATTTCGTCTTGTGGTCCGCGAGGGCCAGGTTGTCCACCACCGCCACCGACTTGTCCTGAAGACGTTCCGAGAAGGAACGCTTGAGCGCCAGTTTTTTCACTTTGGAGTTCAGTTTCACGGAGAAATCACGGGGCTTGGGACCGAACGCGATACCGCCGTGACGCCAGATCGGGCCGCGGGTGGAACCGGCGCGGGCACGGCCGCCGCCTTTCTGCTTGAACGGCTTCTTGCCGCCTCCGGAGACTTCGGCGCGCGTCTTCGTGGATGCGGTGCCGGCACGGTTTTCCGCCAGGAAAGCCACTACGGCGTCATGAACGGCCTGGGCGCCCTTTTCGAGCTCAAGGCAGGAATCGTCGATGGTGTAATCCCCGACTTTCTCCCCCTTCACATTCTGTATGTCGATTACAATAGACATTTGATTCACCTGTCAGTTGTTATCCCGAGGGGATTATTTCTTTTTGGCCTTCTTGACGATGACCGTATTGCCGTTGGGGCCGGGAACTGCGCCGCGAACGAAAAGCAGGTTCTCATCGACAGAAACTTTCACGAGGCGCAAATTCTGCACGGTCCGTGTAGAATTGCCGAGCTGTCCGGCCATTCTCTTGCCTTTGATGACGTTGCCGGGTTTTTCACGGCAGCCGATGGAGCCCGGCTTCCGGTGCCAGCCGCCGCCGTGGCCGTCGCGTCCGCCGTGGAAGTGGTGACGCTTCATGACGCCGGCGAAGCCTTTGCCCTTGGTCGTCCCGGAGATGTCCAGGAATTCCCCTTCGGCAAAAATATCCGCCTTGATCTGGGAGCCGATCTCTTCCGCGGGATCGTTCTCGGAACGGAATTCCCGGATGAACGCCGGCGGATTATCCGCCAGACCCGCTTTCACAACATTACCGAGGATGGACTGGGAGGTGTTTTTCGCTTTCCGCACGCCGAATCCGACCTGGAGAGCGGAATACCCGTCCCGTTCTTTGGTTTTGACGCCAATGACCACACAGGGTCCGGCCTCGATGACGGTGACGGGAATCAGGACTCCCTTGTCGTCATAGACCTGCGTCATTCCGACTTTCTTTCCGATAATACCTTTCATTTTGCTCCTTTCAGGCACATGCTCTCTCGGAAAAAAGAACCTTGGTGCCAAAAAATGCCTGTTTTATGAAAAACCGATTCTGCAATCAGCTTCCAATTTTGATGGAAATGTCCACGCCCGCGGGAAGATTCAGCTTTTTGAGCTCATCCACCGTTTTCGCGGTCGGCTTGATGATGTCCATCAGCCGCTTGTGGGTACGGATCTCGAACTGATCCATGGACTTTTTATCCACATGGGGGGAACGGTTGACCGTATAGCGCTCGACCCGCATCGGAAGGGGAATGGGACCCGCCACCACGGAACCGGTCCGGCGCGCCGTGTTGAGGATCTCCGCAACCGACTGGTCAAGGATGCGGTGCTCGTAGGCCTGAAGCTTGATACGGATCTTCTGGGCCGATTTCGTTGAGGAAGAAGCTCTTGTACTCATTTACTCGTTTTCTCCACTATTTTCTTTTGAATTGCATCTGGAACACGCTCGAAGATGAAGGGCTCCATCGTATAAGAGGCCCTTCCTTTGGAAAGGGAACGGATCGCCGTGGCATACCCGAAAAGTTCGGAAAGAGGGATGTTGGCAACCACGCGGCTGGCTGTGTCCAACGTCTCGATTTCCACGATCGAACCCCTTCGCGAGGAAACGTCGCCGATAATGTCGCCCATGTTTTCATCGGGGGTGGTGACCTCCACCTTCATGATCGGCTCAAGAAGAACCAGACCGGCTTTCCGGGCGGCATCCTTCAGCCCCATGGAAGCGGCGATCTTGAATGCCATTTCGGAAGAGTCGACCGGATGATAGGACCCGTCGAGAATATCCACATGGAAGTCCGTGAGGGGATATCCCGCGAGAATGCCGGTCTGCGCCGCTTCGCGGATTCCCTGTTCGACCGGCTTGATGTATTCCTTCGGAATATTGCCGCCGACGACTTTGTTTTCGATCGTGATGCCGTGTCCGCGCTCCCTGGGCTCCATCGCGAGAACGCAATGGCCGTACTGGCCGCGTCCGCCGGACTGCCGCACGAATTTGGAGTCGGTTTCGGACTTTCTCAGGATCGCCTCCCGGAAGGCCACTTCCGGCTGTCCCGCATTGGCTTCCACATTGAATTCACGGCGCAGACGGTCCATAATGATTTCGAGGTGAAGTTCGCCCATTCCGGAAATGATGGTCTGGCCGGTTTCCGGATCGCTCTTCATGGTAAAGGTCGGGTCTTCGTCGGCCAGAGCTCCCAGCGCGCCGTAAAGTTTGTCGCGGTCGCCGGAGGTTTTCGGCTCGACCGCAATCGAGATGACCGGTTCGGGGAAATGCATGGATTCGAGGACGATCGGGTTGGATTCATCGCAGATGGTATCGCCGGTGGTCACGTTTTTCAGACCGACCGCGGCCGCAATGTCGCCGCAGAAAATTTCTTCACATTCCTCGCGGTGGTTGGCGTGCATGAGGAGAAGGCGTCCGAGACGCTCCCGCTTGCGGGTTCTCGGATTATAGACGGTCACGCCGCGGACCGCTTCGCCGGAGTAGACCCGGAAAAACACCAGGCGGCCGACAAAAGGATCGCTCATGATCTTGAACGCCAGGGCGGAAAAGGATTTTTCATCCCCGGCCGTACGGACTTCGGTCTGTTCCGTATCGGGATTCATGCCGCGGGTTTCCCAGATATCCACGGGAGACGGCAGACAGGTGACGACCGCATCCAGCAGGAACTGAACGCCTTTGTTCTTGAAGGCGGAACCGCAGTAGGCGGGAACGAGAATGCCGGAAACCACCGCCTTGCGAAGAGCTTCCTTGAGCATTTCCGGAGGAGGAACCTGGTCATTGAGGAACACCTCCATGACGCTTTCATCGACCTCGGCGAGACATTCGATCAGATAGTTGTGTTTTTCCTTGAGAAGGCCGGCCAGATCCGCCGGAACGGGGATTTCCGTAACGACCTGTCCCTCGTTGCCGGTAAAAGTATATGCCTTTTTCTCGAGGACGTCCACGATTCCGGAGAACTCGGCTTCCGCGCCGATCGGAATCACCATGGGAACGACGGATGCGCCCAATTTTTTGTGCATGTCGGCGACAACCTTGAAGAAGTTCGCGCCGGTGCGGTCCATCTTGTTGACGAACGCGATGGTGGGAACCTTGTATTTCTTGGCCTGGCGCCAGACGGTTTCAGTCTGGGGCTGGACTCCGCCCACCGCGCAAAAAACAGCGACAGCGCCGTCAAGCACGCGCAGAGAACGTTCCACTTCCGCCGTAAAGTCGACGTGCCCCGGGGTGTCGATCAGATTGATGCGATGGCCTTTCCAGAAACAGGTGGTGGCGGCGGAGGTGATGGTGATTCCGCGCTCCTGCTCCTGAACCATCCAGTCCATGGTGGCATTGCCCTCATGAACTTCTCCCAGTTTATGGCTTACGCCCGTATAAAAGAGAATGCGTTCGGAAAGAGTCGTCTTGCCGGCATCGATGTGCGCCATGATGCCGATATTCCGGGTAGAGGCAATCGGAGACTTCCGGTTGGGAGACTCCTTGTAGTCGATATTTACTTGTCGTTGAGCTGTCATTTTTACTTCATTTTGACTTCGCTGCGCTGCCGGGCACGCTTTTCATTACCATCTGTAATGAGCAAACGCTTTGTTGGCCTGCGCCATCTTGTGCGTGTCGTCTTTCTTTTTTATCGAGGATCCGGTATTGTCAAACGCGTCAAGGAGTTCGGATGCAAGAGCCTGCATCATGGATTTGCCTTTTTTTGCCTGGGAATAGGTGGTGATCCAGCGCATCGCCAGAGCGACCTGGCGTTCGGCCGGGACTTCCAGCGGAACCTGATAGGTGGCGCCGCCGACGCGACGGCTTTTCACTTCCAGTTTCGGCTTGACGTTTTCCACCGCCTGGAGGAAGACCTCGAGAGGCTCCATCTCTTTTTTCTTGGCCTTGATCACGTCGAAAGCCCCGTATACAATCTTCTGCGCGACGGATTTCTTCCCATTGCGCATCAGGGTATTGATAAGCCGCGCGACCAGTTCGCTGTTGTACTTCACGTCCGGCGTGAGTTCCCTTTTGGTGATTCTGCGTCTTCTCATTGTCTTTTTTGCGTCCTACATGATTCTGCACATTCGCTCGTGCATGATTTATTTTTTCTTGGCGGGTGCGTCGGCTTTCGGAGTCTTGGCGCCGTATTTGGAACGGCCCTGTTTGCGTCCATCCACGCCGAGACTGTCGAGCGCTCCGCGGACGATGTGATAACGCACGCCGGGAAGGTCGCGAACCCTTCCGCCCTTGATCAGGACGACGGAGTGTTCCTGAAGGTTATGGCCTTCGCCGCCGATGTAGGCGGTCACTTCATATCCGTTTGTAAGGCGCACTCTGGCAATTTTGCGCAAAGCGGAGTTCGGTTTTTTCGGGGTTCTTGTAGTCACCTGCAGGCAGACGCCGCGTCTCTGCGGACACTTGGACAGTGCCTTCGATTTGCTCTTCGCAACCTTCGAGCTGCGGCCCGATTTCACCAATTGATTAATGGTCGGCATATTCTCCTTCACCTATTCGCGTTGTTGCAGTTATGGACGACAAACGGATATATAATCTAACCTTCCGTCTGAAATTTTCAACTGCGGATTCAAGTTTTTTGTGTTTTTTTTCTTATTCGTTCTCATAATCCTTCGTCGGATCGAACTCGCTGTCATCGATGTCGTCGTCGAACTCGCCGTTCTTCCCGTTCTCGAATTCATCCAGGAATTCATCCTCGTCCGGCTTGCCTAGGAAGTCCTCTTCCTCGGAGGATTCATTGGTTTCCGAGAAAATGTCATCGACCTCGTCGTCGCCGAAGTCAATGTTTTCGACCGATTCCTCCTTGCGGGAGACATTCAGTTCGAGCGGCGGCCGTTCGATGGGAATTTCTTCGCCCAGTTTGGTCATGTGCAGATTCTGGAACTTCTCGGCTCCGGTTCCGGCGGGAATCAGATGCCCGGTGATCACATTTTCCTTGAAGCCGCGGAGAACGTCCACTTTTCCAAGCGTTGCGGCGTCCGTCAGAATGCGGGTCGTATCCTGGAACGAAGCCGAGGAAATGAAGCTTTCCGTTTCGAGGGAAGCCTTTGCAATTCCCAGGAGGACCGGCTCGCCTTCCGCCGGTCTCTTTCCCAGTTTCCGTGCATGGTCGTTGGCATGGATGAACTCGTAGCGGTCCACCTGTTCTCCCGCCAGGAACGCCGTATCGCCCTGGTCGAGGATGCGGACTTTCTGCATCATCTGGCGGATGATGATCTCGATGTGCTTGTCGTTGATTTCGACCCCCTGTGCGCGATACACCTTCTGGATTTCGTTCACGATGTAGCGCTGGAGTTCGTGCGGTCCGCAGATTTCGAGCAGCTTCTGGGGAATGATCGAACCGACGGTCAGCTTCTGGCCCTTGCGGACATAATCGCCCTTGCCGACGATCAGGTGCTTGGAGGTCGGGATGTTGTGCTCCTCGAACACATCCTTGTTGTCCGGATCGCGGACGATCAGGATTTGGCGGCCCTTGACGTTCTTGCCTTTGTCGACAATGCCGTCGATGCGGGCGATTTCGGCGACTTCCTTGGGCATGCGGGCTTCAAACAGCTCGGCCACACGCGGAAGACCGCCGGTGATGTCGCGGTTTTTCTGCTGCGAACGCGGCACGCGCGCCAGCGTCATGCCGGGATAGACTTTCTCGCCGCGCTTCACCATCAGGAGAGCGCCGGTCGGCAGCGGATAATTGGCGACCAGTTCGCCGTTCTTATCGTTGACGACCACCTGCGGAAGAAGGTCTTCGCGGTGTTCCATCACGGTCAATTCCTCGATGCCGCCGCGTTCGCTGCGGTTGAGGGTCACGCCTTCCACGATGTCATGGAGCGCCACGATACCGGTTTCTTCCGCGATGATCGGCATCTGGTAGGCATCCCACGAGGCGATCTTTTCACGCGGTTTGACCTTATCGCCGTCTTTCTTGTAAAGGACGGCGCCGACTTTCGCCTGATAGCGGTCGATTTCGGCATCCTTCACGGCATCGGACCAGAAGTCGTAGTCATGGGCATAGGAGGAACCCATCACCTGGGCTTCGAGGCGGACGCGTTCCCGCGCCTGGGCTTCGGCCTCCCTGGCCTTCGCATCATCGTAAACCACAATGAATCCGTTCTTGTTGACGACCAGGGTATTCCCCTTCTGGTCCGTCACCAGACGCAGATTTTCAAAACGGACGGTCCCGGACTGGCGGGCGGTGATCACGGGTTCCTTGCTTCCGCCGGAGGAGATGCCTCCGATGTGGAAGGTTCTCATGGTCAGCTGCGTGCCGGGCTCGCCGATGGACTGTGCGGCGATGATGCCGAGGGCGTCGCCGATCTCCGCATCGTGGTCCGTGGCAAGGTTCTTGCCGTAGCACTTGATGCAGACGCCGTGTTCGACGTCGCAGGTCAGGACGGAACGGATCAGCACCTTCGAGATACCGCGTTTTTCAATCAGGTCCGTACGTTCGGGAGTGAATTCCTCGCCGGCGCGGATGATGAAACTGCCGTCGCTCTTGGCGGGATCGCGGATGTCCTGCGCGCTGTAGCGTCCGATCAGACGCGCCTTCAGCGGGAGCATGATTTCATCGCCTTCGATGATGGCTTCCACATAAATTCCCTTGAGGGTCCCGCAGTCCTCCTTGCGGCAGATGATGTCCTGCGCGACATCCACCAGTTTCCGGGTCATGTAGCCGGAGTCCGCGGTTTTCAGCGCGGTATCCGCCAGTCCCTTGCGGGCGCCGTGGGTGCTGATGAAGTACTCGAGAACCGTCAGTCCTTCACGGAAGCTGGAAAGAATCGGGCGCTCGATGATTTCGCCGGACGGCTTGGTCATCAGGCCGCGCATGCCGGCCAGCTGCTTGATCTGGTCCTTGCTTCCCCGGGCGCCGGAATCCAGCATCGCGAATACGGGGTTGATCTCCTTGCGGCTGGCCTCTTCGACCTCTTTGGTGAGTTCGTCGGCCACGGTATTGGCGGTCTTGGTCCAGGCGTCGACCACCTGGTTGTGACGTTCGCCGACCGTCAGGAAACCGTCGTCATACTTGCGTTTGATTTCCTCGATCCGCGCACGGGTCTCCGCAATCAGGGCGGGCTTTCTCTTGGGAATGAGCATGTCGGCGACCGAGATGGAGAATCCGGCGAGAGTCGCATATTCATAGCCGAGGTTCTTGAGTTTGTCCAGCAGCTCGATGGTCTTGTCGTGCCCGATGTGTTCATACGCTTCCGCGATCAGGCGGCCGAGGTCCTTTTTCTTCGCGGCTGCGTTGTAGAAACCGAGCTTCTTTTCCCAGATCCGGTTGAAGATGCAACGGCCCGGCGTGGTGATGATGAACTTGTCCGTGGCGTTTCCGCGGGGAGTCGCCACGCCATAGTCCGGGTTCGGCAGCTTGATGGCGTCATGGATTTTGATGTATCCGGAATCCAGCGCGAACAACACTTCATGCACATCCTTGAAAATACGGATGCGCTCCTTGTTCCGGGGATCGGCCGTCAGATAGTACACGCCCAGCGTGATGTCCTGCGTCGGCGTGGTGATCGGCTTCCCGTTGGACGGGGAGAAGATGTTGTTGGTCGAAAGCATGAGGAGCTTGCATTCGAGCTGGGCGGCGGGAGAGAGCGGCACGTGCACCGCCATCTGGTCGCCGTCGAAGTCCGCATTGTACGCCGTACAAACCAGCGGATGGAGACGGATCGCGGAACCTTCGATCAGGATCGGGTCGAACGCCTGGATACTGAGACGGTGCAGCGTCGGCGCGCGGTTCAGCATCACGGGGTGTCCCTTGGTCACTTCTTCCAGGATGTCCCAGACCACCGGTTCCCCGCGCTCGATCATCTTCTTCGCGCCGCGGACGGTATGGGCGAAGCCCCTGCCCTTCAGGTGGCGGATGATGAAGGGTTCAAACAGGATCAGCGCCATCTTCTTGGGAAGGCCGCACTGCATCAGTTTGAGTTCGGGACCGACCACGATCACCGAACGGCCGGAGTAGTCCACGCGCTTGCCCAGCAGGTTCTGGCGGAAGCGTCCCTGCTTGCCCTTGAGCATGTCGCTCAGACTTTTCAGCGGACGGTTGCCGGCGCCGGTCACGGGACGTCCGTGGCGGCCGTTGTCCAGCAGAGCGTCGACCGCTTCCTGGAGCATGCGTTTTTCGTTGCGGATGATGACTTCCGGCGTGCGCAGCTGGAGAAGGTTTTTCAGACGGCTGTTCCGGTTGATCACGCGGCGATAGAGATCATTCAGGTCGGAGGTGGCAAAACGGCCGCCTTCGAGGGGAACCAGCGGACGGAGATCCGGCGGGATCACCGGCAGGACTTCCATGATCATCCATTCGGGACGGGAGTTGCTCTTGAGGAAGCCTTCCACCAGACGGAGGCGCTTGGAGAGTTTCTTGCGGATCGCCTTGTTTTTCGTGCCGGTCAGGAGGGTTTCCAGTTCGGAATGAAGCGGTTCCAGTTCAATGTTCTGAAGCAGGGTGCGGATGGCGGGAGCGCCCATTTCCGCCTGGAAGGCGTCGCCGTATTCATCGCGCGCCTGCCGGTAGTTGATGTCCGTGAGGGATTCGCCCAGTTTCAGGGGCGTGTCGCCCGGGTCCACCACCACCCAGTCTTCGTAGTAAATGATCCGCTCGAGGGTGCGGGCGGTCATGTCGAGCATCAGGCCGATACGGCTGGGCATGCACTTGAAGAACCAGATATGGGAAACGGGGACCGCGAGTTCGATATGGCCCATGCGTTCGCGGCGGACCTTGGACTGGGTCACTTCGACGCCGCAGCGGTCGCAGATGATCCCTTTGTTCTTCACGCGCTTGTATTTGCCGCAGGAACACTCCCAGTCCTTCTGGGGACCGAAAATCCTTTCGCAGAAGAGTCCGCCTTTTTCGGGCTTGAAGCTTCTGTAATTGATCGTCTCCGGATTCTTGATCTCGCCGTGGCTCCAGGAACGGATCACTTCGGGAGAGGCGACCTTGATGGTCACCACTTCAAAAGCGCTCATTCCAGAAACCTGCTGGGCGGTCATTTCCTTGCTGTTGTAAGTATTGTCAATCACTTTGGATTCCTCCGCGTTTTCTTATTTCGGAGACTCAGTCCGCTTTACGGTGCGGACGTCGAGGCCCAGGCTTTGCATTTCCTTCAGCAGAACGTTGAACGACTCGGGCCTTCCGGCGTCCAGGATATTCTGTCCGCGGACGATCGACTCGTAAATCCGGGCGCGCCCGGTCACGTCGTCGCTCTTCACCGTCAGCATTTCCTGAAGGGTATGCGCCGCACCGTAGGCTTCCAGCGCCCACACTTCCATTTCGCCGAAACGCTGACCGCCGTGCTGGGCCTTGCCGCCCAAGGGCTGCTGCGTAACCAGCGAATACGGACCGACCGCACGTGCGTGAATCTTGTTCGCGACCAGGTGGTCCAGCTTCAACATGTAAATCTGGCCGACCATCACGCGCTGATCGAATTTGTTGCCGGTCCGGCCGTCGAACATGTCGGTTTTGCCGTCGTATTCGCTGACGCCGTCGCGCATGCGGAAGCCCCAGTTGTAGTCTTTTCCGGTCTTCGCGTTGGCCTGTTTCATCATGTCGACGATTTTCTCTTCCGGGATGCCGTCGAACACCGGCGTCGCCACCTTGATGCCGAGCATTTTCGCCGCCCAGCCCAGGTGCGTCTCCAGAACCTGCCCGATGTTCATCCGGCTGGGCACGCCCAGCGGATTCAGCACGATGTCCACCGGAGTGCCATCCTTGAGGAACGGCATGTCTTCCACGGGAACGATCTTCGCCACAATTCCCTTGTTTCCGTGACGTCCGGCCATCTTGTCGCCCACCTGGATCTTCCGTTTGGAAGCCACGTAGACCTTGACCTTCTTGATGACCCCGGTCTCGTCCGAGACGCCGTTGGCCAGCGAGGACAACGACTCGTCGCGGTTGCGCTCGAGCACGTCGAAGCGCGGACGGAAGGAATCAACGATCTTCACGATCGCTTCCTTGGTGGGGCAGTCCTCCATCCGGAAGGTGTCATACTGGTTCGCCAGCTTGTTGATGGAGGGACGCGTAACCTTGCGGTTCGAGGAGATCAGCACGGCGTCCGGCTTCACGGAGGTCGCGTCGAAGATCGGGCACGGCAGCTTCTGCTGGAACAGGATAGCCGAAAGTTTTTCGGCCAGTTCGTCCACCAGCGCCGCGCGCTGTTCCTTGTACTGATCCTTCACGTGCTTGGACTGACGCTTGCGCTCCTGATTCGTCATGTTCTGACGGTTCGGGTCCTTCGCGTATTCGATGCGGACATCCATCACGATGCCGCCCTTGCCGCTCTGGACATACAGGCTCGAATCCTTGACGTCCGCCGCCTTCTCGCCGAAGATGGCCCGCAGCAGACGCTCTTCCGGCGCCAGTTCGGTTTCGGATTTCGGCGTGATCTTGCCGACGAGGATGTCTCCGGGCTTCACCTCCGCGCCGAGACGCACCACGCCGTCGACGCCGAGGTTCTTCAGCAGGTCTTCGCTGACGTTCGGAATGTCGCAGGTAATTTCTTCGGGTCCGAGCTTCGTGTCGCGGCTGGTAATCTCGAACTCATCGATATGGATGCTCGTGTAGACGTCTTCCTTCACCAGGCGCTCGCTCAGCACGATGGCGTCTTCAAAGTTGTATCCGCACCACGGCATGAAGGCCACAAACACGTTCTTGCCGAGAGCCAGTTCGCCATTGTCGGTCGCGGAACCGTCCGCCACCGGATCGCCCGCCTTGACGGACTGTCCCTTCTGAACCATCGGGCGCTGGTTGATGCACGTGCCCGCATTGCTGCGGAGGAACTTGACCAGCTTATAGGCTTCCGGTTTCGGATCGGACGTTTCGGCCGGGGATTTGCCGTCTTTCGTGACGACCACCTGGGAGGCGGAGACTTCCGCCACGATTCCATCGCCATGGGCGCATGTCACGGCGCGGGAATCCACGGCGACTTTCTTTTCCATGCCCGTTCCCACATAGGGGGATTCCGTCACGAGAAGGGGAACCGCCTGGCGCTGCATGTTCGACCCCATCAGGGCGCGGTTGGCGTCATCGTGCTCCAGGAAGGGGATCAGTCCGGCCGCGGCGCTGACGAGCTGTTTCGGGGAGACGTCCATATACTGGACTTCGGAAACGGGATGTTCCACCGAATCGCCGAAGTAACGGGACATCACGGTCGGATTGGTGAAGCGCCCGCGCTCATCGAGAGGCGCGTTCGCCTGGGCGATGACGAAATGCTCTTCCTTATCCGCGGTCAGGTAATCGATCTCGTCCGTGACCACTCCGTTCGCCACGCGGCGGTAGGGCGTTTCCAGGAAGCCGTATTCATTGATCCGGGCATACAGCGACATGGAGGAAATCAGACCGATGTTCGGGCCTTCCGGCGTTTCGATCGGGCAGATCCGTCCGTAGTGGCTCGAATGCACGTCGCGGACCTCAAATCCGGCGCGGTCGCGGCTCAGTCCGCCCGGGCCCAGGGCGCTCAGACGGCGCTTGTTGGTCAGTTCGGAAAGCGGGTTGGTCTGGTCCATGAACTGGGAGAGCTGGTTGCGGGCGAAGAAGTCCCGGATCACGCCGATGAAGGCCTTCGGATTGATCAGCTTGCCGGGCGTCAGGGCGTTGCCCTCGGGATTCTGCTGGGTCGTCATCTTTTCACGGATGAGACGGTCCGTGCGGTACAGTCCGACGCGGCAGTGGTTCTGGAGCAGTTCGCCGACGGTGCGGACGCGGCGGCTGCCCAGATGATCGATGTCATCGGTCTGGGCCGCCTTGTTCCGGAGCTTCATCAGCATCTTGGTGGCTTCCATCAGGTCCTTCTTGTCCAGCGTTCTTTCCGTGAGCGGGAAATCGAGTTTGAGGCGTTCATTGAGTTTGAAACGGCCCACCGTGCCGAGGTCATATCTCTTATTATCGAAGAAAAGGCGCTTCAAAAGTAATTTGGCGTTGTTGACGCTGGGGGGATCGCTCGGACGCATCTTCTTGTAGATTTCGCGGAGAGCGTCTTCGGGCGTTTTGGAGGGATCTTTGGCGAGACAGTTGATCAGATAATGGTCGCCGTCGGGTATGTAAGCAAGATCGACATTTTTGATCTTGGAGTCGCTCAAAAGCTTGACGTGGGTGTCGTCCAGCTGCACGAATTCATCGATGAGGAGGGTTCCATCCGCGGAATAGACAGGTTCAACCGTATGGAACACAGAGACATCCGGTTGCTTCAAAAGCTGTGCGGGCGTCAGGGTCTTCATTTCGTAGGCGGCGCCGAGCATTTCGCGGTTCGTGTCGAAGCCGACGGCGCGCAGGAAGGTGGAGATCAAGAATTTCCGGCGGCGGCGCTGACGGTCAAGATAAATATAGATCAAATCGTTAATGTCGAACTGGACTTCCATCCAGGACCCGCGGTCCGGGATGATCCGATAGGAATAAAGATTGCGTCCGCTGGAATGCCGGGTCTTTTCGAAGCAGATTCCGGGCGAACGGTGAAGCTGGCTGATAATGACGCGTTCGGCACCGTTGATGATGAAGGTGCCCCGCTCGGTCATCATGGGAATATCGCCTAAAGATACGATTTCATTGAATACGGCGTCTTTGACTTTCAAATTGAATTCAACGCTCAAGGCCGCGTTATAGGAAATGCCATCCTTGATGCAGTCCACCACATCTTTTTTGGGAGGAGTGATGTAGTACGCTACAAACTCCAAGACCATTTGCTTGTCGAAGCTTTCCATGGGAAACACTTCATTGAATACCTCTTGGAGGCCTTGATTTTTTCTTTGTTTCGGGTCGGTGTCCAACTGGAGGAAGGATTTATAGGATTCGATCTGACTCCCAATCAGATCCGGAATCTCCAACACTTCTCTCAATTTTCCAAAATTCACGCGTTCAGGCATTATTCCACCCTGTCATTGTGGTTGGCATGAGCTGACTTTGCACAACGTTGCCGCCAGAGACAGCAACGCAACCCGCGGGCGGCCTAAGTAACCGCGGATTTGATAGTGAAAACACAGGAAAGCGGAAGTCCTCTTCCGTTCAGAAAAGGACCCCGCATATCCCAAACCGGTTAAAGTCCCGGTAACGTCAAATTACTTGACCTCAACTTTTGCGCCGGCAGCTTCAAGCTGTTCCTTGAACTTCTTGGCGTCGTCTTTGGAAACACCTTCCTTCACAGGCTTCGGAGCCGATTCCACCAGATCCTTGGCTTCCTTGAGTCCCAGTCCCGTGATGGCGCGGACTTCCTTGATCACGTTCACCTTGCTCGCTCCCATTTCGGTCAGGATCACGGTGAATTCCGTCTGCTCTTCGACAGCGGCCGGCGCCGCCGGCGCCGCGGCCACCGCAGCCACCGCGACCGGTGCGGCCGCGCTGACGCCGAGTCTTTCCTCCAGGGCTTTCACCAGTTTGGAAAGCTCCAGGACCGAGAGTTTTTCCACATAGGAAATGAACTGCTCCATCTCCTGCGAAACTTCAACCTTAGCTTGTTCAGTCATTTCAATAGACCTCCGTGTTTATGTTCAATTTCGTTTGATCAGGCTTTTTCTTCAAGCTTGTTTTTGTATGCGTTGACGACATTCACAATGCTCGCAACCTTGGCATTGAGAACCCGGACCAGACCGGTCGGAACCGTATTGAGCAGACCGAGCAGCTGGGCTCTGAGAACATCCTTGGACGGAAGGGCCGCGATGGCGATCACTTCTTTATCGCTGAGCATCGCACCTTCGTAATACCCGGCCTTCGGGGCCAGGATTCCCTTGGTGGTCTTCATGAACTCTTCAATCGTTTTGGCAATCTGCCCGGCATCGCCGCCGCCGATAATGACCGCCGTATCGCCGGTCATCTTCGTATGGGCGAGAGCCGTCATGCCGTTGAGCTCGGCCACCTTGCGGACAAGGCGGTTCTTCAGAATGTGGCACTGCGCATCATTCTTCGCAAGAAGATTGCGAAAAGCGGCCAGGTCCTTGCTCCGGAGTCCTTTGTAGGTCACGAAATACACAAATTGCGCCCCGACGATGAGGCGGGCAATGTCATCAAACATCTGGATCTTTTCAGATCTTCTGCTTTTTTCTGTACTCATGACTTACTCCTTCGTCACAATGGTGCGCGGATCGATTTTGATTCCCGGAGACATCGTCGCGGAAATCGTGCAGCTGAGGAAGTACACTCCCTTTGCGGAAGCGGGCTTCGCTTTGAGCAGCGCCTTGATCAGGGCATTGCAGTTCTCCACCAGATCGTCCGCCTTGAAGGAAATCTTTCCGACCGGGACCTGAACGCAGGCGCCCTTGTCCGCTCTGAATTCGACACGCCCCGCTTTGGCTTCGGCGACCGCATGGCCGATCTTGTCCGTGACGGTTCCCGTCTTCGGATTCGGCATCAGGCCCTTGGGACCGAGCTGACGGCCGAGAGTACGGACCTGGGACATCGCGGACGGAGAGGCGATCAGGACATCGAAGTCGAGCCAGCCTTCCTTGATCTTCGCAATGATGTCTTCAAATCCGGCATTGTCGGCGCCGGCGTCCATCGCCTCTTTGCGCAAATCCGCATTGTCGGAAATCACACAGACTTTCACGACTTTGCCGGTTCCTTTCGGAAGCGGCAGGGCGCCGCGAACCGTCTGGTCCGTCTGCTTCGGATCCACGCCGAGCTTGAAAGCAAGTTCCACCGTCTGGTTGAACTTGGGCTGCGGAAGGTCCTTGAGAAGAGCGACGGCATCCTTCAGCGTCATCAGAACGGTTCTGTCCACCTTCGCCAGCTGGGCTCTGTACAGTTTACTTTTCTTACCCATCCACCACCTCAATTCCCATGCTGCGCGCGGTTCCCTCGATGATCTTCATCGCGGCCGCCTCGCTGCGGGCGTTGATGTCGTTCTTCTTCATCTGGACAATCTGTTTGATCTGGGAGCGGGTGATTTTCCCGGCGCTTTCGCGGCCGGGGTTCTTGGAACCGCTCGCCAGATTCGCCAGCTTCTTGATCAGCACAGGAGCCGGCGGAGATTTCGTGATGAAGGTGAAAGAACGATCCTGGTAAACGGTAATCACAACCGGAATCACCAGTCCGGCCTGCGATTGCGTTGCCGCGTTGAATTGCTTGCAGAATTCCATGATGTTCACGCCGGCCTGACCAAGGGCAGGACCGACAGGGGGCGCCGGGTTGGCGGCACCCGCGGGAATCTGCAAACGAATCTCCGCTGTTACCTTTTTCGCCATTTGTTCCTCCATACTTCGCCAACGTGGTTCGAAAAGCAGGATTTCTCCCACATCGCGACGTCATATTGTATGTAAACGAGTCTACCGGATTCCGGCGGAAAACCTCGATCCGGCCTGCTGCAACTCCTCTTTTCTCAAATTCAATCCATGGCCTTTTCCACTTGCCAGAACTCCAGTTCCATCGGAGTCGGACGCGCAAAAACCATGATCTCCACCCGCAGGAAACCGCGTTCGACGTCGATTTCCAGGACCACTCCCTTGAAGCCGGCGAAAGGACCGTCCACAATCTCGACATGGTCGCCGACGCTGTACTGAAGCCGGGGAGCCTGCTGGGGAGCTTCTTCTTCCGCTCCGCCCATCGAAATCCATTGCTTCACCTCGTCCGGGGTCATGGTTCCGCCGATTTTGGAAACTCCTTTGATCCCGTGGATGTAGTGCCAGACGCTTTCAATGACCTTGTTGTCTTCATCATAGAGATTCATGCGGACAAAAACATATCCGGGAAAGTATTTCCGTTCCGTCGGCCGGCGGACGCCGTTTTTGACTTCCATGATTTTTTCCATCGGATACTGGACTTCAAAAACAGGAATGGAAGGATCATTCAAATTGATCTGACGCTGAATATTGTCCCGCACGCTTTTTTCATGCTGGGTTAGCGTATTAAGGATATACCACTGTCCTTCGCTGTTGTCCATAATTGATACCAAGCTCCTGAAATTGATTGATTCTGCCATAAAGTTATGGAAATTACTATGCATCCGCATTAAAATGTTGTAAGGAACCTGACTGTTCTGAAAAGGATCTGGTCTATGCCGGCCAGGTAAGCGGTCGACAGAATCAGGGCGATGATCACAAGAATGGTGGATTCGAAAAGCTGATCCCGCGACGGCCAACTGCATTTGTTCATCTCTTCCATCGTGTCGAGGATGAATGACCTGATTTTATCTATCATGCTGCCCATTCCGGCATATCCTTTCCCGGTCTGTTGTCTTCGCCGCATTCATCCTCCGACCGGGAAGGATAAATGGCAGGGGCGGAGAGGCTCGAACTCACGACCTGCGGTTTTGGAGACCGCTGCTCTGCCAACTGAGCTACACCCCTGCGTTCTGTTCCGGAAACCCGGAACCCCCGCGGGAAACTTATTTGGTTTCCTTGTGAACCGTATGCTTCCGGTCAAACTTGCAGTACTTCTTTTTCTCGAGGCGCCCGGGAGTGTTTCTCTTCTCCTTGGTGCTCATGTAGTTCCTGCGTTTGCACTCGGTGCATTCCAAAGTAATTATCTCACGCATGTATTCACCTTGCGGCCCCCTTTCCGGGGTCCTGCTTTTGAAACGCCATACTCCGGCGGAGCCATCTGCCGGAGTATGACATGAAAGAACCGGAAAGTCACTTACTCGATAATCTCGACGACACGTCCGGAAGCAACGGTGCGACCGCCTTCGCGGATGGCGAAGCGCTGGGTCTTTTCCATCGCGATCGGGGCAATCAGCTCCACCTTGATGGAAACGTTGTCGCCGGGCATGACCATTTCAACGCCTTCGGGAAGGGTGATGATGCCGGTCACGTCGGTCGTCCGGAAGTAGAACTGCGGTCTGTAGTTGGAGAAAAACGGGCTGTGGCGTCCGCCTTCATCTTTGCTCAGAACGTAGATTTCGGCACTGAACTTGTGATGGGGAGTGATGGAACCGGGCTTGGCAAGAACCTGGCCGCGTTCCACTTCTTCCTTCTTCGTTCCGCGGAGGAGGCATCCGATGTTGTCGCCGGCCTGGCCGGATTCGAGTTCCTTGCGGAACATTTCGACGCCGGTGATGGTGGTCTTGGCGGTCGGCTTGAGGCCGATGATTTCGCAGGCGTCGCCGACTTTGACCTGGCCGCGCTCCACTCTTCCCGTAACGACCGTGCCGCGTCCTTCAATGGAGAAGACGTCTTCGATCGGCATCAGGAAGGGCTTGTCGATTTCACGGACGGGCTCCGGAACCCAGGTGTCGATCGCATCCATGAGCTGCTGAATACAGGTGCATTCGGGAGCGTTGGCGTCGGCGGCCTGAAGAGCGGCATAGGCGGCGCCGCGGATGATCGGGGTGTTGTCGCCGTCGAAGTCATACTTGCTGAGGAGTTCGCGGATTTCCATTTCGACGAGGTCGAGGAGTTCCGAGTCATCCACGAGGTCGACCTTGTTCAGGAACACGACGATCCGGGGAACGCCGACCTGTTTGGCCAGGAGGATGTGCTCGCGGGTCTGGGGCATGGCGCCGTCCACCGCGCTGACAACGAGGATCGCGCCGTCCATCTGAGCGGCGCCGGTGATCATGTTTTTCACATAGTCGGCATGCCCGGGGCAGTCCACGTGGGCGTAGTGCCGGATGTTGCTCTGATATTCGACGTGGGAGGTCGCAATGGTCAGAATCTTGGTGGAGTCGCGGCGGCCCTGGGATTCGGAAGCTTTCGCCACCTGGTCGTAGGAAACGTAGTTTGCGAGTCCCTTGAGGTTCTGAACGTGTGTGATTGCTGCCGTAAGAGTCGTTTTACCATGGTCAACGTGACCAATCGTTCCAACGTTTACATGCGGTTTCTCTCTGAGAAATTTTTCCTTGGCCATCTCATGTCCTCCTTTTGATGACAATTCGCCTATGGCATTGCTTTTTCGAGTTCTTTATTGAATAATACCGTTTCGTTTCCGCAAAATCTGGAGCCCACGACCGGGATTGAACCGGTGACCTCGTCCTTACCAAGGACGTGCTCTACCAACTGAGCCACGTGGGCACCCACATCCCCATCCGGCTGGCCTCCCTTCCGGAAGTACAACCCGCAATAGTGAATTCATAATATACACTGAAAAATCAGCTTTTCAAATATCTTTTCAGAAAAATATCGCATTTTTAGTCATGCAATTTCCCTGAAAAACAAAATAACCCCTCCTCTCATATCCATCGATCAAAGCCGGGACATGCCCAGGGAGGCTCTTTTTCCGAAAGGGCGGAAAGACACAGGAATGAAGTTTGCCGCAAAGGGTTCCGGCATTCCCTTCCATGCCGCCGCGGCACTTCCGTTCTCATGGCCAAACCCTTTTACTGTAGCACTCTTCCCGGAAAGTTCAAGTCGAAGTCGGGAGGAAGATTGAAAAATAAATTCTTCGCTTCGGACAGCCCCTTCCAAGGGCATGGCTCCCGGAAACCGCGAGGGCCGGTCTGAAAAAAATACTGGAAGCATTTCGGTTTCAAATACTTGCGGTTCCATGGATTTCTTTTCCCTCCAGGAAGCGCAGAAAGTCGTCAAAGGCTTCGCGCTGCTGCCGTCGCTCCAGGGAATAGAGGAATCCGTGTTCCACTTTGGGATAAATCTTCACAAGCGCCCGGTTTCCCATGACACTCATTTTCCGGGCCAGTTCGAGCTTCTGCTGCGGCCAGAACATCTCTTCCAGTTCCGCCTCCAGGAAGAAAACCGGCGGATTTCCGGGGCGGATCTGACGGTCGAGCGACAATTTCCGGTAGGGTTCCGGGTCCTTTTCATAGGGGACTCCGACGACATTCCGCATGGAATTCCATATTCCGGGAAAGATGTCTTCCCACGGTTCAAAAGAGGCCGGACACGACTGGAAAACTCCGCAGACCGGCGGAATCCAGTCCTCCTTCGGGAAGGAATCGCCGCAATCGCCCGGCATGGCGCACGTCAGGAGGGAGCCGAGATGCGCCCCGGCGGAACTGCCGTAGACCGCGATCTTCACCGGGCGTCCGGCTTCCCGCAGCACGCCGGCAAAATGAAGATACGATTCCCTTACATCGGCCAGTTGTTCCGCGGGCGTGACGTTCAGGCGGTAATCGGTCGAAGCGGCGATATATCCGCGCCGGTTCAACTCTTCCATGAGCCCGTGGAAATGCCGGGAACGGGACCCCGCGCGCCAGCCGCCTCCGTGGATCATGAAAACGGAGATGTCCCGCATTTCGCTTTCCGGCATGAAAACATCGTAGACCCGTTCGATTTGAAGCGGCGAATCGAGGTAACAGGAGGTAAACCGATGCTTCATCTCACGTCCCTTCCTTCAGGGAAAAACAAACCCGTCCGGATCGCGCTGGTTGAAATGCGTCCAGGACATGGTGTTTTCATATTGAAAAAATGCTTCGGAAACGGTGTCGCAGGTGACCGGCGCCTGCACTTCGACCAAGGGCGGAGCGTGGTTTTCCGAATCCAGCAGGGACAAGGTTACCGGGCCGCGGATCACATACGGGGCAATTTCCTTTCGCCGGGCGACCGCCTCGCGGACCTCCTCGTAAATCCGTTCGCACGACTTTGCGGGGATCAGCGAACACGCCTGGAACGGAGCGAGGGCCTGCTTGGTCGCAACCTTGCGGAGCCGGGGAATCTTCTTTGAAATCTCGTCCGTGATCTTGTCGTCGCCGGAAACAAACACCGTCGGAACCCCGAAGTCCCCGGCGATGGCCGCCGCCATGCTTCCTTCGCTCAGGAAGATTTCTCCGTTGTTGATTTTCCAGAGGCTGTGCGGCGTAATGGCGCACGGAGTCCCGCCCATCGCGTGCATGCCGACCAGCACGAGCGCGTCGAAGGAGGAATCCAGGAGCGGCAGCCAGTGTGGTCCGGAGCAGTTCCGCCCGTGGAGGATCCGGCAGCGGGGATCCAGTTCCTCGAAAAGGATGTTGTAGCCGCTTCCGTGGCTGTCGTTGACCAGGACCTCCTCCGCCCCGGCGTCGAAAGAGGCTTTGACGGCGGCGTTGACCTCGTTCGTCAGCAGTTTGCGCATCCGCTGGCGGTGTTGGAAGTTCTCGATGGAAGCGTCTTTGCGGTTCTCGAAGAAACAGAAGCCCGCAATGCCTTCGATGTCCGTCTGGATGTAAATCTTCATGTTTGCCTCACTCGATGCAGGGGGTTATTTTTTCAACGGGAATGGGAAGGGTCTGCCGGAATCCGATGGACTCGATCGCCCGCTGCGCCAGATAGGTGGAGCGGAATCCGGCAATCTCGTCGCAGGGCGAAGGGGTGTTGTTCCGAATCGCTTGAATGAAAGCGTCGAGCATGGCGTAATGCCCCTTGTCCACCGTGAACGGATCGACTTTTTCAAGTGTTTTGCTGTTGCCGGAAGAGGCGGAAACGCGTTCGCGGTATTTGCGGAGATACGCATCGAATCCCTCCTCGCGGACTCCGCCGGAATAGGCCTGCATCGGAAAGACCTCCGGGGCGTTGTCCGGCATGCCGTAATAGTTGTTTTCGACAAAAAAGAGGTTGCGGAAAAGCGCGGCGTTGTCCGTGAGTTCGTAGAGTTCCTTCGGATAGTCGAACGTGCCGGAACAGGTGAAATCGAGGGTCATCGAAGCGCCGTCGGTGAATTTGAGGTAGATTCCGTGCGAAAGACGCGAGGAGCCCCACGCGGTGATCTCGCAGGGAAGCGCCGGAGCAAAGAACCAGCAGGCCAGGTCCAGCCAGTGGACGCTTTCCCCGATGATCTCGCCGCCGCCCGTAAGAGGATTCAGATGCCCCAGCCCGTACGAGGCGCTCTCGTCCTGGATGCGGATCAGCAAATGGGGCAGATTCTCTTCCGGCAGAGGGTCGCGCATCTTTTCCACATACTGCCACGGATTGTGTTTCGGATCGGCCTTGTGGGAAAGCCATTTTTTCCGGAGCGCGGTCATGGACGGAGCCATGCGGCGGTTGAGGTCAACGCAGAGTTTGACTCCGTCGCGCCGGACCTCGCGGATGATCCGGTAAGCCTCCTCGTCGAACATGGCCATGGGTTTTTCGCAGAAGATGTGTTTCCCGGCGCGGGCGGCCGCCTGAATGATCGGCAGATGAACCTCGTGTGTGGTGGCGATCTTGATGAAATCGACTTCGGGGTCGCTCACGGCCTCCATGAAGTCGTCCGTCACCTTCGGAACGCCGAACTCCGCGGCGGCCTTCTCCGCGTTTTCCCGGCGGACATCGCACGCCCATTTGAGCCGGACATCGGGATGTTTCTTCATGTTCGGGAAATCCTGGGACCATGCAAATTTGCCGCATCCGATCTGAGCCGCCGTCAGAGTTTTCATTTCAAACCCTCTTATTTTAAATGTTGATTCCGAAAAGATGACAGTTCCCAATGTACCGTTTTCCAGGAAAGAATCCATATCGAAAACAATGATTTTTTTTATAAATCAACGAAAATGGCTTGTTTTCCAGAAAATCCGGCCTATATTTTTTACGAAACAAAGAAAACGGGATCATCATGCAGAACCGGACCGCCCCCATTCTCCAGTTGAAGTTCTGGGGATTCAGCGAGAACCGCCGCACGGAAAGAATCCGCCTCCACGAACACACCTACTTCCAGATGCAGTTCTGTCTGTCGGACGGCTGCCGCCTCGAGGCGGGCGGGCATTTTTACGACCTGAAGAAGAACGATATTTTTCTTCTTGCTCCGCACACGCCGCACGCACTGTCGTATTCAGGCCGCTTCAAGACGCTCACGTTCAAGTTCGAGGCCCAGCTTCCGATTCATCCGCCGGTGCTGTATCTGCCGGATTGCAAACGAAACCGGACAGCGATCGCCCTGGCTCTTTCCATCCTCAAAAAAACGTTCCCCCGGAAATATTTTGAAGTGGAAGAGGGCACGATCATCATGCCCACCGACCGCTATCCCCTCTGGATGGAATATTTCCTGAGCGGACTTCTGGCGGACTTCTTCCGGCAGGCCGACCGCCCGAACCGTCTGGTCCAGAAAATCCACGATCTGCTGGAGGAACGGGACGGAAAACCCCTGACGGTTTCGGAAGCCGCGGAAGCATGCGCGTATTCCACGAACCACTTTTCCGTCCTGATCCACAAGGAAACCGGCATGCGGGCCAAGGATTTCATCGACCGCGCCCGCTGCGAAATCGCCAAGCGCTACCTGCTGTATTCCCCTGCGCCGCTTTCCGAAATCGCCGGCCGGATGGGATTCGATTCGCTGTCGGGATTTTCCCTCTTCTTCAAGCGCATTTCCGGAGTGCCCCCGCTCCGCTACCGGAACGGGAGTCTCCCGTGATGCGGATGGAATCCGCGGCCGGGCAACGGCTTATCCGACGGAAGCGCCGTCCGGGAAATCCCCGCCGTCGACCGTCACCAGGCGCAGCTGATCCCCGGTCTTGGCCGCCAGAAGCATTCCCTGCGACTCGATGCCGCGGATTTTCGCGGGCTTGAGGTTCGCCACGATCACGATCACGCGTCCGATCATCTGCTCCGGCGTATAATATTTCGCCACGCCCGCCACCAGGGTGCGCGTTTCGCCGCCCGCATCGATTTTGAGCTTGAGCAGTTTGTCGGCGCCTTCCACTTTTTCGGCTTCCAGAACCTTCGCGGTCTTGAGCTGGGTCCGGAAGAATTCGTCGATCGTGACGGTTTTCCCGCCCTGAACGGCGACCGTTTCCGTTTTCGCTTCCTTCTTTTCCTCCGCCTTCGCGGAAGGAGCCGGAACGGATGCGGCGTTCTCCTTCGGGAGAACGCGGGGAAACAGGGCGTCGATGTCGTTCACCGACGAACCGGGAACCAGAAGTCCCCAGGAGGAAAGACGGGTATATTCGGCGCGGGCGGCGTCGGCGGGAGACATGCCGAGCGTGATTCTCAGTTTTTCCATTTTCTCCGGCATGACCGGCAGGAGGAGCCCCGACACGATGCGGAGCGTTTCCGAGGCGGTGTAAAGGACCGTGCCCAGACGCGTCATATCGCCCTGTTTGGCCAAGGTCCACGGAGCCGTCTTTTCCATGTAGCGGTTGGCGGCGCGGACCACGTTCAGGACCTGTTCAACCCCGCGGTCAAGACGCATATTCTCCACCGACTCGCGCAGCGGCGCGGCCGCGGAAAGCGCCAGATTCATCAGTTCTTTGTCGACCTCGCCGTATTCGCCGGGCGCGGGAATCTTCGAGTCGAAGCATTTGATCGTGAGCTTGACCGCGCGGCTGAGCATGTTGCCGAGGTCATTCGCCAGATCGCTGTTGTAGCGCTTGATGAAGGACTCCTCCGTGAAGGAGGCGTCCTGCCCGAGCACCATTTCCGACATCAGACAGTAGCGGAAGGCGTCCACGCCGAAAATGCCGATCATGTCCATCGGATTGACCACGTTGCCGAGGGACTTGCTCATTTTTTCCTCGCCGCTGCGCCACCAGCCGTGCGCGAACACGCTCTTCGGCATGGATACGCCGATCGCCTTGAGCATGGTGGGCCAATAGACCGTGTGGGTGGTCAGGATGTCTTTTCCGATCAGGTGATGGGCATTCGGCCACCATTTCCCGAACTTCGCGTCGTCCGAGCCGTAGCCGATGGCGGAAATATAGTTGATCAGGGCGTCGAACCAGACGTAACAGACATACTCGCTGTCGAAGGGAAGCTCGATGCCCCACGAAAGGCGCGACTTCGGACGGGAAATACAGAGGTCGCCCAGTTCCTTGCGGAGAAACCCGAGCGTCTCGTTCGCGCGGTATTCCGGCTGGATGAATCCGGGATGGCTCTGGATATAGTCGATCAGCCACTCCTGGTATTGTCCCATCTTGAAAAAGTAATTGGATTCCATCAGTTGAGCGGTCGGCCGCTTGCAATCCGGGCAGAGACCGCCTTCCAGCAGGTCTTTTCCGGTGAAGTAACGTTCGCACGGCACGCAATAATGACCGGTATATTCCGCCTTGTAGATGAGCCCGCGGTCATAGAGGTCCTGAAGAATTTTCCGGACGACTTTCGTGTGGCGCTCCTCGGTGGTGCGGATGAAATCATTGTTGCGGATTCCCAGTTTCTTCCAGAGTTCCTGGAAACGGACGACCGTTTCGTCGCAATGCTCCCTGGGCGGCATGTTCCGCGCCTGGGCCGCCTTCTGGACCTTCTGTCCGTGCTCGTCGGTCCCGGTCAGCATATAGGAATCCTCGCCGAAAAGAGCGTGAAAGCGCGTCAGGACATCGGCCAGAACCGTGGTGTAGGCATGCCCGATGTGCGGCTTGTCGTTGACATAATAAATGGGGGTCGTCACATAATACGATGACATTGTACCGGGTCTCCTTTTCCGTGTTTTCCACAACTTCATTCATCAATATATCATGCTTTCCGTATTCAGGCAAATGGAAATCGCTTGAAGATTCAAATTCAGGCTTTATATTGTGTCCCGACTCGACAGCACTGAAAATCATCGAACCGCCGCAGGGAGACAAAAGAAATGGCCGAACTCAAGAAACGTTCCGAACTGGAAACCGCTTTGACGTGGGACCTCACCATGATATACCCGGACACCGGAGACTGGGAAAAGGAATTCTCGACGCTGGATGCACTCCAGGAGAATTTCCTGAAATTCAAAGGCCGCCTGGCCGATTCCCCCGAAACTCTTCTGCATGCTTTCCAGGCGGAGGACGCCCTCGGGGTGGTCATGGAACGGCTCTACGTGTACGCCCATCTGAAGGCGGACGAGGACACCGCCGACTCCGCGGGACGCGCCCGGCTGGAACGCATTTCCGCCAAAGGCGCCGAGATCTCCGGGAACTGCTCGTGGTTCCAGCCGGAACTGCTGTCCATGGACGAAGCCCGTTTCGACTCCTTCCGGAAGGACGAAACGCTTTCCTTCTACCGCCGCACGCTGGACGAAATCGCCGAGGAGCGGCCGCACACTCTTTCCGCCGCGGAGGAACGCATCCTGAGCATGGCCTCCGACGTGCTTTCCGCCCCGCACAAAGCCTTTTCCCTGCTCAACGACGCCGACATGCGGTTCCCCTCCATCACCGACGCCGACGGCAGCAAGACCGAACTCACGCACGGCAACTTCATCAAGTTCCTCGAATGCCCCGTCCGGTCGGTCCGAAAAGAGGCCTTCTCCGCGATGTACGACACCTATGCCGGGTTCAAAAACACCTTCTCTTCCCTGTTGGATTCACATGTCAAAACCAGCGTTCTGGAAGCCGGGCTGCGCTCGTTCCCTTCCGCCCTCGCGGCTTCCCTTTTCGGAGACAAGGTTCCGGCGGCGGTGTATGAAAACCTCATCGGCTCCATCCACGGCAACATCTCCTCCATTCACCGCTACTTCGAGCTTCGCGCCCGGAAACTCGGCCTGGAGAAGCTCGACATGTATGACCTCCATACCCCGCTCCTGCCCGAATGCCGCATGGAAATCCCGTGGGAAGAGGCGAAAAAACAGGTGGATGAATCCCTCCGTCTCCTCGGGGATGAATATCATTCCGCCATCGGACAGGCCTTCGAAAAACGCTGGATCGACGTCCCGGAATGCCGCGGCAAACGGTCCGGAGCCTATTCCAGCGGCTGTTACGGCACGCCCCCCTATATTCTTCTGAACTATGCCGACACTCTGGACAGCATGTTCACGCTCGCCCACGAGCTGGGACACACCATGCACTCCTATTTCTCCGACCGCAGCCAGGCGTTCCACTACGCCTCCTACAAAATCTTCGTCGCGGAAGTCGCCTCCACCACCAACGAACTGCTTCTGCACCACCATCTGCTGGGAAAAACGAAGGACCCGAAGATGCGCGCCTATCTTCTCAACCATCTGGCCGACGAATTCCGCGGCACCGTCTTCCGCCAGACCATGTTCGCCGAATTCGAACGCGACATCCATGCGCTCGCGGAGGACAGCGTGCCCCTGACCGCCGATCTCCTTTCGGAAAACTATTTCAAGCTGAACCGTTTTTACCACGGAAACGCCGTCTCTCCCGACGACCGCATCCGGTACGAGTGGTCGCGGATTCCGCACTTCTACTACGGATTCTATGTCTACAAGTATGCGACCGGATTTTCGGCCGCCGCCGCGCTGTCGCGCAAGATCATCGCCGGGGAGACGGAACCGTACATGCGCTTCCTCAAGGCGGGCGACTCCAAAGACGTGCTCGACATCATGAAAGACGCCGGAGTGGACTTCATCGGCGGCGATCCGGTCGGAGAAGCCCTGCGGCTTTTCGACGAGACCGTGAATCAGCTCGGCGAAGCGCTCGGCCGATAAAGAAAACAGAACGGGAAGGTCTGCACCGGTCCCGTCCTGTTTTATTTTCAGAAAAGATTCAATCGTTCAGATGGATGTGATATTCCTGGAGGGATTTCGGCATGGAATCCGCATTTGCCCGCACCGCCTGAATCCCCTTGACGCTGGCGTTTGCCGCCGCAATTGTGGTCATATACGGAATTTTGTTCTGGATGGCCATCATGCGGATGTAACTGTCGCTGCTCTTTCCTTCGCGTCCGATCGGAGTGTTGAAAATCAGGTTCAGCTGCCTGTTTTTGATCATGTCGCCGATGTTCGGACGGCCTTCCAGCAGTTTTTTCACGCGGGTGTTGGGAATATTGTGCTCATCGAGAAACGCGGAGGTGCCTTCCGTTGCATAAATGGTGAACCCCATTTCATGCATGCTTTTTGCAATCGGCAGAAGGTATTTGCGTTCGGGCCGTGAAACGGAAATCAGGACATTGCCCGAAACCGGGAGCGGATAACCGGATGCTTCCTCGGCCTTGTAGTAGGCCAGGCCGAAGTTTTCCGCCAGTCCCATGACCTCTCCGGTCGCGCGCATTTCCGGTCCGAGAACGGGATCGACTTCCGGGAACATGTTGAAGGGGAAAACTGCTTCCTTCACTCCAAAAAACCGATTCCCGTAGGGCCTGATTTTCCCGCATTGGGCAAGAGTCTTGCCGAGCATCAGCTCGGTCGACAGCTTTGCGAGCGGTACGCCGGTCACCTTGGAAACCACGGGAACCGTGCGGGATGCGCGCGGATTGGCTTCGATAATGTAAACCACGCCTTCGCAGATGGCATACTGCACGTTCATAATTCCCATCACATGGAAATCCTGCGCGATCGCGGCAGTATATTTCCGAATCGTCTCCTGATGGGCTTTGGAGATGGTGACGGGCGGAATGGCGCAGGCGGAGTCCCCGGAATGGATGCCGGCAAGCTCGATATGCTCCATCACGGCAGCCACGAACGTATCCTTTCCGTCGGAAACGGCATCCACTTCGCACTCGATGGCATTGTCAAGGAAACGGTCGACGAGCATCGGATATTCGGGGCTGACCTGAATCGCTTCAACGGCGTATCTCCGAAGCATGGTTTCGTCATAAATGACCTCCATGCCGCGTCCGCCGAGCACAAAGGAAGGACGGACCATCACGGGATACCCGATCCGGGTCCCGAGCGCAACCGCCTCTTCCAGCGACCGGGCCGTTCCGCTTTCCGGCTGCGGGATCCCCAGCTTGATCATGCGTTCGCGGAAATATTCACGGTCCTCGGCCAGACGGATTCCCTCCGGCTGGGTGCCGATGATGTTGACGCCTTCATCTTTGAGCGCCTGCGCCAGATTCAGCGGAGTTTGTCCTCCGAACTGGACAATCGCTCCGTACGGCTGTTCCTTTTCATAAATGGCCAGAACATCTTCCACCGTGAGCGGCTCGAAATAAAGCTTGTTGCTGGTGTCATAATCGGTCGAAACCGTTTCCGGATTGCAGTTGATCATGATGGATTCCCAGCCGTTGTCGCGAAGCGTAAACGCGGCATGGACACAGGTGTAGTCAAACTCGATGCCTTGCCCGATACGGTTCGGGCCGCCGCCGAGAACAAGAATCTTCCGGCGGTCGGAAACGGGCACTTCGTCCGGGACATCCGCATAGGTGGAGTAATAATAAGCGGCATTCGACACGCCGCTGACCTTGAGAGCCTGGAACGAGGCTTTCATGCCGATGGCGCGGCGCGCATTGCGGACGTTTTTCTCGGTCGTATTGAAAAGCCTGGCCAGATAGCTGTCGGAAAATCCGGAAAGCTTGGCTTTCTTCAGAAGCTCCGGCGGCAAGCTCGGAAATGCATATTTGGAAAGCTCGATCTCACAGTCGGCGATCTCGCGCATCTGTTCAATGAAATAACGGCTGATCGAGGTCATTTTAACCACTTCTTCCACCGTCATTCCTTTCAGCATGGCTTCATAGATCAGGAAGAAGCGTTCATCGGTGGGAGACACCAGCTGACGGCGGAGTTCATCCAGAGAGAGAGCCTGAAACTTTTTGACCTGCCCGAGCCCGGAACGGCCGATTTCAAGCGAACGGATCGCCTTCTGGAAGGCCTCCTTGAAGTTTTTGCCGATGGACATTACTTCGCCCACCGCTTTCATCTGGGTGCCGAGCGTCCTTTTCGCCTGCGGGAATTTCTCGAACGCCCAGCGGGCAAATTTCACGACCACATAATCGCCGGAGGGCGTATATTTTTCAAGAGAGCCGTCCCGCCAATAGGGGATTTCATCCAGCGTCAGGCCGGCGGCCAGCTTGGTGGAAACCATCGCGATCGGAAAACCGGTCGCTTTGGAAGCCAGTGCGGAAGAGCGGGAGGTTCTCGGATTGATCTCGATCACCA
The DNA here is from genome assembly GCA_002069785.1 of Lentisphaerae bacterium ADurb.Bin242. GTDB lineage: Bacteria > Verrucomicrobiota > Lentisphaeria > Victivallales > UBA1829 > SIG94. Next base: position 45,406 of record MWCA01000006.1, on the reverse strand, counting down.
CGATGCGTCCGTCTTCGCGGTTATGCGCAAACTGGACGTTGGTGCCGCCGGTCACGCCGATGGCGTCCACGATCCGGTAGGAATATTCCTGAAGCTTCTTCTGCACTTCTTCCGAAACGGTCAGCATCGGAGCGACACAGAAACTGTCGCCGGTATGAACTCCCATCGGGTCCACGTTTTCAATGAAACAGACGGTGATCTTCTGGCCTTTGGCGTCCCGGACGACTTCCAGTTCCAATTCTTCCCATCCGAGGACGCATTCCTCCACAAGGACCTGCCCGATCAGACTGGCGGCCAGGCCGCGGGCGGCCGTCTGGCGCAATTCCTCCACGTTGTATACGATTCCGCCGCCGGTTCCGCCCATGGTGTAGGCCGGACGCAGCACCACGGGATATCCGAGAGTCTCCGCGATTTTTTCCGCTTCTTCCACAGAGTAGGACGGTTCGGAATGCGGCACCGGTACGCCCAGGTTCTTCATGGTTTTCTTGAATTCGATACGGTCCTCCCCGCGTTTGATCGCATTCAGGTCGACTCCGATCACCTGGACATTGTATTTGGAAAGGATTCCCTTTTCACTGAGTTCGGAAGCAAGATTCAGGGCTGTCTGCCCGCCCAGATTCGGAAGAAGCGCATCCGGACGCTCTTTGGCAATGATCTGCTCCACCCGCGAAGCAATAAGAGGTTCGATATAGGTGTGGTCCGCCATGCCGGGGTCCGTCATGATCGTGGCTGGATTCGAGTTCACCAGAACGATTTCATAGCCTTCCCCCTTGAGCGCCTTGCACGCCTGGGTCCCGGAATAATCGAACTCGCAGGCCTGTCCGATGACGATAGGACCGGAACCGATAATCAGAATTTTTTTGATGTCATCACGTCTCGACATGATTTTGACCTTTTCCTTCTCTCTGTATGGCAGGTTGAAATATCGGGTAAATTCAGGTAATATCGCACAAAAACATCCTTTTTTCAAGTATCTTTCATGAAAAAACGCGTTTTCCGGACTTCCCGTTTTTTGAAAAATCTTTCCTTCCGCGCATAAAAAAAGCGTCCCGACGCCGGGACGCTTTTTTTATGGAACGATGTTCCCGCCGGAAGCTCATCCCTTGCGCTCGAAAAGGGCGCGGATGTTCCGTCCGGTGACTTCCGCGATGTGGTCGCCCAGCGCTTTGCGTTTGGCGAGAAGATTCGGGGCGCCGTTCTTCATCTCGTCGAGGAAAATCTTCGCAAATTCGCCGCTCTCGATCCGCTTGAGGGAGGCTTTCATTCTCTCCTTGACGTCCGGAGTGATGATCTGCGGGCCGTTGTAGTACTCGCCGAATTCGGCGGTATTGGAAATGACGGCGTTCATCTTCTGGATGCCGCCCTCGTAGATCAGGTCGACGATCAGCTTAAGTTCGTGGATGCACTCGAAATAGGCCATTTCCGGAGGATATCCGGCTTCGACCAGCACTTCGAATCCGTATTTCATCAGGTCGACGCAGCCGCCGCAGAGGACGTTCTGTTCGCCGAAGAGGTCTTCATACGTCTCCTGTTCAAAGGTGCATTCCAGGACGCCGGCGCGGGTGAAGCCCATCGCCTTGGCCATGGCCAGCGCGGTCTTGAGGGCCTTGCCGGTGGCGTTCTGCGCCACTGCGACCAGTCCCGGAACGCCGAACCCGGCCAGGAACGCTTTGCGCTCCTCGGTGGCGGGACTCTTGGGCGCAACCATGATCACGTCGCAGCCTTCGGGCGGAAGGATCTGCTTGAAGACGATGTTGAAGCCATGGGAGCAGGAAAGCGTCTTGCCGGGCTTCATGTACTGCTTGATCTCGTTGTCATAGGTCGACTTGTGGAATTCGTCCGGCAGCAAAATATGGATGATATCCGCTTTCGCCGCGGCTTCCGCGGCGGACATAACCTGAAATCCGTCCGCGACAGCGCGTTCGAAAGAAGGCCCCTTCCTGGAACCGATGATTACATTGACGCCGGAATCCCTCATACAGAGAGCCTGCGCCGAGCCCTGGCTCCCATAGCCGATGACGGCCACGGTTTTTCCATTCAGGAAAGATGCGTCGGCATCTTTGTCGTGCAGGATTTTCACCTTGTCCATTTTTTACTCCTTTGCGGGAGGGGTGCCCGCGGTTTGATCCCCAATTCTTTTTTTGAATCGAAAAATTGAACCGTATACTATACTGCGGATCGGCGGGAAATCAAATTCCCGGACGAATAATGACGGAGATTCATTCCTTGAGCAAGCCGTCCAGCATCCTTTTCTGCTCGGGAAGGACCCCCTCCGCAAATACCCCGGCGGGAACGCCGCCCAGCAGACGCATGAAGAGGCTTCCGTTCAGGCGGGCCAGATACACCTTGCCGTCCCGCTCGTAGACCGCCATCTTGCACGGGAGCACGGCCGCGGTCTTCCGGGACGGGGAATCCTCCAGAATGCGTCCCGCATACTTGCGGGAGCAGATCTCGAAAACCGTGATGCGGCTGCCGGGAACCGGAGCCGGCAGTCCGCAGGGAACCGTCCGGACGGTCCACCCTTCCACGGATGCGACTTTCTGCGGGAAAAGCCGGACAGTCTCCTCGTAGGAAAGGGCGCATTCTCTCTCCCGGATCAGGTTCGAGCGCAGGAACAGCACTCCCCCCAGCAGTACCAGGGCCGCGCCCCACAAAAGCCCGATCCCGAAAAAAAGAAAATCCCGCCTGCGATTTTTCTGATCGTTGTCCGTTTCCATGTTCATCCTGTCGTCCTTTCCCCGGGAGGGTGGTTATTTTTTCCGGCAGCCGTAGCTGAAAAGAAAATCGTGCTGACAGCTCTTGTGTTCGATTGCAAAACCGGCCCGTTCCAGAAGGCCGTCCATGATCCATTCCAGCGTGCTGAATTCCTCGGCGATGTGCCGCGCAAAATTTTTCCGGCTTCCGGGCGCCAGCTCCACGATCCGGGCGAAATACGCCTCCGGAGCCTCCCCCGGCTTCCAGCGGAACACCACGTCGTTCAGACAGAATCGGGCGCCCGGTTTCAGGGCGTCGGCGACACGCCGGAGCGCGACCGCCTTCCACGGTTCCGGAAGATGATGGAGCGCCAGCCCGGAAACGGCTCCGTCGAAGCTTTCCTTTTCCGCCTCGAAACTCAGGAATCCCGCCCGGACGAAACGGATGCCTGACAATCCTTCCTTTTTCACGCACTGTTCCGCATAGGCGAGCATGACCGGAGAAATGTCGAGCGCCGTCACGCGGACGCCCTGCCGGGCGGCGGTCCGGGCAAAAGCGCCCGTGCCGGTGCCGATCTCGAGAACCGAGGAACCGGAAGAGACTTTCAGAAGCGAAAGGATTTCCCGGTTTTCCGCTTCGACATCCCGTATTTTCCGCATTCGCGCATCGTAGGAAGCCACTTCGTCGACCGAAGCGTAATCCGTCCCGATCTGACGGACCTCATCCCGATACCAGTCCCGTTCCGCACTCATACCGATCCTCCGTCCCTTCCCTTTTTATTCACCACCGAAAGCACCGCGGACACGGCGTTCATGCCCGCGCCCTTCACGCCCCCGGATATATCCCGGGTCATTTCGTCCATGTCCGCCAGCACCCGGTCCCGGCGGTCGCCCCCGGGCAGAATCCGTTCCATGGCCCCGGCAAGGACCTCCGGCACAATCTGGTGCTGGAGAAATTCTTCGAAGACCACCCGGTTCAGGATGATGTTCGGCATGGTGAAGGCGTTCCGGAAGAGCTTCCGGATGATCAGGCGCGCCAGCAGGAAGGTGACCGGGTTGAGGCGATAGGCAACGACCAGCGGAAGCCCCGCGATCGCGCATTCCACCGTGACCGTCCCCGACGCGGCGAATCCGGCGGCGCATGTCTGGAGACAGCGCGCCGTTTCGCCGCAGACGACCGGAATCTCCGGCAGGGCAATTTCCGGATGGGTTTCGCGGAACTCTTTCAGGTCGCGCAACACATCGTCGGCCACCTTCTTCCGGGGTGACGCCACGACGAATTCCAGTTCCGGCCGCCGTTCCTTCAGAAGGGAAACCGTCCGGAGCATCGGATACAGCAGACGCTTCGTCTCGCTCCGGCGGCTGCCGGGCAGGAGAAGAATCCGGTTCGGGTCGCGCGCCAGAGCCGGGTCGCGGCGTTCCTGGACAATCTCTACCAGCGGATGCCCCACGAACTCCACATCCAGCCCGCTGTCCTTGTAGACCTCGACCTCGAACGGGAAGATCACCAGCATTTTCGTGCAGTACCGCGCCAGTTTCGGGATATTGGACTTCCGCCAGACCCACACCTGCGGGCTGATGTACCAGATCACGGGAATCCCCATCTTCTTCAGGCGTTTCGCCAGGCGGATGTTGAAACCGGGATAATCGATCAGCACCACGGCGTCGGGGGGATTCTCCGCCGCTTTCCGCAGCAGGAAATAGAAAATCCGGATGAACTTGAAAATGGACCCCAGCACCTCGATGAGCCCGACCACGCCCAGTTCGGAGGAATCGACCAGAATATGAACTCCCGCTTCCTTCATTTTCACGCCGCCCATGCCGGAAAGCTCCGCCCGGGGATTCAGCTTGAAAAGGTCGGCGGCCAGCTGCGCGCCGTAGAGATCGCCGGAGGCTTCCCCGGCGATCAGCCATACTTTCGGGTTCGGGATCATCTCAGTGTTTTTTCCGTTTCTTTTTCGGCGGGGTAAAGTTGCTGCCCCGGCTGCCCGGATTGCGGTAGCCCGGCATCGCCGTGGAAAGCGGCGCGGCCCCGGACATCATGCGGCCCAGGAGGCCGTTCCGTTTCATCATGGTCTTCATGGTGGAGAACTGCTTGACCAGCCGTCCGACCTCCTCGATCCCGCAGCCGCAACCCTTTGCGATCCGTTTTTTGCGCGAGAGGTCGATCAGGTCCACATTCTCGCGCTCCGCCTTCGTCATGGAGCAGATGATCGCCTCCATGCGCTTGAACTGCTTCGGGTCCAGGTCGGGGAGCTCTGCCAGCTTGCCGCCGCCGGGCAGGAATTTGAGAATCGTTTCGATTCCGCCCAGCCGGGACATCTGCCGGAGCTGTCCGAGAAAATCGTTCAGGTCGAACTCGTTTTTCTTGAGCTTCTGTTTCAGGCGCTCGCTTTCTTCCTGATCGAACTTTTCCGCCGCTTTTTCCACCAGCGAAACGATATCGCCCATACCGAGGATCCGGGAGGCCATGCGGTCGGGATGGAAGACGTCGAGGTTTTCCAGTTTTTCGCCCAGTCCCACGAACTTGATGGGACATCCGGCGACCTTGCGGATGGAGACCGCCGCGCCGCCGCGCGCATCGCCGTCGAGCTTGGTCAGCACCACGCCGGTCAGGGAAAGGGCGTCGTTGAAGTGCTTCGCCACCGAGACCGCCTGCTGGCCGAGCGCGGCGTCCGCCACCAGCAGCACTTCGCCCGCGTTCGTGACCTGTTTCAGGCGGATCAGCTCCTGGACCATCGAGGTGTCGATCTGAAGGCGTCCGGCCGTGTCCAGAATCAGATAATCAAAATGTTTTTCCTTCGCGGCGGCGACCGCGTTCCCCGCGATGGAGGCGACGTCCGGATTGCCCCGTTCGGCATGAACGGGAATCCCGTTGTCGCGCCCGAGGATTTCGAGCTGGTCGATGGCGGCGGGACGGTACACGTCGCAGGCGGCCATCATGACCTTTTTATTGCGGGCCTTGAGGTAAAGCGCCAGTTTCGCGCTGGTGGTCGTCTTGCCGCTTCCGTGAAGGCCGACCATCAGGATGACGTTCGGAAACGCATTGTCCGCGAGGGGGGCGTCGGCCGCACCCATGAATTCCACCAGTTTGTCATAAACGATCTTCACCGCCTGCTGGCCGGGCGAAACGCTCCGGAGAACCGATTCCCCGAGACACTCGCCGGAGACCGTCCGGACAAACTCGTCGGCGACCTCCACATTCACATCCGCATCCAGCAGCGCCTCGCGGATTTCCGCCATCGCGCCGGCTATATTCGATTCGGACAGGATCGCCTGACCGCGGAGCTTTTTCAATGCGCCTTGAAGCTTGTTTGCAAGATTCTCAAACATTTTTTCCCGTTCTCCATGTAAAAATCAAAAAGATATGCTATAGTATTAAGATACACCCGCAAATACAAGAAAACAATTTGTTCCGTGTGAAAACAACACGGAAGTTTCCAAAAAAGGTGGGAAAAATGAGAAGCGACATCATGAAGAAAGGCGTGGAGCGCACGCCGCACCGGGCTCTCCTGAGAGCCACAGGGCTCAAAAGAAAAGATCTTTCCAAACCTTTCATCGGCGTCTGCAACTCCTATACGGCCATTGTTCCCGGACACTGTCACCTTCAGAAAGTCGGGAAGCTGATCTGCAACGAGATCCGCAAGGCGGGCGGCGTTCCTTTCGAGTTCAACACCATCGCCATCTGCGACGGAATCGCCATGGGACACTCCGGCATGAAGTTCTCCCTCCCCAGCCGCGAGATCATCGCCGACTCCGTGGAGACCATGGCCAGCGCGCATCCCTTCGACGCCATGATCTGCATTCCGAACTGCGACAAGATCATCCCCGGCATGTTGATGGCGGCCATGCGCCTGAACATCCCCGCGATCTTTGCCTCGGGCGGCCCCATGGAAGCCGGAAAAGACCGCAACGGCAACGCCTGCGACCTGATCTCCATTTTCGAAGGAATCGGCAAACATAAAGTCGGACAGATGGGCCAGGACGAGCTCGATGACCTCGAAAAGCACGCCTGTCCCTCCTGCGGCTCCTGCTCCGGAATGTTCACGGCCAACAGCATGAACTGTCTGACCGAAGCCATCGGACTGGCCCTGCCCGGCAACGGCACCCTTCTGGCCACCAGCAGTAACCGCAGAAAATTCTGGAAAGCCGCCGCCCGCCGGATCGTCGAAATGGCCCTCGCCGGCGGACCCCTCCCCCGCGAGATCGCCGACGAAAAGGCGTTCCACAACGCCCTCGTCCTGGACGTGGCCATGGGCGGAAGCACCAACACGGTCCTCCACACGCTTGCCGTCGCCACCGAAGCGGGGATCAAGCTGGATCTCCACAAAATCGACAAGATCAGCCAGACGACCCCCAACATCTGCAAGGTGTCGCCCTCCAGTCCGTTCCACATCGAGGACGTCGACCGGGCGGGCGGCATCCCGGCCATCCTCAAGGAAATCTCGAAGATCAAGGGCAAGCTTTATCTGGACAAGAAAACCGTTTCCGGCAAAACGCTCGAAGAGGTCATTGCCGACGCCCCGGCCCCCGACGGCACGGTCATCCGCACCCTCGACAACGCCTACAGCAAACAGGGCGGTCTCGCCGTGCTTTTCGGCAACCTCGCTGAAAACGGCTGCGTCGTCAAGACCGCCGGAGTCTCCCCGAAAATGCTCAAGCACAAAGGCCCCGCCGTCGTCTTCGAGAGCGAGGAGGAAGCCGGAGCCGGAATCCTGGCCGGAAAAGTCAAGGCCGGCGACGTGGTCGTCGTGCGCTACGAAGGTCCCAAAGGCGGACCCGGAATGCAGGAAATGCTCGCCCCGACCAGCTACATCATGGGACGCGGACTCGGCGAAAAGGTCGCACTCATCACGGACGGCCGTTTCAGCGGCGGAACCCGCGGCGCCTGTATCGGACATGTCAGCCCCGAGGCCGCGGCGGGCGGCGTGATCGGACTGGTCAAGGACGGCGACCTCATCGAGATCGACATTCCCAACCGCAAAATCGAACTGAAAGTCTCCGGAAAAGAACTCGAAAACCGCCGGAAAACCTGGAAACCCGTCCAGAAGAAGATTACTTCCCCGTGGCTCCGCAAGTACGCCATCCTTGCGACCAGCGCCGACACCGGCGGCGTTCTCCGGACACAACTGTGAGATGACGGTTCCCTTCTTCGCACAGCCCATCGCGCTTTCGGACTCGTTCACCCTCCCCTCCCGGGCGATCCTGTCGCCCCTGGAGGGGATCATGAACCGGGAGGCTTTTTTCAAGGCCGCCGTCTCCATGGGGCTGATCGATTCCTGGATGCCGCCTTTCATCGCCGTTCCGAAGGGAGCGGCGCCGTCAACGGGCGCGCTGCGGAGACGCTTCGGCCTCTTTCTCGAATCGAACATCCCGCTGAGCATTCAGCTGCTCGGAAACGATCCGGACACCCTGGCCGAAACCGGCGCGGCATTGTTCCGGATCGGGGTGCGTTCCGTCAACCTGAATTGCGCCTGTCCCAGCAGAACGGTGTTGTCCGGCGGTTCCGGCGGAGCGCTCCTGAAAAATCCCGGCAGAATCCGGGACATTCTTTGCGCGATCAAAGAGAAAACGCCGGGCCTCTGCCTGAGCGTCAAGACCCGTTCCGGATTCCGGTCGCCGGAAGAAATTCCGTCCCTGATGGAAGCGGTGCGGGAGGGAGGCGCCGACTGGGTTCTCCACCACTTCCGCACCGTTCCGGAAACCTATGAAACCGTTCCTTTCGAGGAAGCGATCCGGCGGCTCCGGCTCGTGGTCCGGAAGGCCGCTCCGCTGCCCGTCTTCGCCAACGGGGACATCCGGACCGCCGAAGACGCCGAAATCATGGTAAAAGAGACTTCCTGCGCGGGAATCGCCGTCGGACGCGGCATCATGCGGGACCCGTTCCTGCTGCGGAAGCTCCGGGGCGCGGCGTGTCCGCCGGACATGTGTCCCGCGTTCCTGAAAGCGCTCTCCGGCGGGGAGATCGCCGGAAAAAAGAAACGCCGCTTTCACCTCGAATGCGTGAAAATGGCGTTCGGCGAAAGTTCCCCGGAATTCAGGGAAGCGCTTCAAAATTCTCCGTGACGGACGTCAGGAGATCTTGCTTTTGAGGAACTCGACCGCCAGGATGATATCAGCCTTCGGGTCCTCCCCGACTTCCCGTTCGATCGTCAGGAAACCGTCGTATCCGACTTTGCGGAGCGCGGCGAGATACTCGTCCCAGACCACCTGCCCGGTTCCCAGCGGAACTTCGCGGAAGACGGGTCCCTCCTCCTTTTTCCCCTGTTTTTCGGGCGGAGTCAGGTCATAGGTGTCCAGCGTGCCGTACACGTCGGACGGATTGAAGTCGCGGAGATGGACGCCGTCCTTCGCATGCGTGTGAACGATGTATTTTCCGGCGACGGGCACTTCTTTGGCGGGGTTGACGTTCAGCACCATCGCAAGGTTGGCCGGGTCGAAGTTGATCCCGAGTCCCTTTTCGCCGGCGGCCTTGATCAGTTCCACCAGACGGGCGATCGGCTCCGGCCCCGTTTCAATGGCAAGGGTGCAGCCTTTGGAGGCGGCATATTCGCCGACTTCCTTCGCGGCCTTCACCATCGTCTTGAAAACGGGAGAACTGTCACGGGTCGGAACCACGCCCACGTGCGTCGTCATGACCTTCGTGCCGAAGAAACAGCAGAGATCGATGATCTGCCTGCTGAGCTTCACGCGTTCGGCATTCCCCGCGGCGTCCTGGAAGCCGTGTCCGCCGAGATCTCCGCAGATGGACGCCACTTCCAGCCCCAGCGACGCGATGTGCTTCTTCAGCCGTTCCCGTTCGGACGGCGGCATGGTGATGAGGTTGTGGTCCTTACAGACGGCATACATCTGGATACCCTTGACCCCGACGGCCGCCGCCGATTCCATGGCCTTGAACAAAGGCTCTCGAAACGATTCAACGATAACACCGATTTTCATGGATTGACCTCCCGGTTGAAATTCGTTCATCCCCTTTCCGGACAAAACCCGTCCGGATTTTCATATCATAGCATCGTTGAGCCTTTTTTCAAGCCGTCCGGAGTGGAAAATCGGGGATTGTCCTCTCCCGACAAAAAAAAGGACTTTTCAAAGAAGGTGCTTGTTTTTTGGAACTTTTGGCGTATATTCGTCTTTTATATATCTCTGTTTTTCACATGAACCAAAGGAGACTGAACCCATGAAACCTGTAAGGCTTTTTGCGGCGGCGGCCGCTGTATCGGCCATCGCCCTTGTCCAGAGCGCCTGTGCAAACCTGTGTCCCGGATGCTGTTCCTCCGAATGCCGTCCCGAAATCGTCGCCACGTATACGAAGACGCCCGTCGCGCTGGACGGCAAACTGAGCGATCCCATGTGGCAGAAGACGCCGGCCTATGAACTGATGCATTCCAGGACCGCCTGGGATAAATCCCCTTCGGCCGTCCGGAAATTCTTCGCCAACGGAGTGGCCGAACCCGGCAAAGTCCGTCTCCTCTGGGATGACAAATATCTTTATATCGGGATCGAATTCACCGACTCCGACGTGGTCGCGGAAGCCCCCGAGGATCAGCAGCACCACTATCTGAAAGGCGACGTCGCGGAAGTGTTCCTCAAACCCATGAACCAGACCTGGTATTGGGAACTCTACGCGACTCCCACCGGCAACAAGACCGCGTTCTTCTTCCCCGGACGCGGAGTTCTCGGCCTTCCGAGCGGGTTCCCGGAAAAAACACTCGCGCTCAAGAACCTGAAGACCGCCGCCGCTTTTGACGGCACACTCAACAACTCCTGGGACCGCGATAAAAAGTGGACCGCCGAAATGGCGGTTCCGATTGCCGAAGTCGGCATGATCGGCGAGAAGCTCACACCCGAAATTCCCTGGCTGATCTTCTTCGGCCGCTACAATTATTCCCGTTACCTCCCGGTCAGGGAAAATTCCTCCTTCCCGCAGCAGGAAAGCGGCAATTATCATTTCTACGAAGACTATGGTCTCCTGAAACTCGTGAAATAAAGTTTCATCCGGAAAGGTGTAAAATGAAAATTCAGTTCGGAGTCGGGCGGCGCTGCATCAATCCGCAGGTGCCGATTTCCCTCGCGGGATACTTCAATATCCGCATGTGGGACAAGGTCCTCGACGACCTCGAAGTCCGCGCGATCATATTCAAGCAGGGTCCCGATTATGCGGCGATTCTCCAGTTCGATCTCGTCACGGTTCCCCTTTTCCTGTGCGATCAGATTCTGGACAGTGTCCGGAAGGCCGGCATCCGGGAGCTCTCCCGCGAAAATATCCTGATCTGCGCCACGCACACCCATACGGGTCCGGAAGTGCGGCTCGGGCGGAACGGCGCGAACAGCGAGTATCTTCCGTTCGCGGCGGAACGCGCGGTCGAAGCGCTCCGGGAGGCGCTCGGCAGTCTCCGCGAAGGCGAGCTCGAATACGGCCGGACCGCCGATCACCGTTTCATTTTCAACCGCCGCTACTGGATGAAAAACGGCAATGTGCTGACCAATCCGGGCAAGCTCAACGCCGCCATCCTCCGTCCGGAAGGTGAAATCGACCCCGAAATCCCCCTGCTAGGCATCCGCTGCGACGGCAAGCTCGCCGTGCTGGTCTGCAGCATCGTCAACCATACCGACACCATCGGCGGGAACGGCGTCTCCGCCGACTGGCCGGGATTCCTCCGCCGTTCGATTGAGGCGGACCTAGGCGAAGGCTCCATGCTCATCCCGCTCATCGGCGCCTCCGGAAACATCAACCACTTCGATGTCTCCACGGACATGCCGCAGACCCAGTACACCGAAGCCCGGCGCATCGGCACCGGCTATGCGGAAACCATCCGGGAAGCCATCCCCGCTCTGCGGCCGGTCAAGGGAGATTCCTTCCGGACCGTGTTCGGAGAGGCCGACGCACCCCCGCGCGAAATTTCCGAAGAGGAAATCGCCGAAGCGAAAGCCGTCATGGAAAAATATCCGGACGAAGACATCAACGGCGGCGCCGACATGACCTCCGAAGATCTGGCCAGGGGCGCGCCCGTCGTGCTGAAATATTTCGCCTCCGTGCTGCTGAACCAGGCCGATTATCATGAAACCCAGCGTTTCTTCCTGACCGGCTTCTCCTTCGGTTCCTCCGTCGTGATCGCCTCCCTTCCGAGCGAACCCTTCACGGAAATCGGCCTTGCGCTCCGCAAGGAAATTTTCCGGGAACGCGTCTGCCTGGTGGCGGCCCTCGCCAACGGTACCGGAAGCTATCACTGCGGCGGCGGATACATCCCGAACGCCTGGAACTATGGACGCGGCGGATATGAGACCACCCCCCGCTCCAACCCGTTTTCCATGAAAACAAGCGCCATTCTTCTGAAAAAATGGCGCGAACTTTCAGAAAAAATCTGAATCCCATAACCCGGACCGCCGGACGGCGAAGAACTCTTCCTGTAAAAAGAATCTTCCCGTCCGGAATCGAAACTCTTTCATGATTGAGATTGCCGACAACAACACGCCGTTCGAAGTCATCCGGTCCTGCTGCCTGAAAAATACGGAACAGTTCTTCTCCGAGGACACTCCGCTCAAGGAAGCGGAAGCGTATGGAGGACGCCCGTATGAACGCCGGGTTCAGCAGGAGCAGATGGCTCTGGCCGTGGCGCGCGTTTTCGAGGCGAACTCGAATCTATGCGTGGAAGCGCCGACGGGCGTCGGCAAGAGCTTCGCCTATCTCATCCCTGCGATCTACCACGCGCTCGCCCTCCGGAGGCCGGTCCTCGTCACCACCGAAACGATCAACCTTCAGGAACAGCTGGTACGGAAGGACCTGCCCCTTCTGAAGAAAATCATGAAGGTCAACTTCTCCTATGTCCTCGCGGCCGGACGCGCCAACTACCTCTGCCGGCGGCGTCTGGCGCTGGCCATGGGAGAGTTCCGGGACGAGTTCCTCCCCGCGGCCGGACTGGAACCCGACATCGCGAAGCTCGCGGATTGGGCCGAAACCTCCGGCAGCGGATTCTATACGGACCTCCCCTTCAAGCTCGAACGCGGTCTCTGGACCTGTGTCTGCAGCGAAACCGCCTCCTGTTCCGCCGCGGCCTGCCGTTTCTTCAAAAACTGCTTCTACTGGCGCGCCCGGCGGGAATGGGACAAGGCCGACATCATTGTGACCAATCACGCCCTGTTCTTCGTCGACCTCAAGATGCGCGAACTGGAAAAGCTGGAGGGCACCCCTCTGCCGGACTATTCGGCAGTCGTCTTCGACGAAGCGCACACGCTCGAGGACAACGCGGCAAAACATCTCGGGCTGCACCTGACCTCCGGAAACGTCCGCTACTTCCTGAACCGGCTGTTCAATCCCCATACGGGACGCGGTCTGCTGGTCAAGCCCGGGGAATCCTCCCTGGCCATCCGCGGGCTCATTTCCAAACTTCACGATCTCTCCTTCGCCTTCTTCGACCAGTTCGACGAAGCCCTGGAAAAGTTTCCCGACAAGTGCCTCCGCATCCGCAAAAGCGGACAGTTCGAGGATAACCTCGGCCCCTCCCTTTCGGAGCTGGAACGCCGGATCCGGGACTACATGGAGGAACAGGACAATCCCGAATTCAAGGTCGAGCTCGCGGCGCAGCTGGAACGCTGCACCGCCATCCGCACATCCATCGCCGAATTCATTGCCATGGAGCAGGAAAACAGCGTCTACTGGGTGGAGGGCAAGACCGCCCCCCAGTCCGGAAACTCCATCGTCGAACTGTATTCCGCCCCCCTGAATGTGGCGGAGATTCTCGGGAAAATCCTCTTCTCGCAGCCGTATCCGGTGATTCTGACCAGCGCGACGCTGGCCGTCAATTCCTCGCTGGACTTCTATCAAGCGCGCGTGGGCTTCCATCACGGGGAAAGCCTGATCCTGAACTCACCCTTCGACTACTGGAAACAAGTGAAGCTTTTTCTGGCGAAAACCATGCCTTCGCCCACCGAGGAGTGCTTCAACGACGCCGCCTCCGCCGCAATCGAGGATTTCATCAAACGGTCCGACGGACACGCCTTCGTACTGTTCACCAGCTACGGCATGCTCCGGACCTGTGCGGAAAATCTCACCCGCTTTTTCCGGTCCGCCCACTATCAGCTCTACATCCACGGCGATTCCCTCTCCCGGACCACCATGCTCAATGAGTTCAAACAAAGCAAAAACGGCGTAATCTTCGGTACCTCCAGCTTCTGGACCGGCGTGGACGTCCCCGGCGACGCCCTGAAAAACGTCATCATTACCAAGCTTCCGTTCGCCGTCCCGAACCATCCCCTCACCGAAGCCCGGTGCGAGCGCATCAAAGAGGCCGGCGGGCGTCCCTTTGAAGATTTTTCGATTCCGAACGCCGTGCTGATGTTCCGTCAGGGCATCGGACGCCTGATTCGCAGCAAGACGGACACCGGAATCATCGTGGTGCTGGACCCCCGTGTCGTCACCAAATACTACGGACGGATCTTCCTGAATTCCATCCCCCGCTGTCCCGTGGAATATTTTTGAGGCGAACATTCTCCGGTACGGAAAAAATCGATAAAAAAAAGCAGGCCCGAAAGACCTGCCGGAAAAAATATACGGGCTGCGAAAAGCCCGTTCATGAATTCAGATTACTTGTTGAGAATGGCGAAGATTTTCTTTTTATCGGGAGCGGCTTCCAGGATTTCCGCCATGACGTCTTTGTCTTTCAGTTTCACGGAGATGCTTCCGAGGATTTTCAGATAGGCTTCCTGATCTTTCTCGTCCGCCGCCAGGAAAACGATCAGGCGGACCGGTTCATTGTCCAGCGTGCGGTAGTCGGCGATCGGATTCTGGCAAAGCCCGACGATCACCAGCGGAGACGGGAATCCGGCGACGCGGATGTGGGGAAGCGCCAGACCGTTTCCGATTCCGGTGGTCATCATTTTTTCACGTTTCCAGATCGCTTCACGAAGCTGTGCGTCATCCAGGGTGCAGCGGGTCGTCGCATAACTAATGATCTCTTCCAGAGCGGTTTTCTTGGTTTCTCCATCCAGAATAAGAATTGATTCAGGCTGCAAATACTTTACAAATTCAGGTTTCATCGTATTTATCGACTCCTTCTAATAAATTCAACTGACTTTCATCTATAAACTTACCACCTCAAATCATAAAAATCAAGATTTTTTTTCGGATTCATTCATTTTTTTCGCAATTCCGGTGTTTTTTCCCTTGAAAAGCACCTTTTTCCGGGAAAAAACTACAGAACAAATATTCTTCGGAATCCGGGATGACGCCAAAACCTTCCGATTTGTCCGGGGAATCATGCCATGCCGGGAACTTTCTCACTCCGTCCGGCTCCCGGAACAAAACCGCTTTCGGGGCATCCTTTTTTTCCAATCGCCCCGATAAAAAAAATATATCCTGAAAAAGCATCCCCGGTAAATCGGCTCAAGAACCGATGCTCTTTCAGGATACATATCCTATTGCCTGCGACGGATTTGTCCGGAAGCGTTTGCCCGATTCCCAAACCTCCGGCGCCAACCGTCAGCCCAACGGAACCACTTCATCCGCCTGGAGGCCTTTTTCACCGTTGGTGACGACGAATTCCACTTCCTGTCCTTCTTTCACCGTCCGGTAGCCATCGACCTTGATCGAGCTGTAATGGAGAAAAATATCATCCCCGGAGGCACGCTCGATAAAGCCATAGCCCTTTGAATTGTTGAACCATTTCACCTTGCCTTTTTCCTTCTCGCCCATTTTACTCACCATTCCTTTGTTAAACCCTCTAGTGTCCGTGCTTTAAGCACCCAACTTAAATTAGTTTTACAATTATATACCAGGTTTTTATTTTTGGGAAGGGGGTATACTGAAAAAAAAAGCGCTTTTTTCACAGTACCGGGATTTTTTCATTCAACGGTTTCGTCCGGAGAAGTTTTTTTCCTTTCGGGACTTGCAACTTTTCCGGGCGGTGATATAATTCTTTCCATTCTATGAAAAGTCGGAACCGGACGGATGGACTGAATGAGAACCTGTTACTGTGAAAAATGCAACTATGAGTTCGATGTTTTCGATGAACTCGACGAACAGGAAGACCGGGTCTTCTGTCCGAAATGCAAGATCAACCTGGCAAGGATGCTTCCGGAAACGCCGACCCGCATTCTCCTCCGGGAACAACGTCTCGCACGCGCGCGCCGCAAAGAAATCATGCGATTCACGCTGCGGGTGCTGGAAACGTTCGCCGTGCTTGTATGGATGCTTTTTTCTTTCCGGTTTCTGTGGAAATACTCGCTGCCGTTCCTGCTGTCCGGCATCCTCTGGGGATATCTCTGCGCCATGTGGACCCGCTTCGTCACGTGGGAACGGTCCTCCTATGCCGGCTTCTTTTCCGTCGGGCTGATGGGAATGACGCTGGGAATTCTGCTCGCGGCGGTCCTCTTCACGGGTTTCTGCCCGTTCCGGACAGGGTATCTTTTCGAACTGATGCCCGGGCTTCTGTTCGCTTATCTCTTCGCCGCCTTTGAAAGAGAAAAACAGGAACCGTAAGCCTTCGGCTCCCTCCCCGGTCTTCCCTCTTCTTACAAAAGATTTTCGATTATATTACATTGCGGCGCAATGAAATAGGACTGAAAATCTTTCGATGAGGAGCATACCGTTCAGGGTTTATTTTTCCTTGGCGCGCTGTCCGACAAAATACACGGGAATCGGCTTGAATCCGTTGAATTCGACCGACGCATAGCTGGCTGTATAGGCCCCCGTGGAAAACCAGTAAATGCGGTCGCCTTCCTTGATCCCGGAAGGGAGCGGGTTGCGGAAACTCTCATACATGACGTCCTGACTGTCGCACGTGGGCCCTGCGATGATGTAGTCCGAAGAATCCTCCCCGGGCGCTTCCGTATAGAGAGGATATTTGATGGCTTCGCCCCACGTCTCCGTCAAGCCGTTGAACTTGCCCGTATCGACGTAGAGCCACTTGTCCATGGCGTGATGCGACTTTTCCGCGATCAGGACCACTTCCGTCACCAGGATTCCGGCGTCGCCGACCAGGGAGCGGCCGGGTTCGATGATGATTTCCGGCGGACGTTCGCTGAAGTCTTCCTTCAGGTAGCGCGTAATCTCTTCGGAATAGGTTTCCATGGGACTGGTCCGGCTGATGTAGCTGGCCGGAAATCCGCCGCCCATGTTGATCAGGGTCATTTTCAGCCCGAGCGTCTCGAGATAGTCGAAAATATAGCGGACTTTCGCCAGCGCCGAGTTCCAGTAGCCGATTTCCCGCTGCTGCGAACCGACATGGAACGAAATGCCGCAGGGGATCAGCTTCAGGTCCAGCGCCAGAAGGATCAGGTCCGTAGCCAGGTCGGGATGACACCCGAACTTGCGCGAAAGCGGCCAGTCCGCGGAATCGCCTCCGTCCGTCAGGATCCGGAAAAAGACCTTCGAGCCGGGCGCCTCGCGGGCGATGTTGAACAGGTCATGGTCGCTGTCGCTGGCAAACAGCCGGATCCCTTTTTCATACGCGTAATGAATATCCTCCGCCTTCTTGATCGTATTTCCGAAACTGATCCGGGACGGATCGACTCCGATGGAAAGCAGACGGTCCAGTTCATTGACGGAGGCGATATCGAAATTGCTGTCCAGTTCGTCGAGCACCTTCAGAATTTCCACGGCGGGATTGGCTTTTACAGCATAGTGGATTCGAACATAAGGAAAATGACAATGCAGTTCATTGTACTTCTGACGGAGAATATCAAGATTGAAAATCAGAAATGGAGTTTTGTGTTTGCGACTCTCGGATAACATTAAGTCGAAATCGGCCTGACTGTAATACTCCAGCGGATCAATACTCATTGATGTTCCTCGTTTTGAACCTTCTGGGAAAAAGGAAAAATCTTATGTTCCCACCTGGAAACATAAGACCAGATTTTTCCAAAGGATTTCTTTTTTGCTTTTACTATATAACGGATATTTTTCATTTACAATCCGTGGTTTCAGATTTTTTTCCGTTTTTTTTGAGGGCCCTCCCGGAAAATTACAGCCTCATTTTCGAGGGACTGCGGGATCGGGTTTCCCCGGACCTCCCTTTCCCTGAACGCGCCTTCCGGCGGCAGAGGAAAGAAAACCGGAGGTCATGGCAAAAACAGTGGAAAAAGAAACTTTTCTCAAAAAGAGTTTTTCTTCCCCCGGGGTTCCATCTTTTTTGCAAGAGATTCAACCGGAAAAATACCTGTCTTTCTCCGGCCTCCGGATTTATCTTGCTCCGCTTCCATATCTTTCGGGAAATTCTTCGGCCGGGATCCGTTGTCCCGTCTTCTCCCCCCAAAAAGACATGAAAAAAATGGTTGACTGCTTGTAAAAAACAAATCGGGAACTATATTACACGGCAAACCTTTTTGCGGAGAGATGGCCGAGTGGTCGAAGACGCAGCATTGGAAATGCTGTGTAGGGGCAACCTTACCGTGGGTTCGAATCCCACTCTCTCCGCCAATTTCTTTTTGTCCCGGAAAACTCGTCAAAAAGTCAATGATTTTTTACCGTCGCTAAAACCCGTTGAATCAGAAGGTTTTGCAGATTCCGTTCCAACTGAACTTTTTGTTTCAGAATCCAATTCCGACTCCTCCGAATGCTGTTTTTCAACAATTTCGTCTGAATTCTGAGAATCTCCCGCCAAGTGCCAAAAACGCGGTACACTAGCAGAAGTAATTGATTATCAATGAATTTTGAATTCCATGGTCTAACGAGCGGTTCGAATCCCGGACGGACACCCGCTTTCCGATTCGAACTCCCGGTAAAATTTCCATCGTTTTGAGGCTGGCAATCTTGACGTGTTGGGTCCGCAATCCAACCTTGGTGTGCAAAAAACCATCGCACTCCAACCGAGCGGAAATGGTATGAAGTCAACGAGTCAATTTACAACCCGCTGAAAATCAACGCTCCGTCAGGTCGCATTTTTCCTGGAATTTTGACGAACCATCACTACCGACTGCAAAAACGCTTTTTCGAACTTTTTTCATGATATGCGGTTACGAATAGAATCGGCAATGTTTTTCTAACCTCCCGGCCCCCTATACATCGCGGCTCAGTTCAAAGATAGCCGCATTTCATTTTGTTGTCTTTGAAATCCGGCGGAGTCGGAACCGGAGCCGGAAGGGAAATAACCCGTCTCCGCCATGCACGTTCTTCCGCCAAACTGGATCCCTTGGTTTCGGGAATGGACAAATCTCTTTTTGCAGACGTTTATTGGAAAATCCGACGGATCTTTTCCGCTGAAAAGGAATAAAAATTCCCCTCCAGATGCAGGCCCTGCCTCGGATCCTTTTCCAGGTACGGCAGGACGCTTCTCATGTTTTCACGCTGAAGCGCCGCAAGATTTTCGTATTCCGGGAGCAGGAAATCCTTCCAGTTTTTTTTGAGCTTGTAAATCCGAAATAATAACTCTGAAGATTTCCAGACCGCACCGCAGATCAATGCATTTCCCAATTCCAGCAGCGACCGTTCCTTTGCATGGGAACCGAACGCCTGTTCCATCTGCCGGGTCCCCTCTTCCCACCACAGACTCATTGTGCGGAAACGTTCGATCACATTTTCAAGGGGAAATGTTTCCGTCAGGCATTCCCGGTAATCCTCTCCGCGCGGATCCGGCAGCCAGGAACGCCCCACAGTCTGACCGTCGAGCGGCCCCGGCCCCGGCAGCAGTCCCAACGCATGGTTGACCGGAGCCGCATACAGGAACGGCACACAGAACGGATACACTTCCATGGCTTGTGCAAAACAACTCCACGCCCGGCATAGAAGCGAGGCATCCGCTTCCGGAAAGAAATGATGCGCAAAATCCATAAGCGCCTGCTCTTTGGCCGTATCAGCCGTGCCAAAGGTTAAAAATTCATTGACCGCGGACAGATTTGCAGAATCGAAATTCCCGAAATTCCAGCATCCCAGGAATCCTTCCAGATGATTTTTCCGGATAAAAGCCGCCTTGTAAAACAGATTTCCGATCAGCGGCAGGGAACAGACCGTCGCCAGTTCGTGCGTGGTTCCGATCTGGAGCTTTGCCATGACGGAAATCCCTTTTTTACGGGCCGCTTCCAGAGCGCCGAGGAATTGTTCCGATGGACCGGCATATCCAAGGGAGTATTCATCGATGTAGACACCATCCCTGCGGATTCCGCCGCGTTCGAAATCGGCCATCAAAATGCAATCTGCCGGCAATTTCTCGATTATTTCCATACAGGGCGGATCACAGTACATCGACCACGACCAGTTCCAGAAAACAAGTCGGGTTTCCCGGGAAACGCTCCGGACGCCGTCACGGATCGTCTGAAGAAGCTCGCCGACCACCTCCCACGGATCGCGCCGGGCACAGCGCGGACATTCCGTCGGAACCTGATCCATGATGAGGCTGCGGACCGGCGGCAGACCCGGTTTGCAGTTGCGGCGTGAATAACAGTGCGCGGGATATTCCGAGGCTGAAATGATAATATATCCTCCCAGGCCGGGCAATTTTTCGGTCAGGGACGCGAAGGCTCCGGCAATATACCGGCGGACTTCCGGGTGCGAGGTGCAAAGGGCGCGTTCGTCAAACTTCCTGTCCGTATCGTCGGCAATGGTCTCCATGACCATCCCGCCATGCTCCTCATGATTTTTCCAGAACTCCGTATCGGAGACCGGGATCGCACGCGGCGGCTGAAGATACAGGAACACTTGCAGTCCGGCTTTTTCCGCCCGCCGGATCAGAGCCTGAAGTGCGTGAAGATGCTGTTCCTCATGTTTTCCGAATTCCGGGAAAAGCGGATGTTTCACCAGATGATGGAGCTGTCCGTGAACCCAGACGGCATTGAATCCCTGTTCGGCGATTTTCCGGAGACGGTCATCATCATAGGTATCCGTTGCGTGAACCGTCTCATCCTGCAAATCATCGGGAAATTCGCAGTGTATCCCGAACCGGCTTTCCGGTGTGCGCCATATTCGAAGCATGACATTATTCCTGTTGTGGTAATCGTATTTTTTCTTTTGAAAGAACCACATAGTCTATGAAGAGCCTATTCTTCTGTTTGGAACCTTTCACATAAACGGGGCCAGTGAATTTGGCGGAAACATAAACATACCATTTATTACCGTCAATGATTCCATCGCTGGGGGTCCACACACCGGACAATTGAACTTGTAAAACCCAGCGGAACGCATGAAAGAATGAAGTTGGATAGATGTCGGCTTGTCCGACCAGATACCAGTGATATTTTTCATCCTGCGGGATGGTTATTTTCATCCCGCTCATGCCTTTTTTGGTTCCATAGTCATAAACGCCAAATCCCTGCGGTTTATATTGCGCATAAGCGCTTTCAGTTTCCGCTTCCGCCGGAGGAACAACCGCTTTCCCAACTGGCGAATCGGAATCTTCGACAACAATATTCTCATTCGGACGGATTGAATGTTGTTTAAAATTCGGCCAGCCGTAAACGCGAATCTGCTCTGATGGAATGGACTTGAATATTTTAGGAGTTTCGACCTTGATCTGCAAAATTTCATATTCCCGGATTTGTTCCTCCAAACGGGCAAACATTTTATCTCGCTCCTCTGGAGCGGCCAGAGAATCGATACGCTTTATCGCGTCGTTTCTAAAACGAGTAATATATTGTTGCCGTTCCGCGCCTTTCAGCAAACCCGGCTTTGCCAACGCCGTGGCGATAATCATCAGACCTTCATTTTTGACATAACAATGTTGAATACTTCCGGGAGTCGTCAGTTCGATTGCCTCATCAAGAAGTGACAACAAGCCGCGAATAAAATCAGGCGTTTGATAACTTCTTTCTCTAATCTGAGCAGGCAAAGCATTCTGCTCGTTTCGGACTCCGTCCCGAATTCGATCGAGAATTTTTTTCATAGGGACGGCGGCTGGACCGTAACAGGCATTCATGAAATGTTCTATCAAAACATCCGGATTCTGATCAGTGGCTATCAGCAATCTTCTTCCGACGTAATATTGCAAATCCAGAAAAATCTGCGATACTCCATATTTCTCCGATCCGTCTTCCATTTCAGTGAAATAACGTGTTACTCCTTTTTTATGGAAATACCTCAAATCGGGAGCAATGGCATCAATCACAGTCTCAAGACATGGAGGAATAACTGCATTTCCATCCATATTATGATAATCCCAGATAGCCAGTTCGTTTGCGACAGCACTCCATGCATCAAGCTGTTTTTTTCTAGAGGTATTGAATTTCGAGGTAATAGGACGGTAACAATCGCTGCTGGTATAAAGATCGCACCACTGGCAAATCAGATTTTTGTGAGGACGCAAGTTTTTAGGAACTTCTTCCGTTGACACATAAAAGAGTGTCGATATTTTGATGTCTGGATATTCCACGTTGACAATATCCAGCACCTGATTCAGATATAGAATAATCAAACCCGATTCATTTCCCTCGCGTTGGGTAATGCGGGAACATTCCGGACATTTACAAATAAAACGGGTATTATCTAATTGACTGACCGGATATACCGTTGGCCATTTGTCTTTCGGGAGTTTCTTCCGGTCTGCCTTGATATAATTCAACAATGCAGAAGCCGTGATTCGGGCGACTTCCGGATTAGAAAGGCAGAGCTGACTTCCAGAATAATTGTTTTTTCCCAAAAAACGTTCTCCCTGCGCATTCATGCTGTAATATTCAGGATGCGTTTTGAAGTATTCCGAAGGAGGAACAAACAGATAAAAATTGTGACAATCCCAATAACTGCTGGTCATATCGAACTGGTGAATCCCATTTATTCGTGTTTCTCTGTTCCGAATATTGAAAAGACGTTTTTTCTCAATCACATCCTTCCGATATTTTTTGTTGCCATAGGTTATTCCATCATAAATCGTCCGTTCGACAAATGCCGGTTTTCCACATAAAAACAAGGTTGACGGAAGCAAAAACCTCGTCTGTTTCGGAACAATTTCCACATCCCACGCGGGCCAGGAACATTTTCCATATTTTTCCAACAGTTCATATACACCGTAGAGCGTTCCTTTATTTTTGCCTCCGCAGACAACAATGTTATTTCCTGTTTTTTTGACAAACCATTCATCCGGGGCAAAATGTCCGAACTCCGCTCCGGCTTTTTTCGCCTCGTCGGTCATACCCAAAACAAAAGATGGATCGGTAATTTTCCCGTATGATTGAACCGGAAACTTGGCTCCAGTCATTTTTTCAAGAAAAGCTGAAAGTTCTTCCGCAGCAAATTTTTCCTCAGGGGAATGCAGGATTTTCCAGTCGGTTTTCCCGTTTTCCGCCAGAACAAAAGTTGAATCGGCTTTTACCGTCAAAACCGCCAAAGCGATCATGAACACATTTAAAAAGTTTCTTATGAACATAATAAATTTCCTTCCGAGCCACTTTCAAAAGTTTTGGCTCTTTTTCGTTAAAAACTTATTTTTTGACGCGGCAAGCCGGTCTTGCCACTCCTAATCCGGTTTTTTCTTGAAAAAAC
Source organism: Lentisphaerae bacterium ADurb.Bin242 (assembly GCA_002069785.1). Taxonomy (GTDB): domain Bacteria; phylum Verrucomicrobiota; class Lentisphaeria; order Victivallales; family UBA1829; genus SIG94. Next base: position 22,315 of record MWCA01000006.1, on the reverse strand, counting down.
CGGGAAAATTCTGTTTTGCGGGTGTTCCCCTCCCATTCCCGAAATTTCGGAACTCTGTTTGTTTCTGGTTTTATATGAACGAAAACTCTTTTGTTATCATGTCCTTTGATACGCACATTCCGTGCTCCATAGTTGCTCTTAAGTTCGGAATTGCCCCGTTCCGCGGTCGATCTTTCACAGAAACGAATTTTTTCGGCCGGGGAAAGTTCCGCTTCTTCTCCGCGACGCTTGTTCGGATCGATAATCGGAATATGTCCCAATTTTTTTGAGAATGGCTTGATTTCGGGCGCGTCGTAAGCGGAATCCTGTAAGTCATAGATTACCCGTTATGCCACGGACTACGGCCATTTGCATCAGAGGAATCGCAACTTTGCTGTTTTGAACCGATGCCGAGATCAAAATTGCCGCAAGCGGCACCCCGCCGTCGCCGAACGTGATTGACCTCCGCCCAATACTCCGGCCCCCCTTGCTGTTGCGCTTGCCACCCCACTCGCAACTGGTCGACAAATCGGCTAGATTTTCTTCGAGGGAACGATTCTCTTGAAGCGCAAGAAGCCTTGTCCGGATTTCCACTGTTTGCTGCGCTTTCATGTTTTCGAGTTCGGCCTTGCTTTTGCGTTCGCGCTTCTTTTTTTCTTCGAGCTTTTTCTTGGGCGTGTTTTTCCGACATACTTTTTCACACAAGATGATTGCCGTCGAATCCGTGTTTGCATGCCCGACAAGTCTTTTCGGACGGCACTTCGCCACGATATTTCCATCCGCACAGCAACCTCAATTTCGAGTTCGTTTCCAAATTGTCAATGAGCACTTTCGTCGTCGGAAAGCCGTAAATCGTTTTCAGGTAGAACACGCGAAACAGATACTCCCGTTTCACCATCGGACGACCTAGTCCACTCCAGCACAACACACCTTTTATGAACCTCGCCGGCTTCGTCAACATAGAACATCGCGCAGTTGATCCAGTGAAGCGAGGACGAATTGGGTATCGAGACTGGCTTGAACACTCCGTAGCCAGAATCCCGGCTCCAGTCTTTCGGTCTGGCTAGACTGGGATAGGTGGCCGATCGAGGCCATCTCCGGACAGCGAGTCGCAAAGATAATAGGTAGTAAACACATTGCCGATATTCCCCTTTTCAAACTGCTGACAGTTCTGAAGTCCATCTTCACAACGCAGAACCTTCCAGGTCATGAAAAAAAGAATTTCATACACAGTCAAATATCCTAATGTGCATCTGGACATCTCAGGCCACGCGCCGGACAGATGGGGAATGCTCCGTTACGCAATTGACACCGCGGGAAAAGATAAATTCCTCTTCGGCTCTGACTTCCCGATATGCAACCCGGCTGTCTACATGGCAATAGTTGACAGCGAGTTGCTGTCCCCCGAAGAGAAACAAGCGGTGTTTTCAGGCAACTTTAAGCGCCTGACAGGACTGTAAGAGCCGCACGCCCAAGCTTTTAATAAAACTCGCTTTGAGGATAATTTCTTCGGAGTTGTTATTTTAATGTCATAAACAACCTCACTGATGACAATTTCATAGTGGAAATAAAAATTTTTACTTCCGGGCAAGCTATCCCCGCCGCAAGCAGCGAGGTATTACACCCACGATTGAATAATCAAAGAGCTTCATCGCGTGACAAAGCCGCCAGGAATAATACTGATGCAGACTATTGCGGGCAAGGCCAATTACAGAACTCTCAAGAACAACTGGATATTCGATGAGTTTACTCGGTTTAAAATAGCAAAAACTTAAAAAACTCCGAATCGGAGTGAAATTTTATCATAGGAGGAATATGAAGAAGATCTATATCAACCAGGATAATCACCAGTTTTACCTTCACCCTGCGGAGGATATGACTGAAGCTGGCTGCCGGGCATTGGTGGATTACTACGCCGAACCAGAAACAGTGAAAGGTATCCTGTTCTGTACTAATGTCCAGCGCGCCTTGTATGACTCCAATGTATGGGAACGTTTCAGTAATATTGATGACGATAACATTCTGATGACCAATCTGAAATTGCTCTCCAGGCACAAAGTCGATCAGTTTGCAGTCTGGCTGCAGCGCTGCCGGGAACTCAATCTTGAAGGCTGGCTTACCATGCGGATGAACGACTGCCATGGTCTGGGTGAAGTCGTTCAGGGCAAGATCGGCAGCGACTGCTACAAATGGCCAACTGAAATGTGGCTGGCTCACCCGGAACTCCGCCGGGCGCCATACCGTTCCGAGCGCAGCTGGGAAGGAGCCTTCAATTACATGCTCAAGAATGTACGCGATCATCATCTGGCATTGGCTGAAGAAATCCTGAACCGATGGGATATGTACGGACTGGAACTGGACTGGATGCGCTGGGGTATGATGGTCCCGCCCGGTTCGGAAACCGAAGCACTGTCTGTTTTGACGACTGTAGTTCGCCAGATTCGCTGCTATGCGGACAAAGCGGAAAAGCGGGTCGGACACAAAATCCTGTTGGCGCACCGTGTCCCGTCCAATATCGAAACATGTTTAGATGCCGGTTACGACGTGATCACCTGGGCACGGGAGGGATTGGCGGACATGATCACTTTTTCTTCCTTTGGCGACATTGATTTTTCCTGTCAGACCCGGCTGTGGCGTGCATTACTGGGTGAAAAGACCGTAATGAACCTTTGTCCCGAATTTGCCACAGTTAAAAGTTATCCTGGCGGTGTTGCGTATGCCTATGATTTTCTGACCGGCAGCATTGCTTCCAGTGAAGGCTTTGATAACTTCACTTTGTTCAATGATTGTTACCAGGAACTGTATGTCCATGAAGAATTTCTAACCTATCTGCGGCGGCTCGGGAACCCCGGGGTTTATGAAATGCCCCGCCGGATCCCGTTTGCCTGTTCCGCCAATTATCCCGGCTCCAACAGGAGAGCCGCACTGCCAATGCCACTCCGGCAACCCTGTGAAGGTACCGATTTCGCCCGAATGGAACAGAATATCTCTCTGCGCTTTCCGTACGGAGGCAAAGCGGCAAATGCTTTTCTATTGGCAGGGTTTTCAGCAGAGACTGATCGGCAGACTGTCGAGTCCATGACCGCCAGGATGAACACTGTTTTACTGAACCGGACGGAGTGTCCGGAAATCCGGGAACATGAATTGAAACATCCGATGGGCCGGTGTCTTCCTGAAGATGTTTCTTTTCTGCAGGCCTGGAAAATTCCGGATGGGGTGCTGCATCCGGGCAACAATGTAGCTGAATTTTTGCCGGAGCCTGTTGATGGTAGCATCGTCTGGGCAGAGATAACCCTGTTGCCTTGAATTTAAGGAGTTTGTATTTTGCTTTATTGTACTTCGAACGATCATTTATCAATTCAAAATGTACGTTCTGCGGTTGTCCCTCAGACGTAAATGATAAGGAGAATTATGAATACTAAGCATCTGATTCATCAGAATCCGCTGGTGCATTCCCGCTTGGGCCTTTGCCGGTGCGCCATTGATCTGATCTTAAAATAAAAATGATGAAGGTGTTATTATGATATTAAAGCAGGATTTACACATTCATACGCATTGTTCCTGTGATTCAGCGAGTGCTCAGATCGTTGATGTTCTGAAGGCAGGACAGCAGCTTGGTTTTACCCATTTTGGCATATCTGACCATCTGCATACCCGTTTTAATCTGCCGGATATTGAGGTTGCCAGAAAAGAGTTTCTTGCTTTGGGACCGGTTCCCGGGTTTCATTTCGGGTTGGAGATCACCTGTGTCACACAGTGGGAATGTGAAAAGATTGCCAAACGTGATTATGCGTCCTGTTTTACCTATGATCTCAAAGGACATCCCTTTCAGACCATGACTCCGATCGATGGTATTATGTATGGCGGTCCCGCCAACGGACCTTTGCTGTTGGACATCACTGCTGAAGAAATCGAAAGGCTGGGCATTGAATATATCATCGGCGGAGTGCACAAACCAAATTATACTGAACAGGCACCCCGCTCCATGATTAATGATTTTTTCAATCAGATGTGTTTTATGCTGAACCATGAATTTGTTGATATTATTGCTCATCCATGGGACGGACTGCCGTTCTGGAGCGGGTACAAAATTCTGTCACAGGATCCAAAAGATTTGAATTTTGAAGCATACCGCATGATCCCTAGTGAATACTGGGATGAATTGGCTAAGCTGTTTATTGACAACCATAAGCTGGCTGAATTGAATGCCGCATCCATTCTTAATGCACGTTTTCCGGAAGACATCCGTCATTTGTATATGAATGAGATGGCAGCATGGCGGGAAAAAGGGGTCAAATTTACTTATGGAAGCGATTTACATGCCGCGCAATATGATACAGCATTGACTATGCGATTTAACGGATTGCTGCAGAATTACGGTTTCACAAAAAAAGATTTTTATTTGCCTCCCCTGCTGAAAGATATCATTAAAAAAAAGGATGAATTATGCAATTGAAACAGATGCTGATGCCCGCTGCCATCGGATCATTTTCCAGTAGCAGAGTTTAAGCAGTTAAAAAATGAGGCAAAAAATGAAGACAGCCGAGAACACAGGTTTTATGCAAACAGTAACAGCAAAAGAAATTTCCTGTACGGCAGACGGTGGTAAAATTTTATCTTTGTCCGTGAAAGACCGTCAATTCAACGGCTTCACCGGAAAAGTCGAGATATCGGAGGGATTGTCCCTGACCGCAGAATGGTCTGCCGGAGAAACTTTTCTGATCTGTGATATTGTATTGACCAGAATATTCGGTAATACTGCGGATGGCGGTGGTTTCAGTTTGCGGATCCCGTATCCAGAACCCCAGTCCAAACTAATGGCATGGGCAGCGAGGGAAGGATTTCCAAAACCGCTTTATGAGGTCGGCAGTCTGGATCTGGTGTATGGCGATGTCTGCTACGGCACGATCATCCCCGCGGTCTCTATTTACAGTTCTGACGGCGGGGGTGGCGTGACTGTCGCCAGAGCACCGGGACGTATCGGCGGGCGTTTATCCTTCCGGTTCGGCGACTACCATCAGGAGGGTGTATCGGTGGAGATGACCCGTCTTGAAGTCCGGAAAGATAAGCCGGTACGATGCCGTCTGCTCTTTTTCGGTCATGAAGCCTGTTGGCGTCCAGGGCTGCGCCAATATGCTGAACTGTACAAGGAATATTTTGAGCCGGTGAATCCTGAAGTGTGGGACTGCCGTTCCTTTGTGATGACCAATCCGTTTTTCCGCAGGGAAGCAACAGCACAACTCCAGTGCGACTGGGCCGAGATCCATAATCATTTTCCATACTATGGAAATTATCTGCCGGATGAACCTGTCTGGGAAAGTGTGATCGGGCATGATTATCCGGAAGAAGCCGCCGGGCGGGATCTGAAACTTACTCGGCAGAAAATCCGTGATCATATCCGCGATCTGCATGATGCTCATGTCAAAGCACTTTATTACCTGCAATGCGGCGGCGATGCCTTGGTTCCCTGGGCAAAAGAAACATTTCCTGAATCAATGGCAGAAGACTCAGCCGGACACCTCTATCCGACCTGGAAAAACTGTTGTTTTACCAATGCCGACTCAAGAACCCCGTTTGGAAAATATCTGGATGCACAACTTGAAAATGTTTTGAAGGTCTATCCTGAACTGGACGGCATTTTTACCGATCAGTTGTGTTATCAAACTTTTGATTATGCTCATCAGGACGGGCGAAGCGCCGTTGACGGAAAGTGTATTTATGAATATGGTGCATCACTGGACGAAAAATTCAGGAAGATTGCACATATCGTTCACGAAAAGGGGAAATTGATGCTGGTCAATGGCCCCTTTGATATGGATGTTGCTAAAGATTCGGATGCCATTATGTCGGAAGGCGCGAGTACGATTTTTGAGACATACCGTTATATCTGCATCCGGAAACCTATGCTGGTTCATGAATTCCCATCGAATGTATTCAATACGGAGTGCATGCTGCGCAACTGCCTACTGGCTGCTGCGGGCTGGTCCATCGGGGGGTCGCCTTCCCGGGAAGCGCCGCCACCCCTGAGCCCGGAGGTCAAGGAATTATACCGACAGTATCTCCCGCTGGTGCGGGCAATGTCCGGTGCCGAACTGCTATTGGAACCTGATCCGCTCCACTGGTATCCGCAATCGGTCGCCAAAGCAGAGATATTCCGTTCACGGGCAAATGCTCATATTCTGGTTCCAGTCCTTCAGACTTCCGGATGCCTGCATTCAAAAGTGGAACTGCAGGTCAGAAATTTCAACCATGGTGAGCTTTCCGCCCGGATACTGAGGTTAGGAAAAATAGACTGGGAACCTATCTCTTTCAAAACAGATGGGACATGGCTCATTTTCAATCTTCCAGATTCCTATTCTGCCTGTGTTCTGGACCTGATCTCCCTTTGACAAACTTTCAAAATAAACAGGATGTGATAAATGCATATTGAAAACATTGATCAGAATTTTCTGAATTCCGCAGGGGCTGAAGACGGTATCATCTGGACCTCTGTTTTTGAACAGCCTTTTTCCATTGGAGATTTTCCATGAAGAAAGGAAAATAAGGGGCCTTATTTTCCGGTTCTCCGAACGTCTGGACAACCGGGTTATCGAGGGAATCAGGGAACTCAGCCATCATACTTCAGGCGGTTGCATCCGCTTTCGCAGAAGTCAAAACTACCGGCTGAGCCGGTAGCTTGCTCCAGGCCTGGAAGGCCATATTACCGGCAGCCCGACCACGGGCTCTGAATGGCCTGCCAGGCGCATCTCTTTCTCAGGCAGCCGCTACTAAGCGGCCTTCTTCATCATGCCTTATTATTCTTGCTACCCGTAAACGGGTCCAGATACTCTTTGAATGTCATTTGTTCCATGGCACAGTCATCCGCCAACTGGTTCTTTATGTATTCTTCTATTGCTTTCTTGTTACGACCGACTGTATCCACGTAGTAGCCTCGACACCAGAAATGCCGATTCCCATACTTGTATTTCAAGTTCGCATGCCGATCAAATATCATCAACGAACTTTTCCCTTTCAGATACCCCATTGCATAGGCTACACTTTGATTCGGCGGAATACTTACCAACATATGGATATGATCCGGACACGCCTCCGCTTCTACGATTTCTATTCCTTTCTGATCACATAATTTCCTCAGAATCTGTCCAATGTCTTTTTTCAGCGTCCCGTATATCTCCATACGCCTATATTTCGGGGCAAATACCACATGATACTTGCAATTCCACCTCGTGTGTGATAAGCTTTGACTATCACTTTTCATTCTTTACCTCCTGTGTTATAGATAACGATGGCTGGCAGGCCTACGTTACTATAACATCGGAGGTTCTTTTTCCATACTTGTATCTGAAGTTTTTTTATCCTCACCAGCCGAGCTGGTGGTTATTTTGTCCTGAAGGAACAGACAATGCCAAACCAATCCAGCTTTGCGCTGGATTGGTAGTGTCCGGAATCTTTCGCACATTTCCCGATTGACTTGGATTACCGAATGGCTGGCTCAAATAAAACAATCCCAGTAGGGAATATATCTCCGAAGGAGCCCGATGGGATTGCCCGTGCGCATAGACATATTATTCTGAAAATGCCCCTACCGGCTCCGGAATCCCATTACCATTCTCTGCTCCACCCAGTCGTCGGGGAAGCCCTTGACGAGATGCGCAAGGGAGACTCCCTCCGGCTCACAACCATTGCAGACGGCTTCGACGATGTCCGGAGCGAGATTGGCCAGTCCGAGGATGCGCGTGACGTAGGGCGCGGCCAAGCCCAGTTTCTTCGCAAGATCGCTCAGGTTGGCCGCCTGCCCAGTGACCAGCATGTCCGTCCACTTCCGGGCGTTGCGGATCGCGCGGATGACGGCGTCCTGTTTGAGCGTCATGCCGTTTCCTTCCGGGACGATGACGTTGCGGTGTCCGCCGATGCTTTTCAGCTTGAGCGGCATCGTGAGTTCGATTCCCCCGTCGTCCAAAATCCGCTGTTCCATCTCAGGTAGATCTTCCCCCGAGACATTGTGACTTTCCGAAAAGTATCCGCCGACCGCCATTTCTTCCGCCAGCTGGTTCAACCCTTCGACGCGCAGGACCAATTTGATTTTGTCCGGCGACACCACGATGCTTCCGATGACCAGCTGGAGGAGTTCATACCGCGCGGCAGGAATCAGGAACTCCCACAGACCGGAGGCGTCGCCCAGCGCGGCGATGATCTCCTCTTCCGTGGCCGAGCGGGCAAGGACATCCAGCTGGCGTTTCACCTCGGCAAGACGGCTTCCCGTCTCTTTGAGCCCGGCAAGGTCGGCGTTCCCACATAGCGCGGCTTTCTTCAGCTCGCCGAGCTTCGCCTCGAGCATCTCGCGGTCATGGGCGAGGCTTTCCCGGAGGGCATCTTCCCGTTCCCGCACGGCGCCCAGCGTGGCCCGGAGGATCGAGGGTGTCCGGAAGAGCCCCGTCAGCTGCTTCATGACCGCCTGTTCGATGTCCCCGGCGGGGATCCGCTTCATTCCGCAGACATGCTCCGGATTCCGGCTGCGCCGCTGGCAGAAATAATAGAAGTATTTTCGCCCGTGGCGGCAGGAATATGTCGAGGTCATGACGGCTCCGCAGCATCCGCATTGGATGAGGCCGGAGAACGGATTCCCGAGGGACGTGCGTTTCTTGCCGTTCGTGTTTCCCCTGTTGCCGCGCATCATCTCCTGAACGTTTTTCCAGACCGCCCGGTCGATGATGACCTTGTGCTCCCCTTCGTAATGCTCGTCGTAATGGCTGACATACCCGGCGTAAATCGGGCTTGAAAGGATGCGGTAGACCGAGCCGGTGTCCCACGGCCGCGCCTTGTGCGCCCTTCCCCTGGCCGAGGTCCATTCCTTCGTATGGGAGCCAAGCCGGTTCAGTTCACTCACGACGCAGCGCAATGACCGGAAGAGGAGATATTTCTCATAAATGGCCTTGACGGTCTTCGCCTCCTCCGGGACGATTTGCAGTTTCTTGGTGTCCGGATCGGGCTTGTAGCCCAGCATCGGAACCCCGCCGCAGAACTTGCCGTGCTTCTTGCTGGCGGCGATCTTGTCGCGGATTCGCTCGGCGATGATCTCCCGTTCGTATTGCGCGAAGGAGATCAGGATGTTGAGCATCATCCGCCCCGAACTCGTGCTTGTGTTGATTTCCTGCGTGACCGCGCAGAACGACACGCTGTGACGGTCGAAGAAGGCCTGCAAGTCGGCAAAGTCGATCAGAGAGCGGGAAAGGCGGTCCAGCTTGTAAATCACCACCATGTCGATTTTTCCATCCTCAATGTCCGACATCAGGCGTTTCAGCGCCGGCCGTTCCATGTTTCCGCCCGACCAGCCTCCATCGTCATAGCGTTCCGGAATACAGACCCAGCCGTTCATTTTCTGGCTGGCGATATAATTCTCCCCCGCCTCCCGCTGGGCGTCGAGACTGTTGAATTCCATCTCCAGCCCCTCCTCCACGCTCTTTCGAGTGTAAACCGCGCACCGTTTCTTTTCCGCTTTTTCATTCATTACTTCACCCCGAAGAATTTTTTGCCGCTCCAGCAGGTGCCGGTGATCGCCGTCGCCGTGCCGGAGAGGGTCTTGAAATGTTTTCCGTCCAGTTCGAATCCGTTTTCACGGGCGGTAACGATGTAGGTTTTCTCTTTCCATTTCCGTTCGAATCTCGTGCCGGGAAGGATCCCGGCGGCATTCGGCCGGACTTTCGGCCGGTCGCCGACCTCCGAGAGAATCCGCTCCGCCGCGTCGCTCAGCACGCACCCGTAGAATTTTTCCTGGATGCGGCAGGCCAGACGCCTCCGCAGGAAGGTGCTTCCGCAGTCCGGCGCTTGTCGGGCGAACTCCTCCAACCAGATCTTCCGCAGTTCCGGCAGCTCCATGCGCTGAAGCTCCGCCACCCGTGTTCGGATGTTTGTTTTTACCGCCATTTTGTTTTCCTCCTTTTTTCAGAATGGTTCGATTTGCCGTATATAGAAAGCGTGGATCGAGCGATACAGCAAGTCGGTTTTCGAACTATCCGGCAAGTTTTTTTCCAAGGATCGCTTCCGCCAGAATTTCGGCGATCCGCCGTATGATTTTGTCATCCATGTTTCTGTCTCCTGATCTCGGAAAGTTTGAGCTTCCCGGTGGTGGTCTGCTGAACTTGAGCCGAAGGAATTGCACTTCCGCCGCGGAGCTTGTCGGAGAGGCGGATTCTCGGCTTTGCCGCGGTTCGGGATGCCTTGAGTTCCGGCAATGCCGCGCCGAGCATGGAACCGCAGACGGCGCACCCCGCGCAGCAGTCGAGCCAGTGATTGTCGGACCGTTCGGGTTTGAGCTTCCATTCGTCGACGGTCCGCCCGCGTCCCTGCGTTTTCACGCGGTATTCGGCGGTCAGGTGTTCGGCCAGAAGCTGGTGGACGCCGGGAACGCGTCCGTAGAGGGACAACGAACCCTTGTCGCCCAACGGGACCGCGAGCCGGGCGTGGACGAACGACTTCCAGTAATTGCTGTCGTAGATCACGTGCCGGATAGCCCGTTTGCCAGCGACGTTCGGGATCATCCAGTTGAATCCGAGCCGGTCGCCGGGCTGTTTTCTGTATTCGGTCATCGGTTTGGAACTTGCGCCCACGTATCGGCCATGGCTTGGCATGAGGATGCCGGAATAGGCGCTCGCCCGGCAGAACTGATACACAAGATCTGTGGACTGGCCCCAGTTCGCGTCGACCATCGCCCGTTCGATTTTCAGCATCGCCCCGTCCTCCCGTTCCCATTCGCGTCCGAGGCAGTCCTCCGTCAACGCGTTCAGAGCGGCGTAAAGCCCTCCTTCCAGCCCCGCGTTCGGGAATACCGACTGGATGGTCGGATTCGCGTCCGAAAGCGAAAACTGACGGCGGTGCTGGTCGGGATACGTCCCATACTCCACGACCGCTCCGGTGAAGTTCTCCGCCCACGCGATCACCACATAAAAGAGGAGCGTCTTCTGGACATCGACGAACATCGTGAGCCGATCGCAGGCAAGCGGGACCTTCCCCTTCGCGAGGCCGTTGACTTTGTCGCAGATCGCGTCGACGGAGAGCATCGAGTTGTCCAGCGTATCCTCCGGCAGCGGATCGTTCTGATACTCGCTGGCAAAAGCCGCCTCGTCCTGAAACTTCAAGTTCATCGCGTGCTGGAGCGCCGACGCCTCGTCGTGGTTGAACCGCGCCTCCCACGAAACAACCGCTCCGGCGTCCATGTCCGCGCGACGGGCCAGATAGAACTCCGTCGCCTTCTGGAAATTGCCATCTGTCCGCAGGGTCTCGGCGCGGATCTCGGCGTATTCCTCCCAGAGTTTCATGTTCGTCGGGAATGCATAGACCATTCTCGTCTTTTCGCCGTTCCAGTCCGGGTGGGTATTCCGGTTCAGGATGATGTCGGCCATGTCGCCCGGACGGATGATCGTGCAGGGCATGATTCCGCTGATTTTCTGCCCCGGCCCCGCGAGGCCGAGGATGTCTCCGGCCAGCACGCGGACGCGTTTCCTCGTCTGCTCCAGCGATCCGGCCGATTCCGATGTCTGCGGGTCGTCGATGATGACAAGGCTCGGGCGCACGCTCCGCCCGTCGGCCCTCTTGTATTTCATTCCCCGCACCCGTCCGGTGATGCCCGCCACCCGGACGACGATGCCGCTTGCTTTGCTCCCTTCGATGGTCGGAAGGACAATCTCGTTCGACGTCCAGGTGATCCGGGTGCGCTCCCCGTGATGGAGCTGTCCGGCGCACCGGTTGGCGATCCCTTCCAGCTGGGCAATGGGAAAACAGACCTCCGGGAAGTCTTCAGCCAGCCGCTCATTCACCTCCAGCTCGGTTTTGATGCTGTCAAGCATTTCCAGAGCCGCCGACTCCGTCGCGCCGATCAGCGTCACGAACTCGCGGTGGCCGTAGAGCATCGCCCACAGCGCGGCGGTTTCAGTAAGGGAGCTCTTTCCGCTTCCTCTACTCATTGCCAAGGCGAACAATCCGCCGGATAGAACAGCCGTTTCGATCTTGGCAATCACCTTCAAATGGTCCGGCGACCATGCGAGCGTGAATGTCTCCGGAAAATAGCTTTCGCAGAACAGCCGGAAATTGCGTTCGCAATTCTTCTTCCGCTCCTGATTCACCACCGCCGGAAGTTCCCCGATATCGCGGCCCATCAATGCCAGCGCCTGATTGCGTTTGCGCGCGTTCTCCTTTTTCTCCTCATAAGTCCGCGGCGGATTCATTTCCCTACGGTAGAGTTCCTCGCGCAGCCACGCGCCGTATTTGAACAGGCTGACCGTTTCACCGCCGTCTCCGGAGATCCGGAATCCGGCGCGTTCGCGATGACGGCGGAGCTGGCGGTCGCCCAGCACCGCTCCGAACACGGTCGAGTTCAGGAGACGCACCGTGTCGATCGGGCGCAGTTCACTCGGATTCATCGGCATCGTTCATCTCCATAATGATCCACGCTATGTATTCGAGAAAATTGACCGTGCCGTCGCTGTTGACCGGCGCTCCGGAATCAATATCCTTTTGCAGCAGTTCCGGCGTGAAGTGCTTGCCGCCGCACCGTTTCAGCAGGGAAACCAGCGTTTCCGGCTCCAATGCCGTGAGTTTCAGGGAATTTCCCATATATTTTTCCTATTATTTTAAAATGATGATTTGCTATGCGCGGGCTGTCACGCTTTATGTATGCGCAATGCAAGAAAATGAGTTCAGAAACCTTAAAACAGGAGATCGAAATGAACACGAACGAAGTCAAGATTGGAAGCGTCGCGGAAGTCAAGGTCGGACGGAACGCCATTCCGGCGCTCGTCCTGGAAATCCTGCCCGACGGATTCAAGGTCAAAAGCACCGCCACCAACCGGGAATTCAAGGTCCGCATGGTCGAACGCGTCATCACGCCGCTGGAAATCCAGGCGACGCCCAACACGGCACAGGCCTCCGGACCGGAAACGGAAACCATGGACACGGCGGCGAAGCCGGAGAAAAAGCGCTCCCTGCTGGAGGCCGCCATCGAAGTCCTCAAGACCAGCGGCAAGCCGATGAACACCCGCGAGCTGGTCGAGGCCGCGACCGAGGCGGGACTCTGGACTCCAACCGCGTGCAAAACTCCGGAACAGACGCTGTATGGAAGCATCTTCCGGGAGATTGCGACGAAGGAACATCCCCGCGTCCGCAAGAGCGCCGAGAAAGGCAAGTTCGAGTTCGCGGGATAAATTTCACGACAGCCGCCACCTCACTCCGGGAGGCGGTCTTTATTCCGCCGGTTCAAGCATTGGATATTGTTCGACAAGACCTGCCAGCAATTCGCGCGATGCATAAAGCGGAAGCAGAAGGATGTAAGTGACGTTCGTCGTATAGTTTGAACCATCCTGCCGAATTTGCAGGCTGGTTTGGATTTGCCGGACGACACCAGCCGCCCGGCGGGTGAGATAGAGATTATTCTTCCACCACGATCACCTCCTTTGGCTCCACCGCCGGAGTCAGCGCCTGCCAGTCGCAGCCCTCTCCATGCACGAACTCCGCCCAGCGGCGGCGGATGACATCGCAGTATTTCTCGTCAAGCTCCATCGCACGGCCAATGCGTCCGGTCTGCTCGCAGGCGATCAGCGTCGAACCGCTGCCTCCGAAGGTGTCGATGACGATTTCGCCGCGCTGACTGGAGTTTTTGATGAGATAGATCAGCATTGGAACGGGCTTCATAGTATTATGAGTCATTCCAATTGCAGTTTGAAAAGTGTGCGTCTCGTCAATAGAGAGATTGACGACTTCTCCGTCATACACTTTGGTCTTGATCTTTTTTATTCTTCTGAGCCAATATTTATGCCCGTTGAATTCGATTTCCCGCTGTTCAAAAGTTCTATCTCCGTTATGATAGTCAGAAGAATAAAACGGAAGTGTCGTTTTGAATTTTCTCTCTCCGATTCCTGCTCCTTTGGGAGAATTACGCCAATAAAGAGAGGTTTTATACCCCAATGATTCCGCGATGAATTTCATTTGAGAAGCCAGGGCCAAGGAAACACTTTTTGAATGTCTGTGCCCACGGGTTGCAATCAGACACCCATCTCCTGCCATATAACCTTCAAAGAAAGCCAGTCGAAGTTCTCTGCACCACTGAAAAACTTCGGAGGCGATAACTTTTTTATCGGCATATTTCCCACACAACTCGGCACACCTGTCGCCTTTTACAGGATCAAAAACCATGACAGTAATACCACGATGAATTCTTCTGTAGTATGTTTTTACCTTGGCCCTGCCGCCCCACGCTTCAAGTTTTTCACGGAGCTGCGGCTTTGCTCCATCCAAAGCAAATGATGGATAACGATTGGTCCCATGCCCAGCCTTTTGCAAACTTCCTTGTGCCAGCCAAAGTCCATAACACCAAGCATCTAATTTTTGAATATCGTTACGGGACCCATGCTGAAGTTGCGGAGTGAGAATAAAGTCGTTTTCCAGAAGGGATTCAGCACTACGCCAAGCAATATCCAATTCCCCCGTTTTATTTACCCTTCCCGTCAGATATGGATGATTGTGTGTTGCCATATCTTCAAAATTCGTTCCGGTGACGCCAATACAGATAATATTTTCATTGTAATGATGTCGAGAAACAAACGTTACTTTATGAAAACGCCCATCATGCGACAAGACACTATCTCCTTCTTGAAGTTCTCCAATAGGAACATAACCATGAATTGTCATAACCATGTTTTGAGGGACAAGACACGGATGTACGTCATTGCATTTTGGTTTGTCAAATTCCATGACCGTGGTCTGGGAACGATCAGTATACCACGCATGAGGACCACCATCCTTCCACCCGAAAAGTACAGGTTCATGAATCCAGTGATATGGTTGCCGCCCGAGAACAAGAGAATTCTTTTTCCAAATCAGACATTGCCGAACCTGTAACCCAACATTGTGGCAAGCACCTCGGAAATTGTAACCTTCACTGTCGGCATGAAAAATATAGAAGGTGGCACCGGGCTTTAGCTTATTTTTGACGTTCTCGAATGAGTCCTTCAAAAATTTTCGGAATTTTGAGTCTTCCATGTTGTCATTTTGAATGGTCAGCCCGTTACTTCCTTCATAAGCCACATTGTACGGCGGATCGGTGAGAAGAAGGTCAGCCTGTTCTTCTCCCATGAGAACAGCCACATCGGCGGCATCCGTCGCGTCTCCGCACATCAGAAGATGGTCGCCGAGGCGGTAGACTTCCCCGCGACGGCTCACCGCTTCCTCAGGGACCTCCGGAACGGCGTCCGCATCGGTCTCGCCATCGGCGACCGTATCGTTCGCGCCACCGTTCAAGAGCCGGTCCAGTTCCTCCGTATCAAAGCCCAGAAGCGACAAGTCGAAATTCGCCTCCTGCAGTTCCCTGACTTCGATCGGCAGAAGGTCGTAGTTCCATTCCGCGATCTCGCCGGTTTTGTTGTCCGCGATCCGGAATGCCTGAACCTGTTCCGGCGTCAGGTCGGCGGCAACGATACATGGGACTTCCGTCAGTCCGAGTCGTTTTGCAGCGGAAAATCTTGTGTGCCCGCAGATGATGACATGGTCTTTGCCCACGATGATCGGATTTTTGAATCCGAACTCCTTGATGCTGGCCGCGACCGCATCCACCGCCTCGTCGTTGAAGCGCGGGTTCCGTTCGTAAGGGTGGATGTCCGAGAGTTTCATGTTCGTGATTTGCATTGAGAGAACTCCTTCTGTTGATGATTTTGACGAAAAAGTCTGTTCCCAACTTGCAATAGTACCAAATTGGAACTATATTGTATTTTGGAAACAGAAAGGCGTAGATGAGAGTCAACGGCAAAAAGAAAATCACGGCGTTTATGAGAACGCATGCAACATCATGTCCATCTTTACGAGCATGGACACAGATAGCGGAAAAGGCCGTCTGGAAAACGCCGTCCGATATAAAACTGGAATTTGCGTCGGCAAGTTTTTTGAGCAACAACCGGGTGATCTTCAATATTGGTGGCAATAACTTCCGTATGGTTGTCATCGCCGTCTATGTTCAGGAAACCCTGATTGTCAGTTGGATTGGAACTCATGCCGAATACAGTAAACTCAAATTTTAACTCATGGAGGCGACAAAAATGAACATCAAAGTCATCAAGAACGATGCCGAACTCGACGCCGCGATGGACAGACTTGAAGCTCTTGCCATGGCGAATCCAGAACCGACAGGCGACATTGCCGAGGAGATGGAACTGCTCTCTCTGGTCATCGCTGACTACGAAAACAAAAATTATCCCATCGAAGCGCCTACGCCAATCGAGGCAATTCAGTTTGTGATGGAACAGCGCCAACTCAAGGTCAAGGATATTGCACCTTGCTTTGGTTCCACCGCACGGGCTTATGCCGTCCTGAGCGGCAGTCGCAATCTGTCGCTGAATATGATTCGCAAGTTGCATGAAACGCTGAACATTCCGGCTGACTGCTTGATTGGCCGGGCGATCCAAGCGTAATGCCCATGGCGTCGCCGCCGCGTTCGCAAACCGTCCGCAGTCGACACACCTACAAATGCTCAGCAAAGCTCCGCCACCGCGTTTTCGCTCGCGTCCCTGCGCTGATGCGGATTTCGCGCCAGTGCGCGGTGGCGGCACACCGGAACGCTTCTGTGGGCGTGACGGAAAACATGTAACGCTAAATTGAACAAGTAACTCTGCCAATGTTATATGTGCAAAATTAGGGTTGCATGTTTGCCAAAGCATCCGTTACGCGCCGCCGACTCGGCTATTCTTTGTAGTATCTGTTACGTCGGACATTGTCTATCGTACTGCGACTGCATCCGTATTGGGCGGCAATCACATGGCTTGGAATTTTCTCGGCCAGCATCTTGCGGATTTCCGCGATCTGCCGTTTGCTGAACAACAACTTTTTCGGATGAGGGCGTCTGGCTATCCACAATCTCAATTCCCTTGGAATCAATCCAGTCTTGATCGCGTGAATATGATTTTCCGTTGATGTACACCACTCAAGGTTTGATACATGATTGTTTGTTTTGATACCGTCAATGTGATTGACTTCGGGGCAGTTCCGATGATTCGGGATGAAACACTCGGCGACAAGGCGATGAACAAGCATATCCCGACCATGTATATTTGCGCGTTTGTACCCGGAATCTTTCAAGCGGCACTTTTGTTGATGGTATCGACCGTCTTGAAAATTCATTGTAAAAACACGGCCATCGTTTGTGACGAGATAATCTCCCGCATAAATCTTTGCCATGACTTTTCCTGTCGAGACGTTGCCTCCGGAATTCATAAATTTTCTCAGTATGACAGGTTTTGGGGGCAGTCCAGGATTACCAGCGGAATCTCGTTCCATCCGCCGCCTATTTTTTCTTTTCTTTTTCATGCTTCGTTTCATTCTTTGAGGCATTACCGATCATCACTCCTTTCCGTAAATTGATGGGTGTTTTTAAGGCTTCCAAGAATGGGTTTTTATATTGATTATAAGCACTTTACAAATCAAAAGCGGACAGACGCGGAAACTCTGCTTAATAGCTTGACTCCTTCCGCCGCCCTCAGCATCAACGACTTACGGGAGGAACCATTCGATATTCTGGCCCATTTTGAGGCCATCCTGCCTCATTTTTGACCTGCCAACATCATTCCGCGTCTATGAGCGTTCTGGATAGGCTAAAAGGCGTGTCCTTCCCGCGAAATCTGACGGAATCTTCCGTCATTTCGCCGGGTCCGACGGAAAAGTGACGGAAGAAACACAATATATAGTATGTCATTCTGAAAAAATCAGTCATTAATCAACTACATCTTGTGTCTTAAGTATTTGCAGAGCTCCGGACTTTGCCGGACGCCTCGAACTCGCCGCACCAGAGCGACTCGTGGACTTCCGGCCAAACGGCATATTTCTCTTCGGTGTCGCTTGCCGTGACCGGTTGCGGAGCGTTCCGACGGCATTCTCCGGTGCGATCCTCGTTGTCGTACGGCTTAAAATAGCGGCAGTTTTCACAAAGAACGGGTATCCGTTCGCAAGCCATAATAAAGGCTCCTTTCGCAAATTGAAATTTTGTTTACTTCCCACTTCCCGCCCATATATGAAAAAGAGGGCAAAAACAGGGAAAAAAGAGAAAATGCCAGAAGCCATGGGAAGTGGGGAAGTAAAGAGAAATAGAATATATAAATATATTATTATTAATTATTTATATACATATTTCAACTTCCCTTATGCTTCCCCTCAGCACCCTTACTTCCCATCCCTCCCGCAGCCTGTTCCCATGGGAAGTGATCTGGCGACAGGGAATTGTCTGAAGCGTCACTTGCGCGCGTAAAACCGGGTTGTTTTCGCGCCCTCGCCGACGATATTGAGCGTGATTGAACCATTCTCCATGAGTGTGTCGATGATCTGCTTGAGCGTCTCGGCCGACTCGTGCGACTTCTTCAACAATACGGCGTGTGCAATTGGTTTCCCGGCTTCGGTGATATACCGGAAGACTTTCCTGCATTTCTCATCGAAAGCGTTTTCAAAGGAATATGCGTCGACCATATAGAGCATCTGCCCGGTGAGGAAATCGACGAATGATTCGGCCCACCGGATGCCTGCCGCGGAAATGAACGGGCTTTTCACGTTTTCGCTGATGGCATACAACATCGACAGCTTGCAGACTTTTTCAAAGGCGCGTCCCCAGAACGCCATCGGGACGGCTTCCTTGCGCCCTTCGTAGTAGTCGTATCTGTCATCGTAACTGTCATTCAGCGTGCGGAGCAGTTCCTCCGCGTCCGGCATCGCCCGAATGAGCATCGGGCTGGGGAATTCGTTGCAGAGATCCTTCTCCGAACCGTATCTCTTAATCACCTCAATCGCGGCCGCGATGCCCGGCGGAACGTTGTCCATGTCGGCTATATGCGTATTGCCGCGGCCGCGTTTGCCAGAATCGAGAATCAGGCATCTGGCGGACAGCCCGTTCAGGAGGACGCGCAAACTCAGCGATTCATAAAAGAATTTTGGAATGGCGGTTCCGAAAATGGACAAGTTTGGATTGACGATTTTCAGATCGTCGTCTCCCGGCCGCGTCTTTCCGCCATCCTGTTTTTTCATTGCAAGTTTTCTCATTTTGAAAATTCCTCGTGACGCTCCATAGAGACGGAGCAGTTTTTCCATTACCGGCTCTCCGCGCACGTCCTTGTCATTCTTGAGCGCATTGAAAACCGTATCGAATTCATCTATTTGAAACAGCATGGACGGATGTATGAACAAAGCATCTTCCAATCCTTGCCCGGACCCGAATGAATCGGCCACAGCCGCACCAAGACCATACCTCGTCGCAACGGCGGTGTTGACCTGTCTCGGATGTTCCTTGCCCGAACCGGGCTGGCCCAATGCGACGAGATAAATGTTTGTCCGGTTGTTCCTCTCGTCCTTCACCGTGCGACCGGCGAGAAAGGCGAGGAAGGCAAGCGCGGCGCAGAAGGCAATCGCCCGATTGGGATATGGCGCGGTGGCCATGATGAAATCGACATACTCTTCGACGAATCCGGGAATATGAAGCATTTCCCCGGGAATCTCTCCGGGAGACCTGATGTCGGAGACATCCTGCTTTTCCGGTTCAACCGCCGTTTGCGCTTTCGGCTTCTGGCTCATGATGCCGTCGATATTGACGGGCATCGGAGCCGGATGGTCGTAACATCCGGGCTCGCGGAGTTCTCGGAGCTTGGACCAGTCGTTCCCGGCGCAGCCGTTGTGATGGCATCGGAACGCGATTGCGCCGGACGGCTGTTCAATCAGCACAGCGGACTTGTTTGCATGGGCCGGATTGAACGGGCAGACAGGGAACACCCAGCGTCTCCCGCCTTTCCATTCTTGCGGCTGACCGAGTTCCGGACAGTATTGCCGAATCCAGTCGTCGAGATCGAATTCGCCGGAGACCGAACGCGGTTCGGCTTGGAGTGATCCGGCTTCCTGACTTGATTTCCATGATGCGGCGGTGGTCATCTGTTCGGGAGTGACTGCCTTTATCGTCCGAGGTACGGACAGAATCCTTGCCATGCGATGCGGCCGGGACGGAATGGAATCGCCCTTGCAGTTCATTGTGCCGGGAATGCGCCAGATTCTGGCCGGATTATGAACTGTGACATCGACCTTCACGTGCTCGTTGCCAGCCGTGGAAATCCCATTCAGGCAATTCTGGACGAGGCCCTCGTCGGCGGCAGGAAGATCGATGCGATACATCATCTGTGCGCCATTGCCGCTGTCCAGCATAATGGGCTCCGGCCAGCCGATGGACGCCAGATCGTCGCGGATTTTGCACGCCATGGAGAGCGCCGCTTCATGTTCCGAATCCGAGCTGGACACACCGGAAACCCGGTCCGGATCGCAGTCGATCAGAAGCCAGCGCCGGGACACGATGTCCGCGTCGCTCGTTGCCGGATCGTTCTTGACCGCCCGGAGGCGGTTGCAGGCGCGAGCCAGCAGATCGGGATTGACCGGGTTGACAGTAACATATGCGCCGGTGAAACAGCGGATTTTCCCGATGGCCTCCGCCGCCTCGGGAATGTGTCCATAGTCGAAATAGCCGGATTCCGTATGCGGCGACATGTATCCCGCCGTCATCGCATTCAGCACACGGATCTCAAATACGTCGCCCGGCTGAAACCAGAGCTTCAATGCGGTGATGATCATTTCCTTATCGGTCATGTCCGCATCCTTCCATTATTCATTCTCTTCAGTCTCCTCGATGTTTTTCAGAAAGCGGATGGCCATTGCCGCCGTGTGGACGGCTTCAATGATCATCTGCCGTTTGGAACCTTTGCCTTCGTCGTGGTCGAGGATCGCCTTACTCAATTCTCCTTGCTCTTCACTGACCACCATTCCGGCGTGAATTAGGTTTCGCGGCCAGACAGGGTGGATTTTCTCCGCGCGGTCGATTTCAGCCATGACAAGGCCGATGACGGTTTCAAGTTTCATTGGTTTGATTCCTTTTCATTGTTCAAAAAGTTCGACTGGTATTTCCGAAACGGCACGGTCTTGCGGATGCTCTGGATGTTGCACCACCGGGCCAGACGCCGCAATTCGACGGGCGGCTCTCCGCCGGACGTAAAGTCCCGGAACGGCTGGCAGAATGGAACGATTTTCGGGTCAATGTCCGTCAGGCGGCAAATGCGGTCGTGTGCTTCCCAGAGCTCTTTCGCCAGAACATAGACGAAGAACTCGCCATGGTATCCAGCGGCACGGATTTCTCGTATGGCATTGCGCACCGGGTCCAATATC
The DNA here is from genome assembly GCA_002069785.1 of Lentisphaerae bacterium ADurb.Bin242. Taxonomy (GTDB): domain Bacteria; phylum Verrucomicrobiota; class Lentisphaeria; order Victivallales; family UBA1829; genus SIG94. The sequence continues at coordinate 1,123 of MWCA01000006.1, read as the reverse complement.
GACGGGTTGTCGCAGCTGAACCGGATATAACGGATCCAGCGGGCATTCGCCAACAGGGAAGCGTTCCGTCCGTTCACCAGCCTCGCATCCAGCGCTTGGTTGAAGTCAAGCCGCAGTTTCAGACGTTTCGCCTTCGCCAGCTGTTCCTCCACAAACGCTTCCGGGGCAGCGAGGAAGTTATTGTCGAGCAATACAACTTCCCTGCGCCCGGCATAAATGCGTTCAATGTCGTCTGCGATACGGATATTTCCTTCTTTCCGGGGAACGATGCACCACGGGCAACTTCGGATGCATCCCCGCGTGAGAAATCCCAACGCCGGAGTGAAATCCGGGTAGATGGAATAGTCAGGAAGCGTCTGCTCAACTTCGTCCGGAAGCGTCACGGTCGGATCGTATCCGGTGCCGCCTCGGATCGGCGTCGGAGCATTTGCCGCGAAGTCCTGACAGTCCGGCGTGAAGGTGAATACTTTCGACGCAAACAGCCGGTCGGGTCTGCTGAACAGCGGGGAATACCATTCGACGGCGTCGCCCTGCTGTTTATGCCAAGCCGCCAGTCGCATGAGCGCCAGATTGGGAAAACCATGTCCGTCGACGTCGACGAGCGCCACGTTCATTCTCTCGCCAGCGTCTTTCCCGTTTCGAGAAGCGATTGCAGATGCTCTTTCGCCTCGTCCCGGACAGCTTCGACTTTCCTGATGAAGGCGTCGCAGTCGGCGATAAACGTCTCGAAACACTCGCGGTAGTCCGCGCCGGTTCCGTGCGGCGTCAGAAGCAGATCGTAATTGAACATGAAGAACGTGGGTTTCTCCGTGCCCTTCTGCGTTTTGGAAATGTGCCACCAGCCGTCGGCGCTGATCAGTTCCTGTGAAAGATTCTGTTCGGATATTTTCCATTCGATTCTATTCATGGTCATGCGCCTCCAGCACTTCCGAAACCAGTCTCCAGCCCTGCGGATGATAGGTTGAATCGACATACCATTTGCCGTCCCGGAAGAGATAGCAGTATTCAGCCCAGAACTTGTCGGAAGCCTGAGACAGCATCTCTTCGGCACTGTTCCAGACGGTCGGGGCGCGAAGTTTTTCTCCGCGATCCCGGTGATAGGCGATACATATGCCAACGGCGG
>MWCA01000005.1 GCA_002069785.1 Lentisphaerae bacterium ADurb.Bin242 | reverse complement strand
GGCAATCCCGCGCGGAGACGTTATGGAATTTTTCCTCGGACACGCCGCCACGGGCGTCTATTACCAGTTCATGTTCGACTGTGGCAATGAAAACGGCGCCGGGGACGTCCTGTTCGATGCGAAGGGATACGACAGCTCCTGGAACGGGACATGGAAGCGCAGAGTCAAACGCTATCCCGATAAATGGTCCGCGATCGTGAAGGTGCCCCTCGATGAGATCGGGCTCAACATCACGGAGAACAACCGTCTCCTTTTTCAGGCGGTCCGCGGAAAATCCTACGACTCCGGGACGCGGACCCCGAAAGGTGAACCGCGCATGCTGCGCGAGATGGCAAGCTGGAACGGCGGATGGGTCCATCAGATGGATTCGTTCGGAGAACTGACATTGAACCAGAACTGACATTGTGTTAACAAAAGAGGAATGAGCGGAATGAAGGAATGGGTGAAATTGCAGCTCCCGGAGTGCGGGCTGTACTTCGGAACTGGAGTTTATGACAGCAAGGAGAACTGCCTGACGCTGTCCGGGAAATCGCGTACGGTCTGGGTGCCGGAAAACCTGACCCTGCCGGAATGGCTGGAACGCGTCGTACGCGACAATCAGGGAAACACCGCCCAGATATGGGGGTGCCGCTCCCTGCGGACCCCTGTGAACACTTACCGGTGTTTTGCTTTGGAGGACCTCGGTATTGAACCTCCCATACCGGACTGGGAGAACGGGAAAAACCTCACTTTCGAAGACGGCCCGGACTACAAGGAGTATATGAACCGTTACGGCGCGGGAATGATCAAATTCATCGACAAGGCGAAGTCGCTCGGCATCTATACGATGGTCCTTTGCGGCGAAGCCGGGGAGGAATGGCTCCAGCAGCTCCGCGACAAAGGGAAATGGTATCTCGGTTACGATATCGGGGAATGCTACAATTTCGGGCTTGAAGGCAAGCATGTGAAAATGGAGGAGTTGGAATCCGTTACCCTGGGAGCTTTGGCAAAAGACCTCCGCGAACGTGTTGCGGAACATGTCAAGCGGAGGAAAGCCGCGGGGTGGGGCGTCATCATGTCCACCAACGCCGGGTTCCATCTGGACTACGAGGTCGCGGGAGGCGTGGATGTCCCTGTCCAGGAGGATATCGCGTTTCCCAACCTGACCATATCCTCCGCGCTGGGGCGCGGGCTGTTCCGCCAGCACCGGCTCCCGTTCTGGGGCTCCCACATCGCGCACGAGCATTACAGCATGCTGCCGTTTTCCAGCAGATACAAGTTCCCGCTCCTGAAAGCCGCGTTCCTCCTGAAATACATGCACGGCTGCAAGATGATCATCAACGAGTCGGGGAACTGGTATCTCCAGAGCCACTACAGCGATCATCCGATGCTGCGGACGCCCCGGGTGGAGTTTGGAAACATCCGCCGCAGGGACCCCCGCGATTTTTACAAAATGGTGCCCGAGGCGAGGCGAAGCTATCCGCTGATCGATTACCGTTCGCCCGTTGCCCGGAAATACCGGGAGACGACCGCCGAATTCTATGAGTTCGTCCGGAAGCATGGGACGCCCGCGGGACAGCCGGAGACGACGGTTGCGGTCGTGAAGGGGAATTACGATATCTGTTCCGGCGAGGAAAACCACAACATGGCGATCGCCGGAGCCTATCCGGTCGCGGAGAAGAATCCGCTCTGGTTCGAGGGGCCGCCGGAGCACGGATGGACGATCGTCCAGGAGGTGTTCGCGCCGTGCCCGCCGGTTCTCGGAGAATACCTCAATAAATTCATTTCAGGTACTCCGTTCGGTGTTTTCGACATTGTCTCCTTTGCCTTCGACGAGATCAGCGCCGAAATGCTGAACGCCAACTGGAAAGCCCTGATCTTCGCCGGATGGAACACGTGTTCCGAAAAACAATATGCGATCCTGTCGCAATATGTGAAAAACGGCGGCATCCTGTGCATTTCTCTGCCGCATCTTTCGAAGAACGAAACACGGAAACACCAATCGTTTTCCGTGGAGGAGCTTGTCAACGGAGGGGATTTCTCCGAGCTTTGCGGAGTGAGGGTCAAGGGATGCGGGAAACGCATTCACTGGATTTGCGGACCGGAAATGGAACCCAATGAACTGGGGATCAGCATCGGGCGGCGTTACGGAAATATGGGGATCCGAATCGGCGATCTGGAGATCACGGACCCCGATGCGGAAATCCTGGCGGCGGAGGACCTGGAGTTCCAGCCCGTGATCCTGCGGCGGAAATGGGGCAGGGGAGAGGTCTATTTCATCAACACCTGGTGCTATCCCGGCGCGCTCGACCTGGACAACGGCCCCGGCTCCGTCGCGGAAGGACACGGGGGGATATTCGGACAGCTCTGCCGCTGTGTGGCGAAGCGGGTGCGGGGGCACGTCTACATCACGGATGGAAACGGGGAATCGGGCGTGGAGTGCCGCTTCGTCGCATATTCCTACTTCCCTGACGCGGGGACGATCTGCCTTTACAACATCGATTTCGACCGGGGGCATGCCGTGAGGCTGCATCATTTCGGTTATGAGGAGGATATTGCGCTCGAAGCAGGGGAGTTCCGGTTCGTGGAATCGGTCAGGCTCAAAGCCGAAGAAAAATTGAACTGGGATTGATTTCCCGTACGGAAATCGAAACAATCGGAGCATAAGGATGAAATTGAACTCGATTTTACTGTTGGTGATCCTTTCCGCCGTCTCATATGCGGCGGAGATTGCGCTTGTCAGGAACGGGAGGGCGGAGGCTGAAATCATTCTCCCGCCGTCTCCGTCTCCGGCGGAACGGTTCGCCGCGCAGGAACTCCAATATTGGATCAGGGAGATCACCGGAGCGGAGCTTCCCGTCAGGGACACTGGCGGCGCGGAGGGCGTGAAAATCTTCCTCGGAAAAGGCAACGCCTCGGAATTCGCGGAGGACCTGAAGGCGCTGGAGGGTTCCGACGGCTATGCCTGCCGGAACAGAAATGGAAACCTCTATATATTCGGGAGCATCCCGAAAGGAACCCTGAACGGCGTGTTCCGTTTTCTGGAAAACAACAGCGACATCATCTGGCCGCGCCCGCAATATACCGTATTTTCCAAGCAGAAAGATTTTACCGCGACACGGATCGATGAGCTCGACAGGCCGTATTCGCGGGTGCGCGGCCTCGGGCTGACACTGGTCTCCGGGACGTTGAAGGACTCGCTGTGGCGGGTCCGCAATAATGAGAACTGGAGCAAGGCGTCCGCCGAATCCTGCGCCGAATGGGGGATGCAGCGGGAACTGGGAGGGCATATTTTTGCGCGGATCATGCCCGAAAAAGCGTGGTTCAAAAGCAATCCGGAGTTTTTCCCGGAAATACGCGGCATCCGCCGTCCCGGGGGCTCCCTCTGTCTGACCGCGCCCGGAATCGGAGAAGTCTATGAGAAAAATCTTTCCGGATGGATCGAGGAAAGGCTTCCCATGGATACGCTGATGCTCGGGATCAACGACACGTCCATCGTCTGCCGATGCGCCGGATGCCTTGCGCCGATCCGGCTCCCGGACGGCTCCGTCGTGACGAAGGACGATCCGGCGTTCCTGTCGACGCGCTGGTATCTCTTCGTGAATCCGATTGCGGAAAAGGTCTGGTCGAAATACAAGATCAGGACCCTGGTTTACGCCTATCTCTACCTCATCATTTCTCCGAAGGTCAGAATTTCGGACCACATCCTGGTGTCTTTTCATCCGCATCCTCGCGACATGAAGACGACGTATGAGGACTGCAAGCCGCTGAAAGGATCAGAAGATTTCGGGAAACTTCTGCTGGATTACCGCAAAGTCGGAAAGGAGATCCGCCTCCGCGAATATTACGGATGCAACGGCGGCTTCCCGCGCCCGGATGAATACGTCGCCGTGAAGGATATGCGTTTTGCCATGAAACACGGTGTCAGGGAGTTCACGGCGGAACACCCCGTGGACAGGGATGCCTCCAACTGGGACCCGATGCCGTCCGCATACTGGGATGCCAATGCGGTTACGGCGTGGACCATCACGCGGCTCTGGTGGGATCCGAACCAGGACCTGGAGACGCTGCGCAGCCGCTTCCTCGAGCGTACCTACCGTGAGGCGGCGCCGGCGATGAAGAAGTACTACCGCAGGATTCACGACCTCTGGTTTTCGAAGCCCGATGTCTCCACCTATAATGACCGGCTCATCAGCACCTCGAAAAAGTATTTCATCGAAACGGGCGAAGAACAGAATCTGCGCGCCCTGCTGGATGAGGCGGAAAAAGCGGCGAAACATCCCGTCAGCCGGAAGCTGGTCCAGTTGGCGCGCGCCGCATTCGACGCGGGGTGCGGGCTGAAATCGCGGATCATCGTGAAGAAAACGGGTGCGGAACCCGGATTCGATTCCCCGGATTGGAAAGAGACTTCGGTCTTTTCCGATTTCTCCACCTTCGCCCACCGTGAGATACCGTTCCCTGCCGCCACGTCAGTGGCGATGCTCCACGATGCGAAGAACCTTTACATCAAGGTGAATTGCGCGGAGGCGTCCCCGCCGGACCCGCAAGCGAAAGGCGGCGTTTTCGACCAATGGATTCCCGGAGATTTCGTCTCCCTCCATTTCGCCGGAAGCCGGAAGAAGAATCTCCATACCCTTTCCTTCGACCGTTACGGAAATACCTTCGACGCGAGAAGAAGCGAGCGCAAATGGAACTCCGGCATGAAGGTCGAATACCGCAGGGGGGAAACCTCCTGGGAGGCGCTTGTCACGGTCCCGCTTGCCGCGCTGGAATATGTCCCGGAGCATGACAAATTGAACCGCATCTACGGGGTCTTTCACCGTCGCCATACGCCTCCGGGCGGAGAGGCGCTCAGCGCGACGAGCCAGGGAGTGACTCTGGATAATGTCCGTTCATATATGGAAATCTTTCTGGAGAGATGAAGATGAAGAAAATGTGTCTGCCACTTTGCGCCGCGCTCCTGCTCCTGATGCCCGCGGCGGCGTCTGCCGGAGAATCCGTGCTGATCGGGAAGATCGATTTTTCCAGTGTGAAGCCAACCGGAAAAATAACTGTTCTGGAAGATGAAAACGATGCGGCGAAAAAGATGCTTCGTCTCCGTTCCGCCGTGCAATTCGAGGTAAAGCTCCCGGGCAATGGATGGAGGAAGATCGCGGTCGCTTTCCGCGCCCGGCTCGGAGGCGAGAATACGATCGAGAACAATCCGCTTTATTTGATTGCCCCGGCAATGGCGAATCTCCCGCTGTATACGGCAAGGCAGGCGGATTCCCAAAAGCGGACTAATGTTTTCATGCGCAACCCCCAGTTTTTCCGCGCTTTTCTCCTCAGCTCGAAATGGATGGAATACAGCAGGGTCTTCTACGCGGAGCCCAACGCGGAATCGTTGCAGATCGTCCTGGCTCCGGAATCGGCGGGGGAACTCTTTCTTGGAGAGATCACCGTTTCGGAGATTCATGACGGGCGGATCGAGGCCAACGGCGATTTTGCCCTCGGTCCTTACAACTACAGCGGAATCGCCGGATTCGAGCGGAGCGCCATAATGGAAAGGGGTAAAGACGGCAGGGGACAGTTGAACACATCCGCCGGAGGCGCCGCCTATACGGAGGTTTTTCCGCTCAAGCCCAATACGAAATATCGTCTTTCCGTGGAGTGGAACAACTACCGGAAGGACCAGATGCGGGTGCACAATTATTTCAAGGATGAAAACGGGAAAACGGTCCAGAATTATGCGTGGATGTGCAGGAAACCGCCTGCAAAAAGAAGGAACCCGAAACTGCCTCCCGTGCCGGAATCGGAAAGATATGTCTCTTCCAATGAGTTTGTCACGAATGGAAAAATTGCGTGCGCGTATATTTACTTTTACGAAGGAATCATCAGCGGATACAAGATCGAGGAGATCGTCCAGTAAACAGCGGAAAATGAATTGCCCCGCAGGTTTGTTCCGAACCATTTTTCCCGGCAATCGTCCGCCCTCCTGTCCGTACAGGCGTTGACGGCGATGAACACTTCCCCGCGCCGGAGCAAAGATCATGTTTATTCATTCTTCCATGAATAAACATGATCTTTTATGCTGTAATTCAATAATACTCCCTCACCGGTCCCCCGCGGCGGATTCGGGCGTTGATCACGGGTCCGTTGCAGACCGGTTTCCCGAGGTCATGGACCGCGTCGAGGAACTTCCGCGCATCCTCGGGCGTGTCCTGATACAGTTTGACCGCCGCCGCGTTGATCGCGGCGTCCACGAAGTGCTGTCCAGCCTCGCTCCTGACAACGATCGCGGTAGCTCCTTTCCGCGCACAGGCAATCCGTTCATCCTTCTTCACATCCTCATCATTGTATTTGCCAAGGAGATCGGGGCTTAAAACCGGATGGTGCCAGGTGTCCCCGACCACAATATCCGCCACGCTTGCCACTTTCTCAAGGCAGTATCTGCATTCTTCCGGCGTAAACCTGGCGAGCTGTCCCAGCAAGTTGAGAACGAACGGCGCCTCGGCGGTTTTGCCGTTTTTGAGTTTGACCTGAAACTCGCCGGGGAAGGGGCGCGCCCGGTATTTCAGGGCGGCGACGTCTTCCAGTTTTGTGTTCAGACAGTTCGTGATGAGCCACTCCGTGCCGTGCCGCGACCAGTGCGCGCCGCAGATGTTGCTGATCACAAGCTTGATGCGCGACCCGATCTCCCTGAATTCATCGTAGAGCATCAGCTTGCGAACCGCAATGGCGTTGCAGGGGGTCGATGTGATCGCAAGTTTCTGCAAGCCTTTCTCCATTGCCTCACGGAGCCCGAGGAGCTGCGGATGCGGCTGGTATTTGCTTCCGGCGCATGCCAGCACCTCTTCCCGGGTCGTTGCCACGAAAGCCTTTGCCTCGTAGGGCGTTTCGGGGTCGAATCCGGCAAGAACCGCCCCGTCCAGCATGCCGCTTTCCAGCGCGTGGATCAGGATCGCCGAAGCGACTCCGCCGGAGACCGCGTTTTCGTGAATATTTTTATTGACCGCATAACCTGTATACACGGCACGGACAATCCCGCCTTTTCCTTCGCTTCCCGTGGGATCGGACACTTCGGGCGAGACGCCGGGGAACGGGTGGCGCCGGGTGCGCCCGAAGAATTTCGTTTCGATCTCGCTCAGGGGGACCTTGTGAGCCGGGCAGACCTTGTGGCAGAGATCGCATTCTTCATCGACGCATTTTCCTTCGAGCTCGGGATTGCGTCCCCAGTCATATTTTTTCAGCTTTATTGCCCGGGTGGGACAAACAAGCTCACATGCGCCGCACTCGACGCAAAGTCCTGTGTTGATGCATTCCGCCTTCAGGCGGTCAAAGCCTTCCTGCGACATTTTTGATTTCTCCCTGTGATTTTTGTGTTGAAAATATTGATTCCCTGCATATATTGTAATCCAGGGCGGGTGTCTTGTAAATGGGATAAATGTGTCATCATTGGGAGGAATATGTCAAAATGGATTTCCCGGACAGTGTTCATTACCTGAATCCCCTGGAAAGCGAAACGATGCGGTCGCCGCATGCTTTCTGTATACCGAGGCGCTGCGGATATGAACTCCACAGGCAGCCCTCCGATTATTACAACCACGCAATGAGGCGCGGGGGACAGAAACGCGCGCTGTTCAAATACACAATCTCGGGGCGCGGCGCGATGCACTCCCGCGGAAGGGTCGTCCCCTTGAAGGCGGGCAACGCGCTCCTGGCGGTCATTCCCGACGATTTCGCATACCTGATGCCGAAGGATTCCGAGAAATGGGAGTTCATGTTCATCAGTTTCTGGAACCCTGCGGCGGTTGCGGTCATTGAAAAAATCATCTCGGAGCTGGGAAATGTGTTTTCGCTCAGCCCGGACGGCGGGGCAATGCGGAAAGCATGGGCCCTTTTTGAAATATTCAGGGAGGGCAGGATTGCCGACAAGTATTCCGTGTCGGGGATCGGATACGAATTCCTGATGCGGATCTGCCGGGAAGCCTCGTCCGCCACGGATAAGGAAGATGACAATGAACTTCTCAGGAAGGTTTCGAGCTACTGTTTCAGGCATTTGAACCACCCGGTCACGGTGGATGAATTGGCGAAGCATTGCGGTTACAGTCGCTGGTATTTCTCAAAACTGTTTCACCGGCTGTCGAACAGGACGCCGTCCGAGTTTATCATGGGAATGAAACTGGATGCCTCTTTGCGCTGTCTCCGGGAAGGCGGCTTGAGCATCAAAGAGGTCGCACGGCTCTATGGATTTGAGGACCCGGGATATTTCTCCCGGAGCTTCCGCATCCGGTTCGGTGTCAGTCCTGGCAAATTCTATAAATTGAACTGAACCGCAGGCTCGGCGTTCCCTGGCGATTCAAAAAATAGGTTGAGGTTCTTGTAAAAATAGTGGAAAGCATGGGATGTTTTCACTGTTTGCGAGCCGCTGATCCACAGCGCCGTCGCCTTTTTTTTACAGTATCATATCTTTTGAGAATCAGCCTCCTTACCCGAAGATTGTTGTTCATTCCATCCCTGTATCATTTGAAATAAATTTCACCGTAGCTGTCGGGATCATGGAAACTGCTGGTTTCCCGGCTGGGGGACCAGAGCAGAAGTTGGGGAACCGCATTCGGGGCGGTGATGTGTTCACGCCCGAAATTGGCGGTCCAACGGGTCCCGCTTCCTGGAATGGAATCCAGCCCCAGCGTGCGGAACGGAATCCTTGCGACCGCCTTCCACAGCCCGTTTTTCCGGTCAAGGAAATTGCGGTATTCCCATTTGCCGTTCCAAGAGACGTCGGGTTTGTTGTAAAGCGGATGCAGCGGGTCCTCGATATAACCGCGCGCGGCATCGTAAAATGAATCCGCAACGGGATTGAAAATAAAGTGGAAATAGCGCTCGCGGTTGCCTTCGATATCAAGAAGAATCTCAAGACACTCCTGTTCCCATGCGGAACCGTCCCTGCCGACCGGCAGATATTTCGCGGTAGTGTCTTTCGGAAGCACACACTCGAATCCGATGTAAAGGGCGTCCCTGTCGCAAAGTATCTTGAACTTCGCCGGTGTTCTGTTTTCCGGCGAAGCGGGCTCCATGGAGTTCCATGCAGCATCCTTCCATGCACCGGAGTTGAAATCTCCGTCCATGGAAATCTTATCCGCGGGCGATACTTCCAGTGTTTTTTTCACGGCAAGCCCCGGAATCAGGTTCAATTTCCGGAATTTCTCGAGATCCCAGTTGAGCGGAGCGTTGATCGTGGCGCGGAGACGCCCGTTCTCCTGAATATAATATGGCTCTGCAAGAAAAGGACAGTGGGGCCATCCTTTGATCTCCCTCGCGCCGGGAAGATTCCTGCGGATCGGCTCGATCATGCGGTTGCGCTTTTCGATCTCCGCCGCAAGTTTTTCGTAAATTTCCTTAGAAGGTTCGACGCGGAACGCATCATAAAGATTGACAATCCGCGCAAGATTGCGTGTATACTCGAAGTTGCTGCGGACAAGGTGAATGCGCTCTCGTTCTTTTTCCATGAGTTCCGGCATGGATTCCGCGCGTTCGAGATTCTTTTCCATCGTGCTCAGCACATCCGGCGTATAGATCATGGAAAGGGCGGTCAGCGGATTTGTGATTGATTTCGGGAACCGCTGTGCATGGTCGAAATAGTTGATACGATCGTACAAAGTCATGAAAAATTTCTTCATCGGTGCACGCGCCCTGCCGTAAGCCGCCGTATAGAACTCTTCGAGAAGCGGCTGGATCGTGTTTTTTCCGGGATCGTCAAAGCCGCGTCCCCATGCATAATACAGCGGGCCTTCCATGCCGAACAGTTCGCCGAATCCGCAGCGGTAGAGCCCTTTCACATGGTTCTCCTGAAACAGTATGATCTGGTCCTCGCAGGACTGCGGGCCGAATTTCGCGGTGAATCCCTGAATCTGGTAATTACCCCAATTATAGAGATAAGCCATGAAGCCGCCGGGAACGTCGAGCCGCTTCCATGCGGCAATGTTTTTAGGAGAGTAGTCGCAGAGTTCAATCATGACGTTGTCGGGAAAACTGCGGAAAGTCTTCGGCGGATTTGCGGTCGGGCCATAGGAAAGGACCACCAGTTTCTTGCCGGGACGATCCTTTTTGAGACGCTCCGCAAACGAACGGTGGAGAATCCAGAGTTTTTCCCCGGGATCGTCGACCCCGTAGAGGGCTTTGCATTTCTCACAGGCGCATGGCATATAACCGTCCGTCTGCCCCAGCTCCGTCATCTCGAAACCGCGGTCGAGCTCCGTCACGAGTTCCCGATAGATCAGCTCCTGTACGTCGGGATTCGAAATGCAGAGATGATGCGCATTCGTATTGCGTTTTCCGTCGGACATTGCAAAATACCCGGGATGCGTCTTCGCATACTTCTCGCGCGGAACTGCATCGTAATAGGAATGCCCGCCGTGGCTGTTGAAATACGGTGCATTGTAGAAATTGTTCGCAATGGAATATGGATTCGTCGGATGCACGCCGATATTGAACTCCAGATTCGGTTTGCGGAGCAGTTCTCCGCGCGGAACCATGAGGGATTTCCGTTTCGGGACATGGATTCCGTTTTTTCCGGGAAGCAGGAATTTTACGCCTGCCTGTTCCTGTAAAAACGACGTGACGGCTTTCATGGTGCCGATGGAATAACAGGTACGTTCTTTTCCGGCGGGGCCGCGTTCGTCCAAGCCTGCCAGAATGAGATCGTCTCTGTCTGTTCTGCGGAGATACTGCCACTGTTTCATCGAAGAAAGATCGATCCCCTTTGCACGTGCAAAGGCGGTATTGCCGAGATAGATTCCGGGTTTATCCGTATTGTGTTTTCCTTCCACGGCGATCGGCAGTTCCGCCCCGGCACCTTCTTTGATGCATTCCTGAAGAAGGCTTGCGCACTCCATCAGATTGAGGGCAGTAAGATCCTTCGGGTCCGGTTTTATATCCGGAACGATGATCTGGTAATTGCTCCTGCCATTCTCCACAATGACAAGCGGCGCCTGTTCCGGATGTGTCGAGCGACAGGCCGCCATGACAAGTGAAATCGCCAGGAAAATTAAAAATCCAATCCTTCTCATCTTCATTTCCCTTTTGCCTCGACCTCATAAATCCTGACATTGTCCACCCAGGCTTTGCCGGATGCATTGCGCATGGAGACATTGAAATAGGAGGGATATTTCTTGTTGGTTTCGGGCCCCGTCACAATTTCATTACACTGTTTTGTCCACGGCATCGTGCCGGTAAGCGGTCCGGCGGGATACCAGCGGTTCACCTGGTCGTAACAGGTGCTGATGACTCCGCCGGCGCCGTAAGGCACAACGTTTTCCAGTTTGACGTAGAATGTAATCCGGTAACGTGTATTGGATTTCAGCTGCGGCAGATTCTGCCACATGGACGTGCTGTATTTACCCTTGCTTTCAAGGCGCATGGACTGTCCACCCGTCAGGAAGACCTCATTGTCGAAATAAGCTCCGAAATTTTCTTGCGCATAAAGCGGGCCGAACCAAGGTTTTGCATCCTTTCCGATGAAGTCGCCGTTGACGATGATATTGCCATCCCCCGGATGACCGATCACAAGGCGTCCGAATGCGGAAGGCTCCAGAGTTTTCGAGTCAAGGAAGAAGTTCCAGCGCTCCGTGATCTCCCCGTTTTCCCTCCGGACAACGTCGAACGGATGCGGTACCTTCCCAAGTATGGAAAGCGGAATCGCAAGTTTCTGTTTTGTAAATTTGAATTTATGATTGCCGATCAGGACTTCCAGCTCCCGATGCGGAACACCGAAAACAGTGATTGCCAGTTCATTATTGCCACAGGACATTGCAAGATGCCCCTGCGTCGCGGCACCGTCTGGAACCTTATGCAGATATGCGGATGAAGTTCCCTGTTCCGGCACAATATGAACCCACTCCTCCGCCTGACGGATATTGCCGTGATAATCACGGCTCTGCTTCAATAATCCCCCGAGAAATTCCTGTTTCATGAGCCGCACGCGCTTCTTCTGGAGTTCCGTTTCCGCGAGCTGTCCGGCCTTGTCGTAATCGGTTTCCATCGACTTGAGTTTCGTGGGCGAATAGATTTTGTTCCACATCTCGTATTCGCTCGGATACTGGTAAAAAACTCCTTGGTCGTTCTCGATGAATTTCCCCTGGAGCTTTGTCAGCCAGTCATTTTCGATCTGTTCAAAAATCCGTTTCATGGCGGAGGCGGCTTTTCCGTACATCAACTGATAATGTTCAGAGAGAAGCGCATCGACATCCGTCTTATTGTTCCACATGACCTTGCCGAAAACATAATAATTCAGGTAATGATACAGATAACGGTCCGTGTCGGATTCCATGTATGCGCCGAAAATTCGGTCGGCGTGCGCCGGATAATACCTGCCGACGGCACGCGGAGTGGAAGACGGAATGCCCGGAAGCTGTCTGGACCCGAATTTTCCCGCATAGGTCCAGAGCCATACCTTGCGCTCCAGCTTCTTTGTCCAGCCGTCGATCTGGCTGTCATCGGGGACCTGGCTCCAGGGACCGCGCACACCGACCATGACCCGGATGTTGTCGGGCAGCGGAAAATCCGGCACACGGTTGTAGGGCCAGTAAGCCATCTGGGTGATACAGCCGTCCACGCCCTCCTCTTTGAGTCTCTGCGCGATCTTTGCAGTCAATCCCCAGATGTGATCGGATATTTCTTTATCCGGAACGCCGGGAACGGGGCGCTTGTCCTTTACCTTTTTGCAGAGCGGACATTCGCACATGCGGAAGCCATCCTGTGGCATGATGTTGAAATATCCTTTCTGACACGCGCTGGGGCTCCATTCCGGCTTGCCGTATTCATTGACTGCATTGCGGCTCGCCATGCTTTTTCCTGTCAGAAAGGCTTTTGCATCCTGATAGATTTCTTCCACGACCCCGCTGTTGAAGCACAGATACGGATGACGGTCGAAATTGCTCCGTTTCCCGTCGATGATCGAGAAATACTCGGGATGCGTTTTCGCAAAGCGCCCGTGATAATTGTGCGCAAGGAGCCCGTGATTGCACGGCAGGTACTGCGTCTCGTGGCGGGTGCGGTAAAGATTGAGCGTTTTCGCGCGGATGCCGTCTTTGCCCCATTCGGGCGATTTGTCGAACCAGTCGCCTTTATACCATGTATAGAGACGGACCGTATAATCCGGGCGCTCGAAAATATTCATCTGCGGGATTGTCAGCTCCAGGTGCTTGGGAATAATGGTCCCGAGTTCACCGGGGAAATAGAAACGCACACCGCAGAAACGTTCCAGAAAATCATAAACTCCATTCAAGGTGCCGCGCTCGAAATTGTTTGCCCAGATGCTCAACTGGTTCCGCGCCCATTCGATATCGGTCTGCGGATTGTCGCGCCCGGCGATAAAAATCCGGTTGCCGCCGGAACGGATGATGAACCCGTCGCGCGGCAGCGTGTTCACATCGATTCCCGCTTTTCTGCTGAACTCATTATCGCCCAGAATAATGGAGGTTTTATCTTTGCGGGGTGCTTTTATGACGTCGATCTTCCGCCCGAGAGATTCGGACAGAACGCTTTGCAGCTCTTTTGAAGCGAATTCCGTTACTCTGGAAGATTGTTCCGGCACTACGATCTCGACTGCCGGGATTCCGTTCCACACCAATGGAATAGACGGCGTTTCTTCAATCCAGATGCTGCGCGGAACGGTTTGCTCCTGCGCAAAAATCATAACCTGAACGGCAAAAGCCGCCATGAATACGGAGAACAGTTTCAAATTCATTTTTTCTCCTTTCAAATTTTACCAGTAGGCTTTTACCGGAGTTACCATATCGCGTTTTCCCCGTAGAGACTGCACCGTTCTGCGCTCAGCGTGCATATCGGCAAACAGAACGTTGCATGTTCCGTTATGCCGGAAGGAAAGCCCGCCGTCCGTCGCAACGGACCCGGCTTTGAACGGATAGGAATACCATGCAAAACCGACGGGGTTGCAAGCAGGATGATAGCTGTCTGTCTTATAAGGCTTTGTACTCGGCTGGGACACCTTCTCGATTTTGACCCAATCCTGCTCCTGAAGCCCTGTCCGCGGAAACTGCCAATTCGGATGGCACATATATTCACTCATTCCATAGGAACGGTGCAGGGAAGACGCATCGGATGAAGCATTTTCCAGACGGTAGGTGTCCTCGCTGCAAAAATAAATCTTCTGTTTCCTCCAGGCTCCGAAATCATTGGAGTTGCTGTAATGAAAATAAGGCTCCATTTCCTTGTAAAAGAGTCCGGCTCCCTGAATGAATCCTGGAAAATACCCGTTATTATCGACCGCATACCCTGATACGGCGATCCCGATCTGGCGGAGATTGCTGAGACAACCCGTCGCCCTGGCCATCATGCGTGCCTTTCCCAAAGCAGGCAGAAGCATCCCGGTAAGAATGGCGATGATCGCAATCACGATAAGCAGTTCGATCAAAGTAAAAATTCTCCTCATGGATCAATCCTTTCTTTTAAGTGTCTTGATGCTTTTCCGTTCAATGATCGTATGCGATGTGACGATCACACGTTTCGACGCGTCTTTTCCGAACCATGAATCCGGCTGGCAAACCGTGTCCACCGCGAGCCGCCCGGCATCATGATAATGCATATCCACGCTGGAAAGCGGCGGCTCCAATGCCTCGCCGCCCGGATAACCGCAAAATCCCATGACGGAAATCTCCTCGGGAATCCGGATTCCGAGCCGACACATTGTTTTCATCGCATACATGGCGAAAAAATCGGAAACACACATCAATGCTGTCGGCTTCTTTGCCTTCTTCAGCAAACGGGAAATTCCCCGGGCAATCTCATTTTCCCCATATTTTGTCTGAACCAGGAATGCTTCGGGAGTCTCGCAGCCGAGCCCCTCCAGAAACGCGAGATACTCCTCCTTCGTATAACCGCGAAAAGCATCGTCCACGTCGAATGTCAGCGTTGCGATTCTGCGGTGCCCTTTTTCGTAAAGGCAACGGACGCCATCGGAAAATGCCTGCTTGAAATCGGGATGGATCACCATGAAAGGCGTTGTCTCATTGTCGCCTGTAAGCGCATGAGGAAGAACCACGGGAAGCCCTGTCTCCTGAAAAAAGTTGACCTCCGGCTCGTCTCCGCGCATGTAATAGCCGTCAAAAATGATCCCGAAATAGTCTCGCTTGAACTGCTGCGCAAGATTGCAGCCCGCATTGCTGCGAATGAATGCCAGCGGCAGACGCTCCACCTTGATGCGGCGCTCCTTCGCCCTTTCTTCCACGCCCGGGGAATAGTAATGATAGGGTGCTTCGATATCTCCTCCGATAAAGACGAAAAGCAGTTTTCTGCCCTGTTCTGCGAAAACTCCGCGCCCGGCCTCGCGCCGGACAAGCCCCTCTTTCTCCAGATCGGAAAGCGCATCCGTCACTATTTTGAGGCTGACATCGAAGTCATCTGCAAGGCTGCGAACGCTTTCGAGCCGTTTCCCCGCCGGATAGATGTTGTTCCGGATCCTGCCCCGGAGATATTGGGCGATCTGATCTTTTTTCGATATGTCGGGAGCAATGTTCATAGGATTATTTCACTTCAATAAACTGTACATCGTCAAACCATGCAGTGCCTTTGGCGTTGATGATCATGAGGCTGAGCGTAAGCTCCGGAGCGGCCTTTGCGTCGGTGGTATAGAAGAATTCATAGCGCTTCCAGTCGCTTGTGCCCCGCAGGGCTTTTGCGGGAAACCATTTGTTGCCCGCGTGCCAGAGGTTGAGGACCGCTCCGCCGAACGCCTCCGGGTTATCGGGATTGATATCCGCATACTTGAGATAATAGCTGATCCGGTACTTCGTAGACGGCTTGATCCCTTTGAGCGTCTGCATCAGCCCGATATTCGGCCCCTTCGGATTGGAAAGCCGGATCGACTGCCCGTCTTTAAGCGAAATGCTCTTGTCGAGAGTGATCAATTCCGGGTTCTGCTCCAATATCCGGAAATTGGCGAGCCAGTTTCCGAAAAGATTCTGTTTCCGTTCCACCAGGAATGTTCCGTCTTTGACAAGGGACTGTCCGCGTGTTGCATCGTCTGCGGACTGATGGACATTCTGCGCAAAAACGGCTCCCGACATCAGGAGAGCTGTAAATAGCATGAGTTTTTTCATGGTGCCGCCTTTCTCTTCATCCGGTTGAAAAATAGAACTGTTTACTACTGTATAGTATAATCGGAATTGTTGTTTTGTCAATAGGCAAAGAAGAAAAAAATCAAATTTTATTTTCAGCTGGAAAGCGCATGGACGGATGTATGCGTATTACAGGCATGCAGAAAATATCTGTTTGGCAGAAAACTGTTTGATGAAAAAGAACAGCAACGTCGAGTTGTCCATCATTCATCGTCGGCATGTGCCGGGCGGAACACCGCGCAATTTTTTGAAGACCCGGCTGAAGTAGAACTCGTTCCGGAATCCGGTCTGCCGCGCGACGTCCTTGAGGAGAAAACCGTCGTGCAGGAGCTGTTCCGCGCGCCGGACACGCTCCTCGTTGCGCAATTCGGCATATCCCTTTCCGAAAAGTTTATGGAGCAGATGCGATGTCCGCGACACGGAAATTCCGAGCTCCTCCGCCAAGTCTTCCAGTCCCACGTCCGAACATCCCCGCCGGCTCAGGAAGCGCCGGATTGCGCCGCGCCGTCCCGGTTCGAACGCATATTGTTCGCGCAGATTATCCGCAATTCTCAGCAGCGCGTATCCGATGACATAGAGCGCATCGGCCAGAGACGCCCCGCGGGCATCGTCCCAGGGAGGCATCGCCTCATAGAGCTTCCGGTACCGGGCGGAAAATCCTGTCGGCGCTTCCTTGTCGCGGTACGCCCCGGCGAAAATCGTAGCGACATGTTCGCGGCCCCGGAAAAGCGGCATCACCGTTTCGTGAATCCCCCGCCAGCAACGGAAATGAAAGGGACGTTTGCATGTCGCGGCGCGTTCCATTGCTTCGAAACGGCAATGTGCGATGCACCGCAGGCGTTTCCCCTGTTTGTAGGCGCAGCACGGGAACCGGTGCACGTTGCAATCCGGCAGAAGCCGCAGGTTGTCCGGCATGATGAATACGCCCGCATGATCGTGGAGCGTCAGCCCGACGCCGAAACGCTGTTCCGCATCACGCCAGAGCGCACGCATCCGCAGGGGCGCATTTTCCCGTGTGATAGGTTCAAAATCTTGTGTATCGGCCTCTTTCATATTCCATAATATCGCCTGATTTTTATATTTTTCAATATTTTATAGCATATTATTATAAAAAAATAGTAAAAAAATCCATTGAAACTATTTCAAATCCGATTATAATAAAGTCAAAACATAAAATGGGAGATTTTCATGAGGATAACCGATGCGGCCGGAAGCGGCCCGCATGAATACGATGTAATCATCGCCGGCGCCGGACCGGCCGGTTTCGGGGCGGCCCTCGGCGCAGCGACGCTCGGCAAACGCGTGCTGTTGATTGATCGGAACGCGGGGCCGGGCGGCGTGGCGGTTTTTGGCGGGTGTCCGGTGCTTTCAGGGATCGGCTCGCTCAATGGAAAGGTTTTCGGCGGGGCGCCCGGCAAACTTGTCGACGAACTTGCGCCGGATTCCGTAATCATGGGAAATTCGCTCACCACGACCGAAGACCGCATCCAGCTGGCGATGACGCGCCTGCTCCGGCGCGCGGGCGTCGACATGCTTTTCTATACGACACTCATCGGCGCGTCATGCGGGAACGGCCGCATCCTGAATATTTCCGTCTGCTGTACAGGACGGGTCTTCACATTGACCGCGCGCAACTTCGTGGACGCGACCGGTGACGCGGTTCTGGCCCGTCTGGCGAATTTGCCGGTCATGCACGGCACCTCCGATGAAACCATGACCAAAACGCTGCTGTTTAAAATCATCGGGGTGGGGCATTTCGACAAAGCCGATCTCCAGCGCCGTTTTGCGGAAAAACAATTTCCGTATCCGCACCAGGACCGTTTCATGGGGACAACGCTGGGACACAGCAGTCAGCTGCTGCTCAACCTGAGCGCAGTATCGGGCGACGCGATCGATCCCCGGGACCTCACCCGCATGGATATCGAGCTTCGCGAACAGATTGATGTGATCGTGCGGTGGCTCCGCAGGGAATTTCCGGAGTTCCGCCGGTGCGAAGTCGTTTCGGTCGCGCCGAACATCGGAGTCCGCGCATCGTGCAACATCGAAGCCGTCGAAACCATCCGCTGCGACGACCTCGATGGAAACGCTCCGGTCGCGGAACCGGTCGCCGTCGGCAAACGCTCCTACGGAGAACATTATGTCAAACAGTTCAGCAGTCCGTGGCTGAGCGATGCGAACGGGCATCGCCCGGTGCCTTACGGAGCATTGCGCGCGGCGGCGGTGTCGAACCTGGCGGCGGCCGGACGCTGCATCGGGATCGAGCCGCGCGCGATTTCTGCGGTACGGCTGATTCCGGTCTGCATCGGCACCGGGCAGGCGGCGGGAATCGCCGCGGCATTGGACTTCCCGCCTTATGCGAAATTGCGGGATGCGATGAAAGCACAGGGATGCGTCTTCGCAAAGGAGGAACTTTGCAGATGACCCTTTTCATGTCCCCATATTCGCCTGAACTCATACAGCCCGTCGCTGAAAAGGAGGTGTCTTACGAAAAGAGTCATATTTGTTGAAGGTCATATCGGTAGACCGGACCGGGAAGACGACCCGGTAAGAACGGATCGGGAAAGTGAAACAATACAACATCAAAAAAGAGCCCGGATGCGGTCGCGCGGCTCAGAGGAGGATTCCCGGATGAATAAGAAATTTACACTTATAGAACTCTTGGTCGTTATATCCATTATTGCCATATTGGCCTCGCTGCTCCTGCCCGCCTTGAATCAGGCGAAGGAACGCGCGAAGGGAATCAAATGTATCGCCAATCTCAAAAGCTGCGTCATGGGCCTGCAATCCTATGCCGACGTCAACAAGGACTTTTTTCCCGCTGCCTCCTCCATTGTCGACGGCAGAACCTACGGTTGGGCAGGTGTTCTGGTGTATGACCGTCACCTTCCGGATGCCAGGAAATACAGCTATGATACCATTTTTCTGTGTCCTTCCGCCCAGTATGTCGCTGCCGAAAGCGGTGGTTGGAACAGCTATGGTGGTCGTTCCTACGGATTGGCCAAAGGTACTACGTTGTTCGGGGAACTGGGCAATTACACCGCCGATCCGACCTATTACCACATCCGCCGTTCGACCATCGCCCGGGGAGAATTCCAGAAAGTCCCGCTCGGCGGTGACAGCATCCATACGCGGGATTTGTATCAGGCGAACGCCTTGATGATGTCCGATCCTTCGGTTGCATCGCGCGGTGTGGGGATTGGCAGCAACCGGACACTTCACATGCGCCACAGCGGACAGGCAAATGTTTTTTATTCCGACGGCCATACCGCGCCTTTACGCAAAGTGGACATTACCGGAGATACCTGGATGACCTATGCCAGAGCAACCAATAATGGAATCTTCTGAACATGAATTCATCTGAATCCGCTCTCCGCCGAACCGGAATGGAATCATTCTCCGGACACGAAGCGCCAAAGCCGGCCGGAAACTTGATTTCCACGTCACACAAACAATTCCGCTGAATCAGCGTCAAAAAACTGAACCGGGAGAAATAGAAAATCATGAAACAAATCCTGTTTTCAATCCTGTCGGGCATCCTGTTCTCCGCCGGAAGCGCCGAGTTGAAGCATTTTGCAAATCCCGCCGAACAAAGCGCGGAATTCGCCCGTCTGATCGCCGGAAGTGATTACATCAAGCTCCCTCCGGGGAAATATGAAATCGCCGAACCGCTGACGGTGAAGCGGGATTTGACCCTGGTTTTCGAGAACGGCGCCGTGCTGACCGGCAGACTCCCGACGCTGATCCGTCATCTCGGCGGCACGCTCATCCTGCAAGGCGTCGGCAAACCGGGCGAACTGATCAATATGGAAACCAGCGGACAGCGCGGACACTACGCCGCCCGGCGCGCCAGCGCTGTCGACCTGAATAAAAACGACGGCGGCACGCTCAAATTGCACAACATGACGATCCGTTCGTTCAACGGTATTGACGGGTATCTCAAAGAGACGGGCCGCAAACCGATCCGATCGGTGGAGATTGCCGACAGCCGGTTCGAATGCCGCGAAAAATCCGCCGCCGTCGCCTATACGGAACTCGGGAACCTCGTCATCAGGAATTGCGAATTCGAGGGTTCGGACGAACCCATTCACTTCGACTGTCCGATGCCCGGCGGCGCGGTCGTCTGTCAGAATACCTTGCGCAACTTCGGACGGCGTGGAATCCTGCTCGGCAAAAGCGGGCAGATCGCGGACAATTGCACCTTGCATTTGCCCAACGCCATCGTACATGACAACCGCTTGCTTCGCGGAGGACTTGGCGCGACGGAAAAAGATTCCTACATCCAGGGCATTCTGATCTACGGACACAATGTTTCGGTACAGGGCAATATCGTCCGCGACGTCAACCGGGGCGAACCCGTTCCCGGCGAAGCGATCGGCCGCCAGATGCGCACTGCCGACGGAACCATTCTGCGCGGACACTGGATCGACACAGACCAGAAAAAACACCGCCGCCTTGCCGGAGCCGCCATCTACCTCAAAGCCAGCCGTGCGCTCGTCCAGGGCAACATCTGTGAAAATTCCGGATGGCGGTCGGTGATCGAAATCAAAACAGGAGGCAAGGAACACTTTGTCTCGGTGGTCAACAATGTCGTCGACGGCCGCGCCCTGGCGATCGACGAGAGCTTCGGATTCGAGTGCAACAGCGGCCGTTCGCTCTGGGCGGGCAATGTGGTTCACGACATGCCGCAGGAAGCCTTCGTGGTGCGCAGCGGTTTCAATAACAGTTTCATGAACAACCTGATTTCAAACGCCAGAATCGGTTTTGCACTCTCCGGCACCGTTCCCGGACAGGGGGAACTCATCGCCGGAAACCGTTTCATTAACGTCGAGCATCCGGTGGTGGTCGACGGAACGACCCGGACCGCGGGCGGAACCGATGTCCAGCTTCCCTCGACGGTATGGCTGGACGATCCGGAAGACCTTCCCGAACCCGCCGCGGACTGGTTCGGACGCCAGGTTGTCCTCGGCGAACGCCTGCTCCTCTGCGTCCGCACGGAAGACGGTTCCTATCGCTGGAAAGAGTTGACAGGTTCCCTGCTTCCCGTCAGGAAATATCAGGTTTCCGGCGACGAACTGGCGATCCCGCCCCTTGTTCCCCCGCAGGGAAACCGCCTGGCGGAAAACTGGACGATGAAAATGGTCTCTTCCGCGGAAAAACCGATCGATCCCGCCGCAGGCCATTTCGGGTATGAAGAAGCAACCCCGAAAAATCCGCGCGCCCTTCGAATCGCACTGCAGAATGTATCCGGCAACTGGCAGCTCGAGCGGTCCCTGGACCTTCAGCCGGGAACGCGTTACCGCGCATCCGCAACGGTGCGCGCCGAAGAACCGCTGATTCTGCAATTAAGCATATTCAATGCGGCGAAAAAGGCGTTTCAAATCCGCGCGGTGAATACGCGCGAACGTCAAACCCTGCAAGTCGATTTCGTCACGCCCCCGAATTCCGGACGGATCACATTGCGGCTCTGGGGGACTAAATCCGCCGCAGGCAAAGCGAGCCTGATCGAATCCGTTTCGGTGCGCCGCCTCGCCGGAGAGGAGGAAGAGATTCAAAAAAACATGCAGCCCGCCGGACCTGAACTTGCGTGGAATCCCGACCAGTCGCAGGATGCCGCGCTGCCGGACAAATCGCTGAACACGCCAGCACATCGCGGCTGGACGGTCACCACGACGCAGACAGCGAAGTTCGACGCTTCTTATGATTATAAAAATTTTCGTTCGGGCAGCCGTGCGCTTCAAATCGTCTTCCGCGGAACACCGGGAAATCTGCTGTTGCAGCAGACTCACAAACTCACGCCGGGGAAACGCTACCGCGCGGAACTTTGTTTCCGTAGTCCGGCAAGTAAAAAATGGCAATTGAACATCAAGACGGCCGACAACAAAACCGTGTCGGCGGCGGTTTCCGAAAACAAAGATTTTCACACCCAGCAGATCGATTTCACCGTTCCTCCATCCAGCGGCACGGTCGCGCTCCGTTGCTGGGGCGGCGGTCTTCAAGACGGTGACACGATCCTGATCGACCGGGTATCGCTGCGGGAGGTTCGGTAATCATGAAACTTTGCCTGACCGGCAAACGCGGCCAAATGCCTGTAGTCGAAACAGAAAGAAATCATGGGCAAAATCATTTCACCCCATGGTTTCACTTCGGAATCGTATAATCTGATGTCTATGTTTGAAAGCGAGACAGCAGAAGCCCGGGTTGGCAAAACCGCAAAACGAACCGTTCTACAGCGCCTGAATTCGTCCTACAGGAAATTCAGCAGGTCAGTGTTGAGCTGGTCTTTGTGCGTGTCCGCAATGCCGTGAGGCGCTCCATTGTATATTTTCAGCTGCGCGTTCCTGATGAGTTTTACCGCCGCGTGAGCCGAGGCGCCGATCGGCACGATCTGGTCATAGTCGCCGTGGATTACCAGGGTCGGCACGTCGATCTTCTTGAGATCTTCCGTGAAGTCCGTCTCGGAAAAAGCCTTTATGCACTCCAGCTCGTTCCTGAGTCCGCCTTGCATGCCCTGGAACCAGAAAGCATCGCAGACCCCCTGGCTGATCTTTTTTGCGTTCGGCCTGTTCAGGCCGTAGAACGGTACCGTAAGGTCCTTGAAGAACTGCGAACGGTCGGCAGCGACGCCGGAGCGAATGTCATCGAACGTCTTGATCGGCAGACCTCCGGGATTGTCCGGCGTCTTCAGCATCAACGGCGTCACCGAGCCAAGCAGCACGACCTTGGCAATGCATCCGGTACCGTGGCGTCCAATGTATCGGGCAACCTCTCCGCCGCCGGTCGAATGGCCGATGAGAGTGATTCCATCCAGCTCAAGCGTTTCAATAAGTGTCGCCAGATCGTCCGCGTATGTATCCATATCGTTGCCGTCCCAGGGCTGTCCTGAACGGCCATGACCCCGACGATCGTGGGCGATGCAGCGATAGCCGTGGGAACCGAGAAAGACCATCTGGCTTTCCCATGCATCGGAGCTGAGCGGCCAGCCGTGACTGAAAATGACAGGTGCTCCCGAGCCCCCCCAGTCCTTGTAGTAGATTTCAGTTCCGTCTTTGGTGATGATTGTGTTCATTGTGTCTCTCCTGATGGTTAAGCCGGACTGATTTCCGGGCTCCTGTTAAAAGGAAATGGTTGCCGGTTGCTGCATCCGGTTCCTTGGCGGCTCGGGCCGACACTATCGTTCCGTCCCCGGTGGAAACAGCATCGGTCATGATATGTCATGAACGGCGCTGCTTCCACCGGCATGATGTCCAATCCGGTACTACCCGAGATTGTCTGCGGCGAAACGCCAATTGATCAGCTTGTCAAGAACGGCCGCAACATAGTCCGCGCGGCGGTTTTGATAATCCAGATAATAGGCGTGTTCCCAAACGTCAATGGTCAACAGCGGTTTCTGGCCTTTGACGAGAGGCGAATCCGCATTGCAGGTCTTGGCCACTTTCAACACAGTGCCGTCCAGCACCAGCCATGCCCAACCGCTGCCGAATTGGGTTGTTGCTGCCGTTGCCAGTTCCTTCTTGCATGCGTCAATGGTTCCGAATGCGGCTTCGATCTTCTTTTTCAATGCGGCAGGCGGTTCTCCTCCGCCCTTGGGGCACAGGCTTTGCCAGAAGAACGTGTGATTCCACGCTTGCGATGCATTGTTGAAGATGGCGGTTTTATCGGGGTTTCCAGCCGTCTCGCCGATCACTGTTTCCAGCGGCTGTCCCGCGTGCTCCGTTCCTGCGATCAGTTTGTTCAGGGTGTCGACATATCCTTTGTGATGCTTGCCGTAGTGGAACTCGAGCGTCCGGGCAGAGATGGCAGGCTCCAGCGCATTCTCCTCATAAGGCAGAGGCGGCAGGATATGTGCAGCTTCTTTTTTAACCGTGTCGTTTTTCATCATCCATTCTCCTTAAGTTTTTCAGTTCAACATTTCAATGGTACATCCCGTTCTCTTCACTCCTTTCTTTCAGCATCCGGATCATATGAATTGGCAATGCCGCAAGACATGTGCCGTCTTACAAAATCTGCTCATGCTGCGGCCTTTCTCTCTGTAGGGACAATTGAAAATTACGATGGCATGGGTGGACCTTCCGGCAAACCATGAAGGTCTTTGTCCACGCCCGGAGGACGTGGATTTCTGCCCATTAAAACAATTTTAATCTTACGTGTTTCCTGAAGTAAACGCCATCGGAAGATACAAAAACAAGCGCAAGAAATTTACGCCCCCCACGACTTCATGGCAGTAATATATCCGCTATTTCAGACAAAACATCAATAAGCCTCCATAAACCTCGAAATTTTTCATTTCAAGATCCATAGTTTATCATTTTAAGAAATATATTTGACTTTCCAGAAGAACGGTTCTGCCGAAAAAGGTTTCCCCATGCGGCCGGAACCGAACCGCTCTTTTCATGTGCGGACCAGCGTGGAGGATGAATTGGAACGAAGCGGATTCGATCGGATGTTTTGAACTGGCCGCCGGGGTAGGGGGGATGGAAGTCCGGAGAGGTCATGGAGTGCGATCATGCACTTGCCGTTCCGCATTTGTATGGTTCAGAACAAACGGCCGAAAACAGATTCAAAAAATCTTAAAATATGAAACGGAAGACCTGTTTCTTCCTCATGACCTGATTCCTCCTTTCCAAATCGATTCCGGTTCATTTCTGTATAAGTTTTTCATAATTCTGTTTTACATCGGCGGCGAAACGCTCCACGGTCACGTCGAAAAGCTCCCGGGCGAACTCCGGCGTGAACTGACGGTATTCCGAGCGCACCGGACGCAGAAGGTCTTCGGCATGTTCCTCTTTCAGAGCGCCGTACATGGGCGGGTATTTTTCCGGATCGAGATACTCCGGCTGAAAATACTCCGGGTTGATGGCGTAATTGATCGCCGCTTCCCAAAGTCCGCCGTGGTTGATCCGTCCGATCCGGTGATCCGCATAGAATTTCCGTATGATATCCAGATTGTAGTCGAGGCTGCCCACCGCCATGATTTTCATTCCATGGAGAGTGCCGAGCGGATGATGGGGCGAATATCCGATATCGGGAATTTCCGCGCCGCATTCTTTGACGATCGTCTTGCACAGGTTTCCCGAGGGGCCGTGACTTCCCATGAAGACGCACATTTTGAATTCCAGGTGCAGCGCGAAGGTCTCAAGCAGTTCCTGAAACACCATCCGGCAGGTTTCCAGACTCGAAAACACGCCGGGATACATGCCCGGCTGGGAGTGATATTTCCCGGTATACGGCGGCTCTTTCCCGAAGTCGCCGAAAAGCTGTTCCCTTGTCCGGAGCGGATTGCCGGACGGCGCCAGCGGAAGCATCGGGAAGACAATCCCGCCGACCCGTTCCGCGACGGCCAGGCACCATTCGTAGCCCTTGCACGGATCGATGCCCAGCGCGTTGCACTCCTCATGATATTCCAGCGGGCCGGAGGTCAGGTAAATGATCGAGGCGCGTTTCTTTTCCTGTTCGAACTCAAAGGGAGTCAGTTCTTCATATTTGTGCATGTTCCGCATGATCTTCTACTCCAGTTCCGGCGGACAGTTACCAAAATCCCAGACGTGATTCGACGGTGCAATCTGCGGTCCGACCGGAACGGCATCCGGCGTGAATTTTTTGATTTCTTCCGAGGCTTTGTCCGCAATCATATCCGCCGCCTCCGGAATCAGACACGTTCCCGCCGTCAGGCGTGTTTCGTAACCGCCTCCGCATTTGGGGTCGAGCGCCTTGCGCGTCGGCACGTAGCCGCAGGCGTCGTTGGCCAGACTGCTCACCCACGTGAACGGGAATTTCGACCGCTTTTTGATTTCCAGTCCGATTCCGCAGAAAAGTTCGCCGGGGAGGGCCTCAATGACCAGCGGACCGAGCTGAATGCTCTGGATTCGCATGTTGTATTCCGGCTCTTTTTTTATGAACTCTTCCAGCAGCAATCGCTCTTTTGCAAAGTGGAACGGAGTGTCGCGTTTCCACTGATTCACGATCTCAAGCGCTTGTTTCAGGGATTTCCCGGAAGGCTTTCTGCGCGGAATTTTTATCGTCGCATATTTGCATTTCAAAGTCGAAATATCGCCCTTTTTCGCTTTCATAAGGATTTTGAGCGCCTCGGCCCCGACTGTGACGCCGACAACTTTTGAATATTCGGGTCCGCTCTCTGTCGGAGAAAGCGATTGATTGTCGATCTGCGTGATGTCGCCCGCGCATCCGTAGAGATAGACGACTCCTGCATCCTCGCCCATGACCGATTTGACCGTGCGAACCATTTGTCCTGGCCAGTCGGCGGTTGCACCTGTCCCGTCGCAAGTCCCGTGACAACTGAAGTTTACGATGCATCCGAGAAACGAGCAATCGTTTTTCCGCCAGATGCCGACTGTTCCGACTTGCGTGTCGATGGGTTCAAACGGTTCCACTATTTCGGAATTTCCTTTGCCCGGATGCGTCGCACGATGACCGTTTTTCATTTTGAACCCGCGATTGAACGACACGCCTTCCGCCGTCCCTTTCCCGAACGAAAAAATCACCTCCTCACTCCTGCGTTCCGCCATTTTGATCGCTGTCACAATTTGGGAAACCAGGTGCGCCGTATAATCAGGATCGGCGCAGACGCTCTCCTCGAACGCAAGTTTTCTGATAAGTTCAGATATGGTGTCTCCGCTGAATTTCGAGAGTCTTGCGGGTCCGCCGTAATGCGTATGCGACGCGCTCAGCATCACATCGATTCCCGGAAGAGCCGCGCAGACTTTTTCCGTCACATCGCCCGGGACGATGCACACGTCCACGCCGACCATGGCAATTTGGGTCGATCCGCTGTCAATCACGACCGCGCGCGCCTTCAGGGGATCGTTGATCTTTTCGATAAAGAGCTTGTGGTAGGTGGCGGGACGCTCCATTCCGATGGCGGGCGTGATGTCGCATTCGTAAAAGCCGGCTTTCATGATTCCTGTTCCTCCTGCTTCCGCAGAAATGCAAGGTGTTTTTTCATATTCGCAAACGAGCAGCGCGAACTGCGGCTGCAATATTTCAGGACTCCGTTTTCACGCACGAACGCGGCTGTTTTCGGATTCAGAAGACCGCGTCCCGTGAGGAGTTGTCCCCAGTCGCCCACGGTCCAGCCGGGAACCCGGTTTTCCCGCGGGGAAAGGTTGTCGCGCCATTCCTGCGGAAAATAGTGGAGAAACTCTTCGCGTTCGTTAAGCCAGGTCATTGTGTAGAGGGTGGTGTAGCCGTATTCCTTTTCGCTGTCGCGGATCAGTTTTTCAAAACATTCCAGAAGGTGTCCCTTCACCTCGAAAATGGAACGGGGCGCCGTTGTGTTCGCAATGTGGAAGACACACGGATTTCCCGGAAGCCCCGGATGCGGCGGATCGTATTTGAGACTGCCGCAGTTCCAGTGGAATTCGGGCTTGATATAGCCTGGCATGCCGATGGAATCCGGATAGAATTCCGTGGCTTTGGACAGAATGAAATCCTTTGTCCGGTTCCACATGGCTTCCTCGAATTCCTCCGCGCTGTGCGCGCCGCACGCGGCCAGTTCCGCACGGGGCTTGTCCGCGGGCAGGTTCAGAATGTGGTAATACAGCATGGTATGGAGCCGGAGAATGTCGCTCAAATTCTCCTCCGGCAGTTTTGCCTGGAGTTTCCAGGCGAAAGAAAAGGAGAGCCGCGCGACTTCCCGCACGAATTCCAGATGCTCTTCCAGGGTTTTGATTTCAGCCATAACGGTTTCCTCCGGTCAGAAATCCTGTTCCACCTTGACGGGGCATCCGGTCCTTGCCGATTCGATCGCGGCGGCGCAGGCGGCCACGGTGCGGGCTCCTTCGATCACGGAGGCGTGGTTTTCCGCGCCTTCCAGCAGAATGTCCGCCATGAGGTCGACCTGTGCTTCCACGTTATGGTTGTTGACTTCCACCGGGACCTCGGCGAACGGCGTGCAGACATCCGCTTCCGTTCCGAACAGCTTGACGCTGGAAACCTGCAAAGTCTTGCTCAGGTTGTCGCAGATGATCGTGCCTTTCGTGCCGTAAAACACGCTGCGCATGGTGTAGGGACGGGAGAGACCGATAGAGCACATCACCTTGCCGACGACTCCGTTGCGGAACTTGAATACGGCCATGTAGGTGTCGTTGGCGATGGGCCAGTCGGCGAGGCCCTTCTTCGTGCCGTAGGCGAACGCCTCCTCCACAAGGTCGTCCGTGATCCAGCGGACCAGGTCCATGGCGTGGCAGGCGCCTCCGAGGAACGGGTCCCGCCAGTCGTCGATCCCCCGCACATGCCGGTAGTTGTGGGCGTATTCGCTCTCCACCAGGAAGAGCTCCCCGATGTCGCCGTGCTGAATCATCCGGCGCGCCAGCACGAATGCCGGAGTGTAGCGGGTGGGATGCCCGATCATGAAAGCCTTTCCGGTCCGCCGGACCGCTTCGACGATCGCCTTCGATTCCTCCAGGTCCAGCGTCATGGGTTTTTCGCAGAGGACGTTCTTGCCGGCCTCGAGCGCGGCGATGGAATGTTCCGCATGAAAATAATCCGGGGATGCCACGGACACCACATCGACCCCGGGAATGGCGAGCAGATCCCGGTAATCCCCGGAGGCGACGACATCCGTTTTCAGGCCGAATTCGTCCATCCGCTTCCGGATGCGTTCCGGATGGATGTCGCACAAAGCGAGCAGTTCGTAGCGTGGATTCTCCTGATAGGCCTTGATATGTCTGAACCCTTCTCCGCACCCGATGACGGCCGCTCCCAGTTTTCCGTTTCTCATGATCGCATTTTCCTTTCCGGAACTTATGAAAAATAATTTTTCCAAGATGGACTGCTTCCCTCTTGAAGATTTTTATAAACCGGGATACATTATACAGTAGAAAAAGACGGAAGTAAATAACAAATTTAAGGAAAACTTGACATATCTGCGGAAAAATGAATTATTTCAGAGACCTGACCGTTAAAATGGTGACAAGAAGGGCGTTTTTCCGATACAATCACCGTCCTTTTTCCAGTCCATGGTATTCCATCGAGTACATCAAATCGGGCGTCGTGAAGCTTCACATCGATTCCGAAACGGTCCGGCTCGAGGCTCCGGTCGTTTTCTGGCTCGGACCCGCACACCGCCGTTATCAGTATGAAACCGTCCGGGAACTCACCGTGCCTTACGAGCACCTCTGGATCGATTTTTCCGGCGAAAGGGGGAAACGCATTTACGATTCGCTGTACGGCATCTTCCGGAACGGGTTCATCACACTCCCGGAACCCCGTCCCGTCAACGATGTTTTCAACGAAATCCTCCGCGACTTCCGGACGGATAAACGGAAAAACCATCCGGCGATCGTTCTGAACATCGAAAAACTGGTTTATCTCCTGTTCAAAGCCGTCGAAAAGACGCCGCCGCGGAACGAAGACCGCTACCGGATCATGAGCGTGGCCGAAAAAATTCGCGTGGACCCGGCGGGGACATTCGATCTCCGGAAAATCGCGTCGGAACGGGATATTTCACGGGCCTATTTCCGGAAGCTCTTCCGGGAAAAGCTGGGACAGCCCTTCCATGACTACATCCTTTTTCAGCGCGTGACCCTGGCCGCCGAAATGATCCGGGCGAACCGGCTCCGGATCAAGGAGATCGCGGACCTGTGCGGATTTCAGGAGCTTTCGTCCTTTTCACGCACCTTCAAGCATTACTTCGGATGCAGCCCGCGCAATTATCTCCGGACGAGACAGCGGAACGCGGGGCCGGAGGACATCCTTCCCGGACAAGCCGCGGGCAAAACCGGGCGGATCCGGAAAAAAACTATTCCGTGACCAGAATGCAGTTGGCGTTCGGGCGCATGCCCGACGGGTCGGACGGACAGTTCACGCATTTCCCGAGCACCCACGCGGTTGTGCTGCCGCCGCCGTCGATGTTGCAGCCCTCCGTACAGCCGAGTTCCCGGAGGAGTTCCGCCTGTTCATGGGAGGTCATTCCTTTCGACCATCCCTTCCGGCGGCCGTCGACCGTGACCAGCAGGATTTCCCGGTCGTTGAACCCGATCATGGTCCGCGGGTGCCGCGGACCGCCCGGATTCACAACGATTTTACCATCCTTGAGCAGCACCTGCCACGAACCGACGGCCATCTTCAGTTTCCGGACGGTCTCCACGAACCCGAAGGAAAGTCGGACCTTTCCTTTCAGGCGGTTCACGGCTTCCTCCGTATCGCCGAGGCCGACGATCACCAGGCTTCCGGGGTCTTTGGACACCGTTTCCCCCGCGGCGAACGGACCGGTCACCTCGCCGGTGTACGAGCCGTCCGTTTCAAAGGAGGCCTCCTGCATCCGGACACGCACGCCGCGGAAGGGAATCTTCCAGCCCCACAAGTTGGAAAAGACCAGAATTCCCGATCCCTGCTTCTGGTCGGGTACGACATATTTTTTGTCTTTGGCGTTGGAGCCTTCCCAGTTGAAGACCTCGAACGGAAAAGTCTGACCGTCGTTTTCGATGGTTCCCCGGAATGTCAGCGATCCCGTGTGCGGCACGCCCCGGCAGTCGATGTAAAATGCGCCATGGGTGCGCCCGGAAGTGAAGAGGCGTCCGAAGGACACGGACGGCCCCAGCGGAAGCCCTTCCTTCTCATGGTTTCCCATGAAGTAGAAGTCGCCGTTGACGCCGGCGATCACCCGCCGGTTCTGTTTTTCGATGCGCGCGACGGCCCCGGACACGCGTTCGCGGCCGGGCAGGGTGTCATGAGCCATCACCATGTCGATGGAAACCTCCGCGCCGCGGTCGATCCGGATGACGCGGATTTCCCACGGTCCCTCCGGACGGCTGATCGCGGTGCAGGAGACACCTTTTCCGATCGCTTCGCCTTCCGGCTGCCGCACGGAATGACAGGCGCAAAGAAGAACCAGCGCCGCCGAAAGAAGAGTAAGGAACCCTTTTCTCATGGAGACCTTTCCCTGGGGTAAGAAAAAACGCCGTTTCCGGATGGCGCTTTCGGGAGTTATTCCGTTTTATATTCGTTCTTCCGCAGATCGACGATCCGTTTGGCTTTGCCTTCCCATGGGGGAATGGAGTTGGGTTCGAGCAGAATGACTTTCGGCGTCAGACCCAGTTCGATGCGGACCGCCTCCACCACCTCGCGGCGCAGGTTTTCCATATTTTCGAGGGAGCCGGTGAAGGTTTCGGGATTGACTTCCAGCTTGATGTGAATCCGGTCGAGGAAGTCTTCCTTGTCGATCTCCACCACATAGTTGGAACCGATGTTCGGGACCGACATGATGGCGCATTCGATCTGGAGAGGGAAGATGTTGACGCCGTTCAGGATCAGCATGTCGTCGGAACGTCCGCGCATCCGGGCGAGCCGGCGGTGGGTGCGTCCGCAGGGACACGGTTCCGGGATGATTTTCGTCAGGTCGTGCGTGCGGTAGCGGAGGAGCGGCATGCCGGTCCGGCAGAGGCTGGTCAGCACCAGTTCGCCCTCGGAGCCGTCCGGGAGGACCTCGCCGGTCTCCGGGTGGATGATCTCCATGAGGTATTCATCCTCCCACAGGTGCATCCCGCTGCGGCAGGGACACTCGAACGCGATGCCGGGACCGCACATCTCGGAAAGGCCGTAGGAGTTGAATGCCTTGACGCCGAACGCTTCCTGTATCTGCTGCCGGAGCGCTTCGGAATGGTGCTCCGCGCCGATGAAGAAAATTTTCAGGGCGAGGTCCTTCTTGGGATCGATCCCGACCTCGGGAAAAAAGCTGTAAAGCCGCATCGCGTAACTGGGCAGGATATGGACTGCGGTCGTGCGGAACGTGTTCATGAACCAGATCTGGCGCCTGGAGTTGCCGGCGGCGGTCGGCAGGACCATCGCGCCCACCTTCTCCGCGCCGTAGTGGAACCCGAGGCCGCCGGTGAAAAGGCCGTATCCCATGATGTTCTGGAAGACGTCCTCCTTGCGGAGTCCGGCCATGTACATGCTGCGGGCGGTGAGATCGGTCCAGTGCGCGAGGTCCTCGCGGGTATGGAACACGACGGTCGGGGTGCCCGTGGTGCCGGAAGAGGAGTGCAGCCGGACGATCTCCGAAAGCGGTTCGGCAAGGAAGCCGTAGGGGAAGTTCTCCCGCAGTTCCGGCTTGGCCACAAAAGGAAGAATCTGAATATCCTTCACGGACCGGATGGACGAGATCACTTTCTTCGTCAGGATTTGGGAGTAATAAGGGGACTTTGCCGCCTGTGCCAGTGTTTTTTGGAGCCGTTCGAACTGGAGTTTCTCCAGTGCCGGACGGTCCATCCGTTCGATTTCCTTTGACCAGAACATATCGTTGCCTTTCCACCAGAATGGATGTGAAATTATGCGGCTTTTCCGGAAGCCGCGTGAGTCGTCTTTGCCTTGAATGTCAGAATGGCCCCGAGCACGAGACTGAGGACCGCGCTCATCAGCACACGGTAGTTGCCGGGCAGACAGAAGGTCACGGTATGGGCCGGAATCCAGAAATAAACGATCGTCTTGGGGATAAAGGAACCCCAGATGTGCTTGTTGACGCTGTCCAGAAATTCCGCGCCTCCCACGAACCGTTTCCGGTGAATGACTTCGTTGAACCATTCGTGTCCGAGCATCATGGGATAGGCGAAGATCATGTTCATCGCGAAGGAGGTGGAGAACGCGAACAGGAGGACCTGGCAGAAGCCGGCCGGCTCCTGGCCGGGCAGCAGCTTTTCGCCGAACCAGAGGGGCGTTCCCATCAGGGAGGCGACGCCTTTCGCAAAGAGGGCGAAGACAAACGTGAAGACCAGTCCGGTCGCGCCCCAGACCAGGAAACGCCACAACAGGCCGGGGACTTTCCAGGAACCGGTCTTCATCCGTGTTTTCAGCATTTCCCCGAAGGTGGCGAGCAGTCCGACTTTGAAGAAGCCCATCCAATACGGATACGCCGCGGTGAATTTTCCGAAGTTTTCAAGGCCGTGTTCCACGCCGCCGCATACGACGTTTCCCGTCACGGGCTGAATGGTCCACGGAAAAAAGAACACGGCGCCGGCATAGAGCGCCAGAAAAATCACTGCCCCGACATCACCCGGTTTCATACAGAGTCTCCCTCCAAATTCGTTTGCGGTTCGCCCGGAATCAACATCATGAAATCCTTTAACATAACGCGGAATTCATGAATCGCAACCGTCCAAAGCGTCTTTTTCCGGCGAATCCGTGTTTTTTTTCAAAACTCTGCCGCGGGAATGTTGCAATCTGGAAGGTTCACGGTTATATTTATGCATTCGGAACCACGCAGTCAGTAAAAATTTATTTTGAAAAACAAATTGCAGTCAATCTGGGAGGAACCATGAAAAAAATTGCATCCGCCGCACTCTTTGCCTTTGCTTTGTTCACAGCGACCGCCTGTCTCAACGCGCAGGAGGCGGAGAAACCTTCCTGGGGCCGGATTGCCGCCGACAAGGCTCTCATGTATATTCCGAACCGGATCGTCGAACTCTTTGACATTTTCTCGCTGGAACTCGAATCCGGTGTGACGGTCAAATGCGGCGTCCGCCTGACGCACGCCTTCGGCTTCGGCGCGGGAATCGGTCCCTCCGGGAAGCTTTCCAAGGACTTCAACCGCACCTACGGAACCTCCCTCAACAACGGTTATCAGGCGTATTTCCTCGCACTCGGAATCGGCGATGAAACGCGTGAATACACCTATGGAAACCTTCCTCCCTACTGGTATCAGTATGAAGGGGTCCAGCTTCCCACCGACCGTATTTTCGCAGTCGAAAAGGTCAAGGACTATTGGGCGCTCGAAGCGGGCGCGGCGTTCCTGGTGGGGGCAAAAGCAGCCATTCATCCCCTCAACATCGCCGACTTCCTCTGCGGAATTTTCTGCTACGACCTTCTGGGCAACGACTACAACCTGATCATCGATTGAGCCTTAAAGGTTCCGGAAGCCTCTGCGCTTGCGGCATGAAAAAGCCCGCGCCGTATGTTGAGCATACCGCGCGGGCTGTCTGTTTTCAGGAAGCCCGGTCAGAACTTGACCAGCTCCTTCACGTTCACGGGAAGTCCGGTCTTGATCGAAATGTTGGCGGCGATTCCGGTCAGGATCGACTTGGCGCCGTCCAGGTAGCCGGCCGCGTGACCGAGCGGATCTTTTTTCACGCCGCGGAACAGGTGCTGGAGCAGAAGCGTGTCGCCGCCGCCGTGTCCGCCTTCCACTTTTTTATACGGGATCTCGCGCGCCGCGCCCCAGTGGGGCTGGAAGATGATTTCCGGCACGGCAACGACACGCACGTCGCGGCGTGTCAGATGTCCGGGCTCCTGGTTGAAATCATCCGCATGGTCGGACAGGTCGGCCACTTCCAGCTTGTTGTGCTCCAGACGGCCCTTGGTGCCGTTGAAGCAGACGCGGTAGCCTTCGAACGGACAGTGGGCGTTGAGCGAATAGGTCATGACCGCCTTGTTGGCGTAACGGACCATGACGCCCATGTTGTCCTCGATGGAAATGCCGTCGCCGAAAACGCTCTGGTCGCGGAAATAGCCGTCTTCCTTTTCGGCGTTGTAGTAAAGTCCCATCAGGCGCTCGTCCTTCTTGCTTACATGGAGGGCGAAGGGGTCCTTGGCTGCGGTGGCGTTGCCGCGGGCGCGCTGGTAGAATTCGGTGATGCCGCGTTTTTCGGCGTTTTCCTTGCCGTAGAACTTCAGGTCGCCCATCGCGAAAACGGTTTCCGGCATGGAATCGAGCCACCAGTTGATCAAGTCGAAGTGGTGGGTGGATTTGTGAACCAGGAGTCCGCCGGAATTGTTCTTGTTGCGGTGCCAGCGGCGGAAGTAGTCCGCGCCGTGGCTGGTGGAGAGGAGCCATTCGAAATGGATGCTGGTGATGTCTCCGACGATGCCGCTCCGGAGGATTTCCTTGACTTTCGTCACGTGGGGGGCGTAACGGTAGTTGAAGGTGACGGTCAGGTGCTTGCCGGTCCGCTTGATCGTGTCGATGATCTGCTGGCATTTTTCCGCGTCGACGGTCATCGGCTTTTCGGAAATGACGTCGCATCCGAGTTCCAGGGCGCGGCAGATGTATTGATGATGGGTGCGGTCCATGCTCGTGACGATCACCTTGTCCGGCTTCAGCTCCGCGATCATTTTGTCGAATTCGTGCGCCTTGTACTGGGGAAGGGGGGCGATCCCGTATTTTTCCTGAAGGTGGTGGTTCCAGTAGTCCATGCGGATGGAATTGGAGTCGCAGATGCCGACCAGTTCCGCCACATCCTTGTAGTTGCCGCACATGGCTTCCAGATACATTTCACACCGTCCTCCGGTGCCGACCTGAACAAACCTCTTTCTCTTCATTTCATTACATCCTTTTTGTAAACACCCGCGTGTGTTATCCGGGATTCCGCGGACTACTATAGTTGCCAACGTTGGCAATTTCAAATGCAAATTATGAAATTTTTGAAAAAAAATACAAGAACGATCCGAAAAATTTCCGAAAGCGGAAAAATCCGGGTCCATCATCCGGAAAGCGGATTTTTCCGGAGCTCGCGCCGGAAGCGTCCGGGAGGAATCCCGCGCACGGACCGGAACACTTTGCCGAGGTGAAACTCTCCGGAAAAACCGCAGCGTCCGGCAATTTCATGCAGGGAAAAATCGGTCGAAGCCAGATAGGTTTCCACTTTTTCAAGACGTTTCCGCCGGAGAAGCTGCGAGAAAGGGATTCCGAACAGGCGGCGGACCATCACGCTGGTATGCGAGGGGGAGCGTCCCAGGGCCTCCGCCAGCTCGGAAATGCCGAAAGAGCGCTGAAAGTTGCGCTCGAGGAAATCCTCGACCGTCTTGCGCCGGAAGTCATATTCGTCATTGATTGCATGGATTTTCCGCAGATAGTAAACCAGGCCGTCCGCATGAACCGCCAGCAGCGGAATCAGCTCCTTTCCTTTTCGTTTGTCCAGAAGCGGCACTTTTCCGAACACCCTGCCGAAACTCTTCGGGAGTCCCTCCGGAAAATAGGCGTTCTTCGTGCGCCAGAGTCCCGCATAGAGCATTCCGTAGAAGGTGTTGCCGTGCCGCAGGGGAATCACCAGCTGGGTCAGCCCCTTCCAGCAGGCGGAGAGAAACGGTTCCGATTCATCCAGGCACCTGCGATTCATGAGAAAACGGCAATTTTCAATACATTTGTCACAAAAACCGATCCGGCAGGGTTCATTTTTGCAATGGGAGGAAAAATAAGGAGAGAAGACCGGCCTCCCTTGTTTATGGCGCAGAATTCCATCGTTGTCGATCACGGTGATCTTCAAGCCGGTCATTTTTTCAAGCGCGCGCAGGCTTGCTTCCGGGAACAAACGCGAATCCATCGCGGCCTCCTTCGATCCGGAATCCGGATATTCCAAAATATAGTATGATTTGATTTATCGAATCAATATATATTTTAATCGAATGAAATTCCATTTTTTTTCCGGAAAAAAGAGCTATATTCTCTGTAAAACAAAACAGGAGTGAAGAAAATGGAGTCTCTCGACGAAATCACCTGTCTCGAACCGATGCTGACATGGCTGAACGCGCTTCCGCAGTTTCTGCGGAAAGCCGGCGACGGCATGATGTATTACGGAACCGGAGAATCCGCCAGCTGGACCGTGCAAAGCAATCAGAATATCTTCGGTGCGCTCGCCGTGCTGGCGACTTCGGAAAATCTTGAAAAACGGAAGGCGCCTCTTCCCATGGGAAAGGAAGAAATCGCCGATACGGCGCGGGCGCTTCTCCGCTACAGCCTGTCCACGCATCAAACCGGTTCGGTGAAAGCGACCGACGGCAAACAGTGGGGACGTCACTGGATCAGCGTGCTCGGAATGGAACGGATGACTCACGGGGTCAATGCGTTCCGGGAATATCTTTCGGAGGAGGACCGGGCCGCGCTCCGGCGCATCATCCTCGACGAAGCCGACTGGCGGCTGGACCAGTATGAAATCGTCGCGGACCCCGATGCTTCGACCGGACACAACAAACCTGAATCCAATATCTGGAACGGCGGCCTTCTTTTCCGCGCGGCGTTCGATTATCCGGACGCCCCGCGCCACGAAGAATACCTCGAAAAAGGGAGACTTTTCCTGCTGAACGGGATCTCCCATCCGTCCGACCGGTTTTCGGAAACGCTCTACAGCGGACGTCCGCTCCGCGAAGGACACATCGGCGCCAACTTCACGGAAAATTATTCCCTGGACCATCACGGCTACATGAATGTGGGCTATTCGATCATCTGCCTGTCCAACATCGCCATGCTCCATTTCAACTTCAAGGAACGCGGACAGACCGCGCCGCCGGAACTCTATCTTCACGTCGAAGACCTCTGGAATGTTGTAAAACACTTCTTCTTTCCCGACGGACGGCTT
The DNA here is from genome assembly GCA_002069785.1 of Lentisphaerae bacterium ADurb.Bin242. Classification (GTDB taxonomy): domain Bacteria; phylum Verrucomicrobiota; class Lentisphaeria; order Victivallales; family UBA1829; genus SIG94. The sequence continues at coordinate 77,228 of MWCA01000005.1, read as the reverse complement.
CTCCGCATCGGCGGCGATTCGCGGGTCCGCTACGCCTATTGCCAGGCCTACGCCCTGCCGGTTCTCGTCCTGATGCAGGACCGGCTGCGGGATGCGGAAGCCGCTTCGCTGGAGGCCGGACTGATCCGCCTCATCCGGAAGGAGCAGAACGAAACCCCGGACGGCAGTTTCTACGGGAAACGTCTGGCGGTCCTGCGGGACAAAAGTTACTTCTATTACACCCGTCTGGAGTCCGATCCGTTCCTGGCGCTCTCCTGTTCGGCATATTGGCGGAGAAAATTCCCCCTGCTTCAACCGGAAAAAGAGGCCGTCCGGCAGGAAGCCTTCGCGTGGGGAGACGATTTTCACGGAGCGGACCTGATACGGAATCCGGCGGTGATCCGCTCCTTCGTGCGCAACGGAGCCCAGGGGCCGACCGCGCTCTGCGTCCCGGCCGACCGCAGCGACCTGGCCGAATGGCAGCGGAATCTGGTGTTTTCCCCGGGGCTTCGCTGGGCCTACCGTCCGAACAAAGCCGGCGTTTCACACCGGAAAGCGATTCCGGGCGGCTTCCTCCACTGCGGCTCCTCCCTCTGGCAGGAACAGCATCCGCTCGGAGAAGGCGAGGAAGCCTATCCGGTTCTGGAGTCACGCTCGGCGGCGGCCGCCCTCCCGGACGGACACTCCATGATCCTTCTGGAATATGTCAAGGTAATCAAGGAAACCACCCTGTATTCGGGCAGGGGCATCAGCCTGAAGATACCCAACGACGTTTACAACGGACACGTCCGCAAATACGAGGGGAAAAGTTTCAAGGCGAAACTGTCTTCCTATCCGGGACAGGACGAAATGACGGACACCCGTTCTCCCTGGCTGCTCATCGACGGCGTCCTGGGGATTGCCGCCCTCTATGGAGCCGACTCCCTGAAGATCGTCCGTTCCGCCGGACAGTCCATCGAGCTTCACCATGCGCGTTCGCTCACCTCCCTTTATGCGGACGAGATCTGCGGCACAGTCGCGGAAGGCCCCGCGCATCTTCTTCCCGGAACGGTGCTTGCCGATACGGGCTGCCTTGTGAGCGCGGCACTTTCCGTTCCGCAAATGGAACGTTTGTACAGTTCCGTGCGGCAACCGGAGACGGAAGGAGCCGTCCGCGCGGTCGAATTGACCGCATTGGACGGACGCACCTGTCTTTTCGCGGCAAATTTCGGAGACGCCGCGGCTGTGTTTCAAAATGTCCGCCTGGCTCCGCTGTCCGCCGAATTGATTTTCCGGTGAGATTTTTTCGTCCGGGTCATTCCGGAATGGAAAGCGGGAGCTGAAAGAAACGGATTGCGTTTTCCCGGGCGATCTTGCGGAAAACCGTTTCGGAGATTTTCTTTTCATCGCGCCATTTCAGCAGCAGTTCCATCGTGTGGAACGGCATGCCGGCAAAACAGATGTCGGTCCCGAAAAACAGGCGGTCCTGGAATTCGGTGAGGAACTTCGGCCCGTAGTCGTGATCGCAGTTCAGCATGCGGAAGGCGTCGGAAAGCTCGCCGAGGAGGTTCGGATAGGTCCGGAACAGCTTCGGGACCACGCCTTCCTCGCGGATCGGGGGAATCGGCATTGCGGAAAGAATGTAGTCCGCGTTGTCGTTGAAGATGGGCTTCCTCTGTGCGGGCGTTTCGAGTTTTCCGAGCTCGGACCAGAAGATGGGGCCGTGCGCGAACACCGTCAGTTTGGGGAACCGGGCCAGCGTCCGTTCGAACTGCGGGATGCCGGGATCGTCGTACAGCCCGAAGTCGCCGCCGAGACGGTCCGAGCCGTCCCAGGTCACGGGCAGCCCCACCTTTTCGGCGCAGCGGAACAGGTTCTGCACCCGGTCGTCCGAGGTCGGCAGATTCGGCATGATCTCCCCGACTCCCCGGCAGCCTTTGTCTTTGTAATAGGCCAGCACGCGGTCGAGCGGCGCATGGCAGGAATCGCTCAGGCAGCGCGGGTCCACGTTGCAGAACGGAAGGAAGCGGTCCGGGTGATTTTCCGCCATTTCCAGGATATCCTCATTCGCCTGGGGAAAATAGATTTCCGAACTGACGATCGGGAGAATGCACCCCATCTCGATCCCGCATTCGTCATAACGGCGGAGAAGTTCGTCCGGCGAGGGGAACTGGACCACGAACGGGACCGGCTTCCGGTAAGCGTGCGCATGAATGTCGACAAACATGGGAATTATCCTTTCTTCATGAATTTGGACAGTTGAATCTCATCGATGCCCTCGTGGAAGTGATCCTTGAGACGGCCTTCCTCCACGAAGCCCATTTTTTTGTAATAGGCCTGGGCGCGGAGGTTGACGTGGGAGGTGCACGTATAAATTTTCCGCATGCCGAGGCCGCGCCAGAAGGCGTCCGCGGCGGCGAAAAGAGCGCTTCCGCACCCTTGGGCGAAACAGGCCGGATCGACCCCGATCACATTGAGCGTTCCGAGACCGTTCTTCGTATTGGCTGTGGCGCAGAGGTACCCGATCACTTTTCCGTCCGATTCCGCCACGAAGGAGCGGGTGACGGAATGGGCGAAATCCCGGGTCGAGCACTGAATCCAGTAATCCGGCGTCTCCGGCTCCTTGATCCGGTCGCCCAGAAACGTTTTGAAACTTTCAAACATGATCCGGGCGACCCGTTCGGCGTCCCTTTCTTCAAAATTCCGGACTGTTACACTCATTTTTTGCCCTTTCGATGATCTGTTTTTCTACAGCTTTCCCGCTCGATCAGGAGCGGTTTCACAAAGATTTTCCGGTCCGGCGGCGCTTTCCCCTTCAGGATCGCCGTGATCAGTTCGAGACTCTTCGCCCCCAGTTCGCCGCAGAAGGGTTCGACCGTGGTCAGAGGAATCCCGGACGGCGCATCCGTGTAATTCCCGCAGCCGATGACCGAGAGGTCTTCCGGCACGCGGAGCCCGGCCTCTTTCGCCGCCCGGATCGCACCGCAGGCGATATAATCTTCAAACGCGAAAAGAGCCGTGGGATGTCTGCCGGATTTGAGAAGCCGTCCGAACACCTCGTACCCGGCCTCTTCCCCCCAGTCGCTTGCCTTGAAAAAACATTCGTCTTCCGCGAGTCCGAATTCCTGGAGCATTTGCCGGTATGCCAGATATCCGCATGCCGTGACGCTCCTTCCGGACGGACCGGAAAGAACCCCGATCCGGCGGTGTCCCAGCCCGTGCAAATAACGCATGGCTTCAAACACGCCGGAAAAAGAGTCGTTCGCCACGGAAGCGACTTCCTCGCCCGCCAGGTCATTGCCCAGCAGGACGAACGGGACCTTCTGCTGTTTCATATACAGAACCGAACTGTCCGGGAGTTCGGTGATCACGATCAGGCCGTCGAACGGGCGCTGCTTCACGAATTCGCCGATGGAGGCGTTCCGGATGCAGAAAATCCGGATCGTGCATGAAAGCGTTTTCGCGCGTCCGGAAATCCCCTGGAGGACCCGTGCAATATAAGGATGGTTCAGGTCGTCCAGATCCGCCAGCAGGAGGCCGATGTCGGGACATTCCTTCCGGAGTTTCCGGCGGAGCGCTCCGGACGCGGCATTCAGGTCATTGACGACCGTGCCGCTCCCCTTCATGGCGGAGGCCACGCCTTCGAACACCAGTTCGGTCAACGCCTTGACCGACGTGTTGCGGCTGGTGCCGAACATCGCGGCCAGTTCGTTGGAGGAAGGCAGGCGGTCTCCCGGTTTGTATTTCCCCTGCCGGATTTCCTCCCTCAAAACATCCTTGATATGCCGGTAAACCGGACTATTCTCCATACCCGCATTCCTGAATTTTACTGGTTGACCATACAACTTACAATATCCGTTTCCGCCCTTATTTCAAGGGACGGAAAAAAAATTCCGAAAATTTTTTCTTCTCCATCTTGACAATCCCTGAAAACATACTATAATAGAAACAATAACAGACAATGGCATACAATAGGTGGATTTCATGATCTCCTGCGGACATCTGAAACGGGAAGAATTATACCGGACCTTGCGCGACCAGATCCTGAGCGGCCGCTACAAGCACGGTTTACAGATTCCGCCCGAAACGAAGCTGACGGAGGAATTCAAGGTGTCCAGGGACACTCTTCGCGCCGCGCTGAAGAAGCTGGAAGAGGAGGGGCTCCTGATCCGGGTCCGTCCGAAAGGCACGTTTGTCAACGCGCCCGGCCTCGACCACCGCCTGATCGTCGCGCTGCTCCAGCCGGGCAACGACATCGCGGAGCCCCGGAACTACATCCTGCCCGGAATGCAGAAGGCGGCGCTGGAACACGGCTTCGAAATCGAGCTTTGCCCGATCGACTTCGTCAATGAAACCATGTCGATGTTCCACAACAAGGAAATCGCGGGCTTCGTGATTTTCGGAGGCCGCTATACAGGAGAAGAACCCTATGTGAAATTTCTCCGGAAATCCGGACGGCCGGTCATTATGGCCGGCTGTCATGCCGGAGACGTGCGCACCACCGGGTTCGCCGGATTGCGCCCCGACCGCAAGACCGCCTGGATGGACGGAATCCGCGCCCTCAAAAAAGCGGGACATACCCGGATCGCCACGCTCACGCTGCCCTATCTCCAGGGATACGAAGACGACCCGGCCGCTTACAGGGAAGCCTTGCGCGCCGAAGACCTTTTTGACCCCAAACTGATCCTTTACACGGAATACAAGTATCAAAGCATCCGGGATGCGCTGATCCGTCTCCTCAAAATGAATCATCCGCCGACCGCGGTCATGTGTTATTCGGATTTCTTCGCCATGCTGCTGCTCCGGGCGGCGGAAGAACTGTCCGTCCGGATTCCGGAAGATCTCTGTGTCATGGGGTTCTCGGGATATCCCGGAGCCCGTTTTCTCAATCCGCCGCTGGCGACCGTGGAGCTGAATTACTTCCGGATGGGAAAAACGGCGGTTGAACTGATCGCCAATGCCTCGGAATGGTTCGGCAATCCGTCGGTTGCCGTTCCGGACGTCATTATTTTCCACAAGGTTATCCTGCGGGAGAGCGCGATGATCCGGCGCGTGGAGTCCATGTTTGCCTGGAAAGCGTTCTGAGGAAAGAAAAAAGCCATCCATTTTAAAATGAACATAAGTCAAGGAGGACTGAGTATGAGAAACAGAACAACGGCAAACAGGATGCGGATGTTCGGCTTGGGGAGATTCACCCTGATCGAACTCCTGGTCGTGATCGCCATCATTGCGATTCTGGCCGGAATGCTGCTTCCGGCGCTCAACAAGGCAAGGCTCAAAGCCCAGGCGATCACCTGTCTCAACAATCTGAAGCAGACCGGCATGCTCGTGACCCAGTACGGAATGGACTGGAACGAGTATTATTTCGCCGGAAATCCCCCGGAATACTCGTACTGGAGCAATCTCCTGCGGGCCAACGGCTATACGAAAGGAAAATACGGAAGCGACTGGGTCTATTATTATCCGAAAACTTTCACCTGTCCGACCGCCAAGGTGGATCCCGCGCGGGATAATATTCCGGGCATGGCCAACACCCTTCTGACCTATGGAATGCCGGTCGACTACTACAACCGGGAGCAGGCCGCATGGACAACTCTTCCGAAATATTTCAAGCCGTCCCAGGTCATCGGAAAAGGATACGGCTACACCACCCAGGTGATTCTTACCGACAGCGTTGACAAGAACAGCATCTATCTGCGAATGAACTGGGTCGTCTATTACTATTATGACAGCAACCAGATCACCGCCATGCGCCATGCCAAGGCCGCCAACATGTATTTCCTGGACGGTCATGCGGCTCCGGTCAACGCCGAAGAAATGCGAAAACTCAACTCGCCCGTCTATTCCAACAAGCTCAACATCCCTTGAACCGCCCCCGTATCGCATAATTTTTATTGAAAACAAGGAAACATTCATGAAAATAAAATTCCTGACTTTTTTCGGCCTCGCCGCTTTCACCGCCGCACTTCCGGGCGCACCGGTTGAATTGAAAACACCTTCCGTCTCCCTGACGGTCCTTCCTGAAAAGGGCGGCATCATCACGTCCCTTCAAAGCGGCGCGGTGAAGTTCGAATTTTCCCCGGAAGAATTGAATAAAGACGGATACGGTCTCGGTAAGGAGCGGATCTTCGGCGACAACGGCGAATACATTCGCGCTCCCTGGAAACTGGTCTCGCGGACGCCTCGCTCGGCAGTGCTTCAGGTCACCGGAATCCAGCCTCTTGCGAAGCTGGAGATCACCAAGACCTACACCCTTCCGGAAAAGGGCGCGTATGTCCGGATCGACCTCAAATTCCGCAATACGAACCCGGTGGCGGGCAGTTTCAAGATTGTGCCGTGGCTTCACCAGGGATTCGCGATTCCGCGTGAAGCAGCCGGGAAGGACAACCGCTTCTATTTATCGCACCGGAACGGAATCGAAACGGCTGTCCAGTCCCCGAAGGTCATTCTTCAGCCGATGATCCAAAATACGGGCAACTGGAGCGCCTATGTCAACCCGGAACGGAAACACGGCCTTCTGATGGTGTCCGCACAGCAGCCGGAAGTCCTCTACGATTATATCGCGCCGCACATCACCTCCATGGAAATGCTGTTCAAGGCGGTCGATCCGGTCCCGGAGGCCGTTTACACCTATTATCTGGCTCCCGTCGGCGAACTCACGGAACAGGCAGTCGCGGCGCTGTCGCTTCCGGTGGTTCTGAACCCCGCGCTGAACGCGAAGCAATGTCCCGGAGACAAAGTGAACCTGACGGCTCATTTCAACACTTCTACGGAGAAGAACATTCCGGTCAATTTCCAGTTCTGGAAATCGGCGGCCTGGGTTTCGCCGGACGTGACGCTTCCCCTGACCTTCGGCATCCGCAACATCGGCGGCGGCAAGCTGGAATTTGAAGTCGACCTGCCGGAATTCGTTTCGTTCGAAGGGCACACCGGCAACTACTGGTGGATGGTCAACGAGGATATGGAGCTCGTGAAGAAAACCGTTGCCGAACGCGACGGCCAAAAATACACCCGCTGCCGTTTCGCAGTCACGGCCCGGAAATTGAACGAATGGTCGCCCAACCATTACCGCGTATTCCTGCGGGCAGCCAAAGATGCCGGAACCGGCACGATCTATTATCGCGGCTTCCAAAACGGAAAACAGATCATGGAAAACACCCTCCCGTGCGAAGTGATCCGCATTCCGGCGGCGCGCATTCCGAAACATTTCAAAGTCCTGTTCGGGCTGGACTATTCGCTCTGGAAGAACTATCCGGACTTCGAAAAAAATATGAAGCACCTCGGCCTGAACGGGCTCTGTTTCAACTACAGCGTTCCCAATAAAGTCGTTTCACCGGACCAGGTCCGGGCGATGAACCGCGAATTGAAAAAAGCCGGGTTCATGACCGCGATCATGGGGATTTATTTTGCGCCGCCGTTCTATCTGGCGTCACCGGACAAAGGGCGCGAATACAAGTCGATCGATGTCGACGGCAAGCCGGTGAACAGCTTCGACTTCACTGTCCGCGGCCCCTGGATGAAGGAAGTGTCGGAAAATGCGGTCCGGAAGGGGCTTGGCCTCGGATTCGATCTGGCCGTTTCCGACTACGAAGCCTATTTCGGCGGGGAACGGATCAGCTTTACGCCCCGCACCGTCGCCGCGTTCAAACAGTTCTTCACGAAGAAACATCCCGGCAAACCGTGGGTCGAACCCCTTGAAATTGCCAGGAATCCGGAAAAGCATCCGGAACATCATAAAATCTGGGTGGATTTTAAATGCGACCAGTATGCTTCCTATCTGGAAGAGGTGATCGGCGACGCCCGCAAGCTCGCAAACGAAACCAAAATCGGCTGGTGCACCATCTCCGGAACGTCCGACGAATCCATCCGGATGGACAATCTTCAGGATACCGCGCGTTTCGCGTCCTTCCTGGACTACAACATGCCGATGCTCTACAACAATCTCTACCGGACCATGCCCAATTATCGCGGCGAGATCGAACTGTTCCAGAGCCTGACCGCCGGAAAAAAAGCGCTGCTGGCTCCGACGCTCACCATCGGCTTCTGGCAGGAGGGCAATCCCTTCCCGCCGGAACACTCCTTCTACATCCTGCTGGAAACCGCGCTGCTCCAGTGTCCGGGCGCCTACATCTTCCCCGGATTCGCCGGCTCGGACAACCTCGGCGTCAAATATGTAAGCGAGGCGATGAACCTGATCGCGGAAATCGAGCCGCTCGTGGAAGGGGCGAAACGCACCCGCGGCCTGGTCACGGTCTCCGAGGCGCGGAATACCGCGCTCAAACTCCCTGTCCGGGTCCATCCGCTCTGTCTGGTCAACCGGAACAAGGCGCTGGTTTATCTGGCGGATTACTCCCTCAATCCGGTTTCCATGAACCTCCAGTTCCAGCTTCCCGGCAGATGCACGGTGAAATCCCTGACGGGCCCGGCTTTTTCCGGCGTCCTGAACAACGGAGAAACCCGTCCGCTGACGCTGACCCGTGAAACGGGCAAAGGAATCCTTCTTCTGCTGGAGGCCGCGGACGGCATGGATTTCCCGGTCATGGAGGAAAAACAGTCCGACGCCGTTTCCGGGAAAACCGATGAGTCCGGCCTGCTTTTTTACGAACCGTTCGACGGTTCCACCCGGGGGAAGAATCTTTACGATAAGCATTTCTACGTGTTCGACGCAAAAGGCATGAAGGGGAAATGCCTCCTTCTGCGCGACTACGAATCGGGCTGGATTCTGCCGGAAAAATTCGATGTCAAGTCCGGCGACATGACCATCGATTTCTTCTTCAAAAACCGGAGTCCGCACCTCCCCGGAAGCAAAATGCACTGGGACATCCTGCGCGGAAACCTGGAAGGCGGCCAGATCTTCTGGCTGTTTCTCGATCCCGCAAGCGGGAAAATGATCTTCACCATGGGCAAACAGAATGGGAACAAAACCGACTGGAATATCCGTCTTTCCTCCGGGACCGACCGCTGGCCGGCGGACATCTGGCAGCACATCCGGCTGAACTTCGGCAAGTCCGGAATCCGCTTGATGATCGATGGGCGGGAGGAGATCGCAAGTCCGCAGAAGGTGTTCTTCCGTTCCATGGAGAATTTCCAGCTGGGGCGCCGCTGGGTCTCCACCGGATATTATGACGAACTGCGCGTGTTTGACGGCCTGAAATGAAATCCTGCCGTTCCGCGGCTTATTTCTGAACGGGCGGCGGGACTTTTTCGTCGCACTCCTTGAGGTGGAGGAGCAGAATGCGCCGCAGTTCGAGTGCGGTCAGCGGGTTCATCTGGACGCTGTGTCCGCTCTTCACGACAATTTCACTCTTTGCCCCGTCGAGGTGGGCGCTCGCATACGGAACAATGCCGTCGGAGCCGTCCGGGACACCCGCCTTATCCTCATTGCCGATGACGGAGTGGTACGGAATCCCCGGCGCAAAGGGGAGGGATGCCAGCGAGCAGAGGACCGGATCTCCCGGAGAAAGATTTTCGATGCCCGTCTTCACGTGGAGTTTGAGGAGCTGTTCCGGAGGGAGGCGGTGGAGTGCGTGCACAACGTTTTTCCCGAGGTCGATTGCAAAGCCGGGAAGGCTGATCAGCTTGGAGCCGATCCTTCCGATCCAGGAATCCGCCATCACGGCCCCCCTGTGGGGTGTGGCCATGAAGACAACCCGTTTGACGTAAGGCTTCGGGGAAAATATCAGCGCGGATTTCAGCAGTTCGCATTCCTTTTCCGGAATGGATTTCAGCAGTTCGGCGGATTCGTTTTCAAACAGCTTGCGGAGAATGGTGTCGCCGCTGTCCTCTATGATGGTTTTTGTCAGAAGCCCGCCCATGCTGTGCCCGACAATGACCATTTTATTGAAATTGGCCTCTGCGGCCGGATTTCCCTTGACCAGAGCCGCATAGGCATCGTCCAGTCCCAGGCGGAGCTGCAAGGCGGAATAGAGGATTGGCATACCGGTCGAATAGGAGAAGAACCAGAACTGGTATTTTTTCCGGATGACGGGATCGTTCCGGAGCGTATTGAAAAGCTGTGCCCATGTGCGGGGGCGGGACATCAGCCCGTGAACAAAGACGACGGGAATTCTGTCCGGAGAATAAGGTTCGGCGAGGAAAAGTCCCTGGACATTCTTCATGCCGTCCGGATCGAGCATATAGCGGATGATGTTCACGCCCGGATTGACGCTCATCTGAAAGGCCAGAGGCGTGGAGAGGTCGAGACAGAGGGGAAACGGGTGTCCATGGATGGAAACCGTGTCGGTCCGGTCGGCCCAGAGGAGTTCCATCTGTGCGATGGAGTTGACTTCGGCGTTCGCGGATTTCCGGAAATGCATCACGGCGGTGGCGGGAATGGTCAGCTGAGGCTGGAACTGTTTGTTTTTGACATTGTAATGATTGAAGTCCGGGAGGGCGATCAGAGGCACGCCCACGCCGAAGCGGTAACTGAAGAAATTCATGTTTTCCGGTTCATAGTTGGCGCAGACGAGCAGGTCTTTGAATTCGTCAAGCGAGAGAGGAAGGCGGCAGACCGGTTTCTGAAAGCGGATGCTTTCCCCGATGGCGTTCCGGAACTGGAAGGAATCCCTGGTCAGAAGATCGTGGGTGCGCAGATAGGAAAAGAGATTGGCGACAGCATGGTTGTAACGCAGGATTACGGCGATCCGGCCCGGTTCGATGCAGACCTCGCTTTCTTTTGAATCACAGAGAAAACGCCGCATGTATTCATAGGCGTAGATGGCTCCGGAGAGATAATAGGAGACCGCCTGATCCGGGGCCGATATCTGATTGGCCTTGGTCACGGAGACATCGACCATCACCTGAAGAAGTTCGGGGTTTCCTTCCTCCGCGAACTCTTTTTCCAATATGCGGAGAAGTTCGGATGTGTTATCGTCGAACAGGGAAAGCGCCAGGCGTCCGTTCAGGATGTTCACCGAGTGGTAGGAGAGGCCCGAGTCGGTTTTTTTATGGAATTCATAGATATTTCCGCTGGAATCGGCGCTTCTGCGCCGGATGGAGACATCCGAGGTTGCGCAGGAGGTGCAGAACAGGATCGTTGTGAGAAACAGAAGAACGGGAACCGGTGAAAAGAAATGTTTACCCATACCGCAGTTCCTTCCGGGTTACTGAGCTTGTTTGTTTTTCAACATCTGGCGGAAAATGGGCTCTTTTCCTTTGCCGCGCAGGACGGATGACGGGTTGTCGTTGACGTATTGGATCAGATCGGTCACGGCGTCGATGGCGTCGTTCAGCTTCTGAAGGGACTCCCGGACGGAGGAATTGCTGTCCTTCAGGGAATCGGAAAGGACGCGGATTGAACTGGTCGTTTCAGGAATGCTGGAACGGTCGGCGATCTTGTTGAGATTGTCGGAAAGAACCCTTACGGAGCGGAACGCCTCGTCGATGTCCGCGATGGTTTTGTCCATTTTTTTGCGGCTCAGCGAAGTGTTGAAATTTTCAATGGCAATATCCAGTTTTCCGATCGCCGCGTTCATATTGGTGCTCAGGGCGCTCAGGTTCGCATCCCGGATTGTTTTGTTGGCGGCTTCCAGCAGGGAGACGGCCTGCGCGGAAATCCCCTTGAAGTCGATGGAGGCCAGGGATGCGAGGATTTCAAAGACGCTCAGCCGGAGGTTGGCCATCATCGACGGAGTGGACGGCATGTAAAATACATTGTTCTTCACGCCGACGGGAACGATTTCCTCCTTCATCAGAGGGTTGGCATCCTTGAAGAAGTCCATCTCGACATACTTGATGCCGGTGATGCCGTCCGGTTCGATCCGGCAGGTCAGTCCCTTCCGGACTTCTCCCTGGAGATAGGAGTAGAACGCTTCGCGCGAGATTTTGGACTGGTTGTAGAGAGAGTCACCGATTTTCTGGCGGAACTTCGTGAGGTCGATCTGGATGTCGATCCGGATGACCTGGTTTTCCGTGATGATGGAGATGTCGCTGATCCTGCCGATCGGCACCCCCTTGTATTTGACGGACGAGCCCATGGTGAGGCCCTGCACGGACTCCTCCACGAACGTGGCCAGATGCGCTTTCGGCTTGAGGCTGTCGAAGATCCCCATGGAGGCGATGGCCGCCACAAAGACGATCAGGGAAAGGGTGACGAAAAGTCCGAGCTTGAATTTATTGGTGTCCTGCATATGGTTATTCCTCCCTGACGGAGATTTCCGGAAGCGGCTTCCCGCGATTCAGAAATGTCCGTACAAAATTGTTTTCCGAATGGACCCGAAGGAATTCGGGTTTTCCGTCGGCGATGATGCCCCTGGTTTCGGCGGAGAGCATGAGCGCGCGGTCCGCCACCGAAAAAATACTGTTCAGCTCATGGGTGACAATCACGATCGTCGCGCACGTCTTTTCCCGGATATCCAGGATCAGGCGGTCCAGGCTGGAGGAGCTGAGCGGGTCCAGCCCGGCGGACGGTTCGTCGAAAAACAGGATCGCGGGGTCCAGCGCCAGCGCCCGGGCGAAAGCCGCCCGCTTGATCATACCGCCCGACAGGTCCGACGGCATGTAGTCCTGATACCCGTCCAGATTGACCAGCGCGAGCTTTTCGCGCACCTTGTCGCGGATTTCCTCCCGGCTGAGCGGCGTGTATTCCTCCAGCGGAAGCGCGATGTTTTCCTCCAGCGTCAGGGAGCGGAAGAGCGCCCCGCCCTGATAGGCCACCCCGAACGCCTGCATGATGCTGCGCCGTTCATTCTCCCCGGCGCGGACAATGCTCCGGTCCTGGATCAGAACGTCGCCGGAAAAAGGTTTGTACAGGCCGATGATGTGTTTCAGCAGAGTGCTTTTTCCGCAGCCGGACCCGCCCAGGATGGCGAGAATCTGTCTGGCGGGGACGTCGAAGGAGATGTCCTTCAGGATGATCCGGTCTTTCTCATAGCCCGCGGTCAGGTTTTTTACGGATACGACGATGTCATTCATTCGGGGTCACTCCGTGAAGAAGATGGTGTTGAAAAGATGTGCCAGCAGGGTGTCCGCGATAATGATCAGCAGAATGCAGAGGACAACCGTGCTGGTAGTAGCTTTCCCGACCGCGATGGAGCCGGAACCGGTCCGGAAGCCGCGCCAGCAGCCGACGGTGGTGATGATGACGGCAAACACGCCGCTCTTGAGAATGCTTTCAAAGAAATACTTCGCCTTCACCCAGGTGACGGTGGTCTGGTAGTAGGTATCCAGCGGGATTCCGAGCTGGGAGATTCCCACCAGCATTCCGCCGATGATTCCCATGATGTTGCCGAACACGGTGAGGAGGGGGAGCATCAGTGCCATGGCGATCAGCTTGGGAACCACCAGGAACCGCGCCGGCACGAATCCCATCGTGAGCATGGCGTCGATCTCTTCGGAGATCTTCATGGTCCCGATCTCGGCGGCGAAGGCCGAACCGGCCCGCCCGGTCGCGATCACGGCCACCATGACCGGCGCGAGTTCGCGGACCATGGAACAGCCCACCAGTCCGGGCAGAAAGGAATCCGCGCCGTAGCGGTGCATCTGGACCGCCGCCTGATATCCGATGATGATGCCCGTCAGAAGGCAGATCAGCGCCGTGATCGGAAGCCCGTCCGCCCCGCACATGTTCATATAATAGAGGGTTTCCCGCCAGCGGATTTTGGAAGGATGCCGCACGGCGTCGACGCAGGCGGAAGCCGTTTCCCCGACAAAGGAAATCAAATCCAGGGTTTCCTGACAGATAATGCACAGGAATTCCCCTATCTGCAGAAAAATGGAATTCTTTCTGTTCATCGGTCCCCGTTCCGGTCGGCATGAGCCACCAGATCCACATTCTTGCAGCATTCGCCGCGGTCGTTGAAGCCGGGCTCGTATTCCATCAGGTCGCCCAGCATCAGCTCGTTGAAATCGCAGTTGCGCAGCTGTTCCGTGAAAAAGAAGAGATTCTTCGAGGGCACGTCCGTGGAGATGAATCCGTAGCCGCCCTTGAGCTGGACGATCCGTCCGCGCCGCCGCACCGGGTCCGTGAACGGCTTGGAAGCATTTTCATCGGCTTCGCCTTCATCGGGTTCCGCATAGTCGGGAACTTCGGGTTCGGAGGGAGCGGAATTGTCGCTCTGCTGATTGACGAACAGCATGTCCGGACTGATGTCGGGCAGGCGCTTGGTTCCGTTGATGACATCGTGCATCCGCAGGGGGTAGGCGGACTCGTTCAGCAGCCGGGTGGAGGTGCTGGTGTAGCGCACGTTCCCGTTGTCGTCCGTGTATTCAAAGTCCCAGCCGAGGACCATGACGCGCGTTCCGAGCGAGTTGATCTTCCGCACCAGCGGGATGTAGTCCCCGTCGCTGGCGATCAGCACCACGACGTTGAATTTCTTGTAGATCGTCAGCTCGAGCGCCTCCAGCGCCAGCGATACGTCCACCCCTTTTTCACCGCCGCGCGTGATCGGCAGATAATGGGTCACGATTCCTTCCCTCATGAGAATGTCGTCGAAGATCCGTTCATTGAGCAGGATCTGGCGCTCATTCGCCTCCAGTGCGGGAAGGCGTCCCCGGAAATAGTGGCAGTCGACAATCTGGCAGAAAGCCGGGCTCACCTTTTCCTGATAGGATACATACCGTTTGATGAAATCGTGGATTCCGGGAATGCTCAGGCGCGATTTGCGCGGATGTCCGTAGCAATAGTAGTTGCTGACATGATAAAAATAATTCCCGTCATAAAAAATTCCGATCCTTGACAACAGCATCTCCCGTTCATTGGTCATTTTACAATCTGCCTTATAATTGATAGACGAATTGAAAAATCGATTAAAAACAGATTCATCCGATTTTTTTCGTAATTTATAATTTATCACGGAGAAAAGCGTATTTCAAATGGACGGCATTGAATATTGCTCCTTTTTGGAGCGTTCCGTTCCGGAAAATACGCCGGTTTTCGGGGGCGTTCCCGATTCACAGGCCTGCGCCGGAAGGTTTCCATTCTCTTTTTGAGCATATTTTCTATTTTTTTCGGAAAAAGTTACTCTTTTTTGAAATTTTCCCCTTGACATCAATCTAGACAACAGATAGAATTGGTGTCTAGAATACAATAACCGGAGCCGCAAATGCCGCTGCCTTCAAAACAGAAAACGATTTATGAATATTTGATTGCGGATATTCAGGACCATTTTTATCCGGGAGCGAAACTTCCGTCTGAACTGGAATACTGCCGGCGGATCGGGGTGGCCCGGGAAACTCTCCGGGCGACGTTCCGGCGCCTCCAGGAGGAGAAACGGATCGTCCGGAACAAAACCGGGACTTATGTATGCGGCCGCGCCGCGGGGCTGTGTCCCGGGATCAGCGGCGGTTGCGGTCCTGTTCATGTCCTTGTTCCCTGTCCGGACTATACTTTCATGTCCGGCGGAGCATCCGTATACGCGCATCAGAAGATGATTCTCGGCGCCATGCAGGCATCCGTGAGGTACGGGACACAGGCGTTGACCATTCCCGTTTCCGAGACGAACAATCCCGACGACATCAACTGGAACCAGCTTGCCGGTCTGCGGGAAAATGATATTGTGCTCTTTACCGGCACCTGGTTCCGGCGTGTGGTTCCTCTCCTGGCGGAACGGCGATGCCGGATCGGGTGTATTGTCGATTCCATCGAGGAGCTGGAACTTGTCTCCGGGAAAGCGGACTATTTCGTTTATACGAGGGACGTCCTCTGGAATATATTTCCAGACGCGGTGGAATTTCTTGTGAGGAATAACAAGAAGAAAATTGCATGTTTCGCGGTTGACCGTTCTTTTTACGAGCCGGATATTGAAGGGTGGTTCGAGTCGAACATGAAACGTTTCGGACTTTCTTCCGAAAATATGTTCGGCTTTGCGCCTTTGGAAAAAGAGGAACCGCTGAATCTCTCCGGCGCGGCGGAATTTTGCGCGGGACGCGAGTTCGACGCGCTGATTCTGCTGGTTCTGTTTCCCTTTCGACAATATGAAATCGCCGATCTGTACAGAACCTTGAATCTGCCGGTTTCAAAGACGATTCTCATCAACAACACGTCTTTCCTCAACGGACGGGAACCGGCCCGCAATGCGAATCTGGTTTTGTGCCGTGACACTTTTCAGAAGTCGGCCATGAAACTGGCGGAATTTTTTCTTTCGGGAGGCAAAGGACAGACCGTTCAAAGATTCGAATATGAATTTCTAACAGGAAAGGAACTGCATCATGAATCGAAATCATCCGTATCCGTGGAATAAAACCTTTCTTCCAGCCGGACGGAAAACATCCGCAGGAAGAAGCTGTTTTACATTGATCGAACTGCTGATCGTTATAGCGATCATCGCGATTCTGGCCGCCATGCTTCTGCCGGCTCTTTCCAAGGCGCGGGAACAGGCGAAAATGGTTTCCTGTCTCAACAATCAGAAACAGTACGGATTGCTGATCGTCAACTATACGGACGATTATTCTTCCTGGCTGCCCGCAATGGAAACCTTTCCGAACTTCACCTATGTAAAAGTCGGTGCTTATCTTTTTCCCGGAAAGAACCGCGACTCCATTGCTATGCTTGGGTTGAATGATTCCAGACGCAGACTGGTTTTCTGTTGTCCATCCGGAACCCGCAAAAGCAATTATGCGCTCGATAATTCAATCAACATCTCCGCAATGGGCGGCAGCAACAGCGCCGGAATGCTTTGGATGCGATGCACCGCCTTCAAAAAGCCGGGCAGGACGGGCCTGGTTTTTGACGGCACCGGAGATTCCATGTTTCAGCTGGCGCACATCAAACCGGGAGAACCCGCCTGTTACATCAGAAACAGGCACCTGAACAACTATAATGTGCTTTTCGCCGACATGCATGTCGCATCCATCCGGTATGTAATCGGACAAATTTCGGTTGCTTACGTGGGACGGGCCACTCCGGATGTTCTGACATCCTGGCATAATTTATGGGAATAAATAACTCAGAATACAAAGGAGATCACCATGCGTTTTCAAAGGATTCTGCTTTGCTGCCTCCTCCTCGGCCCCATGACCCTGTTTGCGGAAGGAACACGCATCCCCGGCAATCTGCTGTCCTCCGAGACCTCGACGTTCGAGCAGGAAAAAATTCCGAAAGGCATCATTCCCGGATGGGATGATTCCAAGGCGCGGATTACGGATCAGACCAGTTTCCGCGGGTCGCGTTCGCTTGAGCTTGAATTCGAACCGGAAGGAAAACTCAAAGGGGTCTTTATTCCGGTTCCCGGCGCGCCGTTCCGGGAAGGGGAGGTCTTGACCATTTCCGCGTATGTCAAAGGGGATGCCCCGGGAACGGTGAATCTGGTTTTTTATGCGTGCAACGAGCTTTGGAAACCGCTTCAGCAGGATAGCGCGGCTGAAACGTTGTCGCAGTCCTGGCGCCAATTGAAGTTGACCGCGACGCTGAAGCAGGACATAAAATTCCTGTTCATCTATATCGCTCCCTGGAAATATCGCGGGAAAATGTTTGTGGATGAGGTGAAGGCCGAACCCGGAAAAAAAGCGACGCCAGGTTTTCCGGAACGGATTCCTCCGAAGACCGATCTGAAGAACGTTTTTTTCATCCCTCTGATTACGGAAAAATTGAGTTCACCGGACGATCCCCTCTGGCAGAAACTTCCAAAGTACGACCGGTTTTGTCTGAAAGGAAAAGATTTTGCGGCTCTGCCGGAAAAAACGATTTTTCAATGTGCCGCCGATGAAGAAAATCTTTACTTCAAATTTCATTGTTTTCTCCCGGAAATGAAGAAACTCAAGTGTTATTCCAGCCGCGAACAGGTAAACTGGAACGACGACCGGGTTGAAATCCATTTCAGTCCGGCCGGAGAGAGCCGCCGTTCCTCGAATTTTTATTTTTCCGTGAATGCGAAAGGAGTTCCCGCCGGGCTGGAAAAATGCAAAGGCATTCAAATCCGCACCCGCGAAAACCAAGACGGCTATGAGGTGTTTTTCGCCATTCCCCAATCGTGTTTCGGAACAAAAGTTGCAGAGGGGCACCTTTGGAAACTCAATGCGGGGAGATTCCATCGAACCGCGTTCAACGGCGCCTCCGCGCTTTGTCCGTTTGACAATCATTTCGGGGATCAGGCATCCTTTGGAAAATTTGTTTTCACCCGAAGCGGAAAAATACCGGAGGCAGTGCTTGCCGAAGTGGGAGAAATGAGTGCATATGCCAATGTTTCCGGGGGAAATCTGCTGCGTTTTGACTTTTTGGAAAAAGTTCCCGAAGGTCTTGTCCTGAAGCTGAAAGATGGACAGATCCTTCCGCCGGCGAAACAATCCGCCGGGAAAAGTGCAATCTTTTTTTATACGGTCGGGGGGGTGGACGGAGAACGTCTTGCTTATCAGTTGCTTTCGGACGGGAGAGTTCTTACGGAAGGTGATTTCAACCTGGCTCTCCTGGCTCCGGCAAACCGGGTTTTTCAAACCCCGGACCCGGTCTTCGGCCCGTTTAAAAAAGAAAAACGGAGCCGAAAACGTCCGATGATGACGTGGGATGCCGTTCTGGCAAAAAGCAACTATGACGCAGCGTTGAAAACAGGCGTCGAATATTCCGCCGAGGCCGTGGAAGAAGCCCTCCGGACTGCCGGTATCAGCGTGATGACGGCCAGCACGGATGAACTCAATCCGGAAATACCGAGTCTTCGCAAAGGTCAGTATTACACGGCCGGACGCGGCGGACTGGAACGCTATGCCGGAGGCGTGAAAGCGGGAAAATACATCCCGATCACGGTTTACAGCCGGTACTACATTTCCGGGGAAGACCCTGAAACCGGAGAGGTCGGCATCTCCCGCGACAAAAACGGATACTGGGGCTGGATCATTGATCCGATCAACCGGCAGGCCTATTTTGAATTTGTCGAAGCGCTGATGAAAAATTACGGGAAGGAAATCGGGATTTTCTTTCTCGGGGATGAGTTTTTCGTTTATCAGAAAACGGTTATCGGCTTGCAGCTCAATACCCCCTTCAATATGGAAAACCCGACCCGTTTCATTCAGAAATTCAATGAGAAGGTCAAACGCGAATACGGCGGCGGCATTTACGACATTCCATTCAATGCGAAGAATTCCGACCCGGACTATAAATGGCGCAATTTCGCCTACGGGAAAGCGCTTGGAGACGAAACCAGCCGAATTGCCGCAAAAGCCCGCGAAATTGTCAGGAAATACAATCCGGATACTCTTTTCCTTTCCGATGACGCTTATGGAAACCTTATGGAACAGGGAGTCCAATACTGGAACCGTTATGCGGACTGCGGGTCATTTCAAATCGGCGAGGGAGGCGGAACTACCGGCAGGGATTTCCCGAGTTATATGTTCCGCACAAAGATTGTGAAGGACATCAGCCTGCTTCCGGACTTGATACCGGTTCCGCACGAACCGGTCGACGGATATCCGACGGGAGCCCTCAACCGCGAAGAAATGATCGAGCTCTACAGCCAGATGATCCGGGGCGGTGCAACCGGGTTCCATTTCTGGCCGTATTCGTATGGCGGACGCAAGCCGCCTTCCGTTCAAGCGCCATCGGTCGTCATAGGGAATCCGGATTCCTGGAAGTATATGATTGAAGTCACGAAAATGTTCAACCGGCTTCCGGACCCGCTCATTCCGGACGAGCCGGAAACCGCAATTCTCGCTCCCGAATGCCTGTTTGACTACGCTCCCATGATGGCCGCATTCACCATGCTCGGAATCCGGCCGCACGGCTGGTTCAAATATGTCTGCGATCTTCACATCATCGAAGGAAAAGCCGATCTTTCCCGATATAAAATTCTCTATATTCCGTCCGCGCGGGCTGTTTCTCCGCAGCTGTTCCCGAAGTTGAGGCAATTTCTGGAAGGCGGCGGGACGATGGTATGTGCCGATCCTGCATTTGCTTCGACCGACCAGCTGAACCGTGATTTGTCTGCTGAACGGGAAAAGTTGTTCGGGATCATCCCCGGAGCGGAGGGCAAAGGAGATATTCTGTTCCGGAATGTCCATATTCCCGCGCAGAAGAAGGATGCCGTTCTCCGTTTCGTTTCGGAAAAGCCTGAAGTGGTTGCCCGTTATTCCGACGGTTCCCCCGCGGGCGTCCTGACGAGGGTCGGGAAAGGAAAGGCTTACTTCTTCGGATTCCGGATTTTCACCGAAAAAAATGCCGCGAATCCGGATTTCTGCAGGGCTGTCGCGGAATTTCACAAAAGCCTTGGCGGAACCACGGGCCATGCCTTGTGGCGGTTCAAACTCCCGCATCCGAAAGTTCCGGAAAGAGAACTCGGGAAGGGAACTTGTCTGACCGGGAACTACGGTTTCTGGGAACGGCATTTCTTTTACTCCGGAATTATGAACAATGTGCGGTTCGAAGGAAAGATCCGGGCGGATGGACGGGATACGACAAAGCTGACGGATCGTCTTTCTGTTTTTGAAAGGGAGGAAGAATACAAAAAAGGCGCTGTGGATTCATGGGTTGAACGCTTTGGGAAGGGGTCTCACAAGGTCACGATTGCGTTTGACCGGGTTCAGGACATCCGTTCCATCGTCTTTTATTTCTCCGGGAAAATGCCGGAAATGAGGATTTCCGCGGACGGACGCAGTTTTACCGTGCCTTCCGCAGAAACCCGGGATCGGGAAGTGGCCGGATCTGTCTTTGCACAAAAATTGAAAGCGTCCCGGATTGAACTGGATTTCACGGTTTCCGGAGACAAAGAGTTTACATTGGCGGAAGTGGAAGTCTGGCAATAGAGCGGACTTCAAAGTCTTTTCAACGGCAGGCGGACCGTTATTTTTCCTTTTCATCCGTTCCGGCGAGACGGCAGATGTTGCAATGGCGGCAGTCCAGCTCCTGGGGAAGCTCGAAGGTTCTGCCCTCTCTGGCTGCCTGGCGGCTGTTATAGATGTTCATGGCCGCAAGGATGAATCCCATCACGATGAATCCGCCCGGAGCCTGTCCCATTACGGAGAAGCCGTATTCCCAGCCGGGGATCAGCTTGATCTGGAAGAAGGTGCCGGCGGACAGGAATTCGCGGATGATCCCGATGAAAGTCAGCGCCGCGGTGAAGCCGAGTCCCATTCCGAGACCGTCCAGCGCAGAGAAGAAGATCCCGTTTTTCGAGGCGAACGCTTCCGCGCGGCCCAGCACGATGCAGTTCACGACGATCAGGGGAATGAAGATTCCGAGGGCATTGTAAAGCGTTTCCGTGTAGGCTTGCATCCCCAGGTCCACGACCGTTGTGAAGGCCGCGATTACAATGATATAGCAGGGGATCCGGATCTTTGCCGGGACGATGTCGCGGATCATGGAAATCGCCATGTTGCTGCAAACCAGCACAAATGTCGTGGCCAGCCCCATTCCCAACCCGTTTTTCGCATTGGAGGAGGTTGCCAGGGATGGACACATTCCTAAAAACAGAACCAGTACCGGGTTTTCTTTCCAGAGCCCTTTCAGAAGTTCCTGCATGGGTTTCATTTTTTTCCCTCCGTTCCGATCAATTCATTCTTGTGTTCTTCAAACGCGGACGCCGCTTTCCAGGCGATTTCGTTCACCGCGCGCGAAGTGATCGTGGCGCCGCTGATGAAATCCGCCTGTCCGCCGTCCTTTTTTATCTTCCACGGAGTTGTGCCCCAGGAATCTTTCCGGTTCGCGCCGTGTCCGGCATACTGATCCAGAATTTTGTTGGGGGGAAGGCCCTCTTTTTTCGGGGCTTCGCGAAACAATCCGGCGAGCGTCTTTTCCTCGACGCGGTCTGTTACATTCGTGCCCAGTCCGGGCGTTTCGGTGTGCCCGGTGATGAGGAATGAACGGATCGTGCCGTCCGGGTGGAAGGAAACCAGTGCGTCGATCCGTCCGGCATAGCCGCCGGTTCCGTACAGCGTCGCGGCGAATCCGACGATTTTTCCGTCTTTTCTTGCGGTATAGAACTGGATCGGCGTCTTATCATGCCCCTGGAAGGTTTTCATGTCCTTCAACGGATCGTTGTCGAAGGCCGGCAGGACCATGCGCAGTCCGCTGGAAACCTTCTTGGTTTTCGCCTCTTCGATGGGACCCCGGGTCATGACTGCCGCATAGCCCATGATTCCGGCCGCAATCGCGCAGACGACGCAGAGGAATGCGCCCAGATAAAACATATTGGTGGAATTCTTGTTCATTTAATTTCTCCTCTGCGGGGCTGGAACGGATTGCGGGAAATCGGGTTCCAGCCGAACGGACGCTTATAGCACAGCCGGTCGATCAGCGGAACCAGCGCGTTCATGATGACGATGGCGAAGCTCATTCCTTCCGGGAAGGAGCCCCAGATGCGGATGATGCACACGATCACGCCGATCCCCGCGCCGAAGACCACGCCTCCCAGATTCGTGACCGGCGAGGTGACGTAATCGGTCGCCATGAAAAACGCCCCGATCATCACGCCGCCGGTCAGAAGATGGAACAGCGGCCCGGGAGTCGTCCCGGGAACCGCGGCGTTCACGATCCAGACAAATATGGTGATCGTCAGGAGGATCGCCAGCGGAATGTACAGCCGGATCACGCCCAGGAACAGCAGGGCGATCCCGCCGATCAGGATCGCCAGCGCGGAGGTTTCGCCCAGGCTTCCCCCGATGTTGCCGAGGAATGCGTTCCAGAGGAATTCCCATGAATTGTATTGCGCCAGGCTGCCGCCCGTCCGGGCCGCCTGCGACGCGGCGGCGAGCGGCGTTGCGGAAGTGACTCCGTCCAGGCCGAAGATCGCGTGCGGCTGCGCCGCCCAGGCGGTCATCGGCTTGGCCGCCCCGACCAGCAGGGCCACGCGGGCCACGGCCGCCGGGTTGAACGGGTTCTGTCCCAGTCCCCCGAAGACCTGTTTCGCCACGACGATCGCGACAAAGGCGCCCGCCATGCACAGCCACCAGGGGAGCAGGGAGCTTACGTTCAGCGCCAGGAGGAGGCCGGTCAGCAGGGCGCTCAGGTTCCCGACGGTCTGTTTCGACCGGGTCACCCGGCACCAGAGATATTCCCACATTATGCAGAAGAACATGCACAGCAGGATCACCCGGAGGGCGTTCAGCCCGAAGAACCACACCGCCGCAAAGACCGCCGGCAGAAGACAGATCATCACCTGAAGCATGATCTTCGAAGTGCTGTCCACCGTCCGGAGATGCGGAGACGCACTCAACAGCAACGATCCCTCCGGCGGCAGAAGAACTCCGGCGGCGGATTCACTCACTTTCTCATTTTCACTCATATTGGAACTCCGTTCATTTGTTTTTACGGTTTCTGGCATTGATTTCCGCTTTTGCGCGGCGGAAATGCTGCACGTTCGGACGGCCCGCCGGACAGACATACGTGCAGATGCCGCATTCCAGACAGCTTGTCACGTAGTTTTCCTCGGCCAGGTCGTAACGTTCATTCTCACAGACTTTGCTCAGCGTGCTGACCAGAAGTCCCATCGGGCATGCTACCACGCACCGCCCGCAGCTCAGGCACGGCCCCGACTCATATTGAAAAACACTCTCCGGACCGAGCAGCAGAATTCCGGAGGTATTCTTGGAAACCGTCACATCCAGCGAAGACTGCGCGAATCCCATCATCGGGCCGCCCAGAACCAGCTTGGCGACCGGGGCTTTGATGCCGCCGGCGAACTCCAGCGCCTTGCGGACCGGTGTTCCGAGACGCAGCCGGAAGTTGCCCGGTTCCTTCACCGGTTCTCCCGTCACCGTCACAACGCGCTCGATCAGGGGGCGCCCCTCGACCACGGCGTCGCAAATGGCTGCCAGCGTGCCGACGTTCTGCACTACGCAGCCGACATCCATGGGAAGGCCGCCCGCCACCACTTTTCTTCCGGTCAGGGCGTAAATCAACTGTTTTTCGCCGCCCTGCGGATAACGCACGTGAAGGGGAACGATTTCCGTATTCTTGTCCGCGTGTTTCTTCAGGGCTTCGATCGCCTCGGGCTTGTTTTCTTCCACGCCGACCAGAATCCGGGAAACCTTCAGGATTTTCGCCGTGATGGCCGCCCCGGTCAGGATTTTTTCTGGAGATTCCCGCATCAGGCGGTCGTCCGCGGTCAGGTAAGGTTCACATTCCGAACCGTTGACGATCAGGGTGTCGATCGTTTTTTCAGGCGGGGGGGAGAGCTTCACATGGGTCGGGAACGAAGCGCCGCCCATGCCGACGATCCCCGCGTCCCGGATCCGGGCGCTGAGAAGTTCGCGGTCCACGTTTTTCCAGTCGGGATACGGCGTCATCGCTTCGTACCATTCATCGCGTCCGTCGGAGAGGATTTCGATTGCGCTGACCGGAGCGCCGTTTGCACCGGGGATGTCCAGGATTTCTCCCACCGTCCCGCTGGTCGGCGCGTGGAGCGGCACCGAGACGAACCCGGCCGCTTCGGCCACGAGCTGGCCTTTTTTCACCGTGTCGCCCTTGTTCACGATCACTTTCGGCGGCGCGCCGATGTTCTGCTGCGCCACCAGCATGTATTTCTCCAACAGAGGCGCTTCGCGGATATCTCCCGCGCTGGAAAGCTCTTTTCCATCCGCGGGATGGATTCCTCCTTTAAACTGCTTCGGATGGATGTTCATGCCGCCGCCCCCTTCTTTTCTTTTTTACCGGCTGTATGCGTCTCGACGGTTTGCAGAGCGCCCGTCGGACAGCCGATGGATTTCACCATTTCCTCCGTGATTCCGGGTTCATCGACCGCGCGCACCAGAAATCCCTGCGCATTGAAGTGCTCGGGCGAGGTCTTCACGCATTTGCGGCAGGCGATGCACGTGACCGAACAGAATTTCCTCTTGATGACAGCCTTGTCCAGCGAATTGCAGTAGACGTGCGCCCTGGATTCGGCCGGGACCAGCCGGATCAGCTTCCGGGGGCAGATGTCCACGCAGATTCCGCATCCGCGGCACAGTTCGGGATGAACGATTGAAAGACCGTTCCGTATCTCGATGCTGCCGTAGGGACAGTTTCTCGCGCAGGAGCCCAGTCCGATGCAGCCGAAGCGGCAGCCCTTTCCGCCCCCGGCCAGCACGGCCGCCGCGCGGCAGTCGTTCAAACCGTTGTAGTACGCGATATGCACGGCGTGCTCGTTGTCCCCGGAACAGTACACCACCGCGACCTTTTTCTCGCGGGTCCCTGCCGCCAGCCCGGCGACCTCCGATATCTTGGCCAGCGCCTCTTCGGAACAGACCGCGCAAAGCGTCGGACTGGCTCCGCTCTCGATGATTCCTTTGGCAAAATCGGCGCAGCCGGCGAAACCGCATCCGCCGCAGTTGGCTCCGGGCAGCAAAGCCGTGATCTCCTCCACACGGGAGTCTCCTTCCACGGCAAACTTTTTCGCGACATATCCGATCATTATTCCCAGGATCAGTCCCAGGAGGGCCAGCACCAGTACGGCTATCAGAACATTCATCATTTTATGATCCCTCCTGATTTTCTTATTTGACCAGTCCGGAAAACCCCATGAAAGCCATCGCCAGGATGCCGGCCGTGATCAGTGCGATCGCCATTCCCTGAAACGCTTTCGGAATCCGCGACAGCTCCAGTTTCTCGCGAATGCTCGAGAAGAGGATCAGCGCCAGTCCGAAACCGATGCCGGAACAGATTCCATACACCGTCGAAGCCAGGATCCCGCGTCCGGAATCGGCGTTCAGCTGGGCCGCGCCCAGCACCGCGCAGTTCGTCGTGATCAGTGGAAGATAGATTCCCAGCGCGCCGTAGAGCGCGGGGCTGAACTTCTGCAGCAGGATTTCAACGATCTGGACCAGCGCTGCGATCACCACGATGAAGACCAGAATGCGCGTAAACGACATGTCCAGGTCTTTCACGGCAAACGAACCGATGGTGAAACTGAACTTCACGGAAAGCAGCCATTGGTTGAGAGCCGCCGTCGCAAAAGACGCGATCCCCATGACAAAGACCACCGCGCCCCCCATCCCGAGAGCCGTTTTGATTTTTTTCGATACTCCCAGGAAGGGACATATCCCCAGAATTCTGGACAATACGATGTTGTTGACCAGAATCGCTCCTACCGTGATCAGTAGCCATTCATTGGAAGGCATGCGTTGTCTCCTCTTTTTGCTTTACGGATATTTGAAAAATAAATTCAATCATAAGATGAGTTTATATTGATTCATTACACTGTTCTCCAGTAGGAGAGAGGATAATATAGCGTAGAAATATTCGTTTTTCAAGACAGTTGAAAACAATTCTTCCCTCAAGTTTCCGGAAACATTGCGGCGCACCGTTTTTTTTCTCATGCAATTTTTTACAATCCTGTTAATTTTCTGTAAGTTTTCCATTTTTTGAGTTGTCTCTTTGATTTTGTGTGCTATCGTATTACCGGATAAAACAAAACAGCAAAGGAGGTTTCAGCATGAGAACATCTGTACTTGCCATGATTCTTGCCGGAGGGGAGGGAAAAAGACTCGCCCCCCTGACGGATCAGAGAGCGAAACCGGCGGTTCCTTTCGGCGGAAAATATCGGATCATCGACTTTGTGCTCAGTAATTTCGTCAACAGCGGAATCGACAGTATTTTCGTGCTGACCCAGTTCAAGTCGCAGAGCCTGATGGAACACATCATCAACGGCTGGAACATTTCCAGCACTCACCGGCAGGGCTGCTTCATCATCCCGGTCCCCGCACAGATGCAGACCGCCGACAAGAGCTGGTACATGGGCACCGCCGATGCCATCTTTCAGAATGCGCATCTGATCGAGGATTTCAGCCCCGACCTCGTCGCGGTCTTCGGCGGCGATCATATCTACCGCATGGACATCAGCCAGATGGTCGACTTCCACCTGAACCGCAACGCCATCGCCACGGTCGCGGCCATTCCGGTTCCCGTGGAGGAGGCCAGCCAGTTCGGCATCATCGATGTGGACGAAAACTGGAAGATCGTCGGATTTCAGGAAAAACCCGAAAACCCGACGCCGCTGCCCAACGACAAAAAAATGGCGCTGGCCTCCATGGGCAACTACATCTTCGGAGCCAAGGACATCCTTTCGCTTCTGAACGAAGACCACGCGGATGCACAAAGCTCGCACGACTTCGGAAAAAACATCATCCCGTCCCTCGTCGCCACCAACCGGCTCTACGCCTACAAC
This sequence comes from Lentisphaerae bacterium ADurb.Bin242, assembly GCA_002069785.1. Taxonomy (GTDB): domain Bacteria; phylum Verrucomicrobiota; class Lentisphaeria; order Victivallales; family UBA1829; genus SIG94. The sequence goes on along the minus strand of MWCA01000005.1, from coordinate 50,268 downwards.
TTCTATCTCAACAAGATTCCGGGCCAGAAGGTCCAGGAGAAACCCTACTGGCGCGACGTCGGAACTCTCAAGGCTTACTTTGAAGCCAACATGGACCTCCGGGCAACCACGCCCCACCTGGACCTCTACAATCCGGAATGGCCGATCTACAACTACCATTTCAGCCTTCCGCCCGCGAAATTCGTCCACAACGAGGAAGTCGACATCCACGGCCTGCCCCGGATCGGAAAAGCCATCAACTCGATCGTATGCGACGGCTGCATCGTTTCCGGCAGCACCGTCACCAACTCGATCCTGTTCAACTCCGTCTATGTCCACAGCTACGCGACGGTCCACAACTCCATCCTTCTGAACGACGTCGATATCGGGGAGCACTGCCGCATCCGGAACGCGATCATCGACAAACACAACATGATCCCTCCGGGCACCATCATCGGCTATGACCGCAAGCAGGACGAAAAGCACTACCTCGTGACCGATCTCGGCACGGAATACGGTCCCGACGCCTGGCTGACCGTCATCCCGAAGGACCGGCATTTCCTCCAGAAGGAACTCCCGAAAAGCCTGGAGACGCATAATTATTGATGGATATGGAACAACTCATCGCCGCCGTCCGGGAACGGGTCCGGGAACTCCTGGACAACGCCCCCGGATGTCATGACTTCGATCATACGCTCCGGGTCCTCCGCAACGCCGAGCTCCTCCTTGAGGAAGAGCCGCACACGGAATTTGAAAAAAACGCGGTGATCCTCGCGGCGCTTCTTCATGACGTGGCGCGTCCGGAGGAACTGACGTCCGAAGGGAAGCTTTGCCACGCCCGGCTCGGAGCGGAAAAAGTCCCCGGCATCCTCCGTTCGCTGGGATGTTCCGATCCGGAATTGGTGGTCGTCGTTTCCCGGGCGGTCGGATGCCACCGCTACCGCGGGAAAGAGGCGCCCGTCACGCTGGCGGACAAGATCGTCTATGACGCCGACAAGCTGGATTCCATCGGGGCGGTCGGCATCGGCCGCGCCTTCCATTTCGCCGGACGGATCGGCGCCAGGCTCCACAATACCGAGGACGCCGCGCTTCACTCCGAGTCCTACAGCGCGGAGGATTCCGCCTACCGCGAATATCTGGTGAAGCTCCGCCATATCCCGGAACGTCTGTTCACGGAGAGCGGCCGGAGGCACGCCGCGGAGCGGGTGGAATACATGCACGAGTTTTTCCGTCGGATGAACGAGGGGCTCTGACCGCGAATCCCTCCTTTATTTCTTGCTCCAGATCCGGACGTTCAGATTGAGTTCATCGATGATCCGGAGGAAATACAGGAATTCGGAAAGGCAGCGTTTCAGGGAATCATAGTCCGGATTCCTTGGCATCTCGAAAAAGTCGCGCGTGGACGGGATGGCCACGTTCAGACAGGAATCCGTGAAGGAAAAGGAAAGCCGGGCGTCGAAACGTTTCCGCAGTTCGACCATTTGTTCCATCAGCTTCGGAGAGAGCAGATAACGCGCCTCCGCATCGTCCCGGGCATAGACCGCGAAATATGTTTCGAACTCCGCGTTCTCCATACGCACCATTCGTCCCTCCCGGACAAAGTTCCACTTCTGGAGAAAATTCCCGATCAGCTGTCCGAAAAGATTTTCCGCGGTGTCCGGAAAAACGAACGTCCGCGTCTTGAAATTCTTCTGGAAGTCGGCGATCAGAAAGACGCCCCGGAAAACATCCTGCCATATGGTGGTGCGGTGTCCGTTCCGGTCCACGCTCTCCGTCTTCTTTTCCGCATGAAGCTCGGAGAAGATCAGCTTCACGCCGTGATACGACCCGGAGACACAGTCTTCGCCGGAAAAACGGTCGATCCGCTCCGGGAAAAGCCCGGTTTTGTCGAACGCCTCCTCGGAAATGCAGCAGTTATAGTGGAAAGCCAGCCCCGGATCGATGGCGGAGACGATCTTCGTCAGAATCCGGGTTTTGAACAGCCGCCGTTCCTCCTCCTTCCCACCGAAGAAAAACCAGAAGAAAACCAGCAGAAAGAGAACCGGAATTCCCCAGAGAATCAATTTCCAGAGGTCAGGAAGTGACGTAATGAACAGAGCCGCCGGAATGCAGAGCAGCGCGGCGACGCCCGTCGCCGCCAGAACCTTCATGGCTTTGGTCCGTTGTTTCTTCCGGAGTTCGAGGATTTCGGCGACAGGCTCCCGCAGGGAAGAGTCATACAGCTTCCGGAACATTTCCTCCAGCGAGTCCATTCAGGCGTTTCTCCGCGTCCGTTGTTCAATGAAAGAGTTCACCGACTTTCGGCACGGCGCGTTCGGCTTCCGTGATCCGGAGCAGTTCGCGTTTCTGGAACTGGAACGCCGAAGCCAGAAGGTTGACCGGAAAGCACTGGATGGAAGTGTTGTAGTCCGTCACGGCGGCGTTGTAGGAGCGCCGGGCGGCGGAAAGCTGTTCCTCCACCTCGTTGAGGGAACGGTTCAGGTGCTGGAAGGATTCGGTGGCTTTCAGGTCCGGATACCGTTCCACCTAGACCAGGATCGAACGCATGGCGTCCGTAATCTGATTGTTGAGTTCGACCCGTTCGGCAGCGGAGATTTCGGGCTTGATCGCCTTGGAACGGAGTTCGGTGATCGTGGTCAGGGTCGAACTCTCGTGTTTCATATAGTTTTTCACGGATGCCACCAGATTGGGAATCAGGTCGCAGCGTTTCTTGAGCTGGGTGTCGATCAGCGCGAACGCATTGTCCACGAGATTCCGTTTGGACACCAGGCTGTTGTAGCCCAGCCAGACCAGAAGAACAATTCCGATGACAATCACAAGAACAACAATACCGGTCGATTCCATATTCAGTCTCCTCCTTTGTTTCCGTTTCACTCTGCGGTATGCCGGTCACAGCAAGACTACAAAGCGGCGATAAAATTCAAGCCTTCAAGCACGTCAGTTTCGGTGCATTTTTGTTCCAGCAGCTTTATGACTTTGAGCCTTTTGAGCTTGCGGTGAAATTCCAGCGGCAAATCTCCCTTGCCGGGAACCAGATGCATATCGTTAAAATATGCTTCGCGGTTGGTCAGTTTCGCATCCGACCAATGCAATCTGCCGATCAGTTCGGGATGGCTCAGATATTCTTCAAGTTTCGCCAGCCGTTCCTCATGCGTGTCATAAACCGACACACTGGTGGACGCATGGCTGGTATCCAATGTCAAAAGCACATTATCACGGTCAATATCAGTATGCAGAGCAAGCCATTCCGAGGAATTGTCGCCAAAACGCTTGACTTCTTTTTGCATTAACTGATTTTCAATGCAGAGAATGATATGGCGGTCTGCCGCATAAGCCGCAAGCTCCCGGAATGACCGGATTAAAAGCTCATAATCGCCAACCGTTACCCCGTGCTGATGCCGGATGCCGATGGTGTGAATCACCATACGGTCGACAGGATAACGGCAGCCTTCATCAATGGCAGCTTTGAGCGCGGCAATAGAACCCAGTCGCATTTCCGCATCGATGGCGGCCAGGTTGTACCCGGCGTATGGCAAGTGGACTCCGTGAACGAACGGGATGTATTGTTCCCATCCCGGAAGCCGGTCATAGCGCCCGATATGCGCCTCAACTCCAAGATGGTGGGCTTTCAGAAACTCCGGGGAATGCAATGGTCTGGTCAGCAGCATGGGATTATCCTTGCAAGGTAAATAATGGATTCAGTAAAAATATTGGTTCAAATTCACCGTCTTGATAAGGGCGCTTCTGCATTTTTCCGGTGCCGCGGACCCGATAGTAACCGGCGGCGGGTAATTTGCCTTCGAATGCAAAATCGGCAGTGATGTTGCGGAAAGTGGCGACAGGGCGGGCATCGGCAATAATTTCAACTTGTTCAAGCGGCAGATTGGTTTGGAATGATAAACGAAGCGTATGTTCGGTGCTGCCGGGAACAGGGAGGGTTGCAAATTCCCAGACGGGGTTTTCGATGATACGGGCAACCGTACAGAAAAAGCGCCCGTCGCGGTAAGCTGCTATGATGTCGGAATAGGTATTGTTCTCCACCCGGAGATGGTCCTGAACAAATTCTCCCGGCCAGTAGTCATGTCCGCCGGCCGTAAAGTGAGCATGAAAATCCGAGCCGCAACGGGCAAAAATCCGGTGTCCCCCAAGCAGCAGCTTATCCCATTCCCCGCCGATGTCCCAGGTTTGTCTGGCCCGGCGTTCGCCGCGGTCGAGGCAGGCAATGATTTTAAAAATTTTTGACGCCCTCGCCAAACGCTCAAAATCAGCAAATGAGACATCCGGCGCTCCGGGATGATTGAAAATCATCAGACATTCCGTTCCCCAGTGCTGTTCGACAAACTGCAATTCTTCCACGGCTTTTTCAATACCGATGGCACCGGACAAACGATGATAACGCCGAATCAACTCCTGCTGGAGTTCTACCTCCCGATGATTCGGAATCGTCAGGAACATGGTATGGCGTTCAATGGGAAATTCCTGTTCGGCAGTATGAAAAATCGGCATGTCGGGATAAATCCGCCTGGCCGCAGCGATTTCCCGATACTGCTGTTCTCCCCAGTCGGGCCGGACAGTGGCATGGCCGGAAATGGCTATGAAATCACAGTATTTTTTGGACTGTCTGACTATTTCTTCAACCGGCAGAGTGCCGTCGGAACAGGAATGCGAATGGACATGGACATCGCCGGTAATCCATTTCATTTTGATTTTTCTCCTCCTTTGAATCAAGACTTTTACTGTAGCGCCTTTTCCCATCAATTCAATCCGGGAAATGAAAATCACCTTTTTTTCTTTGACGGCAGAGCCCTTCTTTTCCTCTTCCTTCAACCTCGCTTCATCCCCGGATCACGGACAGGGCATCCCGTTTTCAAGGGGATTTTCTTTGACGCTCCGCGCTTCTGTAAAACAGGAGGCCATCGGAGACAAATTTACAGAAGAACACCCCGTCGATGTTTTCGTTAAAGGAAAAAACATCCGGACAACCGAAATGAAAGGAATGGAAAATCATGCTTACGGAAAGAGAAATGCTCAACGCCCTCCGGGAGAAATTGGAAACGGAAGAAATCTTCCGGGAGATCCGGATTCTGGACAACGAAATCGGCTACACCGCATTGTTCGAGGCCCTGCCGGACCTGACAAATTTTCCGGCCGCTATCATTGCTACGGGTGAAGTGATGATGGAAAATGGCGGTTATACCAGTCGAACATCCATTGATGTAATTGTTATTGATACCTATTACGGAAATGATGCAAAAACAGAGGAAAGCCAGAACGTTCTGAAAAAGACGACGGAAGCGCTGAACTGCAATGGATTCGCCAAACCGCTTTGCATCAACAAGGTACATTATATTTTTGAGCGGATCACCAAACTTTTTCTGGGGGATGAATATCTCGTGTGGAATATCCGGCTTGTTGCAAAAGCCATCAACCTTTGACAGAAGGAAAATCATACAATGGATCAGGAAACGGCAAAAAAACTCCAGAAGGAACAAGAGAATGCAAAAGCGGTCTACAGAGAAATTCTGGATGCGGCCAACCGTCTTGGAATTTCCATTGACGCCGTTGATGCGTCTGTGAAACTGCTGGACGGGATCGCATCTGCCCGGCTTGATTTGAATAATGAACAGGCAAAAAAACTGTATGCTCTCTACTGGCACAAAATCCAGAAGAGCATCAAGGTGAAAGGTACATTCAGCGAGCTTGAAATACTGAAGATACTGAATGAACATGATTCTGTGCTGCAAGTCACTCAAAAGATGTCTCTCCTGCTCGTGGACATGAAACGCTGTGCCGATACGATTAACAAGGCAAAAAAATGTATTGAAAGTGCCGTCGATGTGTGGGAATTGATTCACTCTGCGAGGGATTCGGCAACAATTGAAAACCAGACACGCAACGTTAAAGATTCAATCCGGGAAATGCGTGAAGCGAAGGAAAAAATGAACAAAGTCCTGAAAATAACACGGGAACTTTCCGGCGCAAGCAAAATCCCATTGGTTGGTGCAACGATCGATTGCCTGATCGAGATTTTTGAGAAAACCGATGGAATTTGCGACAAAAGTGCCGGCTATGCGATGAGACTCGTCGATGAAACCGAAAAAGTTCTTGGAACGAGGGGAGAAGCAATAAATATGTTTAATAAAAACACTGCAAAAAGTATGTTGGATGAAGAAATTTTCAAAATGGAACTGGAGAAGCGGAAAGGAAAAAACTACTCTTCTAAATAAGATTCCAGAACTTCACGCAATTTGGGGTCTGGATTCATCCCGAGGGCCATTGTTGCGTATTTTCTTGACATTTCGGCATTGTCCGTTTTTGAATAAATTCTTGCCAATGTATAAAAAACAAATCGTTTTGATGCTGATTTGTTTTCAACACCGGCCGCATCCAATCGATTCAGCACCATTTCTGCATAACGGATGGCAGAAGGATAATCCTTCCTTCGCAAATACCCCTCGACGAGCATATGAAATGAACGAATCTCGAATTCCTTACGTGCAAGACTAGCAATACAAACCTTGTCGTTATATGCATGGCTTTTTTCGGAATCTCCCGCAAGAAAACAGACTTCTCCGGCTCTTCGGACAAACAAGAAGGCATTCTCATTCACAAGAGAAATCTTTTTTACTGCAAAAATCTTTTCCGGAATGGATACAAATTCCAAAGCTTCTTTATAACGTTTCTCTTTGGCCAGACAGTGGATTTTCAATCCCCAATAATTCAAAACGGCGTCACAATCGTAGGAATCCGGGGACGAGTAATCGATTTTCAGAGAATCAATGATCTTGTCTGCTGTGGACAACCAGGACATACAGCGATTCATGTCGTTCATCTTATAATAAATGGTGCAAAGGTCAATGATAACGCCGACTTTATCATAAATTCTTTCATCCGGACACAAGTTGTATGCGAAAATATATTCGGATACCGCCTGCTGTAGTTCATTTTTTTCGACGTATAACTGGGCCTTGATGCCATGGAACAATGCCATGGCATATTGTTTTGCCGTCGGACTCTTCAGGCGCTCCGACTTTTTCCGGATTTCGTCTGTCAGTTCAAATGCTTGAGCCATCTCATTACGGTCCTTGCACAAAGACAACCGCCGCCGGAGCAAAGTGATTTCTCTCATGATTTTTCTGTCGGAGACTTGGAGCCGGAATACATCCTCGATGGGCAGACTTATCGGGTCCGGATTGGAATGAAGTACTTCTTCAATTCGTTTTCGGGCTCTGGCCGACTGTCCCGTTTTCTGGTCAATCTCAGCCTGAAACAGTTTTATCCAGCGGAGATTGTTTTCCTTTGTTCCGGGTTTCATTTCCGGAAACTCCCGGACGGCGGTATCCCATCGGGCACAAAGATGTTCCGCCGCGTCCAGATTCTTTTGCCGAATGTAGATATCAGCCAACACCATAAATGCCTTGGTGTGATAAGTGCGCGTTGTCTGCGTGAAATGGATGCATTTTTCAAGCCAGAAAACAGCTTGTGGAATGTTTTTGCTCTGCTCATACGCCCGCCCGAGAAAAAAATAAAAATCAGGAAGAGTTCCGTCCTGATATCTGGATTCCAGCGTATCGGGAGGAACGGTTCGCATCAGTTCCAATGAGTTGGAAATGAGTTCGGAATATTGGTCGCGTTTTGTCCAGAGCCGTTGATGCAACGACATTGCTCCATATTTCAGTGCAGCCAGCTTATGAGCAACGGTTTTGTCATTCCTGCTTTCTATGACTCGAATCAACTTTTCCCCTTCAAGAAGGAAACAGGTGCTTGAGGGAATATCGTCTTCCAGATAAAATGTATCCGAAATGAGAAAAGCCAGGTCGACTTTTCTGAAAAAATCCGTATCGGGAACAAGAGAATAAGCTTGTTGAAGCAGACGGAGGGCTTCCTTTGTTTTTCCCTGATACAATTCTGCCATTCCGAGTTCCCGAAGTGCAAAAATCTTCAGCGTCGTTCTTCTGGACGGATCCTCTACCCGATCGGAAATATCCAGTAGTTTTTCTCCATAAACCAGAATATTCCGGACATCATATCTTTTGCCGGCTTCCGACAGCTTCTCACAATAGTCTTCCGCTGTTTTCTGAACTGGACTTTTCTTCTGTGCCGTTTCCGCCGGGGCCGCTTGTTTTATGGAAACAACCGGCTTATCTTCCGCCAAAACCGGAAACAGCAGAATTCCAATGGAAAGCAAAGCAACAGGAATCCTCATTTGCATCTCTCCTGAAAGGGACTGTTTCAAAAACATTTGATAATGTAATCCAACGGCGGGAATATACAAACTTGGGATTCGCTTTTCTTGTATGGAACTGGAAAAGTGGAAAGAAAAAGCTACTCTTCCGTAATGAGATTCCAGAACTACACGCAAATTGGGGTCCGGGCTCATCCCGAGGGCTTTTGTTGCGTATTCTGGTGTGGCAATGAATCCATTCGGATAAAAACAATACCTTGAAAAATCGGTTTCCGGGGATATAGTATTCTTTTTGTTCACGGATTTCCGTTCAAAGTCAAACAAATTCATCCGAAAGGTGGAAAAACAATGTCGCCGTGCCCATTGGAGGACCTCAAAGCCCGCGGGTTCATTTACCAGAATACTTCCGAAGAAGCCATCCGGAAACTTCTCTCCGAAGGTCCGGTATATTATTACGCGGGCTTCGATCCCACCGGCGACAGTCTCCACGTGGGACACCTCCTTCCGGTCATGGCCATGCGCCGCCTCCAGCAGGCGGGTCACAAGCCGATCGCGCTGGTCGGCGGCGCCACCGGACAGATCGGCGACCCCTCCGGCAAGAGCGAGGCGCGCGTCATCCTTTCCAAGGAGACGGTCGTCCGCAATGCGGAATGCATCCGGGCGCAGCTTTCCCACTTTCTTTCCGAAGAGGATACGGTTTTCGCCAACAACGCCGAGTGGTTCAACGACATGCGCTACCTCGACTTTCTCCGCGACATCGGTTCCAAGTTCAGCATCAACAAAATGCTGTCCGCCGAATCGGTGAAACTGCGTCTGGAAACCGGTCTTTCCTTCCTGGAATTCAACTACATGATTCTTCAGGCGTATGATTTCTATATGCTGAATCAAAAATACAATTGCAAGCTTCAGATCGGCGGCCAGGACCAGTGGGGCAACATCACCGCCGGAACGGAGCTGGTCCGCCGTCTCGCCCAGCAGGAGGTCCAGGGCTTCACCATGCCGCTGCTCATGAACAGCGCGACCGGCCAGAAGTTCGGGAAATCCGTCGGCGGGGCGGTCTGGCTCGACAAGAACAAGACCCCCGTCTTCGACTATTACCAGTTCTGGCGCAACAGCGATGATGCCGACGTGCGCAAGCTGATGCTGTTCTTCACGGTTCTGCCCGTCGACGAGGTGGACTTCCTTTGCCGGAACTCGATCAACCGCGCCAAGGAGATTCTCGCTTACGAGGCGACCACGCTTGCCCACAGTCACGAGGATGCCGCCAAAGCATTTCTGGCCGCGGGCGCGAAATTCGGTTTTGCCGACCGCGAAAACAAGCTGCCGACGACCAGCCGGATCGTCCAGGTCAACGTGGAGGAAGCGGTTCTGGAAGACCTCCCGACCTGTTTGGTCACGGTTCCGGAGGAAGGAGTCTGGTTCCCGAAACTTCTCGTGGAGGCGGGGCTCTGCAAGTCCAACGGCGAGGCGCGGCGTCTGATCCAGGGCGGCGGCGCCTATTTCAATGAGCAGCGCGTGTCCGATCCCGATTTTACGGTGAAACGGTCCGACTTCCCGGACGGGAGCGCCCTCCTCAAGGCGGGCAAGAAAAATATCAAGCGCGTCGTTCTTGCTTGATTTTTGAAAGATTCCGATGTATATTAGATACAAATGTATACATCAAAAAAAATAAACAGACGATGATGGAGAAAACATGTATTCTGCTGCTGATCTGAAAAAAGGACTGAAAATCGAAATCGAAGGCGTACCCTATACCATTACGGAATTTGAGTTCTGTAAGCCCGGTAAAGGGACTGCCTTGTATCGCTGCCGCCTCAAAAACCTCGTGACCGGCAGTACCATGGAGCGGACTTTCCGCCCGGTCGACAAGTTGGACGTTCCCAATCTGGAAGAACGCGTGATGTTCTATTCCTATCACGACGGCGACAACTACATCTTCAGCGATTCGGAAACATTCGAGGAAGTTCACATCTCCGCCGAGTATCTGGGCAACAAGACCTACTTCCTCAGCGATAACATGGAATGCAACGTCCTGTTCTTCAACGGAAAGCCCATCGACATCACCCTGCCGACCTTCATTGTCCGCGTCATTGCCGAAACCGAACCGGGCGCCCGCGGCGACACCGCGTCCTCCAACGTTCAGAAACCGGCCAGGCTGGATAACGGATACGAGCTCACCGTTCCCCTGTTCATCAACCAGGGCGACACCATCAAGGTCGACACAAGGACAGGGCTTTATGCCGAACGCGTCAGCAAAGGCTGAGAGTTCTTCCCCGTCTTTTGAACATCTGGTGTCCGTGGCGAAGGTTCTGCCCGTCCGGGCAAAAATCGCTTCCCTTCTCCGCGCCGCTTTCGAAGCGGCGCATTTTATTGAGGTCGAAACGCCGGTGGGGATTCTTGCGCCCGCCGCCGAGGAGTACATCGAGGCGCCCCGCTCGGAGGGATTTTTCCTGCGGACGTCTCCCGAGCTTCAGATGAAACGCCTGCTGGCCGCCGGAATGGAGCGCATCTACCAGCTTGGCCCTTGTTTCCGCATGGGTGAAAACGGGCGCAGACACCGTTCCGAATTCACCCTGCTGGAGTTCTATCAGGCGGGAGCGGGCTACAGGGAACTGCTGGACTTCACGCAGTCGTTTCTGTTGTCGGTCTGCCGGGGGCTTCACGGGGACTCCTCCTTTTCGTTCAACGGACAGAAAATCAGCCTCGAAAAACTGGAAATCATTCCGGTCCGGGAGGCTTTCCGCCGTTTTGCGGGGCGGGACGCCGATCAATGCGCCGAAGAGGACAGCCTGTTCGAGAGGGTCCTTGTGGAAAAAGTCGAGCCATCCCTGCCGAAAGACCGTCCCTGCGTGCTGATCGATTATCCAGTCCGCTTCGGCGCGTTTGCACGCCCGAAAGCCTCCGATCCGACGCTGGCGGAGCGCTGGGAGATGTATCTGGGCGGCATCGAGCTGGCCAACACCTATGGCGAGCTCATCGATCCGGCGGTCCAGCGGGAACGCTTCCGCCGCTTTGCCGAGACCCGCCGGAAAATGAAGCTTACGGAATATCCGGAGCCGTCCGCTTTTCTGGAAGCGATCGACCGCGGCATTCCGGAGTGCGCGGGTTCCGCGCTCGGATTCGACCGTCTGGTCATGCTCCTGTCCGATCACACCGACATCGCGGAAATTTCCTTTCCGCTGGACTCCTGAGCCGTTTTCCGTTTGGAAACGGAAGCCCCTGCGTTTCATCCCCGTCCCGTTTTGCCGGACTCCCCGCAATTCGATGGGTAGACGTTCGCCGTCCGCCGCGCCAGTTCGGAAATCCGGATTTCCTGGAATTCGAAGAACCGGGCGCGGACGGTGTCATGGAGACGTCCGGCGAGGGAGCCTCCGAAGTTTTTGAAGCCGGAGACAATGCCCGTGATGGCGCCGACGGTGGCTCCGTTGCAGTCGGTGTCGAGCCCGCCGCTTACCGCGAGGCACACGGAGCGGTCGGGGTTCATTCGTCCGTAAAAGAGGGCGGCGACGCAGAGCAGAGCGTTGTTGATCGTGTGGACCGGACTCATGTCCGGATATTCCAAGTCGAGCCAGTCCATGAAAGCTTCGATATCCGGCCGTTTTCCGATTTCCGTGAGCGCTTTCCGGATGCCGTCGGCCAGACGGCAGTTTTCCGGGATTTGCGCAAGGGCGGCGGCGACCAGCTTTGCCGGATCGTCCTCCACGAAGGCGGCCGCCTCGAGCGCGGCAATGAACATTTCGCCGTAGATGCCGTTCTTGACATGCGTCCAGGAGGCATCGCGCCAGGCATATTCGGCGGCCAGTTCCGGATTGCCCGGAGCCATGAACCCGAAGAAATCGGCGCGGATCTGGGCGCCGATCCATTCGCGGTAGGGATTGTTGAAGCGGCGGGTGAAGGTCTTGTCGAAAGGCCATCCGCGGAGGTGCATGTTGTAATTCAGCAAAGCCTGTCTTTCCGCGGTGCAGACGGAATTCATGGGCAGGAGTTCGTTCCAGAGCCTGGCGATGTTTTCCGAAGTGAAGGAAGTTCCGAACCGTTCAAAAATCGTAAGCCCGGTCAACGTATACCGGATATCGTCGTCGGATTCCATGAAGGCGATCTTTTCCCGTGTGGACGGCTCACAGCCGATGTGAAGGCCGTCTCCGGCGTCGCGGCCGGAAAAATAATCGGAAAGCGGCCAGTCTCCGCGATTCTGAAGATACCGCTTGATGTCGTGTCGTTTCCCGCCGCTCATGCCCATGCCTTCGACCGGCTTGCCGAGGGCGCAGCCGACGCACCGCCCAAGCCAGGCGCCGTGCCATTTGTCCAGCAGGATATCGGGATCGCCGGGGCAGGGCGGCAGTTCAACGGGAGCCGGTCTTTCCGCCCGGATTTCATCGAGTTCGTCTGGTTCGGTAAAAGGAAAGTGCGGATCTTTTACGGAAGCTTCGAGCAGGACGTAAATTTTTTCATACGCGGCTTCCTCCGGAACATTGCCGTCGAGCTTTTCAACGGCTTCCAATGCGCATTCCGGCACAAGGAATCCTTCTTCCTTCCGCTGTTTGAACTCCGCTTTCAGCAAACCGCAAGGGGTGGTCCATCCGCTGACGATCATGGTTTTCTCCGTTTTTTCAAAGGTTCTGTTGACAACTTTGACTTTCTCCTATATCTTTACAATACTATCGAAAGTGCATTAAAAAAGGGGAAAACGATCACAGACTATGCGGAAACGCTCAAAATACACGATCCTCTTTGAACATATTCCGCTGCCCGGCGAACTTCCGGTCATAACGGGCAATCTGTTCACGCAGAAAGACCGGGAGATCACCTATCTTCACCGTCACGACGTGCCGGAGCTGGGATTGTGCCTTTCGGGCGGAGGAATCTTCGTCATCGGCGGACGCGTCTTCCCGTTTTCCGACGGCTGCGCCTCCTACATTCCGCCCGGGGTTCCGCATCTGGCGCAGAGCATGCCGGGAACGGTCAGCAAATGGCGGTGGACGTATGTGGATTTCACCTCGATGATCCTGCCTCATTTTCCGGAGGAGGATTCCGTCTTTGCCGGGAATCCGGAAGGCGGGATTCTGCCGTCCGGAAGCGAGACGGCTTCCATTCTCGCAAAACTCCAGCGCGGGGAAATGCGCGCCGGAGTGGCGGTCGCGCTGGCCGTCCTGCTGGCGGACGCGCTCGTACGGGAACTGCCGCCGTCCATGGAAGCGCCGGGGGAGGAATCCTTCGTGACCGGATACGACCGGATCGGAAGGGCGCTGGAATATCTGGCGGCGCATTATCAGCGGAAGATCGATTTTTCCCGTCTTCCCGGCATGTGCGGAATGAGTCCGGCGAACTTCCGGAAGGTGTTTTTCAAAGTCATCGGCTGTCCGCCGTCCGAGTATGCGGCCCGGCTGAGGATATCCCGTGCCAGGGCGCTGCTGAACGAGGCTCATTTGTCCGTGAACGAGATTTCCGCCATTTGCGGCTACGGCGATCTGTCCTGTTTCAACCGGAAATTCCGGGACATGACGGGCATGTCGCCCACGGCCTTCCGCAACCGCCGGAAAGAGACCGGACGCGGGTGAATCTCTTTGGAAGCTTGCATTCCCCGACCGGACCCGTTTTTCAAGTCAGCCCGGTTCCTCCCAGAAATGCTTGATGTCTGCCGTTTCGCCGAATCCTTCCCGACTCCATTCAGGATCGGGGAAAATCCAGGGCGCCAGCACTCCCCGGGCCGCATATTTGCGCATTCTCGTCAGATATTCTTTTACCGTCTCGCCGGGCAGGAACGGCCATCCGTTGAAGTTGACTTTTCCGTAAGCGGCGAACTTTTCCATCACGGCTGAAAAGTCGATTGCCTGTTCATGACCCGGGATATGTCCGAAGTTCAGGACGGGAAACTCCGGCGCTTCCAGAACGGCGTTGGTCAATGCCTCATTATAGCCGCAATAATGAACCCATGCGCCGCCGAAACCGCGGGCCAGTTCGCGGGAATAGGGAATGGCGAATTCCCGGATATGTTTTTCGTCCAGCAGAGCGGTAGTGTCCTCGCAGATGCGGATCCCGAAACTGTCGGAATAAAGCACGCTGCTGTGGTGCAGCGCGGTCATGGGCTCGCCGGCGGCCTCTTTCATCCAGCGGTGCGTGCGGCGTCCGAGCTCCGTGCAGAAGGTCAGCAGATGATGAACGAAAGGGGGATCGTCGTAGAGTTCCAGAAACAGGTCGTCGCCCAGGAGCAGATGGGCGAGGTCGAACGGTCCCTGGGTGTCCATGACATACACGGGAAGCGCGTCGCCGAGGACGTCGCGGAAAAAGCGCATCATCTCCAATCCGCGGGCGAAGCTGCCGAGCGGGCGGATGTCGTCGGGAGTCAGCCGGGAGATTTCTTCTTTGCTCAAATGTTCTTTCAGCCAGGGCATTTTGTCCGGAAACGTCTCCTGTTCCAGGCCGAGACAGGCGAGCAGGATTCCCGTGCCGAGGTTGGCGCGGATCGACGGTACCGCATCGGATCGCGCATTGCCGACAGCGCAAACGCGGCGGATTTCCCGGCAGAGCATTTTCTCCGGGGATGTGAAAACCTGCCGGAAATCATATTCCGGAATGGCTGCCTGCGCCGGAGTCGGGCGTCCGTTCAGGAGGAGAAGGGGAATGTCGAGTTTTTCCCGTCTCCATGCCCGGCATTGCCGGTCGCGGGCGGTGATCAGGTGTTTCTGGTCGGGATTCAGAAGATCTTTCAGCAGGCGGACGTCGAAATCATGGTTCATTTGAGAATCTCCATTTGATTATTTATGGATATTATAATATATTTTTACGGAAAAAGTATGTAGAATCTATTCAAAAAATGGTATGAAATGATTTTTCCGGAAAACAGAAAGCTCTCCTTTATCGGGTTCAACCGTATTCCGGTCTGCGGCGCGTGGGTGGACAAGTTTTTCACGTACTATGTGATTCAGTATGCGGAAAGCGGCGAAGTGGATTTGCAAGTGGACGAACGCCAGGCGGTCCGGCTCCGGGGGCCGGTGGTCTGGCTGACCTATCCGGGGCCGCATTTCCGGTTCGGGCGACGCGACGGAGGAAGCTGGCATCACCGGTTCGTCTCCTTCAAAGGGCCGCTGGCGGAAGCCTACGTCCGCGCCCGTCTGTTTCCGCTGTCCGATCCGGTCATTCGTATCAGCGATCCGGAGAAATTCGGCGCCGCGTTCGACGCCCTTCTGGAACGGCTTGCCCTGTCCGATGCGCCCGAGTGGAGGACCTTGCACCGGCTGGAAGAAATTCTTTTACAGTTGTCTGAACAGCGTCCGGTGACGGACCCGACGGCCGTCCGGAAGATCCGGCAGCTTGCGGAACGGCTGTCCGCCGATCCACCATCCTTCTGCAACTGGCGGGAAACAGCCCGGAAAGCCGGAATTTCCTATCCGCATTTCCGCAAATTGTTCCACGACCTGTATCACATGCCGCCCGGACGCTTCCTCCTGTTGCGGCGGCTGGAAAAAGCGGCGGCGATGCTCCGGGCCGATGAATTGAAAACCGAGGAAATCGCATCTCTCTGCGGTTTTTACGACGGCTTTCACTTTTCGAAACTCTTCCGGAAATATTACGGCGTCGGCCCCGGACGCTACCGCAAAACCCATTCCCCGGTGTAGGGAAAAGGGGCGCAGGCATTTGACAGCGAAACGGTTATAGCGGTTTGCCGCGGGAACGTACGAATTGCGGGAACTCCGTTTGCTTATTTGCCGCGGCGTGCTATATTATTACGTTTTATAGAATCGTAATAAGGAGTTCCATGTTTTCCGCGGAATCAGCTGGAATCGCAATCGGGCTGGCGCTGGCGTTGGGCATTTTTGCCTTCAAGACGGCTGTGGGCGAATATTATTTTTTCTCGGTGACTGTTTCAAAAACGAAGCGGGGAATTTTTCTGGCCGTCACCTGGGGACTGTATCTGCTTCTGTTCGGAGCGGCGTTCCTGATTCTGGAAAAGTTCGACCTCTTCCGCTTTGCCGGGAACTCCCTGCGTTTTCTGGAGACGGGAGTGCTCCTTCATCTGCTTCTCTGCGCCGGGCTCCTCGCCTGGGGAATCCGGCTGCTGTGCCGCCGTGAGACGGACCGTCCCGACCGGATGGAATCCGCCGGATGGCTGCTGCTGGCCGTGCCGTGTCCGGTCTGCGCCTCGGCGGTCTTTCTGGTCTGTGCGTTTGCCCGGATGCTGTTTCCGGAATGCGGTCCGAGGCTCTGGGCGGGGGTTCCCCTTTTCTTCCTGCTGGCCAACGCAATATTTCTTCTCGGCCTGTGGGGAGCCGGAAAGCTGTTTTCGCTTCATCCGCTCCATTTCACCGGGCGGATGATGATTTTCATTGCCTTGTATTTCTTCCTGATTCTGCTGATTGCCCCCCAGTTTCAGGATATGGGAAAGCTGTATTCGACCGCGCTCTCTTCCGGAAACGTTTCCGCGGGGACGGGGACCATCGCCGTGTGCCTGCTGCTGGCTGCGGCGGCTTCGGCCGGCTTCCTCCGGGAAACATTCCAACATAAAGGACCTCGATCATGAACCTCTTTGCCGGGATCAAGACTTTTATTTTCATGCTTTCAAGCTGTGTGCTCTATCCGGTGCTGCTTCTGCTGGCCGGACTGTCCCTGTGGATTTTTTTCGAATGCGGAAGTCTTCTCGGCGACTGGATCCGGCGGAAGCGGCTTTCCCCGGAACAGAGGGCCTTCCCGGTGGAGTCCTACCGGAAGATACTGGAAGAGCTCCTGAAAAATCATGCCGGTGAGGCCGATGTCCAGAACTGTCTTCGGAAAAACATTCAGAGCCGTCACGCCCAGCTGGATAAGTTCCGCATCGCCTCGCGGATCGGTCCGGCGCTGGGACTGATCGGCACGCTGGTCCCGATGGGAACAGCGCTGGCCAGTCTCGGGCAGGGCGACATGTCCGTCATGACGGCCGAACTGGTGGTGGCCTACACGACCACCGTGGTCGGACTGGTGATCGGCAGCATCTCCTACCTGATTTTCATTGTGCGGCGGCGTTTTGCGGAAAACGACATCCGGGAAATGGAATTCCTCACGGAAAAGCATTTCGGAGGGGCCCCCGAATGAGATTCATGCGGAACAGCCGGGCGTCTGCCGAAGATATGGACTGCGACGATCCCATGAGCGGCGTGGTCAACCTGTTTGACACGGCGGTCATCTTCATTGCGGCGCTTATGCTGGCGCTGATCACCGCGTTCGAGGTCAAGGACCTCTTTTCCAAGGACTCCAATATGACGCTCGTGAAGCGGAGCAGCAGCGGAGAGATGGTCCTGATCGAGAAGAAAGGACGGAAAATCCAGGCGATGAAAATGACGCGCGAGGAAGGTGCGGGGAAGGGGATCCGGCTGGGAACCGCCTACCGTCTGGAGGACGGTTCCATGATTTATGTGCCGGAGGAATAGACGATGAAGCGTCCGGCGGCGGTTCTGCTCCTTGTTCTGCTGATGGCGGTTTCCGCGGCGGCGAATGCGGCCTCCGTCGTGTTCCTCGGTGGCGCGGGCGATTCCGACCTGTTCGGAGAAGCCTTTTCCGACCTGAAACTGCCGGAGGGGATTTCTTTTGAATACTACTGTGTTCCCATCGATCCGTGGGAAAAGATTCAACGGCGGGCGAAACAGGCGGACGTGCTGATCATCAATGCGCTGGTCGTCGAACTGCGGAAACTGGTCTCCGAAGAGATCGATTTTTCAAAAACGAAATTATATGCCCTGGCTTCGCGCCGTCTTCCGAAAAATGTTCCCGCGCAGGAACCCGCCGAACTCAGTGCCTACCGCTCGACCCGCCTGCCGGAGAATTACCGGAATATGGTCTGCTGGATCGTTCACCGGGAACTGGATAAAAGCGTCCGGTTTGCCGCCCCCCGGACGATTCCCGAAATCGGAGTCACCCATCCGGCGTCGGAAACAATCTTCGGGTCGCTGTCCGAATACCGGGCGTGGGGATTGAAGAGCGGTCATTTCAAGCAGGAGAATCCGCTGGTGGCTTTCGCCGTTCATTCGGCCAGCATCCAGCCGGTCGAACTGGCCCTGTTCCGCCATCTGACGGATGAATTCGAGCGGCAGGGGATGAATGTTGCGATGGTTTACGGCGACGAAGTGCGCGTCCTCCGGGAGCTGCTGCTGGACGAACGGGGCGTTCCGATGATTGGCGGCCTGCTGGCGCTGTCGTTCAAATTCAAGTCCGGGCTCGGCGAGCCGCTGCGCTTGACGATGAAGCAGCTCGACCTTCCCGTTTTCAACGTCCTCCGCCTGTACCGCCAGACCACCCCGGATTGGGAGAAGTCGCCGCAGGGCATGAACGATTTTTCCGTGGCGTTCGGGTTTGTCGCGCCGGAAATTTCCGGCATGATCGAACCTTCCCTTCTTTTCGGTTCCCGGAACTCGGTCGACGCCGCTTCCGGCCGGACAATCCAGACTTCGGAGCCGTTCCCCGGGGCCATCCGGATTGCGGCGCAGCGGATGAAGAAATGGATCGGGCTCCGGAAGAAGGCCAACGCGGAAAAGAGAATCGCCGTTTTCATCTACAACGGGTCCGGCGGCAAGCAGACCATCGGAGCGAGCTACCTGAATGTTCCCCGGAGCCTTTTCCAGATCGTGCGGACGCTGGCCGGGGAAAAATACAATACCGGCGGACTGGAACAGCTGGAAGAAGCGGCCCTGACGAAACTCCTTCTGCGGACCGCCCGCAACGTCGGCTCCTGGGCGCCCGGCGAACTGGATGAACTTTCCGCCTATGGCGAGAGGGTGCGTCTGCCCCGGACACAATACAGGAAATGGTTTGCGGAGCTTCCCCGGGAGCTTCAGGACCGGGTGGTCGCGGAATGGGGGCGTCCCGAGGATTCCAGAATCATGACCGTCGGCGGCGACTTCCTTCTCCCGATGCTGCGGCGGGGCAATCTGGTGATCCTGCCCGAACCCATGCGCGGCTGGCTGGACGATCCGCATAAACTGGTGCATTCCTCCACGATTGCGCCGCATCATCAGTATCTGGCCGTGTATCTCTGGCTCCGGCACGAATTCCGCGCGGACGCCATGATTCATCTGGGCCGTCACGGTTCCAGCGAGTGGCTGCCCGGAAAACAGCTCGGATTGAGCGAAGCCTGCGCCCCGTGGGTGGTCCGCGGCGATATTCCCGAAATCTATCCTTATATTTCCGACGGCATCGGCGAGGGCATCGTCGCCAAGCGACGGGCCTCCGCGGTGATGATCGATCATCTGACCCCGTTCCTGAAGATTCCGGAGCAGGACCGTTTCCTCTCCGGGCTTCAGCAGAAAATCGCCGACTGCCAGACCGCGGACCCGTCGCTGAAGTCTGCCCGGGAAACGGCTCTGTTCCGGTATGCGGAGGAACACGGCCTGACGGAAAAACTGGCGATCAAACCGTCCGATCCGGATCGGTTCCACAAGCTGGAGGATTATGCCGAAGACCGCCGGGTTCCCGCGCCGTTCGGGCTTCATTCCTTTGGCGTTTCGCCTTCCGAAAAGGAGGTGGAAGCCATGCTTGGACAGCTTCCCGAAACGGAACGTCCCGAGGCGGGAAAACATCTGCGCAATTCCGGGCAGGATGAGATGAACGCGCTCCTTCGCGCCCTGTCCGGACATTTCATCGAACCGGGACCGTCCGGCGATCCTCTGCGGAATCCCCGCGTTTTGCCCGTCGGACGGAATTTCTATTCGTTCGATCCGGCGAAAATTCCCACTAGGGAAGCCATGGAAAAAGGCGCGAAACTGGCGGAAGAACTGCTGTCGCTGGAAAAACAGAAGCACGGACGCTATCCCCGTACGGCGGCCATCATCCTGTGGGCCGGGGAAACCACCCGGACCGACGGCGTCAATGAAGCCATGGCGCTGTCTTTGATGGGGATGCGCCCGCAGTACGACGCAAACGGCCGCGTGACGGGCGTCATGCCCGTTCCCGGCGCCCGGCTCGGGCGTCCCCGGATCGATGTGCTGATTACGACCTCGGGCGCATACCGGGACCAGTTCGGCGACCTGATCCGGCTGCTCGACCGGGCGCAGCGCCAGGCGTCCCGGTTGACGGATGCCGAAAACTTTCTCCGGCGCGGCACGGAGGAAGCTGTCGCCCGGCTCAAGGCGCAGGGGTATTCCGACCGCGAGGCCGCCGACTGGAGCGCCCGCCGCATCTTCTTTCCCGCTCCCGGCACCTACGGCACACGGGTCAATCGTCTGGCCGGAGCCTCCGGATACTGGGAAAAGGAGGACGAACTGGCCGCCCTTTACGGGCGCAGTATGGGGTATTCCGTGGACGAAAAAGGCGACATCGGCGAGGCTCGCGCCGCCCTTTCCTCCAGTCTCGCCCGTGTGGAGGCCATGCTTCATTCCCGTTCCAGCCATGTATACGGCGTGACGGACATCGACGACATGTATCAGTATTTCGGAGGTCTCTCCCTGGCGGTCCGCAAGAGCTCCGGAAAGACTCCCTCGGAATACATCGTGGACCAGCGGACCCTCTCCGCCGAAAAGGTCACGTCCCTGAAAAGTTTTCTGGGGGCGGAACTGGATTCCCGCCTCTACAGCCGGGAATGGATCGAAGCCATGCTGAAAGAAAATTATTCGGGCGGAAAAACGCTGGCGCGCATGCTGGACAACGTCTGGGGATGGCAGGCCGTCACCCCGGAGAACATTCGTCCCTCCGACTGGCGGAACCTTTATGAAATCTATGTAGAGGACCGCTATCGCCTGAACCTGAAAGAGTTTTTTGCCGCGAACAACGAATGGGCGTTCCAGTCCATGACCGGACGTATGCTGGAAGCCGTCCGGAAGGATTACTGGACGGCCGGTCTTCCCGTGCGGCAGTCGCTGGCGTCCGCCTATGCGCGCAGCGTGATCCGGCAGGGCGTGGCCTGTTGCGATCACACATGCAACAATCCCCTGCTGAACCAGATGGTGGTGAACCTGATTTCCATGCCGGGCGTACTGTCTCCGGATCTGGTGATGAAGTTTCAGGTCGCCGTCGAGAAAGCCGCCGCTAGAAACATTGACAGTCAGGTTCGGGAACGCCGGGAACTTCAAAAGCAGTTGACCGGCGCTTTCGGCAAGCGGAAGGAAGATTCTTCCAGGCCCGCCGCGAATCCGGCCTCCAAAGCGGGAGAACAGAAAGAAAGCGCACCGAAGAGAAGCGAGGCGCTTCCGGTCAAAGGGTTCAAAATGAAGGCGGAAAGAGCGAACGCCGAACAGACCAGCCTTTCCTCCTCGGGGCTGAAATGGACCATCCTGGTCGCGGTCTTCCTGCTGCTGGCCCTTTTCGGATACGGATGCTCCCGGAAAGAACGGTGACGGCGGTTACAAGCCCGCGCATTTCAAGGCAAGGTGTCTTCGGTTCGCATCGGGTTGTAAAGGTCAATATTTTGTGCTCCGACAAATCCAATCTTGTACGTTTGTCCATTGGCCGTAGTGTTCAATGTTCCAATCGGTTCATTGGTCGCATGACCGTCCGCCCATGCCACATTGGTTCGGGAGAGATGCCGGAAGTGATTCGTCCCACTCCCGTTGCCGGTAATGTAAGAATCGCTGCCGGACGGTTGTATCTTGCAGTACATCAAAGGGGTTTGCGGTTGGTATGTACCGGTTCGCCCCTGCTGTGCGCAATCACTGAAAATGATGGTCGAAGAAAGTTTCCGGTAATTTGACAACTTGTATTGATATGGTCCTTCCGTAGTGGAAGCATATCGCCCGAACCACCAGCCGTTGTATCCATAACCGCCGCCATTTGGCGTTTGAGTCAAATCTATAATGCCCTCATTGCGCGAAGCGGGGCAAGCCATGACATCTCCCGTATTCCCGTAATAACTGCCCAGCAAAGGACTTCTTGTCATATCATATACGCTCCCGTCAAAAACGGCAAGCCAATAATCTCCGGGCTGATTTGGACTGTTGGATGCCGTAACCTTGTAGGGGACCGAATACTCATCATAATCACTGGCGTATTGGTTGTTTGCAAGGACAATCTGTTTCAGGTTCGAGACACAGGACACCGATTGGGCTTTCCTTTTTGCCACGTTCAAGGCGGGCAGCAGCAGTCCGGCGAGAATAGCTATGATCGCAACGACAATGAGGAGTTCGATCAATGTGAAATATAATTTCATGGTACTACCTTTTTTATTTTCGTAATAATAAAAAGAAATATTTTAATTCACGCTTTTGATAGAAGGGAAACAAACAGTTTTTTATTATTACGATTTTTATTTTTGTAATAATATATCCACCCTGAAAGAAAATACAAGCTCCCGAAATGAATTTATGAAATATTCCTGCCGGTCGTGCTCATGGAAAGGTCGGCATGAAGAACGCCGCGGAGCGACTTCATTGCGTTGGCCAGCTTTCCGATCTCGTTGCCGTCACCGCGCAGCATGACCATTTCGGCGCAGATTTCGTGGCTCAGGTGAACATGGGTGGAGGCCAGGACACGGCATCCGCAATGGTGCTGAAGCTCGACCAGCTTTTCGGTCAGTCCGCGCCGATGGTGATTGTACACTAGGGAAAGAGTCCCGATGACTTCTCCTCCGGACTTCCATTGTTCCCTTGTCATCTGATCCCGGATCAGATCCCGGATGTATTCCGACCGGTTCTCGTATCCGTTTTTCTTCACCAGTCTTGAGAGGTTTTCCAAAAGGTTTTCCTCCAGCGACAAACTGACCCGAACCAAATTTGACATTGTTCCTTCTCCCATGCGTTTCGTATTACGGTTTTTGAATAATATAATACGGGGGCAGGCATTTTGCAAAGTCCCGCATCGGCTCACGGTATGGCTGGTCATGGAACTTATGATTTTTCCGGCACCCTGACCGCACCCCATCCCACCCAAAACGACAGTTTTGAAATCTTTCATAACGCAAGGATTACATGAGTTTGAATACCTTGTCAGCCTCCCGGAATTCGACACATGTTTTTCTCATTCCTTGCAGTTTTCAACCCGAGGCGTTATATTATGACAGGAATCCTGATATCTATAAAAGAATCTCTGTTTTAGAGGGGGGACTTTTTGGATTTTCGCCGGACGCGTTGACACCTTTTTGAAAACAGGGCGGAGATGACTCGAAAATGAGGTATACGATCAAAAAGAGCGCGCTGGTGGAGGTCCTTGGACTTTTATCCGATCTGTTGAAAATACGGATCACGTTCTTTGATGTGGACGACATGGAATCCGCAGATGAAAAGTCGTTGCCCCGTTCCAATTTCTGTATGCTTCACCGCAATGCCAATGCTAAGTTCAACCGAAGGTGTGAAACGTGTGACAAGGCCCATCTCGACGAAGCGAAGCAGAAGCAGCATGCGATTATCTACCGTTGTCACGCTGGATTGCTGGAGGGAATCGTTCCGCTTTACAACCGTTACAAACACTATCTTGGCAGCATTGTCTTTGGTCAACTTGACGACAAAAAGAAAACTCCCGGCGTGAAATATGGAACGGAGGATGAGATGATAAAAATTGTCCATCTGCTTCAAATTGTAAGCACATGCATCATCCAGCAGGATATAATACAGCTTTTGCGTCCGCCGTGGGTAACTGCCGTTGAACAATATATTGCCGACAATTGGAATCAGAAAGTCCGGCTTAAGGAATTGAGTAAAGCCATCGGCATTTCGTATTCGCAGATTGCTCACTGTTTTTCACGCGAATTCGGCATGCCTCTGCGTCCATATCTGAAAAAACTGAGGCTTGAACGTGCAAAGATGCTGTTGGAAAATGGGTCAAGCATAAAAGAATGCGCTTATGCCTGCGGTTTCTATGATGAATTCCACTTTTCCAAAGCCTTCAAGCTCGAATATGGATTTTCCCCTGTCAAGGCAAAGCCTACGCATGTGAAGTAAAATCCGAAGATTGCTGTTTTCATGAGGAACGTATATTCAAAATGCTCATGAAAAGATTATCAGGCATGTCTTCCCGGAAAAATTCGGTCTCATTTTATTAATTTTCGCACGTTTTTACATGATTCAGATATATCTTCCATTCCATTTCGAATTCCTTTGTATTATGATATATGCAAATGAAGAACACATAGGGAGTGAGAAATGGATCGGCCCGATACAGCAAAAATCATCGGAACAGCATTTGAATGCGGCATTGTCGTCCCGGGTTTCAACATCCCGTATCTGCCGATGATGGAACCGGTAGTCCGTGCATTACGCGACTGCAACAGTTTCGGACTGATCATGGTGGCAAGTCTCGAATTTATGAAATTTGAGGCAAAGAGCCTGAAGGCGATCCGTGATGAATATGAAAAAGTCAAAGATGAAAGACATACAAGGCTCCACCTCGACCATGTGCCGGTGGTTGACGAGGACGGCCGGCGCAGCGATTTTGAAAAAATCATTGGAGAAGCGCTGGAACTGGGATATGAATCCGTGATGATCGATGGTTCACGTCTCAGTCTGAACGAAAATATCGATTCGACCGCACAAGCAGTCGGACTTGCCGCTGGAAAAGTTCCCGTGGAAGCGGAACTGGGAGCCGTCCTGGGGCATGAGGCCGGCCCGCTGCCGCCCTACGAAGAACTTTTTGCAAGCCGCAAAGGATTTACCTCACCGGAAGACACCTTCCGGTTCGTCCGGGAAAGTTCCTGTTCCTGGCTCTCCGTGGCAGTCGGAAATATTCATGGTGCGATCTCTGCGGCAGGCAGGCAAAAAGAAAAACCGCATGCAAGGATCGACCTTACCCATCTGAAACTTCTCAGAGATGCGGCACACATACCGCTTGTGCTTCATGGAGGAACAGGCATTCCAAAGGAATATGTGAAGAAAGCGGTCTCTACGGGCATAGCCAAGATGAACGTGGCAACGGCCATACGGCAACCGTATGAACGCAATCTTTCCAAGGGAGTGAAAGCCGCCCAAAATGCCGTATATGAAACGGTAACCGGACTTCTCAAAAGTGAATTTTCAATAGAAAACAGCTGTGACATCTTAACAAAATGAGGCGGAAGATGAGAAACAAAACGACCTTTGCACTTTATTTCGGTAATCGCGGTTTTTTTCCGGAGTCCCTTATTGACGAGGCAAGGACGGAAATAGAGACACGCATCAAAGCACTCGGGTTTGATACGATATCACCGGATAAAAGCCTGACACGCTATGGAGCCGTCGAAGGCATAGCGGAGGGACGTTTATATGCCGATTTTCTGAGAAAGAACCGCGGGAAGTATCAGGGAATCATACTCTGCCTTCCCAACTTCGGTGATGAAAACGGTGCTTCGGAAGCCATGCGCGACTGCGGAGTGCCTGTCTTCATCCACGCATTTCCGGACAAGCTGGACCGTATGGATTTTTCACTCCGCCGCGATGCTTTCTGCGGAAAGCTTTCGATCATGGACGTATTCGGACAATTCGGCATTCCGTTCACAGCATGGGAGCCGCATACGCTCTCT
This sequence comes from Lentisphaerae bacterium ADurb.Bin242, assembly GCA_002069785.1. GTDB lineage: Bacteria > Verrucomicrobiota > Lentisphaeria > Victivallales > UBA1829 > SIG94. The sequence continues at coordinate 24,721 of MWCA01000005.1, read as the reverse complement.
CCGGCAGCACCCCTTTTCTCGGAAGAAATCAAAGCCTTCGGAGCCGTCTGCCGGATTGCATCGTGGTTGAAACGCTGTCGCATAGGGGCTATCGGCGCACGTCCGACGGCTTTCAAAACCATCCGTTTTGACGAGACCGCCCTCCAAAGGCATGGCGTAACGACGGAAGTCTTTGATAATTCCGATCTCCTGCTGGCTATGAAAATGATCACTCCGGCTTCCTGCCGGGAAAAAGTGGAAGTCTTCAGAAAATACACGGACTTTTCCCTTGTTCCGGAAGATAAGATTGAAACAATGGCAAGGCTGTCACTGGCTCTTGACTCCATGATTGAAGAATATCAGCTGGATGCATTGGGACTGCGCTGCTGGTTTGACCTGGAACAGACACTCCATATTTCCCCATGCGTTGTTCTGAGCGAACTGAACGACCGGGGATTTCCGGCGGCCTGTGAACTGGATGTCGGAAACGCACTCGCCATGCTGGCTTTGAATCTTGCGTCGGATACCCCGGCGGCCTGCCTCGACTGGAACAACAATTATGAGAACGATCCGGATAAATGCATTCTTTTCCATTGCGGCCCCGTCCCTCAGTCGCTTATGGCGAAAAAGGGACTTGTGACAGATCATCCCATGTTTGCAAAAACGCTCGGTCAGGGCTCTGCTTTCGGCTGCAATGTCGGACGTATCCGCCCCATGAACTTCACTTTTGCCTCCACGACCACAATGGCAGGACAGGTGAATTTTTACATCGGTGAAGGCCGTTTTACGGATGATAAAATACCCGATGACTTTTTTGGATGCGGCGGTGTGGCGCAAATAAAAAATCTTCAAAGAAAACTCAATCGTCTCGGATATGCGGGATACAGGCATCACGTCAGCATTACGGAAGGGTATTACGCTCAAAGCATGCGTGAAGCGTTTACCCGTTACCTCGGATACAAGGAAACCGAATTATGAGTTATCTCGGTATTGACATCGGAACAAGTTCCTGCAAGGCTGTCGTTTTCAACGCAGACGGGCGTCCGGCCGCACCGCGCGCTGTACGGAATTATAAGATAACCTCACCCTTGCCGGGTTTTGCCGAACTTGACCCTTCCATTGTCATGACTTGCTGTTTTGAAGTCATTTCCGAAGCGGCAAAATCCGCATCCGAGAAAATCGCAGCAATCTGCGTATCAAGTCAGGGGGAGGCTTTTACGCCCATTGGAACAGACGGGAAAGCGCTTGACAATGCAATGGTCTCCTCTGACTCCCGCTCTCTCGAATGCATGAATGATTTTACAACTGTTTTCGGTTCCGAAAAGCTTTACCGCATCACAGGCCATACGCCATCGACTTTATTTTCCCTGTTCAAGCTTTTATGGTTGAAACAAAACAAGCCGCACGTTTTCGCCAATGCCCGAAAAATTTTATGCTTTGAGGACCTGCTGGCTTTTTCGCTCGGCGTAGAACCTGCGATGGGGTGGCCGCTCGCCGGGCGGACAATGCTTTTTGACATTGCGAAACATGAATGGAGTCATGAAATACTTGATGCGCTCGACCTTCCATCGGACAAACTCGCCAAAGTCCTGCCGAGCGGAAGCGTCGCCGGACAAATTCCCGATGAATATGCCTCCAGCCTCGGCCTCCCGAAAGGAGTCAAATTCGTTACCGGAGGCCACGACCAGACGATCGGAGCACTGGGAGCCGGCGTGTTTGAAGCGGGAGATGCAATGTATGCGGCGGGATCGGTCGAATGTATCTGCCCCGTCATTCCGGAACTGACTTTGACGCAAACTCTTTTCAGGAACAATCTATGCTCTTATGATTATCCGCTGCCCGGACTTTGGACTACGGTGGCTTACAGTCTGACCGGAAGCAATCTTGTGGATTACTTCAGGAACACCCTTGGAAACGGGGAGGACTATTCCATCCTGACCGGAGAGATGCCGGACTTCCCGACTTCTCTTCTGACTTTGCCCTATTTCACTCCGTCCGGGACTCCCTACTTCGACCAGAAGACTCCGGCTTGTATTTACGGTATGCGCATGACGACTTCACGCGGAGAACTTCTCAAAGGGATGCTTGAGGGAATTGCACTTGAGATGAAACTGAATCTAACCATTCTGGAAGAATCCGGAATCCATATTGAGCGTTTTATGGCAACCGGCGGAGGCTGCCGGAATCCGCATCTCGTCCAGTTGAAAGCGGATGTCCTGAATAGACCGCTTATGTGTCCGTCCGTCGAAGAATCAGGATGCCGCGGAGCGGCTCTGCTGGCCCAGAGCGCAGATGAAAACATGAGTGTAAAAGAGCTTTCCCATCTGCGGATGGAAAGCGGAGAATATATCACCCCAAGAACTGAATACGCTCAATTTTACGAGGAAAAATTCGAGAAATACAAACATTTCAGTTTGTCTGTAAGAAATTTATTCAAGAAAAACTGAAAAAGAAAGGCGCGGTAATGAATTTATGCCAGGAAAAAATATTTCTTTGGAAATTCGAACAGGAGTGAAATTTCATCACAGGAGTCATCATGAATCATTTTCTTTACAAATTCCGGGGACTTTGCGCAGCATCTGTCTGTTTTTGCGGCACACTTTTTGCAGACGGGCAGATGTGGGTCGAATTTACCTCCTACATGAAGCTCGAATGTGATGTGTCTCCCGAAATCAGTATTGTCAGGTCCGTGCGGGGAAAAGCAGAAAAGCCAACTTACGTCCTCCGCCTGACAAGTCCCGCGCTCGTTGACAACTGGATTCCAATGAATATTACGCTTCATACACAGGAAAATGGTTTTGTCACAATGAAACTCCGGTCCAACTCCGCCGGTACGGAAATATATGTCGACAAAGTCACGGTTTCCGGTTCGATATTGAAGAACGGCGATTTTGAGGAAACAGCAGAAGGACATCCCATCGGCTGGGACCGCAATCAGGTGAATGAAGAGCATCTCATTACCGACTCCGGGAGGGCATATTCAGGCAGTCATTTTGCGCGGGTGAATATTCAGAAGTTGCTTCAGCAGAGACTTGAGATCAAAAAGGATGTTTCCTTGAAACTCTCGCTTTTCTACCGCCCGGCCAAAGTTTCTGAACTCAAGCCGCCGGAGGGAGCCAACCACGTGTTTGTCAAAACAACGGGAAGTTTGGTCGTGATAAGTGAAAAACGTTTTGAAACGGTCCCCGGTTACGAGAACTGTTCGTATTATCTCACGAAACCGGCGGATGACCGCGGGAAGAAACAGCGCCTTGAAATATTTTTCCGTCAGAAGGGAACATCGGAATGGAAAAAGGCATTATCACCCGTTTACGTTTATCCGGAACATGCGTGGAGAGGATCAATATTCGGATTGAAGGAAAATACCTGTTATGAAGTAAAAGCCAGACTTTCGGGCGATAAGGAAGAAATTCTGAACACGGTGTTTCTTACAAAAAATTCTGTAGTGCCGATAGCAAAGACAATCGAGATCAATCCGGCAGATTTTCCAGGTACGCTTGAGATTAAAGAATCGGGTAAAGCATCCGGTTATATCCGCTACACGGTAAAGAATTCCGGTATTCTAACAGGAAAACGCGAATACGGCGGTCCGGTGATCCTCGTAAGCAACGCCGGCTATCTTGTCTTTGAAAATCTCAATATCAAAGCGAATATGTCTCGTCACTGCCTGAAACTCGACAACTGTGAAAACATTATCGTAAGGAATTGCGATTTTTCTGATTTCGGACGCAGCGACTATGTCCGAAGCTACAAGCTTCAGGGCTCTTGGACTTACAAGGGGGAACGTACCGGCTGGGATGGCGGATTGTTCATGAGTAAAGTAAAGGATATCCTTGTAGAAAGGTGCCTGATACATCGGCCTGCATCGGGTTCGAATAGTTGGTTTTACTCCCATCCAACGGGACCGGAAGCAATATTTGTCGATCAGGCGAAGGGAGGGATCGTCTTGCGGTATAACGATTTTGTAGCGAGCGATGCGCGTCCATGGAATGATGCAGTCGAAACATTTTCGAATTTCCATATAAAGGGCGGATTGATGCGGGACGGGGATGTTTATGGAAATTTGTTCGCCTTCGCCAACGACGACGGGATAGAAGCGGAGGGAGGCGGCATGAATTTGCGGCTTTACCTTAACCGTTTCGAGGGAGGACTGTGTGGAATAAGCACATCCTCCTGTGTTCTTGGACCTACTTACATGCACCGTAATTTGTTCAACCGTCTCCGCGACGAAGACGGAACCTCTGTAGCCGCGTTCAAAAACGGCTGCATCTATGATTACGTCTACGGGGCAATATATATAACAAACAATACCGTTCTGAACTGCAATCTGACAAGCAGTACGCGCGGTTTTGATTGCAGTGTCTCCCGCAGCCGTGATCCCGAAAAATTCTCCGATCCGATGGCGGTCGTTGAAAACAATATTTTCGAATGCTGCTACAATCCGCATCTTCATCTGAAATTCATGCCATGGGTTTATATCAACAACAACCTGATCGACTTCAGGCATGAACGTTATGCAAAAACCAACCAGAAACTGTTGGCGGAAAAAGGAATGGAAAAAGATTCGCTCTGGACCCGGCCGGTCTTCCGCAATGAAAAAACAGGCGATCTGCGTTTGAAAGCCGGAACTCCCGGTTCCGGACGGGCCGTAAATCTGCCGAATCTTGAGACCATGGATCTCGGCGCATTTCAGGACGACGGAATTCTCCTGCCGCATCGTCCCGTTTCCTATAAACCCGACAAACTGGAGCTGTTTTTTGCCAACGAACAGGTCCCGCTTTCACAAAACTTTACCGTTGGCGTGGAAGGTCGGGAGAGTCAGCCTTTCAATGTGGTCTGCAATGACGATTTCTTTACCGTCTCGCCAATGACCGGAATTTTTTCGGGCGGAAAAAACACAGAATTCACCATCTCCATAAAACCGGAAAAAATGCCGCGCCCGAAACTTTACCGTGGCATGATTTTGCTGCGGACGCAGGACGGATTTTCTCGTCCCATAAGCGTTTATGCGGATTTCAGAAACTCTCCGGCACGAATACAGGAAGCGGACAAACACGCAATCATGATACCGCTTTCCGGAAAGAACCAGACAAAGTTCAAAGGGAAGGTAAGCATTCCGGAAGATGGCTGCTACTTTTTGTTCGTTAAAGGTTCGTGGCATGATGATTTGTTGAAAGTATCAGTAAATCTTGGCGGGGTCAGGACAAATGACGCCGCAAGATTGAAAATCAGAACTCCGACGGATGCCAATGAACTTTTAGGTTCGGTAAACGATGGTTCCATGTCGGGTTTTTACTTCTTTCTCAAAAAGGGAGAAACCGAACTGGAATTTGAATCCCGGAGCCGCTTGACGGAAGTCAAATGTTTTTATCTTACCCGTGAGCCGGAATGGTTTTTAAGATAACAAACGAACTCAATAAAAGGAAATATCATGAAAAAGGCCTTGTTGCTGTCCATCCTATTCGCTGCTGTCGGCTGTTTCGGAACGGACATCTATTTATGCGGAGATTCCACGATCTGCCATTACAGCGGAAAATATGCACCGAAAGCCGGTTGGGGGATGAAATTGAAAAGTTTCTGCGTACAGGGGGTGGAAGTCATAAATTTGGGCGCGCCGGGCGCGACGACACAAAGCATCCGCATGACGCACAAGCTGTGGGACAAGCTTATAAATAAAGTCAAACCCGGTGATTTTGTGGTCATTCAATTCGGACATAACGACCAGAAACCGAACGACCCGAAAAAACCGAATCATGTGCATTGCGGGGTAAATGATCTTTATCCGGCCAACCTTGCGGCGTTCATAAATGAGGTTAAGGCTAAAAAGGCTTTCCCGGTGCTGGCAACCCCCATTTGCCGTAGAATTTACAAGGACGGCAAATTCTTCGATCCCACAAAACCGACTCTCCGTGAATATTCTGACGCGGCCATGGCGATCGCCAAAAAAGAAAATATCCCGGTAGTGGACATGAACGGCCTGACCACGGAAATGGTCGTCAATGCCGGCGAGGAAGGAAGCAAGAAATTTTATATGATCCTGAAACCGGGCGAATCTCCGAATTATCCGAAAGGGTCGAACGACCTGACTCACCTGAATACAAACGGAGCGGAAATTTTCGCCTCGCTTTTTGTCGAGGACGCCAAGAAGCAAAAACTGCCGATCGCCAAGTTGTTCAAATGAGACATGCAATCTTTCAAATAAACAACCATGGAGGTATGAAATGCCGCAAAAAAAAGAAAACTGCGAAAGACCGGGAGAACGGATTTTTACATTGATCGAACTCCTCATCGTGATTTCGATCATCGCCATTCTTGCCGCGTTGCTTCTGCCTGCGCTGGCTAAAGCGAAGGCGGCGGCAAACAAAACGTACTGCATCGGTTCGTTGAAAACGATTTCGCTTGCCTCTCTGCAATACGCAAATGACAACAAAGAGTATTTCATGTGCAGTACGTCACCGTCTTTCGGCGACTATATTTTCAATTACGACCCAAACCTTGATGCGAGCCGGTTCCAGGGCGGATTGGGCGGTTATCTGAATGTGGGGCCGAAGTATTCGCTCGATGCGGTTTTGAGCAATCATGCGCCCAGGATCGCGATGTGCCCCGCCGGAAGAAGAAGCAATGCACCGGAACCAACCGTCAGCGCACAGCCCAACTTCAGTTATACTTTCTCCATGTTTTATGTTTCAAACTCCATTAAAAACGGTTCTTTTGTCTCCAATATGTATACCTCCGTGGAAGGAACGGAAAACCAGCCGCCTGTCTCATGTCTCAAGAGAGTCAAGAACGGTTCCGGGCGTGCGCTTGTAGGAGAAATCGGGTATGACAGCTACAATCCGGCTCCCACTCCCACCTCCCGCAAAGGCGGCGCAATTGCCCTTGGCAGCAGAGGGAATTGTGCTTTTCGGCATAATCTTTCGACGAATTTCGGTTTTATCGACGGACACGTGGAATCCAGAAAACACGGGCAAGTCCCGGAAACCTACCGCAATGGGATCAGTAAAGACCCCGCCTGCCTTTACAGGGATTATTGAGCCATGAACAATGTGAAGGATTTCGGCGCTGTCGGAGATGGAGTCGCCAAAGACACTTCGGCCGTACAGAAAGCGATCGATGCCGGCGGAACTGTTTATTTTCCGTCCGGCGTATATCTTTGCGGTACCCTTTATCTGAAAAGCGGAGGCGGTCTCGAACTGGCCCCGGGAGCAGTCCTGCTGGCAAGTCCGGATCGTGAAGATTACAATCGGGATGACTTCTGTCCGCAAAACAGGGCCTGTGTCAAGGAACGGGTATCGGGTGCACATTTCATTGTTGCCGTGGAACAGAAAAATGTGTTTATAAGAGGGGGTGAAATCAATGGAAACCGGAAAGCTTTTTACGATATTCCGGATGACTGCAAAGAACGTTGGAAGCTCCCTGTCTCATGGCGTCCGGCGCAGATGTTATTCTTCTGCGAATGTGAAAATGTTACACTGGAGGATTCTTCCTTCCAGGATTCGAGTTACTGGACATGCTTTCTTCACGGCTGCGAAAACGTTGTTGTCAGAGGGCTGAAGATAAAGAACAACCGTCATACTCTTCAGGGGGATGGACTTGACATAGACTGCTGCCGTTTCGTTACCGTGAGCGATTGTCATATTGATGTCGGCGATGACTGCATTACCCTGCGGGCGTTCAATATTCCATTGAAGAAAAAGCGTTTCTGCGAATACATCAGCATAACGAACTGCATTCTGCGCACGTCCTGCAACGGGCTGCGTATCGGCGTAGGTAACGGGACGATCCGTAACGCAGTCATTTCAAACTGCATAATATTCGATACGAAAAACGGGGTCTGCATCTGTTCAAAATATTCCGATGAATACGGAGTTGCAATCGAAAATCTCCAGTTTTCCAACATGCGGATTGATGCGGTCAAACCTATCCTTGTCGTTACAAACGCATGGGGGAAAAAGGATGGCCCGGCAATTGCGCCCATAAGCGGGATCAGCTTCAGTCATGTGAGAGGTTCCGGCACGGTCGGATGTGTTCTGCGGGGCTATTCGCCGGGAGATGTGGGACGTCTCACATTCACCGATGTCGTGTTGGATTATTGCGGCGGAGAAAACATTTTGGAAAACGGTGACTACGGCGAGCATTCCTTTTTTTCCGCTCCTGCACCGTTTTATGCGGAAAATATAAAAGATATGGTCTTCAACTCATGTGCCGTGTACTGGCATACGGATCATTCGGCATGGCAATGCGATCTTTTGATGTGTAACTGCGAGAAGACGGATATAAAAATGTGTCGTTTTGAAAAGGGGATCAAGGAGGTCTCGAACAAACAGTAGAAAAACAGATGTTTTGTGGCTGGAAAACAAGGAATCAATTCAATTATGAGGAAAACAAAGAATGTGTAATATGGCCGCTTATACAGGTCCTCGGCTTGCCGCACCAATCCTGCTGAAAATGCTGGAAGCCCAGGAAGGCCTGTGGGGAGGGCATTATTCAGGAATAGCGACTCTCTGCGAAGGAAAAATATACTGTGCAAAAATTTGCGGCGATGTGAAAAGACTGCGCGCATTGACCGAGGCGGAAAAATTGCCGGGGACAATCGGAATAGCCCACACGAGGACACCCGGGATAGATTCCGATCTCTGGGCGCACCCATTTGTCTCTTTCGATAGAAAAGTCGTCTATTGTGCAAATGGAGACGGGGGTATATTCAAAAAAACTTCGTATGACACGGTATATGAGCGTATGAAGAAAGAGGGCGTGGAGTTTTCATCCGAAGTTCCGCATCCGTGTTCTCCGTATCCGTTGTTTCCGAATGGACACAGCGTTCATATCTCGGAAATAATGAGCAATGTGATCACTGAAAATCTGACAAAGATGGGAAACATGCGATCCGCTCTGTCTGATGCATTTCAGTCTTTTCCGGCGGAAATAGCCGCGCTTGCGTTGAGTGTAAAGGAACCGGATACTGTTTTGGGAATCCGCATAAACCAGCCGCTCATGTGCGGGCGAAGGGAAAAGGAGTCTTTTCTGGCAACCTCGGCACTGGCTTTTGAAGCGGAAAAACCGGATTTTACAGGGGAGATACCGCCCCTCTCGCTTTTGAGCATGTCTCGTTCAGGAATTATAATGGAAACGTTTGATTGTTTTGGGGGATATTTTACATCCGGGCCGATGTCGTCCGAAACGTGCAAAAAGCTTGACGAACTGCTTTCTTCCGGCAGTTTTACAATAGCGGAAATGGTAACGGAAATCAATAAACTTTATCCCCCGGGAAAAATGGCCGTTTCCGCCATGATGATATATGAATATCTGCGTGAAAACCTCTGTTCCGGCAATATAAAAATGGAAAGGAAAACCGAGGTCGGCTCCGGCCGCGGATTGACCTCCCCGCGTTGGCGTTTCAGCAGAATACGACTGCGGGAAAGAAATATTCCGATATGAAAAAATGAACAAGGACAGGGAACTGGAATCTCTTGATAACTTCAGGGGAGACCCTTTCCCCTCATTTCTGCCGGAGTGTTCCTGTTCGTGAACATAAATATATCGAGGATACAGAGAGGACGTTTCAGGTTGTATCCCCAATAACCATGTGATATAGTATACAAACCATGAAAGGTGGCCTGTATTTATAATTCATAAGACATCCCGGCAGAAAGCTGCGGAGGAAATACGAAATACGATGGAGAAGTGAAAATATGGCATGACCGGCATATGAACTTGAATCATGAATTAGAAACAGTCCGTGTTCCGGTGGAAAATCCAGTATAGCCGCCTTGAAACGAACGGATGAACGGGAGGTATCATGAAAAAAGCGGGAAAAAACATCATCCTGCCTCAAATAAATGGCGAACTCATTGCATGTGATGCCATGGTGGGAAAACGGAATATCCGGTCCGACCTTGCCGATCTTCATTGTGAAATGCATAGACTTGGCATAACGGGCGCGGTCGTGCGTCACGGAGGAAGTCTCCGTACCGCTCCGGATTATTTTAACAGCAGACTTCCGGACGCATTGGAAGAAGATATTATTCCTGCTTTTTTTGTGCGGCAGGAACCGGAGATCGAGTCCAAACTCCGAAGTTATCTGAATACGGGAATCCGAATCGTCTGGAGTGCCGCAAAGCTCGCCCCCTACGGCTTGCCGGCACCACTTTCCCCCTGGTTTGCCGGAGAACTTCTCGGATGTCTTTCCGACATGCGCGTTCCCTTGATGCTGGACTATGAAGAATTCGATTTCGAGGCGATCCATGGCATCATGTCCTCTTTTCCCGACCTCCGCGTAATTTGGCTGAATCTTCCCCGGCTCGGGAATCAACCGGTTGTCGACTCCCTCCTTGAACTTCACCCGGAACTGTATCTCGGATTCACTCCGTCCTTTTCTGTACACCGCGGATATTATTCCCTTTGCAGGAAATTCGGCCCTTACCGATGGGTCTGGGGCAGCGGATATCCGGAAGCGGAAGGAGGGGCCGCATTACTCGGTCTTCTCGGCGCGGGACTTGCTGAAAATGAAGTGAAACTGATCGGCGCAGGAAACATCAAACGCCTGATCAGCGAGGTGAAAAAATGAAAATGCACAACCGCTGCCTCATCGATGTTCATGGGCATATAGGAACGGAGACACCATTCCCGTTGTTCGATACATCGCCGGAAGGCATTCTCTCCTCGATGGACAACCTCGGTGTTGCCTGGCTTGGCATCAGTGCATTTTTGGTACTGAGCGCCGAATGCGAAAGGGGCAATGAACTCTGCCGTACGGTATTGGAACGTTTTCCCGACCGGTTTTTCGGCTATGTCACGGTGGATCCGGCGCGTCCCCGAACGTTGCTTGCCGAACTTGAAAAGGGGCTGTCATCCGGATTTCGCGGCATCAAATTGCATTCTTACGATTCGCTTGCCTACGACCATCCCGATTATCGTATCCTTTACGCCGCGGCGGATGCAAAAAGACTCCCTATCCTTTTGCATACGGAATTGGATGAGTTGCCATGTCTTGAAAAAATTATCCCCGACTATCCGAACATCCGGTTCATCCTTGCGCATGCCGGGTGCCTGGCGCCGGAATACCATGCAAAACTCGCGAAAGAGTTTTCGAACGTTTATCTTGAAACCAGTGTTTCCCAGTGCTGCAGAGGACTGATTGAATATTTCATGGAGCAAGGTCTCGCCGACCGTATGTTATGGGGAACGGACATTCCACTGATTGCTGCGGAACACCAGCTCGGACGGGTTCTCTACGCGGCAATCCAGGATGCGGATAAGGAAAAAATTCTTTTTCGCAATGCTGCAGAACTGTTCGGACTTTCAATATAATCGCAAAAGAAGATTGTGCCCTGATTTTTTCGTACATTTAATTCCAGCCGGAATGTTCATACAGGGAGAAAGTCTCATTGCCACATTCACTTGGGCCTCAGTCTCCCTGCAGCATTTCTTCCGGAGCCTGTTTTCCGGAGGGAGTGTTAATCATATTGCCAGACCATGCACTGAATTATTTTTCGGGCAGTTCTATTATATTCAGAGCTAAAAGGTCATTGGGCGGGATTGTCAAAGTCATCTTCGAGGGATTTTTCACATATTTCCCCCTTTCCCAGATTTTTCCCCAGGAGTTGCCGGAAAGTTTCAGATTTTCTATTTCGACATTCTGCGCATTTTCCGATTCGTTGAAGAGCAGCACGAGACGTTCACTGCCGAGTACGATCCGCCCGTTTTTAACAATATGCTGATTGGTTTCCGGATTCTTCAGAGGAACTCCGTTGCGTTTTAATACAAGCAGATTCGGATAGGCGATATCTTTTGACGCTACAAGTGTTTCATCACGGAGGCCGTAAAGGAAAAGCGGTTCAAAGTCGTGCACAAGTCTTACGCCCTCTCCGATATAATAGTGGATGCCGTTGTTGAACGCGTATGTTCCCCACCATGAAAATCCGCCATGCAGGGAAGCGATCATTCTGACGGTTCTTGCTTTGAATGAGGCCGGATCGAGAAAGCCGTTTTTCGACTCTATGGAATCTTTCAGATAGCCTCCTTTTGAAGTATTGGCACCCCATGTCGGAACCATGTGCTGTCCGATAATCAGATCGACACCCGTATTGTCCCGGAGCTGGCGCATCGAAGAATCCAGATACTGCTGCATTCTGCTGTCCGGCGCACCGTTGCCGGGAAGCCCGGGAGAGGGGATATCGATCCCGTCAAAAGTTCCTTTCCAATAATCCATCTGCCCTGTCTGGGTATATATATAACAGTGTTTTCCCAGTTTTCGCGCAGCTATTGAGACCAAACCGAGAATCTGTCCATCCAGATTGGTGCGGAATTTGTACCATTCGTTCTTGTAATTCTTTTTGATGTTGTCGTCGCTGAGATCAATATTCTCGGCAATAGAGGCAAATTTACGGAATGTCTTTTTACATCTGTCGCAGAAACAGTAGTCATCCTGTATAAGTTCATCCCATGCGTGGTTTTCCCAGTTGAGGTAGAAGCCGTCAGCGAAGGGATTGGTGTTCAACCAGTAGTCCCTAAAATCGTTTTTGACCGCTGTAATAAATTCACGGCGGCCCTCCGTAAGCATGAATGCAGGACAGTACATACGATTGAATTTACTTATGTTCTTCCACTTTTTAATTTTTTCATCGCTGAGCTTGTCCCACTGCCCTTTGTCATTGAAAAAGCGTGCCTTGGCTCCAGGCGTGGAAAGAATGTAGGTCGCCAGTGCTCCATTGCCTAGATTGTCGCATCCCCAGATCGGATAAAGGGCTGTCGAAGCTGGCGATTCGGCTCCCGCCTGATAGGTCCGTGCAACTTCTTGTGCTGCTGTGGCATTCTGTGCAGTGTTGCTTCCTCCGCTGCACCATTTCCACATATTCAAGCCGCATTTGACATGCTGAGAGAACAGCTTTTCATAAAATTCCGGTGATATATTTTTTAAAGTCAACGCTTCATCAATGAATTTAACGACTTTTGTCCGGCGTCCGTTGACAGGAGGGAGAACTTTGAATGGGATAATTTGAACCAGCTCTGTAAAGTTGCCGTTGCCTTTTCTGGCATAATAGACATTGAATTCGCTTTCCGCCTTCACTCCTTCAAGTTCAAGAGGCAGAAATGTGTACGTGGTTCCGCTGTTTGTCGCAGTTTCATCTTCGAATTCGAAAATGTATTTTTTGTAACCATTGCGTGAAGGATCGTCTTCTGCTGATATCTTCAACGGAGGACGGTTTGGATTATATTTGCGGTTAATTTCCGGTGTTTCGTCTATTGTGAACATTTTGCCAGGCTTGAGTCCGGAAGGCATACTGAATTCAATAGTGTAGCCTTTCAGCTCGAATTCAAGGGGCGAGTAATTCGCAAAACGCATGGAGTCGATTGAATTTTCGGAAATGTTCCAACCTTTGGTCAAGGACAGAATACGGTGCGGTCCGTGAATGGTGCGGTTCCAGAGGATCAGTTGTCTGGCATATCCGTCGCAGACAAATTTTCCATCCCTGTCAGTTTCGGCGATTTTCCATTTTTCATCGTTGAAATTTGCATTTTTCCATCCCGGAGTATTTTCAACATCTCGTACTGTTCGCCAGCGCCCGTTTGTTTCAGGATGGTTTTCAAGCTTGATATTGATTTTTGCGCCGGGTTTACTTTGAAACGCTATATTATTCACGCCTTCGGCAAGCTCACAGCTTATCGACCCGTCCGCACCCGGACTCACAGGAGCCCCATTGACATGGAATGAGATGATCTCGTTGTTTCTCCCGAAAGTGAAACGGACTTTTTTCACGGCTCTTTTCAGTGTCGAATCAATGTCTTGCCGCTGATGGCAGATCTCCAGCATTTCACTGATAGACTCTGTTTTTTTGCTTTTTTCAACAAGGGACATTATCTGTGTAATTTTATCATTGTCGAGTGTCCCGTATTCGCCGTAAAGTTTTTTCAGGCATTCCGGGGTTTCCTTTCTGATTTTGTCGATATTGAGCTTGATATGACTGTAATAAGGTTCATTGATCTCTTTTTCATATCCGGAATCAATTGCTTTTTCAGAAAAACGGATGATGGCGAATTTTTCTTTATCACTGAACCCTTTTTCGTATGAGGAGTGAATGACAGCTCCCCCGGCGTAACGGGAGCGTCCGACATTGAAATAGTATGGTTTGCCGAATTCTACACGCTTCTGGTCGGGAAGAAGGCCGTCAAGAGGAATTGAAAGACACGTGTAGAAATGATCTTTTCCCTTCAGTCCGGAGGCCTTGACGTTAAGTGAAGAGCGGAGCTGAAAGATGGCTCCGGCGCTGTTTGAAACGAAGTATCTCTGGAATGCTTTGCGATCGTGCGTGATTGCGAACTCTACTTGATCGTCGGCCTTGAGTCCGTCGCGGTAAGAGGTTGGATCACTGATGAGCTTTTCTATCTCAGGTTCATCGCAGCGGGTGAAAAGATAAAGGCGTTTGCCGTCGTGTCCCATTTTGATTGACGTCTGCCGCGACGCATCCTCGAATTCGGAGTTGCGCAGCAGATAAAATCCCTGTCCGGCGGGAATATCTTTCCAGATATTTTTCAAATCAGCCTCTATATCCATTGTTGGAGTTGAGGCCAACCTGCCTGCGGGATAGGTGCGGAATCCAAGCGATTCATTTTCCGTATTGCGTTTGGTGTCAAGCTTTAGATTTTTGAGATAAAGCTCACGTGATCCGCCCTCCAGGGTAAATGCTATATTGATCATACGCGTCTTGTCCTTGGGCGGATCTTCGATTTTAAGCTTGATTTCAAAAGATTTGAATTCGTCTGAAAGGGGAATGGGGATATTTTTTACGTATCCGCAGTTCCTCTTGTTAATATCGTAGCGGCAGTATGTGAAAAACGCCTTTCCGCCGCCCTTGATTTCGCCTGTAAGAATTAGTTCGTCTCCGGCAGTTGCCGGAATCCTCGTATGACTGATAAGGAAAGAGTTTCCCTTGGGGTGATTTTTGAGGTAAAGAGTCGAAAACCCTTTTTCGTTGCGCGGCAGTATCTTAATTTCTGTTGGAGCATCCTTCTGACCAGCGGCAGCCAATCCCCATCCTTCAATTATCTTGGTGTTCGTTCTTGCCCAGTAAGCGAAATTACTCTTGATGTCTACTCCCGTACTGGGTATCGAAAAAGATGTGGCAGCCAAGACTGCGAATACAAATTTTGTAATTGAATGAATCATATTTATCCTCCATGAATCAGTCGGTTACAGTATACTTTTCATAAAAAGTCCATGAATAATTGTTCTGGCGCGGGGACCAGCGTTTATGTTCGCTCATTGTTCCCGTGTAGGTATATTTTATTACGCCTCCACCAAAGGTGGCGGCGGCCGCCGCACGGAATTTTTCATGTCTCAAATATGGGCTGGTCAAATCATTGCTTGTCTCATACGGATAGGCCTTGCCGGAAACCTTGATGCCGTAAGCATGGTTGACTCGTCCAGGCCGAGTGCCCGCCCGCATTCCTTCAGTGAAGACAATCAATCCCGTCGCAGTTGAAAATCCATTGAGCATGGGGCGTTTGATCTGTCTCCATATAAGAGCGCTGCTCGATCCCAGGCCGAACGTGCTGGTATTGAGTCCATAATGGAGTTGACTCGAATTGTAGGATGTCGGTTTCGCGTTTTCGGAGAGGCAACCGAAAACTTTAGGCGTCTTGATATACCCCAGCTGATTATACATGCCTGCCCAATTGCAGCCCGAATAATGGTCAAGCGTCGAACACCACTCTTTATTGTCCTCCATATAGAAATTAAATGCGTAAAGGATTTGTTTAAGATTTACTTCGCATGACATGGTTTTAGCTTTTTCGCGCACCATGTTTAACGTCGGCAGCAGCATGCTTGCTAAAATCACGATGATCGCAATTACAACGAGGAGTTCTGTCAATGTGAAACCCGCCTGTTTACATTTATCCATTTTTTCATTGCCTCCTGATTTTTTTTGCCAGAGAAATACCATCCTCCGGTCAATCTTGAAAAGATAAATAATTCAGCGGGAATGAACCGCTTTGGACGGATGGCTTCCAAACTTCGCACAAAATTCTCTAATTTCCGGAAAGTTCTCCGATTTCTCCTTTCAACTCTTGAAAAAGTCCGGTTCAATTGTAATATAACGCTCAAATAGACTATTCATGCCTTCCCTTTCTTTGCCAGCTTAGAAAAAATGAATTTTCCACTTACTTTTTCAAGTCTGTTTTCTAATCCCTTATTTTGAAATTATCTCATTATACCACATAATTTCTAGTTTGCAATTTTGTTTTTTAGGATTATATTGTCACATTTTTATAATATAAAGTGCAAATATGAATTCTCAACGCTCATATTACAAAGAAAACGGCATTCACACTGAACTGCTTGACGAGGTCAGCTGGGCGGATAGGTTCATGCTCAAGTCGTCGAATCGCAAGTTGCCGTATCTGCTTGTCTATGGAGAATCCCTAATGAAAGGCTGCTGCTCGGTCAATTTTTTCACTCAGCAGAGTTGCGCTTTCAATCTTATAACCAACGGCGAAGGAATTTTCAGCACCGGCGGACGTGATATTCCAGTAAGAGCCGGAGATATGTGCATCAGCTCCCATTTGCAGGAACACAATCTGCGCGTGGTGCCTGGCAAACGTCTTACCAAAATCTATGTGGGCGTATATTACAATCTTCTGCTTGCGCAATTGGAGCCGGAGCAGAATGTGATACGTCATTGCGCGGAGCTTTTCGCACCTCTATTTGCCCGAATCAAGACTCTGTTACGCGATGGAGGTAAAGAAGGGGTGGATACATTCGCGCAGTCGGTGCTGGCCTATGAGGTTGTCTATCTGATTCTCAACTATTTTCAGAGCGAAAAGACGACAGGTGAAAACGAGTTCAAAAAGTTTCTTCACAAAATCACGCAAAATCTCGGGAAAAACCATTCTCTTGAATCCATGGCTCACGAATACAATTGTTCGCTTTCTACCATAAGGCGTCTATTCCTGAAGCATTGTGAGATTTCTCCGATGCATTTCCTTAAAAACGCACGTCTGGAATATGCCGCATATCTTCTTTGTCATCCCGATATTTCAATTCGTGCAGCCATGCAGCATTGCGGTTATCGAGACCAATCGTTTTTTACACGCGATTTCAAAGCACATTTCAAAATCACACCTTTGGCATATCACAAAAAGAATATGTCCGGAAATAAGTTCGTCGAATGAAATTGATATGATGGCGATATTTTGGATAATCTATTCAAACCAGTTCAAAAATAGTCGTTCCCGTCATTTGTCTGATTGCCGTCATGCATAATGTAATCCGATATATGCCTATGCCTCAAATTTGCAGAAATACAGAAAAATGGACTCAAATCGGTCTGCCTTTGTACGTTTTCACGTTTTTTGTCGGTTTGCAGGACTTGATTGCGGCATTTTTCGGCAGGAGAGATTTTCCTTTGATGCAAAGAGCATGAATAACTTCGACTGGCTCCAATCGTATTACGAGTCGCTGCCGCGTCCGCTGCGCCGGAGGTGGCGTTACCGGCAATGGGACAGAATTCACTGGGAGTTTTTCTGCAGACGAATAGGCAGCTTGTCGGAACGCTACATTGAAATGCTCGATTTCGGCATACGCAACCGGCTGAAAATCTTTTTCACGTCCCAGCTGCCGAACTCCACGGGGATCGTTCAACTCTGGAACATGGCGCAAGTCAGCCATTTGAAGCTTCTTCCGTTCGATTCCAACTTGAAGTTACGCAGTCACAATCGGGAAAAACAGCTCCGGCAGTGGCTGGATGAAATGTTTCTTCCCTATCGTCTGCCGGAGTGGTGCTATGCGCAATGGAAGATTCTGCAATCCTCCGAAGCGGTCGAAAAGCTGGTTTGGCTGGGACGTGGAGAGTCTCCCCGTAAGCTGTTTGGTCTGAGCAAGGGGGAACTGTCGTTGTTCGCGCGGCCCCAGCCGGAAATGCCGTCCCTGTATTCCTGCTGCATCTATCTGGCAGGCCTGTCGCAGGGATGTTCTGGGAGAGTTTCCGCAGAGCTGGCGAAAGCGTGGCCTGTCCGGAAGATTGGAGAATTCCCGGAAATCCTTCAATTTGCGCGTCCCGTGGCCGAATGGCTGGTCCGGCGGAAAGTTCCGGTCTGGCACGTCCGGCCTCTTGGCGAATATCTTTTCCAGGAGCGTTTTCCTGAGCCGGATTTCTCGCTCAAGGGACGGTCTCTTTCCGGATTGCAGCGGGAAATCGACGACTGGCATTTCCAACTCTTCGGCTATCGTCGAAATGCGGACTCGTGGAAGACATACGGATTCTCGGCTGTCCTCAAGAAGTCGGGAATCACCTTTGAAGAACTTCACGATGCCGCTTCCCTGCGGGAGGAGGGAAAACGTCAGCGCCATTGTGTCGGCCGCTATCTCGGAGCCTGTCTTCGCGGCAAGAGTGCGATTGTCTCCATGCGTTCGCCCTCCGGAGAGATCGACCTGACGTTGGAAATCAGTCCGGTCAGTCATCGTATTGTCCAGATTCGCGGGAAACACAACCAACTGCCCTCTCCGGAAGCGTTCGAACATGTCCGCAAATACGCCGACTCCAAACAGCTGGAGATCGCGGGCTGAGGGAAATTTTCGTTCATCTCTGGAAAAATTCAGGGATTGCAGCCCTGCCGTCAAAACCGGACTGCAATCCCCTGGATGATTAAGCGGCCTGCTTTTTCCTTTGATTCATGGGATGCGCCTTGCCCCGTCTGAATTTCCTCCTTCCGTGTTCCTTCGCATTTTGTTTAAGAATCGCAAGCTGTTCCAAATTCGCCTTGCGTTTTCGTTCCTTGCGAGCCAGTCGTTTGGAGCGATGAGTTTCCTGACTGGAAACGCCGATTCGGATGAGTTGGAAAACATTGTCGTCGGAACCGGCAAAGCTGCTTACCCAGTGAAGCGCTTTCTCGTAGTTATTCCACTCCTCCCGCACTGGCATTGTCCCTGGCTGAAGATTGCCGGGCGGCTGAAAGCATCTTATTGCCATTGGTTCTTTGCCTTCGCATTGCTTCCATTGGCTGGAAAAGGCGCGTTCCAGTTTCTGGCATCCCATTAATCCTTTTCCGCTGTAGACGAAGATGACGTCTGCATGGTAATCAAGAATTTTACAGTGACGCCGACTTTTCAGGAGCCAGACGAATTCCCAATACCCGCCGATAATTTTTTTGACGGTTTTCTGAAAATCGGTGGCCGCATTTTGCAGCAATGGCGGAATTTGTTCAGACGAAAGACCATCCGGGAAGTGGATGGAAAATGCAATGATGTTAACCTTCCTGCCGTAATGGGCCCAGACTTCTTCAACGCAGACCCGGGTTGCGGTTCGTCCCAGCTCCGCGACATCGTTGTATTTTAACACTGTCGGAGCGGGCTGTTTCTCTTGAGAAACACGAGAGATCTTCTTTTTCTTCATAAATAATTTCCTTTATTACAGGATTTTTCTTTCAATATACAAATTGCCTGCACGACTTTTTTTACCGGAAAAAGTCGTGCTTTTCAGTGTTCAGATTATAGCTTTTCTGCTACATGGTTCTGCCTCCTTCAGTCGTTTTTGTCCGGATTATCTTTCAATAGTCAAAAATTTTGAGTTCTGCGTATTCCTGCCGCATACATTTTGTGCGCTTTTTGGAAATTCCGCAAAGTTTGACCATGTCCACGTCATACAAATACTTGGAGACTTCAACATTTTTGTATGGAACGACGTGGGAAATGTTTTTCTGAGGTTTTGCATAGGCCAGGAACTCGAGAAGGAATCCGACAAGTTCACCAATACGGACCTCCGAGGAGTTGGTATCATATCTTTCCAGAAGCGTGCTGAGCTCATTTCCTCCATCCATTTCTTCCCGGCTTTCGGCGCCGTATGTACTGTGAAGCAGGTATTTCTCGAGAATTTGGGGAATCTGGTCTTCCCATCCGCAGCACTTACGATAGATCACCGCTACCTGATAGCAGCCGCTGTTTGGAATCCGATTCCACGCATATTCGATTGGCTTGACACTGCATTTCAACAATTCCAGTGAATCCATAACAATTTGAGTGTTTTCTTCAATATTCTTCAATAGAGAATTGAAGGGCATTTCAATTTTGATGCGGAAGATTACCGCGTCCTGTTTATGTTCTTCCTGGAATTTTTTGGTGAACGAGCGCAGCCACAGCAAAAGCTTCAGCCGATAACCGTTTTCGCGTTTCGGCAGAAGCACATCATCCCAAGGCGACTTCATAACAATCAATTCTTTTCTCATGTTTTTTTCTCCTAATCAATCATTCTATTCTTCCGATATATTCAAATTTTCCGCACGGCTCCTACCGGAAAATGAGTCGCGCGACTTTTGCGTTCAGATTCTTTTTCTGCTACATGGTTCAGCCTCCTTCAATCTGTCGGGGAGAGGAACAGCTTTCCTCGCCACCAGGGTTATTTTCTCTGCCTTTTTTCTGGTATTTCGCTGCTGCGGGAGGGGGCATAGAAGGTTTTTATACCTATTGACGTCCCATCGGAGGTCTCCCGTGCAAGGAAACAGGTCTCTTAGCACGGGAGCTCTCCCTCCCATTTCTATCAGTAACATTTCAGCTTGGCCCGAAGCTCCCTGCGATGCCATTCAACCTGGTATATCCAGCGGGTGCCATCCAGGCTTACTTCGGTGTGGAGAACCGCTCCTTTTTGGTACCAGACCTTCTTGTGGTTTTCACGAAGCCAACGTTCAAGCATTTTTACGTCTCCTTCAAACGCTGGAGCATTCTTGAAAACGTCTTGTTTTTCATACGTCTTTGTCACCTTTCTTTTTACCGTATTCCTGTAATTGAGTGCGTTGGGAGGCACGGTTCTCCCGTCCGCCGTCCAATTTTCCGGAAGCAGCTTTTCTTTCATTTCCGCTTCGACGCCTTGCTTTCCCTCGATGACATCGGGAGGCAATAGGCTTTTTTCTTTGAGAAGTCCCGTTGACATATCAATTTCCTTGACGTCCCCGTGCGAACACACAAGCCATTCAGTCCGACGGTGGTCTGCAAAGACTTGGTCGATCCAACTCATCCCTTTTGCCAGAGAAGTTTCCCATTCAGGTCTTATCAGCAATCCGTCATGTATGCAGCGGTTGCGATTGGGACGCTTCCAATAGAGCACGTCCTCTGCAAGAGACGATGCCCCGTATTTCTCGCATGTCATTGCATCTTTGAACCATTCGATCATCTTGGCTGTATTGATCGTCTTCACATTCACGTTTAATGCTCTGCGAAAAATGGTGAAGATGTAGCCCGGCCTTGTTCCCTGAGACAGAGACAATAGCCGTTTCTGCATAAGGAAGTAGAGAGACGGAACCTTGTTCCTCTTCATGTTGAGTTTGTGAATGGCGGGTAAGATTTCCCTGTCTGCCTCGGCCAACGGAACCGACGGGTGAAGTTTCAGGTAGAGAACCGTCATCAGAAGGTTTTTCTCCTGTTCTTCGTGCACACAACGGAGGAAACTTTTCGCATACCGTCTGTAAAATTCGTTCTCCGGAATGCTTGCGTCGCTCGGATGAATTGCTGTCAATTTTGGCATCATTATAAATGCCCTTTCATTTTGAATTAAAATTTCTTATACGTTTTTGCTTGTCACGTTTTTCTATGCAACCATGACAAGCAAAATTTTCTCTGAATTTCGAATGCGGCTCAGTTCCCCCGATTGAATGGCCCCGAAGGGTTTTTCCGTGGCGGTCCTCGCTCGGACCTTCCTCTTGCGAGATCCTCCAGAGAGAAGGGCAGGCGGTCAGCAGGGCGGGTTCGCACTTCCCGCGTCCCGGAGATGCCGGAAAGGTCCCGGGAAATTGCGGACGCGCCCTTTGACTGATTGGAATTCGATTTTCTCATTTTCTTTACTTGATGCAAATGACTTCTCTCAAATGCTTTCCTTGCCATTTCGGAGCCACGGGAAGGGGCTTAGAAGGTTTTCATGCCTATCGACGCCCCATTGAGTGGCTCCTGTGCAAGGAGAATGCCTTCTCTGCAATTTTTCGCCTCCTCCGGAAGTTGTTTTCAGCTTGCTCTTTTCATCTGTCCCAGTTCCCGCTTCTGGGAATTGCGCAGGAGGAAAATGAGCATTTTCAAGTCTTTCTCTGACGGCAGGAGTTCAAGGGCATTGCGCCGCTCCATGGCTTTCAAAGGGTCCGGGATCAAGGGAGCCTCCTCTGCAGAGAGCTGGATGAAGCCGTCCCCCTGGGAAAGCGGGAGCCGAAAGACGGAAATGAGAATTTCGGATTCCGGCCAGGCCAGATAAAGCCTTTCCCGGAAATCGACGGAGGAGAGCTTGAGGCGTGCGTCCGCAGTCACCATGACGTCGAAGCATCGGGCGATCGGGTTGACCATCGCAGCCTCCCGGAAGGCAAATTCCACTTCGGCGCTTTCGCTCCGCATCGATTCCTTCATTTGACGCAAGGCCCGCCATAAGGTTTCCTCCGAATCCGGAGTGCGGACGGATTTTGTCGAGAGCCCGTAGATACGAACCGACCCGCAGCGAGCCAGCATTTTCTGGATGAGACATTGACTTTTCTTCATGATGGATTCTTCCTTTCTAATCTGATGTAAGTCGCTTGATTCAAACGCCTTCCTTGCCGTTTCGGAGCCACGGGAAGGGGCATTGAGTGGCTTCATGCCTATCGACGTCCCATTAGGTGGCTTCTGTGCAAGGAGAATAGTTTTCTTACGCTTTCTTCTCATAGGGACCTCCCGTCTGCGGATCGAAGTTGACGTATTCCTCCGGATTCACGTCCCCGTAACCGAAGGATTCCTGCTCCTCCTCGGACATGGAGACGTCCATGGATTCGAAGTCGTCGTCAGGCTCATCAAAGGACACACCGATGGATTTGAATATCTCCACCACGATCGGCGACGGAGACGGAAGCGGCCCCTTGAGGTAGCCCTTGGAGCGGCCGAAGGACCTCTTGAAGGGCGGAGCCTCCTTGGTCTTGACTTTGGCCAGGTAGGAGACCCAGTGGATTGCGTCGCCGAGGTTGCCGAGCTTTTCGGAAACCTTCTTGCCCCAGCAGAAGCCGTCTCTGTTGGGAGGATTGACGTGAAGGAGTTTGACGGGCCTTCCGAGGCGGCGGGAGAGAAGTTCGTCGAGACGGTTAGCAATGGCCTTTGCATACTGGAACTGCCTCCCGGGCAAAATCAGGAAAATGTGGTAGTGCGGGTGGGGGACGGAGGCATAGTCGCCCCTTTCCCGGGCCCAGAGGTATTCGGCGAGGATTTTACGGTTCTCCAAGGTGCGACGCCAGCTCTGAAGCATGTTGCAGATGGAGTCGTTTGCCGTGAGGTTCAATTCCGGGGGCATGTTGACGGTGAAGTGGCAGACGCAGAGGCGCTGACTACAGCGGGTCCACATGTAGCGGAAGGTCTTGACAATTACGTCGAGGATATCGCATCGGCTTCCGTACAGGCTCTTCTGGATGCGGTAGCCCTCGTAAACGTCGGACAGGGTGATTTTGGGTCTTGGCATGATATATGTATCTCCTTTCATTATTGTTGTCTTTGGATTTCATGCACTTGCACTATATATAAAATAACTTTTCTAGAGGACCATCGCGTGAAAAATACGGAATCGCGGTAAAAAAGCGTTCCGGGTCAGTCGGCATCATCGAGAATGCGGGATTTTGTGGAATCAGAGTCCCGATAGTGTCAAATGCCGTTGAGTATTTATTTTTCTCTGTGGAGGTGCTCGATGCGGAATGGATTAGACTACTTTGCCCGGATTTGGATGGTCTCAGATACAGAACTCTTCTTCTGGTGGAATCCTGGGAATCATCCGTATAGTCTTTATTATTCATTATATATACAATATATACAAAATCTAAAACCCCGATTCTCTCGAACGGAGTTTCAAGAGGAGAGACGTTCGCCATCGGGAGATTTCGATAGCATGGAAAAAACAGGAGATGGAAAAAAATGGAAAACATGATCCGGCTGAAGAGCGTGAACCTTATCGCCAAGCTGCTGCATCCCTTGGCGGAGAATGGAGTACTGAGCATCCCGGAAGAACGGGAGATCATCGCACAGCTCAGGAATCTGGCGAAAAATGGAGAGCCCATTCCGGAAGTGCTGCCGAAACTGATCGGACAGCCCGAAGCGGCGGAAATGCTGGGGCTCAGCCTGGCAAACTTCAAAAAGCTGGAGCGGAGCGAGTATTTCCCCTTCCGGCGCAAGATGATAGGAACGTCGGTACGATACCGCAATACGGACATCGTGAAGTTCGTGTTGTCCGAGGATTCGCTTGAATCGCCTGAAAGCAAAACGAAAGAATAAAGCCATGAAATTTTATCGACATAGAATCTCATTTCTGCACCACCTTTCCAGTAAAAAAACTATTGTCCCTATAAGAAGGACATTAAAGAAATCTTAGGCTCGGTCAACTGGGCAGATTGAGAAAATGGATAAAAGACACCTGTTTTTTGCAGGAAAGTCTATTTTAGCTGTGAAAAATGTATGTTCTCGTGGAGAGGGAGGGCTTTCCTGTCTCTAGAGAAGGATATTGTGAAAAATAGCAAGAATTAAGTATTTAAACCATTTTCTGAATGCTTATATGCTTCCAACGGGATGTTGCATTATGCGGTTGGCCCCGAAAGCTGGACAGGTTGCATTGGTGTAAAACGGGTCGTAAATTAGAGAGTTCAAGTTTTACACGAAAGGGAAGTCGAAATGAAAAAGGAAGTTCGACAGTAAGTTCAAAAGTCGGGTGGCGCTGGCGGCGCTGCGGGATGACAAGACGATCGCGGAAATTGCCGGGGAGTTTCAGGT